>VIKE01000048.1:0-8824 GCA_008080565.1 Rhodocyclaceae bacterium | reverse complement strand
GAGTGAGGGGCAACTGGCTTTTCGTGGCCATATCGGCACCATCTACAAAGCATTTAACGCAACTCCCCGCGGTCGATCCAAGCCGCGCACCCTCCTGATTACTCCAGATGGATCTGTGGCAAACGAACGGGGCCTCTCCAAGTTGCGCAATAGCGAGTCCGGCGCGGACTATGTTGAGCGCAAACTGCGCGACATGGGGGCAACACCTCGTTTAAGAAATGAAGATGGGGCTAGATATGTGGAACGACTGGTAGAGACAGGCTTTCTACGTCGCCAACGTCACCCGGGAAATTTCGCGTTTTCTTGGAACCTAAAATGATCCAGCTGGACGCCGTTTTTCGCTCTGGCATGAGCAGTAAATCCGACCTGCGCGGGGCAATCGAGGCCGGTGTTCCAGTGGGCGTTGTGGCCGGCAAGCTAACCTCGGCCGCAATGTTTCTGACAATCCCTCGCTACCTTGATCGAGGAGGAAAGTGCTTCTGCGACAGTGGTGCATTTTCAAGCTTTCTGAGCGGTGAGCAGATGGATTGGGCAGACATCCTTCAACGCTATGATTCCCTCGCCCTGATGACGGAAACTCCAGGGAATCTGTATGTTGTTGCACCGGACAAGGTTGGCGACCAGGATGAGACTTTGCGTCTGCTGGCTGCATGGTCGCATCGTGTCCGGAGCCTCATTGAGCAGGGATGCAAGGTCATTGTTCCCATCCAGTGCGGAAGGCTTTCTGGCCAAGCTCTGATCGACATGGTTGCCGGGATTCTTCAAACCCGTCAGTTCATCGTTGGCATCCCATCAAACCGCGCAGCAATGCCGATCGATGAATGCAGAAAGCTGCGACACTCAGCTTTTCATATCCTCGGCCAGGTCCAAGCGGACGTCGAGCAGCGCGCACGGATACAGTCCTTGCGCCGAGGCAATCCCGCCGCAGCCGTCACGGCCGACGCAAACTGGATGCGCAGCCAGATGGGGACCATCTGCGACCTGACAGAGGCAGAACGGGCCGATCGCCGCCAGGGGAAGGCCGGATTCACTCTGGACCACCCTCGGGCGGCCGCGGTTACCAAGGCACTACTGGCCGATCCTCTCTGGGGCGTCGACCGGCAGCTTGCGCTTGAACTTTCTTGAGTTCGCCACCCCCTTATTGGTTTATCATTTTAATGCAAGGCCGGGCTTGTCTCGCTCGGACCGCTGGCAGTGGTAAAGGCCGTGCCGTGAGACTTAGTGGTTCATTTCCCGTTTGGACGCATAACCCTTTTCCAAGGTGGCGCAACCAACGGCAAGCCAGCTCCCGTGTTCAGTACCCGCGCCACTGAAGGAGAAGCACTATGCGCATTCCGGTTACACAATCCGACCTGGACCAAGGTCACCTCACCAAAATTTCCCGCGCCCTGCAGAAGCTCTGGCCCCAAAGCAGTCTGAGCCTCATGCAGTCACAGAACACGCTCTCAGGTCTGCTCGGCTACCGCAACCTCCACGATCTGCAGGCCAACACCGTTGCTTCGATCCCAGCTCCCGAAGGCGGAAAGCGCCCCTCCCGCGCCGACTTGGTGCATTCCGTTGCGTGGCAGGCCTTCCGCCGGCACGGCATGAATATCGCCGTGGCCAACGAGATGACGAGCAAGCTGCATCTTGATACACTCGACATCGATGCCATCACTTCGGATGCAGACTTCGAGCGCCTGAGCGCACAGATGGGCGTGCAGGGGAAGTTCCTTGTCATGGACGAGGCGAACCAGCTTCTGGAACCCCGCTGGAACCCCAAGACGCCACAAATCCTGGATGCCGACATCCCTGGTTATGAATTTGCTGTCCTGGCCAATCGCCAGGTCTTCCAGTGGAGTCGCCTGGAATCGCTGCTTGGGTTGCTTCCGCAAGACTGCGTGGCCCGCCTGCGCGAGGAGCCGAAATACGCTGCCCTGGTGGATGATAGCGAGCTGGAACTGCGCTTCCTGATGGATGAACTCTACCCCGACAGTCTGCAACCGCTCGGCCAAGCCACCAAGGAATCGTGGCTTCGGCCCGATATGACGGCGCCGGTTTGGCTGTTTGACGCGTCTGGGCAATGCTTGGGACGCGTCATCCATCATAGAAGCCTTGCAGGCATCATCCCTCGCATTTACGGCATTGATGACGCGTCGATCTTCGACGCCATCGGGACGATGCTCTGCGGCGAGATCGTGGCCAGCGAGCCGGTGTCGGCCGCCCAGGAGGGCGATGCCCCCGTGTTCATGCTCTCTCTCGGTGATGGCTACGACCTAGCGGCCGACATCCGCAGGTCGCAATCTCTCAATAGCGAGAAGTTCGACACGCCCGACCCGCGCTTCCTGGATATCTTAGAAGGGGTCACCTGGGGGCAAGGGAATGGCGGACCGATCCTGATTGGAGCTCGCTTCACCGAAGCCGGGCAGGACTATGTTCGCGCCCGCACCTGGTTGAATCCTTCCGACGCGCCAATCCACCTGCTACCGCCCGAGGTTGTTCCCGCTCCGATCCGCCAATCGGCCGACGTCGGGTACACCGACTCCCGTGACGCGCTGCCCGAAGCGGCCTATTCCCTTCAGAAGCTTACCCGGGAACGCATCAAGGACTTGGGGCTGGCGGCCGTAGGCGAATTTGCAAGCGCCCCCGGCCTGGATGCCCTGTTACAGCGCCTGCTGGTGGTGATGGAGCCGGCGGCGTTCGATCGTTTTTGCGATGCTGCCATCAACGAATACCTCCCCCTGCGCTACGAGGGTGACACCGAGGACAATCCCGACCTAATCAGCGAGCGCGAAGACGAACTTCGGAACCTGACATGGCTGGGCGAGCAGACGCTGCTGGCCGCGCCCGGGCTTGCACCCTACAAGCCGTCCTCGATTGGCTTTGTCCTCATGCTCGCAGAAGGGGAGTATCCAGGGAGTCGCCACCGCTATGCCGTCTCGGCGCCGGCGCCCGGGAAGAGCAAGGCGGTTGGACATCTGCACGCCTACATGCTTCTCGTTGCGGCATACCTAACCCTGGGGTTGCCGGTTCCCGAAAAGACGGTCGACGCCCATCTCGTGGTCTATGCGGCTCAACTGGTGTTGTCTGGCGCCCTGACGGTTGAATCCTTGCCGGCGGCCTGCCGGGAGATGATGGCTTTCCTCGACAAGCTCAGTGCGCAGGAGAACGACATCGAGAACCTAAAGTCGTGGCGCTACCAGGAGAAGAAGCGGGCGGATGTCCGCGCCGCCGGTCGCTACCTCTACGTCGGCAAGGATATTCCCAGCAAGAAGCCCGAGGGATTGGCAGGAATGTTCAATCGGATGAGGAAGTGGAACAGCCCACCTATCCTAGCTACGCAGTCCGTTGCTGACTTGCAGGGAAAACTTCCAGAATAACTTCGAGCAGTACAAAGGCCAGCGCGATCACTGGCCTTTTTCTTTTCCAGCAGGTCTATCGCGGACGGCATCTGTGCACTCCTGCGAAACTCAGGTTTCTCAGAATTACTCGATACCAATCGGCAAAATCCTTCTTGTCATCAACACGAGTCATCCCACATGCACCGTTACGACGAGAACCATCGGAGCTATACCAGCGACCCCGCTTTCCCGGCAGTGGAAGCCAAGGCCAAGGCCAATGGCTACCGCAAGGCATCAGCGGGGGAAGTCCGCGCAAGCGCGGAGCGCACCCCTTGGGCTACCGATTTGTTCTGCGCCTACGGCGGCCTGTGGGTGAAGGAAACCGAGCCGCCCAACGAATGAACGACGCAGCAATTAAGGATCACCTGCGGGAAATCATCCGCGATTACTGGGGAATGAGCATGAAGGAAATCGAGCACGTCACAGGCTTTCCACGCCGAATGCTCCAGGAGAATCTGGCTGCCATGCTGGCCGCCAAGACCGTCATGCACGAAGGAGGGCGATATGTTGCCCGCTGATCCGTCTACCAAGGCCCGAATCATTGTTCCCGGCGATGAGGAAAGATTGGTCGACGTGGCCAACAAGGCCTTTCGGGACGAGATGTACGTCATTCACAACGGCTCCATGGTAATTGTTTGCTCCATCATCCTGGTCGGCTGGAAGAAGTTGGCTATTCGTGACCGAGACCTTGCGAAGCGTCCAAAACTCCGTCTAACCCCCGCTCTTGAGCGGCATTTCCCCGTTGCTGCCAATGACGTTGGCACCGAAAATTAGCCAGCCATGGAAAATACCCGATACTTTGCCTCCCTATCCGCAGCTCAACAGCGGAAATTCATGGTGTTTGCTGAGGCCTACGGCCGAGCCTACGAGAAAGGTCAGGGTTGCAATGACCCCCGCATCCTGTCTCTGCCACACCACAAGCGAATAGCTCAGTTCGATGCAATAGCACTCGAGGCTCGCTTTCTTCAGGAATTTGCCCCGGCCGTGGTAGCCGAGGCACTGCTCCCTGGAGCCACCCGGCACGATATTGCCACGGTCATGTTCGAGCAGTACCCGGATCTGGCCCGGGTTATGTTCCAGGGCCGAATGGACGTTCTCTGCGACATTGGACTGCGCCTGATGGTCTTCCAAAACCGCATCCGCACGTTCCAGACCACCGATGCCCTGGAGTCGATGCTTCATGAAACTGATTTCGGGCACGACATCCCGGCCGAATGGTTCCGCCCGCCCTTCGACGAGATCTATATTGAATTCGGCGAACATCGCCGCTTTCCTACCAGGATGGTTGATCCATCCTCCGGGGAGCATGCTGTCGAGGGCTGCTACCTTTTCGCCGGCCTCACGCCTTCCCTGCACGGCAATTCACTGGTCCGCGGGTTCGACCTCATCATCTTTGGCAGCCCGGTCGATAAAAGCGGCGTCATGGACGACTGCTTCACCCACCTGGGCCTGCCCATCAGCGACGAGGACATGCCACTCTCGGAGTTGGTCCATCAGGTGGTCGAGCGATATCGGACTCGCGCCGACTTTCCCAATGCGCACGTCGTCCAGCCGGTAATCGAGCACGTGGCCAAAATCCTCGTCTATCTCGGAACCAAGGACGCCCGGCAACGGCCTGTCCGGGAGGGTTCGGAGGCGGCTAAACGGATTTGTGGCCTCAAGTCGCCCGCCAAGCGCGAGAAGGCGGCACGGCAGGCAGCAAGGCTCTATGACCGCATTGTTGTCGGCCCTTCCAGCCTTCCGTCCGAGTTGGACAGTGTGCACACCAACCACTCCGCCGGTGTTCGTCCGCACATTCGTCGCGGCCACTTCCGGGCCCAGCCCTACGGACCTATGCACTCTCTTCGCCGTCCGCAGTGGATTCAGCCAATGATGATCGGTAGTGAGCGCATCACTGGCAACATCCAACCCAGTTACGTCGTCGAGTAGGCCCGCCATGCTCCGAAAACTCACCCAAACCTTCGTCGCAGTCATGCTCTTCGCGTCTTGCTGGCTGACCTATTTCATCCTGCTGGCCGCGAATCTACCGCTGCTGCAGAAGGTATTCAAAATGGTCAACTCTGACGGCGGATGGATGACCGTTCTTCACCACAAGAACGGTCCTCAGTTGATCGGTATGTGCGTCGGGATGGTCCTGGCCGGAAATGTCGCCTGGCTCGTTTCAAAGGTATTCGAGAAACGATTCGTCGAGATATGGGCCCGCCCTCGCCCCCTCTAACGGGAATGCCTCTATGACACCCCCTTCCTTCTCTCCTGTCCGTCTGGTTTTGGCTGTATTGGTGATGCTGACCAACTCCCTCACCGGCGCCGCCACCTATCCCCTCAGGATAGAACGGATTGAACTCGACGGAGGGGCGGCGCTTTACGCGGTCAATGATGGACCGGCTGTGCTCGATGTCGTCTTGGACCTGACCAATTCGATCAACGTTTCGTCCGATCGTCCGTGGCCAGTCACTGCCACCGTGCCTCCTCACAGCCAGAAGACGCTGACTTTCCTATTTCCAGCAAATCCCCGGTCTCCCTATCAATGGGATTTCCGCCCGACAGTAACCGTCTCTTCCGTTTCGTCCGAAAACGCTTTGGAGTCGGCCTCCAGTGGGTCCCAGAAGGACGTCCGTGAAGAAGCACAGGCAGAGCTACGTCGGCTTTTGGAGCCGGCCGCGCGTATGTCGATGAAACTGAGCGGCAAGGCTTGGCCAGGAGTAGAGCCTTCGCCTACCGGGCAAACGGTGCGAGCGGCCATACCCTTCCTTGTTCGTGTCCTCGGTCTCTTTTTATCGTTCCTCCTAGGTATTCGGGTTTTCGCCTCCCTCGCGCATCGCAACTGGAGTCGCGCCGGCATTTCGGCAATGGTCGCCGCAACTGTCGATTATGGTTTGGTCAACCACCTCAGCGGCAGCATTGTCGATATCCGTTCCTGGCAGATTGACGGCTTCAATGCCTTCGTTTGGCATAACGAATGGTCAATTCCGATCATTGCCGGCATCTTGATAGCCTGCTCCGGTACGGCCCGCTTTCTTCTCCATGAGGATGCTGGCCGGCCCCTGTGCCAACAGTGGCCCCCCTATCTACTGGACACCAAGAACACCGTTTTTTACAAACTACATGCCGACAAATCGGCTGACAAAGAGGGAGAAAACCATGTCTCGTAGGAATGCCAGCATCTTCGACGCCATGCTTGACGTTGCTTCCCTGCTCCCGTGGCAGGCAGGCTTGATCATTGCCGTCGCAGCCTATTTTGGCTTTCACCTCCTGGCGCTGACGCCGCCGCAGGCGCTTGCTGCCGCCGGCCCGCAGGATCTGGCCAACAATGTAGGCAAGCAGATACTGATGGGGCTGTCGACAATTCTGCAGTTCGTGGTGCCTTTCATCTTTGTCCTTGGCGCCGGCATCTCTTTTTTTCGCCGCCGTCGGCAGCGCGCGCTGCATTCCCAAGTCGCGAACCACCCCAGCCAGACGGCGCTGGGCGGCATTTCGTGGCAAGACTTTGAGGTTCTGACAGCAGAAGTATTCCGCAGGAAGGGCTACCGCGTTGTCCAGCGTGGCGGCAATGGCCCGGATGGAGGCGTCGATCTGGAGTTATGGTCCGGCAGGGATAAGTATCTGGTTCAGTGTAAACAGTGGAAAGCTACCCGGGTCGGTGTAGCTACGGTCAGGGAACTGTACGGAGTCATGGCGGCCGAGGGCGCCGTGGGTGGTTTCGTTGTAACCGCGGGGGAATTTACTGTGGATGCGAAGAAATTCGCTGAAGGGCAAAGCATAGAGCTGGTTTCGGCAAATCTGATGCTGCGGCTTATTGCCCAGACCAATGCGGACAGCACCTCCTACCCCGACGAGGTACCCAATTGCCCCCGTTGCGGGAGCGAGATGGTGAAACGATCGGCCACTCGCGGCAGCATGGCTGGATCGATTTTCTGGGGTTGCCCCCGCTATCCGGCTTGCACTGGCACACGTCCAACAGAGTAAAGGTGGCGAGACTAATGCTGAGACAGTACCTGCGAAAACTGACTTCCACAGTGGCGACGACGGCCAATGACGCGACCAAGGCGTCCTTGCGGGATCCTCTGGAATTTTCCCTCTGCTATAAGCTACGGCGGGATGCCTTGGAAATCACAGCCAGGATGCCCGGTGATGGGAAAGGTCTCAGCGCGGATGCTCGGTCCAAACGGTTATTATGGGTTCAATCGAGACTCATCGAGGCCATGTGCAGCGACCCTTCTCTTTCGGATCGTCAGCGGTCCGTTCTGATGACCTTTCATAGCAAGGCCGTTCGCGATCTGATCGCCGACCGTCGTGGCGCACGACTCCGGACAAATCTGGTGCGAATTGCAGCCTGATTTTCCCGAAATGGCGTGAACATTTCGCCGCCAACCTCGGGTCGGCATCCATTTCTCCACCCAAACCCCTAGTTTTGGCGGCGTTTCACGATTGCCGGACTAGATCCAGGCGCTGAAAATGATGTCTCCGTCTATCCGGTGGGTCTTCGCTCGGACACCGGAGGGCAACATCATTGGGCCAATCAGGAGTTTCCGTGGATAGCAAAACGCAAGCGATGCAAGTTGGGGTCGAATCCTTTATTTCGTCCAACCGAAGCGAGGCGTATAAGTCTCGCATGCTACTTTGGGGGTTTGCCCTGATCGGCTTCACTATAGCGGTGTTGCGCGCGCCCCATACCGCCACCAGTATCGTAGCAATGGCTGTAGTCTTCCTGGCCATCATCGGCGTGGTAGATTACTTCCTTCTTCGTCAGTTCCGCCCTGGGCAACTGGTGGTCAAGCTGACGGACGAGGGCGTCGAGTCTCCCATGATGTCTGGGCCGAACAAGAAACTACCCTGGGGCTCCATTAGAGGCGTTTCTATTCAGCCGATCCATGACCAGTCCTGCCTGGTCTTTCAAATGTCCCCAGAGCTCGGCTTACCTGACAAGAAGCACTTCCTGACCCGGGCCAATCCCTCCCGTCCGACCATCTCGCTTGCTGGGCTGGATGCTACAGCCCAAGACAATTTGGCTGATTCGATCGGACGCCATTTGCTCCGCCGCGACAATCTCTTGGAAATAGACATTCGGAATCCGGTCCGTGAGGTACGGGAATTCATGGAGAGCGTCAGGGAGCTTGCCCCGATGCCCTTGGTCATGTCATTCCTCGTTGTGGCCAACGCGATTGTCTGGATCGCCATGCTAGCCGCCGGTGCGAAGATCCTTGCTTCGCCGATCCCCATGCTCTACGAGTGGGGCGCAAACTCTACCTCGGCTGTCCAGAACGGACAGCTTTGGCGTCTGGTGTCATCGATGTTCATCCACGGGAACATCTTCCACCTGGTCATCAACATGGCCGCCCTGGTGAGTGCGGGCCTGATCGTCGAACGCATCTACGGCCATCGGCTCTTCGCGCTGATTTATTTCGCTTCCGGCATTGTCGGGAGTTCACTCAGTCTCTACTTTG
>VIKE01000047.1 GCA_008080565.1 Rhodocyclaceae bacterium | reverse complement strand
AGCGAGGCGTGGCAGACCTTCGAGAACGGCAAAGCGGCAATCCGCGACAAATGGGCGCCATTGATTCTTCGCCTGCAGGCGTGACCGCAACAGCAGGATCGGACGACGCCAGGACTTTCGCATGCGAAAGCCCTGGGAGCCACCAGCACAGAAATCAAGGAATAAAGATGACGGAAACCGACAAAGAAAACAAACGCGGCCGCGACACCACGCAAACGCCCAGGCAGAAAGCCTATCTTGAGCGCCTCGGTGATGGCAACGGCAAACGTTTGGTGGTCGACCTTGATGCGGAAGGCCGGCGCGCTCTTGAAACCCTTCTGGCGGACGACTACGGCAAAACCAACAAAGAAGTGGTCATTCGCGCCCTCGTCGCGGCCGCAAAAAAGCCCAGGAAAAAGGCTTGACGGCGTTTATATAAACGCTATACTTAAAGCATACATTGCATAAGGAAATGCCTCAATCGTGGCGAAACAAGTGATATGCGCAGGGTGTTCAGATAACTGGTATTCAGCCATTTCCGGGTTGAAGGGGGATTACCCCGGCCGCCCCAATATCTTGTCCGAACCACATTCCCGCTGCCTTCGTTTCAACGCCTATATTCCAGCGGTGGTAGAGCGAAAGAAGGGCTGCGACGGGACATGGACCAACGCATGGGTCGGCAGTATGGTTCCGGCAGAATGCCCCAGCCTTCAACTTACGGCGAAGTATTGAAACCGCTTGATCTTGCCGTCCTAACGCCCGATTTAGCCCAGATCTATCGCAATGACGATCAGTTCCGCGAATGGGTGCATGTCTATGACCGGGTCCGTAGGGCAGAAAAATTTCGTCGTGGACTCAATGGACCCCTGAACAGGAGGCAGCCTACGAGGCGGGTGATTGCGTTGCATTTTCGCGGCTTCGGGGGTATTCGGAAAATGAGATCTCAGACTTCATGCGAGAGCTTGAGCTGATCGACGAATTGGATGCCAAGCATGGCGAGCACTTCTGCATGGATGTAGGCTTTCTTCTCTGGCAAGCGGCCGCAACAGAGCAGCTTCACGATATCAATGATCAGCTACACCAGCTATCCGAAAGAGCGCTCGCCCAGAACGACGCAAACACGAAAACAATCGACCAGAAGTCTTGATGCCACAAATAACCAGAGGGAAAAATGTCGCAAAATATTCTTGAAAATAGAGCTGCGATGGCCATCCTACGGGAAGCCAAGAGCAGCCTTGAACAACTCGGTGTCGCGTGCATTTTGTCGCCGATGGACCTTCCCCAAGGGATGACCATTTCGCTTCACATTGGCAGTACAGAACTGGCAGCAATCGCAGCGAACGTTGCCTCAACGCAAGGCGGAGTCAACGCCCATACCGTTGACGGAGCAGATCAATTTGCCCGAGAAGTTGCCTTCGCGGCCGAGGAAATCAAGCGGCAATCGGAGTGCAAACGCTAACCATGGAGCCGTTCTGCTACGGGCTGTCGAACAGCACAGGGAAACGCGTCATAGCCGCCGGCGAGCCCGTCGTCAAAATTGTTGTTCTGAGTGGCGTTTTTTTTGACCCAACCAGCAATGCAGGCCCAATCGTTATTGATGCAAGGTAAACACGTAGGAAGCGTTATGGCACCAGGAGAGCAGTTTTTTCGGGGAATAATTCGCGAGCCTGATGGTGATGGCGAAAAAGTTGTCGTTGGCAAAGCAACGAAGGCCTTGGCAGAGCGTATGGCAACAACGGAAGCCAATCGCCGCAATTGGGACTGGTTTGTACAGCACTGCCGCGTTGATGGCGACGGTCCTGATCAGATCATAACCATCGTTGAACAGTGGTCGTCCCTGGCTGGCCACGAAATACTGGAAGAGGGCGCATAGTGGCCTGCTGCGACTGGTCAACCTTTTGTGACAGCCTCTTGGCCACCTGGCGTAAGAAAAAAGCGGGAGAGCTTTTGATCGACTGGGATCGAGCCAAAACCGACTGGGCACGCCACCATTGCACAGGAGGCGAGGCGGCCAAAATGCAGCTTCAGGCGCTGGCCAGAGAAAGCGATTACCTGTGGCTGGAGCGCGCAAACAAAAGACGTCATGACGACGATGGGGGAATCACATGTCCGACCCCGGTGCCGGCCTAAGGCGCAACACAATCACCTATGCTCACAAACCACGACTTCGACAAGATCCAAACGTTTCCCGACGCCAAGGCGATGCTCCGCAACGCGGCCACACTGGAAGACGTTAGGAGGCTAAACGAAGCCGTCGACGAACGATTTCTGCGCGACCACCAGCAGTTAAGCATGCTCGATGAGGACTGGGAGCACTGGACACGGCTGATTGCACAAAAGGTGGCGGACATCGAGGGGGAAGAACCTCTGGCACCATCATTAGAACAGGAGAACAGGAATGGCCGCTAAGCTCGCTATCGCTTCGATTGGTTCTTCAGCCCCGCTACCAACAACGGCTGTTGACCCTCTCATTGTTCAGCGCACCGTTTTCAGTGAGGATAGAACTCACCGATTTACGCTGTTCCGGCATTGGGGCAATCCAGATGATTACGCATGCGGCATCAGCATGAACCCCTCTGGTGCAGCTGAAGACGTTGGCGACCCGACCGTTAATGGCATGGTTCGGCGGGCAAAGGACTATTGGGGCGTTGGCGCATACTTCCAGCTCAATATCATGTCCATCCGTGGCACCTATTCAGCGGATCTGGCCAAAACGAAGGAAACGAATCTGCCTGAAAATGATGAGTGGATTCGCCGAATTGCATCGGGTGCAAAACTCGTTGTGGTGAGCTGGGGGAACCCTGGTCACAAATCAGGTCGAGGCCCGATAGTGGAAGCCATGCTACGCGAGGCGTGTGATCCGAATAGGGTCTTTTGTTTTGGCAGGAACAAGAACGGATCGCCTGTCCATCCCCTCTACCAGCGACTCGACGCGCCGTTGGTCCCGTTTTTTTCGTAGCCGTACAGGACGGACAATTACCGAGCGCTTCGCAGAACCATAACACCGCCAGCGTAGAACACCTGGAAGCGATTCAGCACATCCATGCCCAGGAGGGGGGTAGAAAGACGCTCCATTACAGCTACAGGGGTGTTAGGAACGGTAAAGGGACCAACAGTAACGGCATTCGCCGCCGTAAGCCCCCCGCGCTCCCTTCCGGCCGCAGTATCAAACGGGGTCACCCTGGCCGCCCGAATTCCAGCATTTCGCGCCAAGTTTGCGGGGAGCGAGGTATATTGCGCGCCGGTGTCCACCATGAACACCACAGGGAAGCCATTGACCGTACCGGAAAGGTAGTAATGCCCATCGGCTGCGCGAGGAACAGAGTAATCGCTACTCCCAAGCCGCTGCGCCGGCTTTCCGATCACTGGTGAAGCAATCGCCGTCTCTAGCTGCGCGCTTTGATAATTCTGGCCATCGTAAATAATGTACTCACGCGGCTTGATGTTCAGAGTTCCCGAACCCAACATGTCGGCACGTACCATTGATGTGGCGCCACCAGCCAATAGCACAAGGGCAGCAAGGAAGGTCTTGCAGGCACCAACATGGGGTGTAGTGTGGTCGAGTGGGCGCATTGCACGTTATCGGGTAACAGGAGCCGTTGCCCAGTGCTTCAACTCATCAAAGCGCGCCAGGAACAGTTCATAGGCGCGCTCAGGACCAACGGGATGGATTCGGCCAGGGTAAGGCGCAGGGAGATGCCCCCAGTCCATCCACGCGGCCGGCAGAAGATCCCGCAGTTCTGTCGCCATGCAGACCAGGTCCGCATGCTTGATTTCTGATCGCTCATCCTGAAAACCAAACCGGCGGCGCAATGCATCCTTTACCGGCTTCATACGCGCTTTCACATGATCCTGCCCGAGCATGACCTTCGCCGGACTCGGCCAATCTCCAAGGAACTCTTCGCTATCGTGCATAAGTGCCGAGTATGCGAGCGCCGGTGGTACTAAGTGAGACGTCATAACAGAATGCTCAGCAACCGAATACCAGGGACGCGCCGCACCACCCCNNNCTGCGATGCCAGACATTGGGCAATATCGGTGATTGGAAGATCAGTTGCATCGGGTGCGGACAGATCCAGCACAAAGCCGGATGGCATCAAAAACGAGGTGCGCCCATCTGGTTTGTTGAAAAGGTCGAATTGCATTGTTGTTGTCGCAATCACACAGGGTCAATGGTCGGCTCGCGCCGGCAAAGAGGGTAGGGGAGCGCCATTTCCCGGCTCCCACTTCCAAGGCTCCAAATCGCTTTCTTCGATGAGCTGCTCGAGCGCCGCAAGATATTCGTCGCTGGCGCCAGGAGGAACAACGTACGCAGCGGTCGGGCGGGCGCCGACATCGGTCAGAACTGCGCACGCCAGCGGACTGCTCGATGGCAAGTTGTAGCGCATACCCTTTACGAAATGGCGGTTCTGCTCAACCAAGGCAGTCAGTAGCATGTTGTCGTACATCGACTCGAAGGGAAGCCAATTTTCATTGACGCACATCAGGGCAATTTCTTCGACAGAAGCAACGCCCGTGGGGCCAATACCAAAGGTTGCAATGACCATGAGGTGAGAACCAGGAATGGCATCGACCAACCCGATTTCCAACTCGAACCGCCGCATGACGCGCTTATACAGATCTTCGGCGAGCATGAAATGAAAATCAGGAACGTGCTTGACGATCATCTTGAAGCCGTAGCGCGACGGCGCAAAATCTTTCACCTCGGCAACCATCAGCATCAGCTTTCGAGCGCCGCTTTCAGAGGCGGCAATTGGCATCATGTGAGCCATCCGGCGTTGCGTGATCTCGTCCTTGGCCTCGGGTCTAAACGACTCGGGAATGTAGAGCATCTGGGACAACTCAGACCCCTTGGCGAACTTCCCGGCTGCGTGCTGCAGGAGGAACTTGCGCAGCACAAACCAGTTGCGCTTCCCTCGCATGGCGGGCGCCCAACGATTAAATTCAGCCTGCTCCCACAAATAGTGCAGTGTGCCGCGCAACGTCAATTTATTGCCGTCCGCCTTGACGCTATCGTGTTCCACGCCACTCGCAACAGGCGCTGTGCGCTTACCAGCTTTGGACATCGAGAACGCGAACTTTAAGGTCGCGGTGTCGTCGTCCGGGTTCTCGACAATGGCGCTCCCCAAAACCTGCCCAAGCCCAGACAATTCGGCCGGCGGCTCATATGAGTCGCAAGACGGGGAATGCTGACCTCCTGTGTTGGGCATGCGCTTGACCAGGAAGCGGCCTGGTTCAATCTTGGCGATATACATCGGAACCCCCTCGCTCGAGCACAAACAGAGCGGTCGCAACTTACCTTCGTAGGCCTTGGCCAGCTGCTCACTCAATGCAGGATCGTCCGCGTGGACGGTGCTTGCGCCAATTTTGTAGACAGACATATCGCCTCCCTGGAAGGTAAGTTAGTTTTCCGAGTCTGGGTCGGGGGCCTGCGCAGCACGTCGTGCCAACTCCGCATCAACGCGAGCCTGCATTGCAACCAAAAGGTCAAGCGGTAACGGTTTGCGGTTGTGTTTATACCACTTGTATAACGATGCCGGATCGTGGCCAACGATGGTGGCCAGCTGCCTGGCGCGCGCCCCGCCACTAATTCGCAATAGGGCACACCACGAATCGAAGATCTCGACCATCGGCCGGTCAATCAATGATCCATAAATGGCATGCATCCGCCGAAAAACCGCCTCCATCGCCACCAAAAGGGATTCGAGCTTCTCAGTGTCCCGAACGCTGCCCTGCAGGTATGCAGACAAACTTGAGCCGGTGATATCCATCCCCTCGTTTTTCAACTCTTTCCGCAAATCAACCGTATATAAACATAGCAATTCTTTGATTTTACGCATACGAAGTACGCGGGCATCATAGATAATACGTCGTTTCGGTCGCGGCGAACGCGTCACGACAACTTGCTTTACCTGCAAACCAAATAGATACCGTTGCCCCATGGGAAACCTCAGAAACCAAAATAGATTGACTTATGCCAAGATGATTGTAGAATTGGCAACATGATTGCACAGAAGTCATCAATTCCGCAAAACATTCCCGCCATGCGTCATGTCGCCAAGGCATTACTGTTGCTGTTTGTGGCGCTTCAATTCGCAGATCTGGCGACAACGCTCTATGGCATCGCACACGGACAGACCGAACATAACGGCTTGCTCGCCGGAGCAAGCAGGCACATAGGTATGACGACATCAATCGTTATTGCCAAGCTGCTCTGTGTTCTCGGGGGTTTCTACTTTTTCCGCGCCTTCGGAAAAACAACCGTAGCCGTGGCGCTTACCGTCGCCAATGCCTTTTATCTCTACATCGCAATCGGCAACGTACAGGCGATCATCAATGGCTGACAGCCCGCAACTCTTTCGCATGCGAAAGTCCCACCAACCTAAATTCTATTGTTCACAACATGGATTCCAGTAACACACAAAGTATTATCAGGTGGATATTGGCCGTTGTTCTCATGATAGGCGGGACAATTTCGATAGTGCTTGCGGCATATTTGTATTTGACAGGCAACTACAAGAGGCAACCCACAAACAAGCCTGCTGCCCAAACATCGAAAGCCAGCATTCCTGCTTCGCCAAATAACATTGGCGACATTGTTTATACCCAAGACATAGCCATCGGCGACAACCGCGGCGAGTATCACGTCAGTTTGAAAATGACCAACCAAGGATCGGCAAAAACCAACCAATTGCCGAACGTGTTGTTGGATTTTCTGGCGGTCGAAGGCGAGCCGGGCCAACGGGTCGGGCGCCGAATTATCCCGACCGCCATCTATCGAGCGGCCGAGTATGCCCCCTACGAACTTGATAGGAGCTTCTCCCAATATCAACTCACCCTCGACATCAAAGTGCCAGAAGGCACACAAGTAATTGCGAGCTGCCTGACCTACACAGGACCGGAGGACATGGCCAGCCCGCGTTGCACCAGCAAGATCACTACCGAACTCAATCGACCCACCCAAGGAGCTACACAGTGAGGATTCTTCGACCTCTTTTTTTGACCGCAGCACTGCTTGCGGCCACCTCGTCATACGCGTTGACTAGCGCAGAAGTCGCCAAAAAATTTGGGGTTTCGCCTGACGCCGTCACGGTTTCGCCGAAGCCAGTCTTTGAAGGCAAGTTTTACACCGTCACTGACCGCGCCGGGAATACGGTTTATGTGTCGAGCGATCTTCATTATGCGATCCAAGGGGTCGTAATTGACCATGTTGCTGGTAAGCCGATCAGCACAAAAGCAGCCAGGCCGGTCCTGCCGAAGTTCAGCTGGGCCGACCTCGACAAGGCAAATGCCATTCGTCTCGGCACGGGCAAACAGGCAGTGATTGTCTTCGCGGACCCCAGTTGTGGGTATTGCAAGCGCCTGGAGCGTGAACTGGCCACCGCTCGGGATGAACTGACCACCTACGTTGTGCCTGTGGCGATCCTCGGGCCGGAATCCGAAAAGGCAGCGCAGCGCATTTGGTGCTCCAAGGATCGTGCCGAGGCATGGAGCAGGACACTGGCCGGTGAAGTAGTGGCCGAGCAGCAGGAGTGCGAAACGCCCCTCGCCGCAAACCAAGCCCTCATGCAGAAATATGGCATCGGGGGAACCCCGGGGATCGTGTTGCCCAGTGGTGAAATCATTCCTGGTTTCGTGTCGCTGACCGATCTGAAAAAACGGATCTCGGACAAGTAAGGGGCCACGATGTTTACCAACACCGAAACCAAGATCCTCGTCAGCATTTTCCTGACCAGCGTAATCATGCTACTGACCGCGCAGGTGTGGGGTGGCGGCGGTTTGATCACTACTGCCTTGGCCGTTTACGCGATCACCGGCGCGATCATCTACGCCTCCCTTACTTTCGCCTTCTTCCTGGCCATGCGGCTAAAAAGCGGCTGGCAAGCCCGCCAAGCTCGGGCTGCGGAGCAAAACGCCAGCGGCTGACAGGGGAGGGGGACAGTGATAGCAAGCAAACTTTTCCGCATCCTGACCAGCGCCGTCGTCATAGCACTGACGCCGGCGCTGGCGCTTGCGCAAACGTCATTGGCGCAAACGTCATGTTGGGAGGAAGCTGGCGCCAGCCAAGCCATCGACCCGACGTTGCTTAAAGCCATCGCCTGGAAAGAGTCCCACGGCCACAAAGAAGCCGTGGGACCAGCCGACCCAAAGACTGGGCATCGAGCATTCGGGATGATGCAGGTTTACTCCGTTCATCTGCCGAAGCTGGCCGAATACGGAATTACCAAGCAACACCTTTTCGAGCCGTGCACGAACCAGAAAGTTGGCGCATGGATTCTTGCCGACTGCATTAAACGCTTCGGCAAAACCTGGAAGGCGGTGGGGTGCTATTACACAGGCCCGGCCTCCAAAAACATCGCCGCACAAACGTGGTACGTCAAGGACGTCCAAGCCTATTACGCCGGCTACAGGCGCCAAGAACAAGCGCCCGCAGGACCACCCGCGAGTCATCGGCTTGAGCCTCCCATTAAAAGCAAAACACCAAAGCCCCCACCTCAAGAGAAACCAATTACCCCAGCCCCAAGCCGGGCATTTGAGCGGGTTAGCGGAGATAGCAATTCATGATGAAACCCCGCCTGTACGTGGCAGCAATAGGTCTTTGTGTCGGAGTAATTGCACAAGCCTCAGCTGAAGATTTAGGCACTTACCGCATTCCGGGCGCCACCGGAACAAGCCAACCAGATCGCGACGGCGCCACGGTATTGCGGGAACGGATGGAAGAGAAATACCGCACTGGCGAAGCCCAGGCCATGCAGAAAAAACTACAGGAACGGAACGTCGACGCTGTGGTGAACCCCAAGCCGCTCGCGATCCGAACTGACACCACTCAGCGAACCAAGCTCTATTCGTTGGACTACGTCCTCCCGGTCGATGCACCGGGCGCAAAGAGGGGGGCCAAGGTCAATGTTCTGAAAGGCCTCGGCCGACTATCTGACACGGCGGCAGGCCTGTTGCTGATCGACGGCCGCGACGATGAACAGGTGAACTACGCCGTTGCCATGAGCGAAAAGAAGCCGATCAAGATCGTGCTGACCGGCGGCTCACCAATCAAGATCGGGGAACGATACAAGACTCGAAATGGCGGGAATGGCATCCCTTTTTACTTCGACCAAAAGGGAATGATTTTGTCGTCGCTCGCGAATTGGTACGGCATCCGTATCGAGAGCGTCCCGGCGTACTTATCCAATGGCGGCAACGGCAACTTACGGGTGGACTATGGAATGTAAAAACCTCTTGGCGGCACTTGGTGCCGCCTTCCTCTTGACGTTTTCTGGCCTCGCATCACCGGCTGCCGATTGCCCCGGCCAGTTTCCGAACCTGGTTACGGACATCTGCTATGACTGTGTCTTTCCGATCAAACTTGCTGGTGCCAACCTGTCAGGAGGCGGAACCGACTACGAAACAGGCGCAAGCAAAACGCCTATTTGCGTGTGCCTGAATTACGTCGGGGTGGGCTTTCCACTGAGCTTCTGGGAGCCAGAATACATGATGGACACCACGGTGACCGCGGGCTGTATGCCGCTACTCGGCGGGGTCAAGGTTTCGATTCCATGGAACCAAAACCAGAACGGTGCCGCACATGTTGTCAACGCGCCGGTTGGCGGGAAAAGCAAAACCGCCTTTCTGCACGTCAATCAGTACCTTTCTCCGGTAATGACCCTTCTCGGGCTCATCGTCAACAGCCCTTGTACTGACAACCGCGACTTCGACATTCCATACACCAGCTGGGCCGACCCAACCTGGAATGACGACACCCTGGCCATGGTGTTGACGCCATACGCATACCCCTTCGTTGGAGCGGCGTCGATCGCGGCGGAAGGGCCTGATTCGATTGCCGCCACCATCGACTTTCCGATCAAGGAATTCTTCTGGACCGCAGGATCGTGGGGGCCGATCTACCCGGTCACAGGCAATCTGACCATTGCAAACACCTGGGAGCAGATGTCCAGGTTGCTGTCGCTACGTGTGTTGGCGAAGCTGCACGCCTCCGGATTGCTGTTCAGCACCGCAGGCGACGAAGCCCTGAAATCCTGTGGCGCACTCGGCGTCCCGGAATTTGTGATGGACAAGCGGGAATACCGATTCAATCGCATTTTCCCGTTCCCGGACAACGCCTGCACTCCCGTCTCTCGCCCGTTGATGTTGGTCGAGCGCGGAACGGGCCGACCGCAAGATGCGGCGATGGGCTACTACATTTTCCGCCGCAAAGACTGCTGCCAAACCATCAATGCGAACTGACATGAAAACACTTCACCTGGCTGTTTTGAGCCTTTCGTTGCTCGTTGCCCAATCTGGACTAGCCGCACCCTCGGCCGACCTGCAGAAGATCATGACTCCACAAGCAAGCGCCACGAATGCCGAGGCCAATGCCTACTTGTTCGTTAGCACAACAATGAACGATGGCCAGCTGATCAATCTAGCGCGGCAAGCCAGAAATCATGGATTCACTGTGGTTCTTAATGGCTTCGGCAGCAACGACGCCGAAACACAAAAGCGAATCCTCAACGTGAACTCTGCTTGCTGCGACAAATCGGGACCGGAATGGATCGTTTATCCGCAAGCCTTCCGGGCCTTCAAG
The DNA here is from genome assembly GCA_008080565.1 of Rhodocyclaceae bacterium. Lineage (GTDB taxonomy): Bacteria > Pseudomonadota > Gammaproteobacteria > Burkholderiales > Rhodocyclaceae > Azonexus. The sequence continues at coordinate 13,018 of VIKE01000047.1, read as the reverse complement.
GTCACGGCTGTGCCGGCATTCGTGATTGCAAAGGGGTTAAGCGGCTCCCCAGATACGTTTTCCAAGGTCACGGGAGCAATGACAATCCCGGAGGCACTAGGGATATTTGCCAATAAATCGGCACTGCCGTTTGTTCGAGCTATTGCCAACAAGAAGTATCACAATGCCATACCGAACAGCAAAAATTGATTGACATTTACGGGATGAATGTACATTATGCATGACATGAAAACATACAGTGCAATCCTTATCTTGGCTTCCGCATTTCATACGATACCGGCATTTGCAATTGATGCATATCACTTGCCGATGCCCGTGCATTCGTCTGGTGCCGGCAATATCCAGTATCAGGACGGCGGAACGTATATTTACGGGCAGCAGAACGACCACCGGCAAAAAACGCAAGCAATTGCACTCGAAAAGTCAAGCCGTATTGATTTCGAGTTGTTTACAGCCGACGAAGAAGAAGCGCTTACATCTATGCGCGACAAGATTCTTCGCGATCAACTTCGTGACGAACAGATAAGGCAACGCAAAGCCTTCATTGCATCGGCGCAGAAGATTGATTGGCCGAAGGTCATCCGCCGCGACAACCAGATTTGTGTTCCCGTGCTGGCCAGCAGTGAGGCAAGCGACTGGAAGGACCATTTGACTTGTTATGTCGACGCTGGGAGTGAGAAATGAGCCGGCGCGTTCGCATCCCGCGCTTCGCAGGCGTAACCAACGCCATCTACGGCCTCGGTGTTGACCTGAAAGATGGAGCCCCTACGGTGATTGGGGCTGTTGCGTTTTTCGTGTTCGCGATTGCCCGCCACATCTGGGCAGGCTTCTTTGTGTTGCTCGTCTGCTACTTAGCGAACCGTATCTACCTCGATTACAAAAAAGAAGCCATCCCCGGCTTCTTCGCAAGATACCTGTACCGCATTGGCTTTGGGAGCTACTCAAAAGCTCTCGGGCGGTGCAGAAAATTCTTCGGCGATAGCACTCCTGTTTGGGCTGGCATCGCTGCTGTCGTCAAAAAGAAGGCTAAGGAAACCAACACATGGAATTTCTAACTCGTTCGTGGACTATCGACGAATATCGGTACTGGCTCAATCGCATCCTGGTCGCGCTGATTTGCGTCAGCGTTATTGCATTGATGCTCGCCTACAAGGTTGTGACGGCCGATGAAAAAATCATCCTGAGAACGCCGGGCATTCAGGACACGATTTTCAGCAAGAACACTATCGACCAAGCGTCGATGAAAGCGCTGACCCTGGCGCTGTCCCATGCGATCGGCGACATCAACCGGGGCAACTACGAAAACCAGATCAAAGTAATCGAGTCTTGGTTCCGGCCGGAAGTTGCAACGCAGCTGTCGATCCGCGTCCGGCAAACGGTCAAAAAACAACTCGAGGAACACGAGGCGGGTACGCAGTTCTTTGAGTTCAACCCCGGCCCCGGATCTCGCGACGAATACGTATTCGACCCCGAACTACAGATGCACTTCGTGCGCGGTCGCCTGCATTTTGTGAATGCTGCAAAAGACGACGCACGGTCGATTGTTTTCAGCTTCAAGTGGGAAGTCGATAACTACCTGCCGAAGGCGAGCGAGTTCTATTGGGAATTCGGCGACGTCATCAAAGACTCCAAGTATCTCGATCAGCTCCGGAAATCCAATAAAGACCTGAAGCCGGCCGAAGAATGGAGCCGCAATCAAGACTTGAACCAGCCCAACGTCAGATAACAACAGGTGACAACGTGAAAAGATTGTTTGTTCTTTCGACCATTGCAATGCTGAGCGGAGCGACGTTCGGCCAACAGGTTAGTACGCTTCCCGTTGATCCCGCCAAGGGCACCGCTCAATCCAACACCGGCGCTCAAGGCGCAAGCGCGGATCTTGCCCCGCCCAAAACATCGACCACCCCGCAAGCAAAAGTGGTCCAGACAGTGCGCCGCCCGGTAGTTCGGGCAAAACCGGCCCCGGCAAAACCATTTGACTCAACCGATGTGCACCCGAACGTGGCTGTGCACCAGCCAATCCAGCGCGAAATCGTATTGCCTGGCGTGATGCGGATTGATGGCGCTCAGGAGCTGCTCAATGCGAACAAGCGGAAGATTGTTGCCGCAGGCCAGACGCTGCATGTGGTCTATCTGTCGAAGGACGACAGCAATCTCATTGCGACGCCGTTCCCGAAACCGATTGCGCTGTTCTCCAAGGGCCTAGCCACCATCTCTATCGAGGGAAACAACGTTTTCGTCAATATCGAGGAAACCACTAATCGGCCTTTCATGATCTGGCTGAAAGACGCCGACGACAACACAAACGTGATTGGCCTGCAGGTCACCCCGAAAAAGAATCTTTCGGCCCAGCTGGTCACAGTGGTTCTGGAGGGGAAAGTTGGCGGAGACCTGCCAGTTGGCGCCAGCGATCCTCAACAAGCTGCGATTGCGGAAAAACTCAGTCATCTGGCGCAAGGCAAAAAGCCGCAGGGCTACGCTTTCGACGACGTTAGCGACTATCCGCTTGTTACCAAAAACTCGCTGTTGATCAAACCGATGCGCCGCTACAGCTCAAGCAACGACGACATCTGGGAATACGAAGTCAAGAATGCAAGCACCGTTGTCGCGACTGTCAGCAAAACCGATTTCTGCTCGGGCGGAAACCTGGGTGGCGAGTGCGACCCGTCCATCCTTGCGGTTTCTATCTTCCCCGTTGATACGCTAGCCCCGGGACAACACACCCGCGCATTCGTGGTCGTCACCAAAGGGGCAGGCACGGGAGAGTCGCAATGACGATCAAGGACGTCCTCCTGGAGAAAAAACGGGTCTTCCTTGAGAAGATCGACGATATGGACCCGGGTTCGCGCAACCTGATGTTCATCCTCCTGGGTGTTATCGCAGTAGGCGGCGCATACCGGGTTATCAGCATGAACGTCGGCGACTCGGCCGCAAAAAAGACCAAGAGCGCACCAGCAGCACAAGCCGGGGTGGTGATTGAGGACATGCCCGACGCCAAATTGCCTGATTCCAAGGTCTTGCGTGCTCTACCGACCAATCCGCGCAATACAGGCCTGGACGACTTGAAGATGGTCGTCGAAGAACTGAAGACAAACAACGAGCGGATGGCAAGGCGTCTCGATGCTTACGAACATCGCACCCCACAAGCCACCAACGGCGAAGCAGGGGGATTGAGCGGCGCGCTCCCCAACCCCACTGCCGGCGGAGCCAGCGCACCTGTGCCCCCCGTCGACACCACGCACCTGAACGCACCGCTTGACGCCCCGTTGGCGCCGGTACAACCGCCGGCCCGCTCCAGTGAATTTGAAATTGTTCGTCCGCAAGCAGCCAAGGGGGCAAGTCGCGACAAAGCAGCAGTCAAACCCGATCTGTCGATGCCGCGTGGCGTCGGCCTCGAAGCGGTGTTGGTGACGGGTATCGACGCTTACATTGACACCACGAGTAGCCGGTCGAAGCCCAATGTGACCGGCAAAGGTGGCAGCGCCAACTTATTCACTCCTTTTGTCGCAAAGATAAAGGGTGCCGCGATCATGCCGAACAACTGGAAAAATTCGGCTTTGGTGGACTGTTTCGTGATGGGTTCGGCGATGGGGAATCTCTCATCTGAACGCGCCTACCTTCGGGCGGATGGGATCAGCTGCATCGCCGAGAGCGGAGAAGTGTTCGAAGGCACGATGGATGCCCTTGGCTTCGGCGAAGACGGCAAGGCGGGTATGTCTGGCACCGTCGTGAGCAAGCAAGGCTCCCTCCTGATGAGGACGTTCTTGGCATCAACGGTCGGCGGTTTTGCGAACGTCCTTACCCCAACCCCGATGAACAGCTTCAATTCGACGGCGATGGGCAACCAAAAGCAACAGTACACCTGGCCCGATCCTGCCTACGCCGGTCAAAGCGCGCTGGCTGGCGGCTTCTCGAAGTCCGCCGAGATGTTGGCCCAGTTTTACCTCGATTACGCAAAGCAAATGCTCCCCGTCGTCGAAGTGATCGGCGGCCGTCGCGTGACGTTCATCCTGCAAGACACCCTCACCGTCAGCAAGTTTGTTGCCAATCAGTAGGCCACCACACATGAAAAATTCCAAACTTTCTCATCACCTCGTTATCGGTCTGCTGGTTACGGTTAGTGCCGCCGGCTGTTCCGTGTTTCGGCCGGTTGGCCAGGAAAACTTCGACTGCTCAGGGAAAAAGTCGACGGACCCGTATTGCCGTTCGATACGCGGCATTGATCGCTCGACCGTGGGCGCCATCCCGGATACGCGCTACGACAAGCCGTTCGATTACCTCTCGTACAGCAAGTATCACGGTGACCTGGACGACAACGATGCAAACGCCAGTGAAGGCAAAACCACCGCTACCGCAAAAGCCAAGAGCACGAACCTGTTGCCGCATGAAATCGGCCAACCCGGCCCGGTTATTCAAGGCGCCCCGGTTCGCGCCGCTCCCGTGATCCAGAAGATCTGGGTCAATCGCTACGTCGACACCAACGACAAGCTGCATCAACCCACGGAAATCTTCCAGGAAGTGGTTGGCGCCCGTTGGGTCGGGGCAGCGCCGGCCAAACGAGCAACAAGCAGTGCAGCAGGCAACACAGGTAGTACCAACCCATACCCCTTCAAGCCGGCAAAAGACGCATCGTCTGCCGACATCAAGGGAGCAACCCCGGCAGCGGCGCTGGAGGATACCCCGACAGCGCCAATGCCTACCGCAGTAATCGAGTCCGACAAGGGCTTACAACTTTCTAACCCTCAGTAACCAAGGAGCTGTAAATGAAGCAACTGATTCAAAACGTCACCAAGCAACGCATGGAACGCGCAGCCGCAGTAGCAGCACTGGCCGCAACCTTCGGCATGAGCGGCGCACTCTTCCCGGCGTTCGCGCAGGGCGCTGCTGCAACCTTCATCACCTGGTTCCGCGCCAACCTGCTCGAATCGGGCTGGATCGCGGCCCTGGCGTTTGTCGCCCTGTTCGCCGGCGTGATCGGCATGTTCATCGGCGAACAACGCGGCATGAAGGTATTCACGTCGATCCTGATTTGCGTGGCTGCGGCCTTCCTGGGCGGCGATCAGATTATCGCCCTGATCACCGCCCGCTTCTAAGCCAAGCGTTTTAAGAAAGGCGAAGCGACCCCCGCTTCGCCATTTTCCTTTATATACGACATGACAAAAAAACTCACCTCCGCCGCGTCGAAACTACTCGCCATCGAGAGTTATGTCGCCGGGAAAAACATTCTGATCGCCAAGCACTTCGGCGAGCCCAACACGTACGTTGGTCGCATCTATGAATGCAGTCCGATCACTGGTGGCGGGGAAGAGCTTGAAGTCTTTATCTCGTCCATTTTCAAAACGGCACCGGACGACAGTGTGCTGCAGGTCAACTTGATTGTCGGCCCCGACTTCGACACGCCGGCAATCTATCGCTATCAAAAAAACCACGGCTCAGAAATGGTGCAGGAGCTAGTCAAACAGCGCGCCGAACTCGCCCGTGCAGCAGCTACGACCGAGGGCGCATTGCCCGATCTGGTGGTATCAAATTTCAAAAAACTGATTATCTCCTTCGCCATTCCTGGCAAAGAGGTTAATCCTAAAAACATTGCTGACTTTGTCGCGAAACATGACGACTTTTATATGGCCCTCAAGGGGTCCGGCTTCACGGATGCCGAGTCGCGCTCACCAGAAGAAGTGATCGGCATCTATCGCCAAGCCGCAAGGATGCTCGACAAGTACACGCCGGCGGAAGCTCTTGATCCGGCCCTTGACCTCAAACGCCAGGTCTTCACGCCGGCCGACCATTTCGATTTCGAGGCACTTTCCACCATCACCCTGCCGGGCGCGAAGTGCACGGCAATCGTTCCGAAGATCTACGCGGAAGAACTGACGCTCGGCGTGGCCAATTTGTTGATTGGCGCCCCGTTTAACGAGGGACCGCCCAAGGATGGCGGCGGCGCCCAGCGCATTCAACTTCCGCATATCATTTCGGCCACAGTTCGCCTCGCCAAGCAAGAGCGTGAACATACCCGCCTGGTTCGAGCGCTGCGCTCCCGGGAAGACCTAGTAACGCTGCCCGAGATGTTCCGCCTTGGCGAAGAAACCAGCAAGGTGGTAGCGGATCTCGCCTACATGAAGGATCGGATCGACAATCACCACGACAAGTACACCAAAGCCTCACTGACTTACCTGGTGTTCTCGAAAGAGGGCAGCTCAGAGTCTGAAGCGCGCTTGCTGCGCGACGTGACGACTATCAAAAACCTGCTCAACTACCAGGATTTTGATGCAGCGGTCGTCGAAGACAATACCGGCGTTCGCTGGGCGCAATCCCTCCCGCTCAACTATTCTCGGCGTATCGCCGAAAAGCTGGACAACGAGGTGGACATGCCTAGCTCCAGCGCATCGGCCCTCTTGCCGGTTTACGGTAATTGGCGAGGAAATGCCAACAAGAAAAGCTCAGGCTCCCTGTTTTGGACCCCCCGCGGAGAGCCGTTCTTCTTCGATCCGTTCTGCACGAACTCGAACATGAACGGCAGCATCACGGCGCAGCCCGGGGCAGGGAAGGGGGTTGTCTGCAATCAGATGATCATCGACAACCTGGCCGCAGGGAATTTCGTGGCCATGGTCGACAATGGAAACAGCTATCGCAAGCTGTGCGATCTGGTGGATGGTGAGTACATCACGTTCGACCTCGAGAACAACAAGATCAGTCTCAATCCCTTCTCTGGATTGACGGCCGAAACCTTTAGCGGCGAAGAAGAAACCATCGCCGGCCTCATGCTCAAGATGGCCTGTTTTACGGACGTCCCGGACGACTGGGAGCGTACCGCAATGCTGGAAGCGGTCCGAGCAGCATGGAAGGATGACGACGGTCGCAATGCCGATAAAAAGGGCATCGAATCGGTGGTTGAAGCGCTCGAACACAATGCCAAACAGGTCAGCAGCTTTTCCAAGGATTACGGTTTGGCGGAAACCGAAAAGGCCGCCCGGAACCTTGCCGCAAAACTCCGCGCCTTCTCGGAAAACTCGCGGCGCAACAGCTTCTTTTCGGGACCAAGCAACCTGAAGAGCCGCAAGCAATTTGTTGTCGTCGAGTTGAGTGGCCTTGCCGCCGATCCGCATCTCATGGAAGTGGTGTTGTTTTACGTCCTCAATCGGATCTTGGGGTGGGTGACCGGAACAGAAGGCCGCAAGTTCATTGGTGTAGACGAAAGTTGGGAAATTTTTGCCAAGGAAAGTGCAGTTCCTGCTATCGAGGGGCTCTACCGCAAGGCCCGGAAAGACGGGGGCTCGATCTGGACCATTACGCAAAGTCCGCTCGACTTCGAAGGTAACGCTGCCGGCCGCGCCATTCGCCGGTCAACAAACTGGAATCTGGTGCTCGAGCAAAAAGCCGATTCAATCCAGGAGCTGATTGAAAAGAAACATTGGGCAAACCACGCCAGCGATCCGTATTTCGAGCGGATGTTGCGCGATACAAAAACCCAGAAGGGCAAATACTCGGAGATGATGATCATCACCGACTCGGCGTATGAAAAAGTTCGGCATTACCTGAACCCGTTCATGCTCATGGTGTACAACACGGAACAGGATGAACGCGACGCCGTATTTGCCCTGATGAACCAAGGCTTGTCCGCTATTGAAGCGGTTGAACGTGTCGCCAACAACTTCACCATATCGCGGCGCTTGTGGCTTGAACGTCAGGTAAAGCACCTGATCCACAACGAAGGCTATGACGCAGAGATCCTGCGGCGTGAAATCGACGAAATTCTTGGCTCCCTCTGAGGCACGCATGAAAAAAACTATTTTCAACGGGTATCACATGCTGGTCATCGTCATGCTGACCGCGTTAATCACAATGGTGGTCATGGTCAATCTGCTGCCGACAAAACCGGAAGGCAAGTACGCGCTCCTGGACAAGGAAGCGGCGGTAGCCGAGATCGTTTTCGCCAACCCGGCATTCAGCGACGATGATCGCAAAAGCGTTGTAGAAGCCATCAATGCGGTTCAAAAACGTTACACCGATCAGGGCTACGCGGTCCTGACAAAAGAAAGCTGCAAGTCCGATGTCGGCGCGATTGTACTGGCCGCAGTGCCGGGCAAGCCGCTCGACATCACTCAGGAGCTGGTCAACGCGTTTCATCCGGCGAACGGGGATAAGCAATGATGCTCAGAGAGAAGGTTCGCACCGCCCCGTTGTGGAAAAAGGTCTTGGCTAGTGTTGCATTGACAGTTGCAGCGAGCTGGGTCGTGACAACGACCCTTGGAGTTAAGTTCGGCTACGACGATCAAAAAGAGACGTGCCTTGATTTCAAGTTCTCCATCGTCAAGCACAGCCCGAATCATCACTTCACGACTGGAGAGGTGATTTCGTTCGACCCGGCAACCGTCGCCCCGGGGATATTTCCCAAGGGGAAGTTTCTGGGCAAGTTGGTTGTTGGTATTCCTGGTGACAAGCTGGAAGTCACTCCGGAAGGCGTAATGGTCAACAGGATTCTGCTTTCAACAGATTTCAGCGTGAAATACCCCCCGAAATTCCAGTCGATCACGATTCCGCCGGATCACTATTTTGTGATCGGCACCGCGCCGGGATCTTTCGATTCGCGCTATTACGGCTTGGTCCCGCAATCGGCGGTCTATGGCGTAGTAACGCCATTAATCTAACGGGCGGGCCGCATGTCATACGTTCGCCTGCTGGTGCTGTCGATGATCCTTGGTGCCTCAGGTGCAGCTCACGCCGAAAATGAAAATTGGGGGTCAGGCGGTGTCTACATCGACGATGCGAAACTAGGGGAGTTCCTCCGCGGCAAGTCATGGTCGCGCCCACAACCCAAAGACCCACAGGCGCCACTACCGAAGCCGGCTGAGACTCCGCAAAAACCCGATCAGCCCAAGCCGGGAAAGCAAAAAATTACGCTGGATTGGCTTCGCCAAAACATCGAAATCTACGAGCGCCGTGCACAGGAAACCCAGAAAAAAGAAGACATCGAGGCCTACATGTATCTGCGTCGAGTGCTGTACGACAAAGCGCAGAACTACGCCACTCGCTCTGTCGAGGTCATGCGGGAAAATCCGTTGGTCGATGAAAACAATCGAATCCCGTACGCCAGCTTCGGCCAGGCCGCCATCGGAAAGGTTAACTCGACAGCGATCGACAAGGCCAACCAGCAGATGGCAGAGCAGGGCGGCTTATGGGTTTTTGTCGACTCGACCTGCACCTTCTGCAAAGACATGCTCGATGTTATTCGTATGCATAAGCGCGACATGGGGATGTCCGTCCTGGTAATCACCATCGACGGAAAGCGACCGAAAGGGTATTCAGAATCGCTCGGCCCGCTGGTTGCGGACAATGGATTTTTCCGGGCGCTCGGCCTGCAGCTAACGCCGTCCGTCGTGTATGTCCATAAGCCGGACTACACCAAGGGGATTGAGAACAATCGCTTCCTAGTTGTTTCGCAGGGCTTCTATTCCCAGGACAAACTCCAGCGCACGATTGCCTACGCTGGCTATAGCAGCACGCGCGATACCAAAGCGTTCGCAGGCCTCTTGAGCCCGGATGTTGTAGAGGGCCTAAACGCCTGGAATCGTGGCGTCATTGCCGCGAAAGACATCAACGATATTGAAATAGATCCGAACGATCCCGCCTCGATCAAACAGGCAATCGAACCATTCCTTGCCAAGAGCATGCAGTCCAAGAACGCAGGAGCCCCAAATGCACGCCCATAAATCTGTCATCGCCGTCGTCCTCAGCGCCGCACTTGCGGTATCAACAGTTGCTCACGCCCGAATCATGGACTCGGATCTAAGCAAGTTGTTCATGTCGAACACCACGGAAGCTGGCCCATTTACCAACCGGCAAAGAATGGGTGTCATTGGTGGCTCTGTCGCCATCCGAACCCCTATCAAGGCAATCAACCTGATTTCCTTTGACCCCCCGAGGTTTAACGCTGGCTGCGGCGGGATCGACCTCAGCATGGGTTCCTTCTCGTTCATTTCAGGCGAGCAGCTGACTCAAGTCTTTCGCACCATCGGCGCTAATGCGGTCCCCTTGTTGTTCAAAGCTGTGATCAAGGGCACCTCGCCGCAACTCGATGCGCTGATTACCGAATTTCAAACGCTTTTGCAGAACATGAACAACCTGGCCAAGAACACCTGTTCTTTCGCAAAGATGATGGTTGACCCGGTGGCCAGCGGTATTGAAAACGCCCTTGGCGGGGATGGCGCCATCGGTGGAGCATTCGGCAAGGTCTTCGATGACTCGATGAGTACCGCCACGAACTACCTGAAAAAGGCAAACGAGACGCTGGCCAAGAACGCACCCTACGCGCCGAAACTGGGCAATGGAACAGTAAAAGCCATCGTTGCATCGGGTGTGGGCGACATTCTGGGCTTGAGTGGCATGGAAGATGGCGGGGATACTTTCGGCACACAAGATCCCAACACACTCAACAACCGGGTCATTGTTTCCCTGCTCGGCTACACCATCTCTGGGGTGCCCTGCAAAAGCTACGGCGAAGACGGGACAGAAGACACCAAGGGCGGCTACCAAGGGGATGCCTCTGCGAAGGCTGAATGTACCGGCCGCCCGCTGATCGACCTTGACAGCCTTCTGGTCGGCGGTGGCACTGGCTCATCGAGGCCAACAGCGAAATTCCAGCTTTACAAGTGTATGAATCCCGGGGCGCTGACAGCAGGGGATGGAACCGACAACCAAGTGTGCACGGACATGAAGGTTGAAGACTACACCTACCCAGGCATCCGGGGCTGGATCAACAATATGCTGTATGGCAGCGCCGACGCCTCCACCATTTCCGCAGACAGCATCATCGGGAAGTTCAATGCCGGCGGCAACGTAACGCTTACCGCTGGCCAGCGCCAATTCATCAATGCATCAGGTGGCAACCTGATTGCAATTGTCTCTCGGGTGAGCGGCCCCAACGAACGAATCAAAATCGCCCGCAGCTTGGCGGTGCCGATGGAACATTGCTTCATGGCAGAAATCGGCCGGGCGTTGCATTCGGCCGCCAATGGCATCCAGCGCGGCAACAGTTATCTGGTTGGGCCCGACCAGGTCAAACAGATCGAGAAACTACAGGATCGCCGTAATCACTTTGAAACTCTCTGTTCCAAGGACAACACGGCCGCCGAGCGCGTCCAGGAAATCCTCAATGCAACCCGCCTCAACACCTCGCCGAAATAATCATGGATGAATTTACCCTCAACACCTATAGCGACGTGGGGCTGCTGGCCACCATCTTTAACGGCCAGGCAATGTTGGTCAGCGACGGTGAAAGCCTTAACTATTACTGGGTGGCCATCGCGGTCGCAGCCATTGTCGGTTTGTTTTTTGGCATTGCCAAACGCCTACTGAACCCGAACAATCAAGCGGCATTGCGGCACGTCGGCGTGAACTTCATCGTCGGTATTTTGCTGGTCATCATCTACACCACCATGACTGCCCGGATCATCGTTCAGTCGGAGCGCGACGGGTCGGTTGCCGCAGTCGACAACGTTCCCGTCGTCTCCTTCATTACGCCAGTCCTGATGTCGGCGCTCTCGATAGATTTCTCTCGGAAGATGGAAACGGCGTATCAGGCCGTGAACACGAACTATACGATGTTGGGTGGCACCACCAACCAAACGTTCGGTGAGCCGCTCCGCGCCCTTCTCTCAATGAGAACGGCGCTAACTCGTTTGCCGAGAATTCAATCGGATCTGCGAGCAATCATCGGTTCGTGCATCGACAATGGTGCCGACCTTGCTTTGCTGAATCAAAAGGTGTCCTTCGCCGGCAACGCATTGGCTGGCGGCGGCACAGCCGCGGAGAGCCTGTCCATAATGGGCACCACCGTTCCGACCTCGATCGGCGTGCTGCTCAAGGCTGCAAGTCAAAACACGACGGCATTCGTGACCGACATGACGCCGCCGGATGGCAACACCGTTGCATTGAGCTGCGAAAGCGCCGTGGAAATCGTTGTTGGCGAAATCAACTCAGCATTTGCCAGCCAAGTATTTTCCACCAATGGCGCTCGAGCACCTGCCAACGCGATTGACCGTGCATCCTCGACGGAATACACGTTCGACCTCCTGGGCAACACCTATGCAGGCCTCCGGAATTTTGCACTGACCACCGCAATGACCGCCGTTGGCGCCGATAAAGCGAATGCCGAGATGATCAACCTCATTTTCGGCCAGGAACTCATGCGCAACCTGGATTGCTTGAAAGAGGGCGGTTCGAACAAAACAACGTGTCTGGCATCGGCAGGGCTGGCGAACGCTATCGAACAAGGGAATATCGACGCGGCAGCTAATGGATCGGCTTTCATGTCGGGCTTCGGTGCGTTTGCGGATGCCTTGTTTGCGGTAATCATCGGTCTTTCGCCGGTATTCATCATTGTGATGATTTTCCTCGGCCAGAATCTGTACAAGATGGCCTATGCCTACCTGCAAACAATGATCTGGAGCGTCCTGGTCTATAACTTCGGGGCCGTGCTGGTGAACGCAATCATTATGTATCGGATCAGCGCTGGGCTTTCGTCGCTGGCCGGCAACGCAATCATCAATCAAGCTGCTGCCGTCGAAGCCTACCGCGTGCTATCGCTGCAAGTAGGGGCCGCAGCATCCCTACTTACCAGTCTGACGCTCCTGGTGCCGACCTTGTTTTCCCTATCGCAAAGCGCAACGATGGCGGGGATCGGAAAACAAGTGGTTGGCCAAGATCGCTTTAACGAAAAGGCTGTCGCGCCTACGCTCGTTGAAACATCTCCGATGACACGCATCAGCTCCATTGCAAATACGGATCTGACACCCTCCGGTGGTGCGATTACCAAAACCACGGGTTCTGTCGCCGGCGCTGAAGCGCAAATGCGGCTTGCCGAATCGAACCAACAATATCAACGCGCCAGAGAGCGCCAACTGTCGCTGAGTCATCGCGTTGAAGACCAGGTGAATAACAGCAGAGATTTCTTTAAGTCGGTGGTAGACGGAAAAGGAACCAGCGTCGGTCTTACAAAACGAGCGGCCGATTTGATTTCGGA
>VIKE01000046.1 GCA_008080565.1 Rhodocyclaceae bacterium | reverse complement strand
ATTTTCTAAGTGCTTGTTTTTTGGACACCCGCAGTGACACTATTTATTATCTATCGGCATCCTTTTTTCTACGCTCCTCACCGGCCGGCTCAATGAGCGCGGGAATGTGGGTGCCAACCGGAGAGGGCGTAAAGTTGAGAAGGTAGCGATACGACAGCTACCGCGTTTCCAGAATTGCATCCTCGATGCTACGGATGGGAGGTATGCATTTCTGAAGTTTATGAGGCCCAACAACGACCCCAATTTCACTCACATGAACGTGAGTAAGAGAGCTCTCGGATAACCGACCAAGGCAGCGGCTTGACTCCAAACGGAGCAAAACTGGGGTGATGCTTTTTTCTTCGATAGGGGCTCGATGAACCTCCATTGAACAAAAAATGGTGGAGAGCGAAAACCCGAAGGTTTTCACTCCCACTAAGAAGGTGTTACGCAGTTGCTAACAGCTTGGCGACCTTAAACAGATTCATCGGGGCCTTTCCTTTCTCGATGGTCTTGCGACCGATCTTCAGGATCTCCACATGGTCACCTACGTCCGCTTTCGCGTCGCGCAGGGCCGTACGGAGGTTGGCGCCGAATACTGCCTCGACGATCCCTTCTTGCGTTTCGTACAGCACGCCGAAGGTTTCGAACTCTCGCTCGCCCTTGTTCTGCTTCATCATCCCGACTTCCTTGATGATGCCGCGATACACAGAAGGGAACCGCTTGAGCTTGATCGATTCAGGCGGGGTGTCCTCCATTACAACCGGGGGTGTTTCCACAACCTGTTCAGTTACCGCAACGGCAGCTTCGACCGGGGCCGATTCCGCTACTGCAGGTGTTGCTGCTACTTCTTCTTGCTTTGCTTCCTGTGCAACCTTCCGCTTCCGCTTGCCCAGCTGAGCCAGTTCCACGATTCGTTCCTTGGCCATGGCCATGAACTCTTCGATCACTTCATCGTTCGGCACCACACCCTTGATAACACCGAGGTCGTAGTAACTGTCCGATATGCTCTTGCGCTTAGCACCCGACCAGATGATCAGGTGTGCAGTGCAGGCTTGCTTCGTCGTCCGGTGACGCACAAGTAACGTCGCCTTATCTGTCAAATGACGCACGATCAGGGGTGACGCGACTATCTCTTCCTGCCCCATAAAAACCGGAGCAAGTTCCATCTGCTGCTGTACAACGGGTTGAGACTCCGGCACGGATTCCTTTCGGTTTCCTTTGTTCTCCCGGACCTGGCGGTACGGATAGAAGTGCCACAGGGCGGTTGCGACGGCCACAAAGATGACCAGAACCAGAAGTTTGTCGATCAGATGAGTCATCTCGTTCTCCTCAGAACATATTGGAAAGGACAGCGTTGTGGCGAGCAGTGAAGTCCGCCCCAGTAGCCAGCCCAAGTTCTTGCGCGACCGGGAGGACGCGCAGCCAAGTACCCGCATAGAGCGGATAGGCCTGACGAGGTAGTGTCGGGACGGTCTCTTGCGATTCCGTCACAACCGAGATGTCGCCCAGGGCTTTTCTCAAAGCTACCAGGCAGACCACAAACATTGCAGCCGATTCTGTAGAACGCACTACTCCGCGTCCCTTGCCGTCGGCGACCAGCATCTGATGACGCTCTTCGCCAAACTGAACCGACAACTGATCCCCTCCAGGTAGGCAGTCATATCCAAGCACCGCCAACCCAGCCCTTTCCACCGGCTTCAGGACATCAAGAGCCCTGGCCAACCAATCAGCAACCGAGGTGGTCACCGACCAGTAAGCAACTCCCACAAACTTATTCGTGCTCATGGAAGTCTCCTTACGGCTTAACTACTTCACCAACACCGAAGACACTCTCCACCGCTTGATGGAGGGCGATACGGGTCGATTCCGTTGCGAGGCTGGAGAGGTACTTCTTCAGCGACAGGTGCAAGGCCGACAAACCCAATTTCTCAGGAGTGCCTGCCATAGCAAGCGTATTACGAGCCCACTTGCGAAGAATCCGCGTAGACATCGTGCGCTCGAGCGCGGCGTCGGAGGTGTTGCCACCATCCTTCGATTGTGCCCGTATCCGCCGTGCAACTTCCAAGAGGCCAGAGATGAACTCACCGCGGTTGATGGCGGATCCTTCCTTCATGCCGTTCGGCGTGGCCAGCTTGATGCCCTCCTGGTCGAACCAGTAGGTCAGCAGATCGTCACTGAATTGCTCCAGTTCCTTTACCAACAGTTTCGCTTCCGTATCGTCAGACGGGTACCCGATGTGTAGGGCAACAATCCGTTCAAGAATCGAAATGTCATGCGTGTTGGCAGTGCCGTAGTTGCCACTTAGATCCTCCACCAGGTTGGTGTTGGCCGTGATGACAACGCGGAAGCCCGGTTGGGGTGTTACAACTTCACCTGACTTGCCAGGGATAGGGAACGAACGACCTTCAAACACGTCGTTGAACACAATCGTCCTGTCCGCAGCAATGCGGTCATACTCATTGATGATGCAAGGCAAGCCATAACGCGCCGCCAGCGTCACCGGTCCATCTACCCACGGCGTCGTCCCATTCTCTCCACCGACGAATTGCCCGAAGGCTTCCATCGGCTCGAAGCGACGATGACCTTTGGCCATGAACAAGGGGATGCCTAAATGAGCGCACCATTGTTCAAAAACCGAGGTCTTACCAGAGCCAGTCGGACCCCACAGCAGGAGAACATCACCCTCCCCCGTCAGCCACCAATAACGAATGTCGCGTACCAGATCCTTGCGGAACTGATAGTTGGGATCGATCGGCGGAACCGCGGAGCGCAAATACGCCGCGTAAGCAGCAGCAACCGGGTCAGAGAGAGTGGCTGGGTCAGGAATTACATACCCTTCCACGGTGATACTTGGATCAACCTCGATCGGATCAAGTCCGAACACTTCACAGAGGCTGTAGGTCACAGATACAAGAATTGCAGACAAATCAAACATGGTGCTTTCCTTTCACAAAGGCAAAGTAAAAGGGGCACATGCCCCGTTAGGGGTGTACCCCTAGCGGGAGCCATCAATCGAAGGTACAAACTCTTTCGACGGCCTTGACAACCTCCACAGGGATATTCCTGCGGACACCTTCTCGAACCACATCTCCGTCCACTCGAGCTGCGATGCAGCAGTTATGGAAAGAAAAGGTTTCGTCACGCTCATGCACTTCAAGGCAATGGCTTTTGCCGATGCTCTTGTCGAACACGTAATGCTTCCAGATCGCCGGACGGAAAATCCAGCGGAGAACGGACCACTTTTCCTGTTCGTTGTTGTTCAGTGCAAGTTCTTCCATAGAACGCCAGAAGAGACGCACCTGCGTGAACAACAGACCTTCCTTCGACCAGGTAAGCCCATTCGAGTCAGTAACCCAGTCATTCCCCCATGCTTCATACGGAATGACAACCGCATCATCGGCTTCTTGCGTACGCAACTCACCGTCTTCATCAACTTCGATGACCTCTACCGTGCCGACATCGGACGCATACGTAGCGTCGAGATCAACATTGTGCTTGAGTAGAGGAGCCTTGAGGTAGTCCAGCAGCTCGTCGAAAAGCACGAGATTATTGGATTTTTCAAGATGACGAGCGAGCTTCGCACGCTTGACAGCTTGCGAGACAACGCGACGACGAACTGGAGTAGATGTTACTGATTGCGGCGAAGCAACCGGATGGCCGAACAGATCAAAGTCAGTGAGTAGCATGACTCACCTCCTCGCTGTCGGATACCAGCGCCCAACCACGTTTGACCAGCTTGCCCTTTACGGTAGCGAAAGATTCTCGCCATTCCCTGAAGTCCCTGATCTTCGGCTTTGTATCCGCCAATTTCAGTAAACAGCAAAGGAAACGACCGTATTGATAAACCACCAGACGAATGTCTCCCTTGCGGAATACACCTGTCCGGAAAGCTCTCATACAAGCGTGCTGGGTTTGCCATTTTGCCCACCGGTAAAGCACTTGCGTGCCCGGGTGAAGCGCGGCAACAAGGGGGACTGATGCCCCTTGAGAAACTGCATTACTCACGACGTACCTCGTGTTTTCTGAGGACGTCACAAGCCCCGTTGGGGCGTATGAGTCCCCAAAGGGTTGCAGGTACCTAGCTCGATCACATGAGCCAGATTGAAGCGGAGCTTATCGCTGCTCTGCTAGCGTTCTCGGTAACCCGAAAAACCTGCACCCCGACATGAAGCTACGTCGAAGCGAAATTCTTGATGCCTACACTTCAGGCAATGATCGCATTTTGCGATTGTTCTGATTCCACTGTCAAGCCCTCCCCACCGCCTAGCAACGGGCCGGCGATGAAAACCCTCGCTTCAACATTTGCTGCATAGCAGCAAGGTGATTGATGCTTTCTTCACGACTAGCGTGATTTTCTTCAGGAACGAAGCGAATCAAAACCCTCTCCTCAACTGCTTTAATGAAGCGACTGGTAATTTTCAAACACGGCACCTTCAAGGGCTTTCCTTCCTCACCGACATTCAGGAGGCTGTGATTTGCATTCACCTCGTACGTCCGCCTTGTCTCCGGATTTACGAAAACCAAACCATGTCGTGCTCGTATCCACTGACTTCGCTTATCGGCAGCAGCATTGCGCTGCTCGCGCCGATGGACCTTGTGGTCACGTTTTGATCGCTGATCGCACAGGAACTTCGCATCCAGGCCTTGAGCAATTAAGTTTTTAATGTATCGATAACAATCGTTAGTTGTTTCTAATTGACGGATTCGATTGCTTCTATAGGCAACAAAATCTGATAACTGCTGACCAGGAACTTTCTTGGCTAAGGACTGCAGCTGGAACAACCCCCCGAAGGTAAGTCGGTTTTCGGCGATTAGCCAAACCAGTTCCCGCGCTACTGACCTTCCTTCGATTCGGACGAAATTGCTGCGCGTGGACTGGTAGTTAACTGAAGCTTTTGGGTAAACCTTTTGTTCACCCGTATATATGGGACCGACTCGCAAACCGTCTCTCAAATTGCAGTTTTTTGCTGCAATTTCAGCCCTCACTTCATCGCTTTCTGCGGAGTTCAGCTGATCCCTTGAAGGGCCTGTTCGACTCAGTGCGCTGGTTTCAGTTTGCACCTCTGGTTTATTAGGCTCGTTGCAAATATCAGCTCGTAAATATTCGCTGTTGTTGTCTCCATTATTTGAATCGTCAACAATAAGCCCGATTGTTATCGCCAATTTCCGCGTAATGGTGATTTCTGTAAGGTCGAGCAAACCATCTTCGAGGCGAGGCTGCGCAGACCGGATTATCCACCCTTCACCCTCCAACTCCTTGAGGGCTCTGTAGACTGAGGCCTCACTTACCTCTGCCATTTTTGCGAGAGTCCGCTTCCTAGCAAATACCGGATCGAACGGATTTTCAATAGATACTCCGGCTGCGAGAATGGCCTGAAGAACTGCAGTCGTGCTCCTGGTAAAGCCGAAGCCCAGGGAAAGCTCCCAGACTCGATAGAGACCCGTCCGGAGTGGGGTAGGGCGGTTGCGGTATTTTGACGGCACTGCGACAGCCGCCCGGCGTCGCGTTGATGTTACGCGAGACAACCGTGAACGAGTTACTAAATCGTCTGCGCCGACTACTTCCTGAATCGCAGGCATAAACATCCCCCTCGGCCTTAATTCAGCCGATGAAATAATTGACTTGTAAGGGGAGGGGGTTTAGGATTCGCATGTGCAAACGAGGTCCTAGTGATCCTCCCAACGCTCCAAGGTTGCCGCCTTGGGGCGTTTTTCTTTTTGTACTACCGAAACAGCGGCGCTATCTCATTCTTCTTCCCCAAATGCAACGAAGCCCAGGGGTTGCCTGGGCTTCGTTTGGTGTTGTGCGTTTTGCGCAGAGATCATCTTGCTCTTCTGCAAAATGGGGCGGCACCGGTGCCGCCCTTATAAATCAATGACTTACGGCGCGGCCGGCGCCAATCCTTTTCTTGCACGGCTCCGGCACCGGTGCCGGCCTTATAAATCAATGAGTTAGCTTTCATTATGCTTTGCCGCCAGCTTTGCGATGGCTGCCTCGATGTCAGCTTTGAACGTCTCGACCAAGTTCTCTGGCAAATCGGCGGTAAGGGAAAATAACCGATTACCCTCGTTGCGTGATTGCATGACTTTGAACTCACCTGCCTTCTTGTCAGCTCCCACAACAACCGGAAGCATGAACTGGCGCGTGGCTCGCTTTGCGCCACCACCACCCTTGGTCTTCCGACGAATGGCTCGATCAATGTGATCTTGGAGAGAACGCCGAGACAGCTCCTTCTCAACAACCTCCTTCGCCAGGGTGGCAACACCCTCGTCACCGAGACTGGATATGGCGGACTTCAATACTTCGCAGACAGACGCGGTGAGTTTCGTCGGGTTTTCCCTGACCACCAGCAAGACTTGCTCAGGTAGATCGGACATAGCTATCAGGCGCCGCAACCCGCGTTCGTCGCGTCGCACCGCTTTCTGAATACTCAGCATGTCAGCCTGCTCTTCAATCAAGGCGCGAACCTTAACTGCTAGATCCCAATCGGTCTCCGGCCGGGAAGTATTGTGCTCAATCGAGGCGGCAAAGAATCCAAGGTGATCGTCCGGATCGATATCGGCGTTCACCTGAGACTTCAATTCGGCCCATCCAGCAAGATTGGCGGCGTGATATCGCGTCTGACCGGAGAGGATGTAATAGAACCCCAGATCATCGGCTTTTCGCCCGGGCACGACTGTGATTGGTTCCCGTTGTTTATGCTCGGCCTCGAGCATGTCGCGCACTTCCTCAATCCGCTCCTGAGTCCGTTGCGTCCGAGAATTGAACGGGTGAATCTTGAGCCGGGAAAGTGGAATCATCAGCCATTCGCCAGGGCCGCCGGTCACTTCCACCGCTTTCGACGGACGCTCCTTTACCCGTTCTGTTACATGCATCGGCGGGGAAGGGGGGGTTACCGTTTTTGTTCGTTGAGGAACATTGAGCGGCGCCAACGGCATGTCAGGCGCTTTGATTTGTCTCTGCTTCATTGCTTATGCTGCCTTCGTGTTGCCGAGATCCTTTGCCTTGGAAACCGCAAAGATCTTCTTGATCAGAAAATCAACGAACATCCGGTATTCTTTAACCGGCTGGCAGGTCGGTTTAGTGAGCGTGAGCGGCAGGTAATTCTCAATGGCCTTGGGGAACTCCTCGCTCTGAGAAATAGAGGAGGGCGACGTGAAGTCGCGGTACTGGGCAAGCTTTTCCTGCATCCGGCCAACGCGAGGCAGGTTTGTAGAAAAATACGTCGGTAGGATGACCAGTTCCGGGTTCGCTACATTCGATGGGTAGGTACTTGCAAGCAAGTTCATTTCGCTGACCAGTTTGGAAAGCCCCTTGACAGAGAAAGACTCCATCTTCACCGGTGCCACGATAATATCGGCGCAGGCGATCGCATTGGTGGCCACAAAACTCACGTTCGGTGGGCAATCAAATAGGACAACATCGAAATCGCTCACATTGAGACCAGGAACACGGCCAGCAACGGATTCACTGAAGAAACGCTGAAACACCAATTCGCGCGGGCCGCTGCTCTTGGCAATCGAATTTTCCAGATCGCCAAAGTAGGTGTCAGACGGGATAAGGGCTGGGCCAGACAGGCCAAACGGGTACTTGATTACGGTGCTGGCATCAACCGAACGCGCGTTGCGCTCAATAACCGGGGCGCAGATCGTTGCAAACGTACCGTTCACGATTGCTTCCTTGGTCAGTCCAAAGCTTTCAGCCTCATCTTCCGAGAGGTCAGCTTCGTAACCCATCAGCTGTGTCAGGTTGGCTTGAATATCGATGTCGATCACAAGGACTTTGAGGCCCTGGAGCTGAAGCTGAATGGCTACTTCGCAGGTCGTGGTCGTCTTGGCGGTGCCGCCCTTGATGATTTCGACAGCAATGACAATTGGTTTTTTTCCTTCGGGACCTTTGGTCAGCTTCTTTGCACGTCGGTATTCCGCAATAGCAAAGATCGTCTGGAGATCGAAAAGCCGCACAGCAGGGGCGTTCGGGTTCTCCTGGTTTGCCCGCCGAACTTCGATCCCACTCTCGGTAAGCGTGGTGCGAAGCGTGTTCTCGGAGATGCCAAGAAGAGCGGCAGCGGACTTTAATCGATGTTCTACACCGGAGACGTAAGCAAATGTCGGTCTGAGTTGGTCCATGTCATTAGTTCCAATATGAGAGTTTCAGCATTATTCGGACGGTGGCGTTTGTTTGTCAAGCGCATTTGGTAGGCTAAATGCCACTTTAGCCAGCTTTACCCTACCAACCGTTGCCATGCTGCCACAACCCTCCATCTGCTTCGCGCATTTTTTGGGCTCCGGTGTGGGTCCCAAGCTTCTAAATCGCGCAAGTATGGTCGACGTCCACATTTTCACAACCGAGAAATACAGCCGAAATGTGGGGTTTACGCGTAGGAATGGTGTACACAAGGCCTGAAAGTTGTCTTTCTGTGGCCCCAGAACCCTGAGAAGGCCGTCCGGCATGGACGCGCAGCGGGCCGCGTGGCTAACGATTGTCGGACTTCGGCGATGCGTTGGCTGTTGCTCAACGAAGCCAAAGGCGTTACGATATTTTTGCAGGATTACGTGATAAAGCGGTGTTGCTGTGTTGCATTGACCGATGGGGTTAATTTGTTTCACGGGTTTCCGCACATTATTATCGTCACCTTCATTTGCCTCACCAATGATGGCTTCCGGTGATTTTCAGGGTGATTGTTTCACGGAAAATTGACCGGTTATTCGAGCACCACTGGAAAAACTTCCACGTATCGTATCATTTGTCTCTATACTGATACGATGAATGTAAAAGTCCGAAAACCACGTTCGAAGCACTCCTATCGAGATCTGATCCGCGAAGCGCTTCGCGACAGTCTTGCTCGAGGACAGACACTGAGCCTACGCGCTATCCAAGATAAAGCCGGAGGAGGGTCGCTCAGCACCGTTAAAGAAGAACTCCAAAAGCTTCTCTCTGGTGACAAGATTCGGGCTTCCGCGTTGATAGGCGCCGGGGCCCCAACGCTGTCCGAACGCATGGTTGCTCTTGAAAATGCAATTGATGCAGGTATGGAACGAGAGCGAGTCCTTGAAGCTGACAACGCGGTCTTACGCGCCTCACTACAGGAGTCGCGCTCAGAACTGGATAAGCTGTTGGTTGGCCACCAGGACAGCCAACGTCTGCTGCTCCAGGGCGTAGATGATCTCAGGCAAATGGTGAAAGCAGGGCAGGGTGGTCTGCCGGCCGGCGTTCTGGAAGCTGAGCGCGCAAAATTATTACCTCCCGAGAAGACCGGTGATGCCATCTACTGGCAGGCGAAGCATGACCAGCTGCTGCAGCGCTATATCGCTTTGGATGGAAAGAACCGCAAGATGGCTGGCCAGCTCCACGAACTCGGGGTCGATGTCGACTAGCCCTGGATTGCGTCCTCGCCGGCGAGCTTCCAGGCCATCCATGCCTCGATGGCCTTGTCCTCGGGATTCTCAAAGATCTGGGCAATAGTCTCAGGTCGGTGCTTTTCCATCCACCCACGTATCGTAGAGAGAGCACTGCGGTTGTCTTCTGTCAGCCCCTTATCCAGGGCTTTCCCAAGGATCGGATTGGCATCTTCGCTAGCCCAATAGTCTTTCACCAACTGCTCCCTGTCCTCGTTGGACAGGACAAGTATCCATGAGCGGAAGCGCTTTCTAAGGTGCTCTGAGAAGGCCTCCTGCATTTTCAACTGACGAATCTCAGCTGCTTTCTGCAGCTCCATTTGCCGAACCTCGGCCTCAATCTTCTCGTGGTCAAGGTCCTCGCCGGCGGCCCCTGCGGTCAGGTTCCGTAGAATCCCCTCAAAATAGGCTTTGCGAGCAGTAATGGCCTTGCCTTGACTGCGTAACCGAGTTTCCGCGGCCTTGAGTCGCACAATGGAGTCGGCTACCACTTCGAACGAGTGAGCCTGGCTCATGTCCTCAATGTCCTTCGAGGAAAACCCCATCCCATCCAGGACTTTCAGCACATCATCTGGCCAGGTAAGCGGCAGGCCAAGGGATTCTTGTTCCTTTGAGATGAACTTGAACTGGAGCCGAGATACACGGTTCCCCGATCGATGTTCTTTGAGCTGAAGGGTATAGCCCAGGACCGGTACCGCATTGACACGCTCGATGGCGTTATTCAGGATTCGGCGCTTAAATTCACCGTAGTCGACAACTGTCCGGCCGCCTTCTTCCTTGACGAATCTCGACTCTCCTACAAGGAGCTTGATCCAGACATGCGTCGGAAACGCGGCGGTGATTTTGTTGTAAGTGTTGATATATCGCCAGCAGTTCTGGAAAAGCGCGTAACTAGGCCCAGTGCCCAGGCCGTGCATTGCCTGAAGAGAGAGCGTTGCCCACTGGCTTGGTTCCAGCACAATCACCAAGATCGATGGATCCAGGGCAAAGCGAATTAGTCCTCGTTTGATCCCTTGACCTTTACCCAAGACCGACAGAAAGTGCGCTTTCCACTCCCATTCGACCTGGTTGTCTTCACCCACAACATTCCAGTTGAAATCCATGGAGTAGAGTTGATCAAGCTCTTCGTACAAGCGTTCGAAATTCTTGCCAGGAATGCCGGCCAGGCGCGCCAGATCGGTGATACGGACTTCGAACATCGGGGAAAGACGTTCTTCTTTGATCCGTGGGATCAGGTTCTTTTCTTTCCCACGGCAATCTAGCTGGGCGACCATGATCAGCGCATCGAACAGTCGCCGATTGTTGAGGCTTTGGTTGTGTTCCGGTTTAGCGGGAGTGGCATGGATGGCGCTGACCGCTTTGCGCATTGAGCGCAGTGTTTCTGGAACAATCAGATCTTCAGTCGGAAACAACGAAGGCTGCTCAGGCTCATGCCTGCGCATATCGAAGTTAGGGTCGACGGCAATGTTGGTCTCTGGTTCCACGGAGGCGATGATACTCTATGGCAAGCGGTGTGCCGAGTCTGCCATAGACACTGAATTCGGCGCTAAGGTATGCAGAACTGCCGCCGACTTCAATGCCCGGTCTCAGTAGTATGCGGAACTGCCGTCGACTGACGTCATGAGTACCGGCGCCGGTATGCAGAACATCGGATGTTAGGTCGCGATTACCGTCGACTGTATGCAATCTTGTCGAGGTGTACGCTGTAACCATATGATTCTACAGCGTATAAGCAGCCGGGAACATCTGGGATGTTTATTGGAAAGATGGAAAACACGGCTACGCCTGGGCCAGCCTCACCATTTTGAGCCTCGATAGTTGTTGGTTTCTCTTTTTTCAATCCCAAAAACAACTCCTAATTTGCCCTCGTCGGCCCAACTTCTACGAAATCACGGTGAGTATTCAGTCGGCAGTGCTGCATACTTTTCACGGTATGCAGGATATGTGCTCCGAATCCAGTATCGGAATTCGGGTGTGCGCATACCGCTACAAGGTATGTGGCGATATGCCGAGGAGTCGCTGCACGTTATACTTCGACGATGACTGACGATGAAATCAAAACTCGCCAACTGAATGCCATTGTCGGAGCTGCCATCAAAGCGCTCGCCGATAGTGGTGCAGATGACGAGCTCGTTGGATCATTTGCGGCTAATCACCGAGCAAAAGTTGCCAGACTTCTCGGACAACCTGAAGAAGCTTTACAGCCTCCGGATCTTCAGTTAATTATTCGCCAGGAGATCGCCTCCGCGTTGGCTGATGCCGGCGTCGGCAAAGGTACGGTATCCAGCAAGGCAGCAGCAAAGCGAATCAACGTGATCGTGGCCGGCCGCCGAACTTCTGTCACGCTCGGCAGAAATACGGTTGCCCAGTTGGTCGAAACCAAAGGGGAGAAGCTGGCCAACGAGTTCATCCAGGAAATAGCCAACAGTGCGCCGGCGGATGTTGGCAATCGGTCTGGATGGGTTGAAGAACGCCTGAAGTCTTTCTTGGCGTTCGGCCAGGACAACCCTACGGCAATGCCACGACATTAGCCGAGTCTTAAGTGTCGTTACGCGGCTACGGCTGCCGCGCGCTTATCGACCAGCAACATAGCCTCAAGCAATCGTTGAGCAGCAGACGAGTCGAATCCAAATGCTCTGTTCACGGCAATCAGTTCCGTGCACCCTTCAGGGAATTTCCGTGGCTCGGAATCAAGTGCCAACCAGGTGGCCTGTTTCCCTTCCGCTGTCGTCAATAGGTAGTTCTGAATAGCGAAATAGCGTCCATCGGAGCACTGCGCAACTTCGCCTATTAGGCGACTCCCGCAATCGCCCAGTCCTTCACGGACCGATTCAATCGTTTTACCCATCGGGATGCTGGATGCAACAACCTGGTACGCCGGATGTTCCAGGAGTAATTCATTGAGCCGCGTAAGCCCGTAGTCGAGGCCAGCGAAGTCGACAATCAGGAAGCGATGGTGGCCACGCACAATCTCCGCGATTTCGTGACTCTGTTCGACTTGGACTTCAGACGAGGGCAGGGGATGGGCGTCCTGAACGGACATCCCAGTGAGGCGGCAGGCCATGTCGATAACGTCTTCAATCGTCATTAGCACCACGCCTTTCCGTTCCGCCCAGTCAATCGCTTCTGGAGAGAATCGGCCGAAAGTAATAGCGATGCAGCCAGTGGCGCGGAATACCGTTGCCGCCTTGTGCAGAGACTGAATGTGTTTGGTAGTGACCATGTCCTCGTCCCAGTGATTGAACTGGATCAGAAGAGTTTCCTTTTTCCGTACAGCAATCAGATCAGCATCATCCTGTCGGTGGAGTTCATCGATGGCGGATCGTAATCGGTATCCGTCGAGAGAGAAAAGGGCTGTCAGGTAGTGCTCAAATTGCTGTGTCTTCATCGAGCGAAGGGCTTCGGGGGTAGAGCCGCTTTCGACGAGCTTGAAGGCCTTCATTTCCCGCATTACCGCAGAGATACCAAGCATGGCAAAGATTAACGCAGAGAGGATGCACACCAGGCCGACCAGTTTGGCGTTGTCCACGTAGATTGCCACGAAAGAATATCCACCAAGGACAGCGGCCAAAACAAGGTCGATCGCCGGCGGCAGGGCGGCGAGTTTTTGTATGAGTACATCAACGCCATTGGGCTTGGCGGTGGTATGTGGTTTCTTCGGACCGAACATGTTTTTCCTTTCGTGGCTAATATTCGTGCAGCCTTACCTGCTGCTGGATAGATGAAGGGCGGTATAGCCGCCCTTTTTGCCTTTCATTTCAGCAAGAGAATGTTTGCTCAAGGAGAGGGCCGCAGCGAATTACCGCTGCTCGATTGGACAAAATTGCGAACGGGGCGAGGTGACATAGCCCGAACAACCCAGTCATCGATGGTTGAATAAAAGATACTGCTCACAAACAGGCCTATTCCGAGGCACAGCAGTATGAATGTCGCAGCTCCGATAGCCTGAAACCCTGCGGTATTGGCTACTTGTGGGGCTATAGCAGCGATAGCGAATTCCCAGGAATGGAGCGGCACGCTACTGAGCCACAACTGAAAGAAGTCCTGGCCGAACGACACAAGCATAGCCGCTGACAGAATCAGGCCTACAGCAACAACTCGAATGGTTTTCACAGATTTACCTCCAAAAATTATTTATTTCGCAGTCTCGACAACTTCACCACCCAGGGTCGCAACAACAGACGGAAGGAAGCGGGCCAGTTCGCCTGTCATTAGCGCGAAGTCGGCGTCGAACTGTTCGTCGGCATGCTCGGCGCTCTTTTCGGCCTCTTCCTTGATCAAATCCAGAAATGCCAGGCGTTTGATCTCCAACTTCTCGGTGAGAATGAAAGACAGTCGATCATCCCAGGTAAGCGCCAAACGGGTGGGCAACTTGCCGGCGGCCAAGTGGGCCTTGATCTCGCCGGCAATTTCGTCGCCGTCAAGCGGGTGCCGGACATAACGGACAGCTGCCTTTTCCTCACCGGCCGCCTTGAGCTCGCAGTCGCGGTCAATCGTGAACCCTCTCGGCGCATCGCCGCCTGCCAGCCAGTCCGCCATCGCCGAGGTAGGCGACAACTGGGTATGGAGTAGCTGGAGGGGGAATTCGTCGAGGCAGTGGCGCAACTGCTCAATGACCTCCTCGGACTTCCCGATGGCGCTCGCGTCGATCGCCAGCCAGCCGTTGACTGGATCGATCCACACGAATGTCGTCCGGCGCCGGGTGAAGGCGCGGGGCAGAAGTTCTTCGGCGACCCGCTCACGCAGCTCTTTCAATTGTTTGCGGCCGGGCGCGTACCCCTGCTGTGCCTCAAGGGCTTCAGCGCGTTCCTTCACCTCGTCGTTGATCACAGAGGAGGGGAGAAGGCGTTGCTCGGTGCAAAGCGCGATGAGCCATTGGCGATTCATGGCGAAGACCAGGGATCCCCCGGTGCGTGGTGGCACCCAGCCGCTTCGCTGCTGCTCACTACCGGAGCAACGGGCGAACGGATTGCGGGCCAACTGCTCCTCCAGGTTGGCGAGGTCCATAGCCCAGGGGACGGGGAGGCGATAGATGATCAGGTTTTTGAACCACATGTGAATTTGTCCTGTGATAGTGGTGAAGGAAGGCCTCTGCGTCAGGCCGAATTGGAATCGGCCGCAGCTTGGGCGGCCGCGTGGATTTCAGTTGGTGTCAGGTCGATGCAACGGAAGACAGTGCTGCGACTATTGCCGCTTTGGCGCTCGGCATCCTCGAACAGGTCTCCATAGCCTCGGAGTTCTGCGTCCTTTTCGGAGAGGATGAAGCCGTCGCTGTAATCGACAACCAGTTGAAGTCGCTGCTTGGTTTCTGGCGAGACAGATGCCGGCAGGTAGATGAAGAACCAGCCGGTCCCTCCGTGACGGGCTACGCGTCCGCGGAGTTGGTGCAATGTGCTGGTGCCATAGCGCTCGGCGTGGACGACGATCAGGGAACGTAGGCTGGGCAAGGTCAGACCGATCTCGATCACACTACTGACCACTGCGATCTGTTGCTTGCCGCTTTTCAGCCCGTCGACGGCCGCCAGCTTTTCCCCTTCCTTCATCTGCCCGTGGACCATGCCTACGAGGCCGGGGAACTGCTTATCCCATTCGGCGTAGGCGGCCACAACGCTTTTCTTCTCCTGCTCGTTGTCGTTCACGATGGGATAGACGATGGCGACCTGCCCTCCCGAGAACAGAACCTTGCGTGTGTGATCGAAGAGGCGCTTGCGCTCGCCGGCAGTGACGATATGGGTCGAGATGGTTTTGACCACCGGCATTTCCCTGATGATCGATACTTCCATCGCCCCGTGGGAAATCAGCGCAGTGGTCCTGGGAATCGGCGTAGCGGTTGCCTGGAGGTAGTTGCTGGAGAGGCCGGTGAGTTCGACCTTTTGGCCAACCGACATTTTCTGCTCCTCGTCGACCGCAAAGAAGGCCGGTGCCGACTGGCCCTTGAGGCGGGTGAGGAGGGCTGTTGTCCCAACCAGAATTGGGTTGCCGGACAGATCCAGTTTCTTCGTTGATGCCGTCACCGCGATCACGTTGGCATCCTCGCCAAAGTGCTGCTTGCACTCTTTTACGAACTGGTCGGCAAGCAGGGCGTTTGGCGTAAGGATTACGGCGCGAAAGCCCAGGCGCTGCGTGGCCAAGGCAGGGATCATGATGCAGAACGTCTTGCCACTGCCTACGTCGCCGCTCAGTACCCGCCGCATCGGTAAGGGGGATGCCATATCCGCGACGATTTCTCGGATTGCAATCCGCTGGTCTCCGGTCAACGGGTAAGGCAGTTGGGCGGCCAGTTCGTCGATGAGCTCAAGCGGGATGTTGACCACCGAAGCAGGTACCGGATCTCGGCTTTTCAGGCGGCGAGCGTTTTCCACAATGGACAGCGCTGCGAGGCGGCGCATGGCCGCAACTCCCCGCATGCCTTCGTCTTCAGATTGTGGCGCGTGGGCGGCCCTCAGAATTACATCAATGCTCGGCGCCTTCAATCTTGAGCGGACCAGGATGTCCGCTTCAGACATGCCGTTGTAGCTGTCGACCAGGTTCTTTCGGGAGGTATCGAAGTGGTGCTTGAGAGCGTGCCTGGTGGCATCGAAGATCGCCCCATCGGCTACCACGCCGCGCCGCTTCTCGTAGACGGGAACGACTGATCCGACCAGCTGAGGTTCGATCATAGTTGGCCCGACCATCTGAAGTGTGCTGTTCCAATTTTGGAGGACGCCGCGGACATGGAATTTCTCGCCAACTTCAAGTCGCTTCCACGGTGCTGCTTCTACTCCGGCATCTATGAAGATCACGATCTTCACCACGAGCATGCCATCGGTAGCATTGAGTATCAGCCGCTTTTTCGGCTGAGAGACAACGACCGCTTCTTCCGAGACTAGCAGGGTGAATATCTTGGGACCAGACACGACATCATTGCGGGGAAGTGCTTGCTTGAGCGTGCAGACGCCGGAATAGTCGAGAAATGATTTCGGCAGGCAGAGCAGGGGTTCGTGCCAGGCCGTTATGCCCATGCGTTTGAGGCGATCGAGGAGAGGCCGTTTGTAGGCCTCCTCGATGGCAACTTGTTCGATGTCAGGCGGCTGCTGCATCGTTGATCTCGTGCGTAGCGCGCACGGTAGCCAGTAGCTCGTTGAGCGGAATCGTCGGATAGCTTTCCGCGAGCTGGGTCAGAAACAGAATCGAAACAGCAGTCGCATCGGTCGACATGATCTTTACCGCGCGCGTAGGGTGGTTCCCAACCTTCTTTGCGGTCACCTTGGCATAGAAGTGCTGACCCTGAAACTCGATGGAGAATGCTTTGTCGTTCTGCGCGCCGTGGGCTGCAAACTCAATGCCTTTTCTCCACCGACGGAAGACCGCCAACACGGCGCCGACCTCGTTGGTATCAAGCCAAATATGAGAGGCGTTCCGCCAGTCGTAGGACTTGGGCCCATCCGAGACAGCAGCATCGACCATTACGCCAGGCTTACCTTCCCACTGGCCAGCATTGAAGCAAAGCGCGTAACCAGACCCATAAACGTGGCAGGAGTTGTATTTCTTCCCGTCGGTCGCTTCTGGCTGCTGTCTGGAAGAAGATGCCGATTGATCCGAGGCGGCGCGCTCTTTGTGAGTTGGCGCCGGCGGCGGGGCCATTTCGTTTGAGGGGGGCTCACCGGCCGGTGCCGATGCAAAGACAGCGCTCAGGTAAGCCTTGGCGTCGTCGTGACGATCATGCTGCGGATTGCCGGCCGCCTCGATGGCTGAGAGAAGCCTGGTAGGCACAGCCTTCGCAAGAGGCACAATCCGGTCAATCGTCGCCTCCGGCGCGATGGCCTTGATTCTGGCCACCATGTCGGGGGAAAGGCAGCGGATGAGGTTCCCGATCGTCTTTTTGCTCAGGCCATCCTGATCCTGACCGGAGATGCAATTGGACAGGTGCTCGAGGAATTCTTCCCGGCAGTTGCGAGAGAGTGCCCCGATGGTTTCAT
This sequence comes from Rhodocyclaceae bacterium, assembly GCA_008080565.1. GTDB lineage: Bacteria > Pseudomonadota > Gammaproteobacteria > Burkholderiales > Rhodocyclaceae > Azonexus. The sequence goes on along the minus strand of VIKE01000046.1, from coordinate 18,559 downwards.
TGCTGGCCTGAAAACCGAGCGAGGCGATGGCGTTTGCAACATCACGGGCAGTGGCGAAGTGGGTTGTGGTGGTCGTCATGTTCGTGGACTCCTTCTGGTACTACCGAAGAGCGTACCGAAACGACCAGGGTGGTTTTGGAAAAGGTTGCCGGTCAGGCAGACTTCCGATGCCGTGGCCCTTGGAAGATGATGATGTATGGTTCGGTGGATTTTGCTTCGTCCCGGTAGTAGCGCAGCGTCTTGATGCAGGATGCGTCCGATGCACAAGAGACAAGCCCTTCCTCCGTTGCCTTGGATATTTCCGAGAGACGGACGTAGTGACTGTCAATCAATGCCATGCCGCAAAAAGGCTTGTCGATATAGGGAACCTCGACCGTGGTGGGAACACCCAGGACCAGTTTCGGAATTACGCAGTATTCGCCGTCCTCTGCAGACGCCAGCGGCGGGAGTGCTGCCAGCATTAGGCAGATCGCAGCCTTCACTCGCATTTCAAGGTGCTCTTGGCGTGGTTCGGAGCTTCCTTGGTAATGGCAGCGCATTCGTCTGCGTGCTCCGCGGATCTAATGAAACCATAGAGGAGCGACGGAATTGCCAAAACGGCAACGACCAGAAGAAAACTAGCGGGAAACCGACGATGTTGGCCCATAAATCACCTCACTTTTGATATGACGATGATCCCACCCGCGAAAGTGGCAGTCATCCCGTAAATACAGCCGATTTCGGGTGCTTAGACGTAGGAATGGACTCGCGTTGGCATATTTTTCAAAACCGATGATGGGTGGGTGACCTACAATTGCCCGATGATTCCGCTCCGCATCCATCGCGCGCTGATTGTGTTATTCGTCGTCAGCGCTTTTCTCGCCTTACTCGATGACGTTTTTGTCCGTCTCGGGGTGTCCCGCCAACTGAGCGCAATCCTCTCGGGCGTGTTCGCTGGCTTTATGGTTTTCATCCTTGCCTACGAGGGAGGTCCGATCTTGCTCTTCTGCGGGAAGGGACTGGTCAGCGATCCGGAGCGCCGCGCCAAGGTTCGGTCAGCCCTATTCGATATCGGCGTTCTTGAAGAACGACGGACAGGGGAGCGCCGCCGGCAGGGTATTCGCAATCTCGCCAATTCGAGTGATCGCAGGCAGGGAGGCAAGCCCTCCAAAGAGCTGATGTACGTGTCCATTGTGGACTCGGAGCGCTTCATTGCAATCACCGTGAATTCAGGGCGGACCCACCGTGCTTTCATCAGTACTCGGATGGTCGATTTCATGACCCCAGGGGCCTTGCGCGGCGTACTCGCCCACGAGTATGGGCACGTCGACAACATTCACCCATTCAAGCAAGCCACTCTACTGGGCATGGTCGCCGCGGTGAAGTTGTCTATCGGCGTACCGCTTGGGGCGGTGGTGGTGATCCTTTTGGCTTATCTGTTCATGCTCCGCGAATGGGAGTATTTGGCAGATGCGGCAGCGGTGAAGCGCACAAGTGCTACGGATGTCCTCTCGGCGTTTGATGAGTATCGGGCGATTGCTGGCGAGAAGGACATGAACGTGCTTTCTGAATTTTTCTCCGGCCATCCCAGCATCCATCGACGCGTGGCCGCTATCAACAGCGACGCTGCTTGATACCCGTGCGCTCCCCTTCACCTTCTGATTCGATGCTCTGATCATGTACCGATACGCTTTGCTCCTCGTTGCCATGCTTGGCTTTAGTGTTCCTTCCTTCGCACAGCAAAAACTGAATTTCGTCGTCCTCGACGGAGGCAAGTATCAAGGCGAGCAGTTGAAGTGGGCCGCTTCGCATCCAACACTGACCACATCCCCTTACCTCGACAAAAGCAATTGGTACGTTGTTCCGCGCGCCGCTGACGGGCATTATTGGATTCCAGCGCTGATCAATGGCTTCCCGGTGACATTCCTAATCGATACCGGCGCAACAAAGACCTCCATTGGTATGCGTGTTGCGAAAAATGCTGGAATTCGTGCCGGGCTGAGTACGCAGATCGGAACCGCGAACGGCGTCGGGCAGGCCATCGAGTCGACCGGCAACCAAATGCAAGTTGGGGCCTTCACGATGAGTGATGTTCCTGTCATGGTTAGCCTGAACCAGGCTAACGCAGAGCTCGCGCTGCTCGGCATGGACGTGTTGAAGCGTTTTAGGATATTCCAAGGACAGGACTCCATGCAGCTTCAACGCATCAACTAATCCCAACCAGGACGAAACACGATGAAGGTTTTTGTTCTCCTCGGCATACTCGGAATGGCTGCCTCAAGCACCGCCACTGCCGCGGGGGAAGCCCCCATGCCTAGCTATTTCGACACCAGCGAGCAGGTGGAGCCCCGTGCATCCCGACCGCAGATGCCGACCCGTGCAGCCGGCACAGGCAAAGTCTTTGTGATCGACAGCGACGCCAGTTCCGGGCCCGTAATCAGGACTGGTGCCCAACAGACTATGGACGAAACAGGGTCGTTACCGGCAAGCACTGTCAATCAAGTGCCGTTGCCCCAGAACATGGACCGCGGTGTGAAGGATCTCGAGGCGGGGATGGACGATCTGCGCCGATACACTGCAGTCATGGCGGCGCACATCCAGCAGAACGGAATGCGTGGATTCCTAGCTGTCCCAACGGATGTCAAGGATCAAGGACAGGCAGTTGGTCGCAAGATTGGCGGCGGCATCAACGGGATCATGACCGACGTCGCGCACGAAATGGTAATACCTGAGAAGCATTGACGTTTCAGACGAATTTCGAGGCTTTCAATTTTTTCATCATTTTCTAAAATTTGGTTGACATGTTCGCAAACTTGTCGTGAGACAAGGACGCAAAGCCACCGGTCTCGGCCACCAGCCGAGATAGCGGGGTTGCATATCCGGCAACCACAATCTCGTCCTGATGGTTTTCTCAAAAACAACAACTGGTGAAAATCATGAAAGGTACTCTGACCACCCTGATCCTGGGCGCAGCTCTGGCGGAATTCGGTCTTACCGGTATGCAACACGAAGACGGTTCTGCATACCAACCGGAACAGCAAGCTACGGCAGTCATCGAGCAAATTGCTCCTATCGGTGGTTATGGCCCTCCTCCTGGAATGGTGATCTCCAGCAACGCTGGTATTGAACAGGACGTCGACGCCGGGGTTCGCCAGCTCGACAGTTCTTTCCGCAAGATCCCTGGTTACGCAGTCAAGGTTGCGGAACAGGTCGAAAAGCACGGCATCAATGCGCTGGCTTACGAAGATCCGGAAATGAAGCGCGCCGGCCGCGAAATTGGCCTTGAGGTCGGCAGCGGCATCCGCCACTTCGCGATCGCCCTGGGCAAAGATTTGGTGGCCAGCGCACGCGATTCCGGCATGACGAACAATCGTCAAATCAACTGATCAATCAGCAGAGTCCTTGGCGTTGGTGGATGATCTTGGGAGGTTGTCCGTCCAGCGTTCGTTGTTGTTCTATGGCGAAAAAATAGGCCGGCACCTCCCAAGGTTGCCGGCCTTAATCTTCCGATTTCTGCCAAGGATAATCGAATGCGCCCGCCCCGGAACAGATACAATGGTGTTCGCATGGTGCGAACTATAGCGCATAAAGTTCGCATGGTGCGAACATTTTGACTTGAGACGACGAGACCCGGATGACCCCCCAAAAAGACCCTCTCTTTACGATGTTCGACTCTACTGAGTTGGAACGCGATATCGCCCTGATGGATCGGGTGAAGGAAAAGTTCGACATGAAGTCGGATCGCGAACTTTCCGACATGCTAGGCGCCAACAAAACCGTGTTGTCCGAAATCCGCAGCAATGCCAAGGCTGTCGCAAACGGCGTTGAGTTGGGCGGGAAGCCGCGCGCGCTGACGGCATTGCAACGCCTTCGGGCATTTGACCGTCTGGGCTATGCCTGGGCGCGCGATGCGTTGATGGCGGCATTCCCTGATTCGGTTAGAGAAGAGCTGGTCAAAAGTGACAACGAGAGAACCAAGGCTCACGTGGCCGCTGACGTTGAACATATCCGACAAGACCCTGCCGATAGCACTCGAACGGCGACGTAGGATCTATCGCCAGTCCTGGGGTCTGGAATCGAGGGGAGGCTTGGTCCCCCTAAATTCTCTTGGGTCATACACGCTGCCCTTCCAGTCTCTGCTGAGTTCTGCCATCTCCGGCCGTAGCGTGGCCTTGAATTCAGCCCATAGTCGCAGCATGACGATACACGCAACAATCGAGCCGATCCATGCCCACCAGGGATACCCTGTGTGTCGTTCAATCTCCTCGAGCACGTCGACCTCCTGCCCATGGATGGCGAGGACATAGGGTTCCGCAGGCCCTGGTGTCTCGGCGACAGGTAGTGGCGGTGGCAATATAGGCCTTTCAGCCATCTCTACACGCTTGCTCGGCATGGAGTTGAAATCCGGGCTTCCTGTGTTTGAGTAATCCGCCATGACGGCCATGTTCTGCTTGGCCTCAAACCGCACCGGTGGTTGGAAGGCATAGAAGGCCACAGGTATCGACTCGCTAGCCACAGTACCATCGGTCTTGACCTTTGCTCTGGTCAAAGCGAAATGAAGGTGAGGGCCGGTTGAATAGCCGGTATTGCCCGAATAACCAATGAGCTGTCCCGCTTGAACAACCTGGCCAACTTGGACTCTTGCTCCATTGGTGATCAGATGCACGTACAGGGCCATTGAGCCGTCCGAGTGGAGGATGGTGATCACATTGGCCTTGTCTAGCAAGTTTGGGTTCGGGCCACCGGCGGAGAAGTTGTCTTTGACGTCAATGACCGTGCCACCTCGAGCGGCGACGATCGGGGTGTTCTCTGGCATGGTGAAATCAACTGCGTATCGGCTGTCCGGTGCGGTATGCGTCGTAATTTCACCGTTGGGGGCCTGGCCCACGGTACTGTGGAAGCCATCCGCGAATGGCAGGCGGTAGGAAATGGCTTTGTCCGGCACCTTTGTTACGTCGCCGAACGCGTGGCTATAGCGCGTTTTAAAGCGATAGCCAGCACCAGGGACTGCAGCAAATATCCTGGCAATCTGATTTGAGGAATGTGGCTTGATGACGTCGACCAGTGGCCAATTTCTGTCAGATCCGACATTTTCGCCTTTGACCTGAGCTGAGAGGGTGATCGTAGCCGGTCCATCATTGACGGCGACCAGGGCGTGCTCCTGACCGATGCTGCGAGTTTCAACCCGGAACGGATACTGTTGGTCAGCTGCGGCCACTGACCAGATAAGCCAGGTCAGTATGCAGGCGATCAGCCGGGTCACTGTATGACTCGGCCGTTGATGGAAAGGGACGTCGTTCCGGCTTGGACGGCAGCACAGGCTTGGTTTCGGAGAGGTTTGTTCTCCATCGCTGTGAGCATAGCCTGTCGTTCTTCCATCGATGGATGGAAAGTGTCGAATGCTTCCTTCAGGGACGAAGTTGGAGCATTGGATAAGTGGAGCAGGGCGGCTTTCATGGTGGCGGGGTCGTTAGCGCAGGCACCAATGACATCGGCGCGCAACTCGCGCTCGACGTTCATTCCCCCAACCAGCCAATAGGCCGTGAAGAATGCGGCTACGGCAATTACGCCCGCACCGGCAAATGCTTGGCGGGAAGGTAAGTGCGGCGCGATTATTTCACCGGCTTTTGTCTGAAGTAATGCATCCCACCGGACGACCATGAGAAGGACCGCGGAGCCGGCCAACAGACCGAGGAGAAAGAGATAGGCATCGTTTGGGAGAGCAAACTTTGGGAGCGACCCCAAGGCTGCCAATCCCGAGCCAATTGCGACTGCCGCAACGGTAATGCCGCGTCTTGTCGGGAAGACGACGAGAAAAGGGAAGAAACCGATGGCATACATGCCAATAATTGGCAGCAGGGCAAATTCCTGGTTCCTAGCCATCATTACCGCATGACCAACTTCGTGCGCAGCGGTTGCCTTCAGCAACTCGGAGTGCTCTTGGTAGAAGGCCGTTTGCACAGGGCGCCCCAGTCGGATCTCGACCAGGGAATTTTTTGCTTCCTTGATCGTGACGCCGGCGGCATTTGAGTCCACAAAGTGGAGATCTGGCGTCTTGATGCCGTAGAAGGCTGCGACATGGGCGATGTGGGCTTTCACGTCGGCGGCCAGATGGGCCGGCATTTCAACGTCACCGGCGCTTATGGGGTCTCTGGCGACGTTGTTAGCGGTAGGCATGATTGCAACAGCCAAGAGGGCAGCTAAGAGGAAACGAATAATCATTTTGATATCAAAGCAACTGGCGCGGAGCATAGGTGGACCGTGAAGGATGATCAGCTTTTCGGTCGGAACTCGACGAGGTTATCAGGTGGCGTTTCGTCGTACAGTTTGCGCCCGATGTCTGCCTCGAATAGTTGCCAGCTGATGATGGTCAGCGTGAGATTCGGTTGCCTTGTGGTGCGCCGCATAGAGTCGGTGATTCGCTCTGTCAGTTCCTGGATATCTGCGGTACCCGCGATCGGCCAGGAGCGGTCGACCTCTATGTTGCCGAAACCCTGGGAGCCATGTGGAACGAAATAAGCGTAGGCAATGAAATATTTGGCCATGGCTACTCTGAATGATCGTTGCTGGATCTATTGAGCTGCCTGTTGAAACGCAGGAATACTGGGATTGAAACCGGCCAGAGCCAGCAAAAGATAACGATGCCCGGGGAGTGAAGGCGCCCGAATGGCAACAGGAAGACCAGCAGACGGTGTAGCGCGCCGATGGTCCGGCAGTGGAGATAAAGAAACACCAGGCCGGGTATCAGCCAGATGGTGGTAGTCGAGATGGCATCGGTGAATGGTGAGCCGGTCGCCAAATGGACAATGCACCCGGGCAGGAGTGTTAATGACAATGCCAGCGCTGTTCGTGTTAATCGAAAAAGTCCGTCCTGGCTGTCCAATATGGTCATGCTGCTTTCCTGTAACCGCGCCGCTGCTCAACCTCAGCGATCACCGTCCGATTTGTTGCAGCGATGAAGACGACCTTTGGATGAAGGTTGTAGATGCTGACGACGCAGCCATTCGGCATGTTGTCCTGCATGGCATCGAAAAACCGGAACAACGATGGGTCGCAAAACCCTTTCGCAGGCAACGTTTCCCCTACCAGCGAGGAAGGGGTTTCCTCGAACGTGACGCCCTGCCGCCCAAACATGGCCTCGGCAGCTTCTTTGAGTCTTTCCCACATCGCTACCGCGCCTGGTATCCGCGTTGAGCGACGATGGATTTCAACAGAAATTCGTTGCGGCTGGCTATCAAGACCAGGCGGTCTCCATGGTTGTAAAAAGTCAGCTTGACGCCTTCGGGCAGATTCCGTCCTGCCGCCTGGAACAGCTCGTTGATCTTGCCGGGGTTCTCAAGGAATGTGGCAGGGGCTGTTTCGACGACCAAGGCGTTGGTGTGGTCCTCGATCGACGTGTCGATGGAGCAAAGGTCAGTGACGATATCGACCAGGCCAGCCCAAGGTGTTGGTTTCTTCGGCTCCTCAAAGTGCAGAAGCATGTCTTCGCGCCAGGTGTGTCCGCGAGGTGACCATCCGGGACCGAGCATTGGGGGGTAGCCGGTGCGGCAGCATCCTTCCTTGGTCTCAAAATCAAAAACTGCGTTTGGATAGCCGTTGATCATCAGGATGGCCTTCTTGCTGTCCGGCGACCACCCAATGATGGCGACGTAGGGCTTATCCTCTGCCGAGTCCTTCGTGTAGATCAGGACGCCGTCCTGGAATGGCTGTTCCTTCGAGGAATCCATGGCATAGAAATAGGCGGATTCGCCGTCGTCTTCGAGAACAGCGAGATAACTCCCATTGGGGGCAGGCCCCTTGATGATAGTCGGCACGCCGACGCGAAAACTATGTTCTGCAGCTACATGGATTGGCATGCCTGTTCCCAGCATGAATGGACAGGCGTAATTGTCCGGGGCGGACTTGTGGAAGCAAGTTCAAAATGCCGCCGAAAACCGGGGGCTAGCGCTAGAAATGGACTATTTTCGGGGGTGACGCCTGAATCGCGGACAGCGATTCCTTCAGCTTGGCAATCCCTTCGTCGAAGGAGGTCAGGCAGTCGACATTAGTGCCATGCGCCGCTTGAACCGCCCAGCGCATTTCTTCAAGGCGGCCGACTGCGATGGATAAGTTCCGCTGGGCGTTTTCCTGCACGTCGATCGCAGCCATGCTATTCCTTCTGAAGGTGGGCAACGGTTCCGTCCGGAAGGCGGATGCCCTTGCGTCGAACCATCGGCATCACCAAGGCCTCGAAAACCCAATCACTATCGAGTTTTGCGATATCGATCCCGATTGCCCAGGCGTCTTGCTCAAGCCCTGCAGCTTCCCTTTGATCTTTCCGCCAGTCGATAAGCAACCCGGTCCCGACGATGACGCTCATCACTGCGCTGATCAAGAAAAGGGTGGAAGGTCCCCATTCAATCCACGTCAGAACCCACGACGGTGTGTCAGGAGGAAATTCGAGGGTTGATGAAATCCAGAACGATGCGAGCACCATGAGGGGAAGTGGAAACAAGATACGGGCCGCCCGACCCCCGACAAACCTCAACGATGCTCTGTCGCGTGCGGTAACGGCATTGATGATCAGCCCTTTCTTTTCGTCGGGCCACCAGATGATGTCGGATTTATCCATGATTTTATCGGGAAGAAGAGGAGGGAAGCCCCTCAAGAACGCGGGCAACATCGACATATAGTTTGCACATTGGTGGCAAGTTGAATTTGCCACGGATCGCCATCTGTACTCGCTCTTTGAATTTATTGATTTGGCCGAATGATTCCCCTGTGACAACAGCTATCAGCGCGGTAGTTACAACGCTTGCAGCTAATGCCCATCGCACCGTGGTGAGGAAAATTGTGGATGCCGCACTCGGATCGGCAATGAGAGCAGAAACTGTGGAGTTAAATTCGGCAGGCATCATCAGGGCAATCAGCACTACGAAAACAAACCAATTCTCTGGCACGGACAAGACAATGCGACTAACCAGACGAAATCCGGTATCAACGAAGTTCATGGCCTGGGCTCGGTAGAGACGTTTGTCTTGTTTGGCGGCTTGCTTCAGCGCCAGGTATTCATTTGCTGAAATTTCACCAACGAAATTTCCATTGGCGTAGACCTTGTATCGGTCTTCGATCTTCGACGCCTTATCGCGTAGCACCGTGGCCATATCAATAACGGTGCTTGATCCTTGAGAATTTTGCTGGGTCATAAATCTCTCATCTAAACGTCCTATTGCTTGGATTTTACTCGGTGAGCAAGAGCGGTTTTGAACTTTCTCAATCATTCGTGTCGTCCGCTCTGGGTTGTCGCGCATGGAATATTTGTTTGAGTGCTGAATGAGGTTTTCCGCGTGAAAATGGAAAAATTTCTATCCGGTGGTGCCAAACTAGCGGTTATCTGAATCATCCCCATGGGTTTTTAATGTCGAGTCCCGAATTTAACGGCGTTGCGCCAGCTACAGAGGTTCCGCAAGTCGATTTATCGCTGGTCGTTGGTGCATCGCCTGCGTTCCGGCTATTGCGCCTGGTATTGATTGACTCCTATGCGCGGAACAAAACAGTCGAGGTCAATCTTGATGGCCACCTGACCCTGACCGGAGAGAACGGAGGGGGAAAGACAACCCTACTTCGATTGCTTCCAATCTTCTTTGGTGAGAGCCCTTCCCGGGTTATTCAGAGCGATGACAACAATCACTCTTTCGGACGACACTACTTTCCGACCACGGCCTCCTACATCATCTACGAGTACGAGAGGCGGGGTACTAAGGTTCTGGCGGTAATTCACCCGGACGGGCAATCAGATGGGGTCATTTATCGTTTCATCGACAGCCCCTATCGAACCGATCTTTTCCGTGACGGGGCAGGACCGATCCAGAGCCGCGACCTGACCAGGCACCTTACGAAACTCGGCGTGTCGGAGTCCAAGCCGCTTACCCTTACTGCTTACCGCAACATTCTGCACAACACCGCCGGACGTGATCACCGGCAACTTGCCAGTCGCTTTGCGTTCGTTGGCAGCGGTGGCCAGCTCACGCACATTGAGCGCGTAATCACTGCAATTCTTCAGCGCGCGACCACCTTCTATGATCTGAAGCGGATGATTGTGTCGTCTGTTCAGGACCGGCAGGAGGCTTTCTCAATGCGAACGGGTAAGCGAGAGCTTCTGCACTGGATTGCTGAATATGAAGCTCACCATGCCGTTATGGAGCGCGTGTCTGTGATGGACGCGCTAGAGCGTGACGATGCGTTGCGTCGAGCCCACGAGCATGACTTCGCCCGAGTTCATGCAAGCCTCCAAGTCACCCACGACCACTTCCAGAACCTAGTTGTTGACGGAGAGCGGCGAGAAAAAGAGCTAGGGGAAGAGCGCGAAACCAAGGTACGACGCTATACCGAACTGTTGCAGTCTCTTTCAGACAAACTCGTTGGACAGAACTCGGTTTGGACCATTGCCAAAGACACGCTCAGTGGGGTTCTTCGCCGAAAGAAACGTTATGAAGAGGAAGATGCGGCTGGTAAGGCGATGCTTGTCGATGCAATTCCCGTGAAGGTTGACCGTCGCCGGCAGTTGGTTGCGCAACTTGACGCGCTGGAAGGATCTGTTCGCTCCATATCCGAAATATTTGAGCGCATGGCAGGCGACGCCAAAGCCGCGGCCGTCGAAGAGGTGCGTGGTCATGAAGGGCGTCGGACGAAGTTGCTCGAGGACTTCGCGGCTAAATCCAGCCAAATTTTTGAACAGCAGCGCTCCGAGGTCAACGGCATGCGCGAGCGGCATCGCGGAGAGTCGGAGGAAAAAACTTCTGCTGTGTCGGCGTTGCTGGTGGATGAAGGACGCCTTGAGCTGCAAGCGAAGCATCCGCAAGTTGATCCCCTGCTCGAAACTGCACTGACCGAGGAAAGGGAGCGTCAGGCGACAGCCGGCGTCACCCTGGAAAATCTCCATGATGGAACGGCTGCCCTAGAAATGGCGCTCAGGCGTTGTCAGGCCGCCTTTGAGGAAGCTGAAGAAATGCTCAACGGCAGCCAAAATGCCGTCGAGCGGATCGATATTGAAATGCAGGGACTGGTGGATGCCGGTAATGCTGGCGAGAACACACTGATTGGGTTCTTGCGTGCAAACAAGCCCGACTGGCACCTCAATATTGGGCGGATTCTCTCTGAAGAAACTCTCCTCCGGATGGATCTGGCTCCCAATTTGTCCGAAGGCGCCGATCTCTACGGGGTCTCCATTGCGGTCGACAAGATTGCTGCTGGCCGGCTGACCAGCGAGGAAACCATCCAGGCAGAACTGCAGCGTCTCCGCTCCTTGCTCTCCAAGCGGAAGGACGATGTAGAGGTCGATAAGAAAACTCTGGCCGAAAAGGGAACTGCGCGCGACCAAGCGAAAAAAGGCCTTGATGGCCATACCGTGAAGATCGTTCAAGCCAAGCAGGCAAAACAGGAAGCTGATCGCCGCGTCCAAGCGGCTGTGAGCAAAGTGGAAGCCAGCCAGGCGGCATCAAAACGCGTGGCGTCAGCAGCGCTCCAGGAGTGTCGTGACAAGCTGAAATCGGCACGAGAATGCGTTGCCGAACAAAGGAGGGAACACGCAGCGGAGCTCAAGAAGCTTGAGGAAGGACATGCGGGTTCTCGGCTGTCCGAAAAGCAGGAGCATGACTCAGCATTGCAGACCATCGCCACGGCGCTGAAGAAGTTTGAGCAGGATCTTCAAGCGACGCTCGCCGACATAGCAACGAAGCGAGATGCCAGCCTTGCCGAAAAAGGAATCGATGTGTCCGTCCTCAACGGACTGCGTGGGCAGATTGATGTTCTCGACAGGGAGCTAAAGACGGCCCGAGATCTCGCCACCTTCGTTCATGACTACCGCGCGTGGTTGGAGGCGGCATGGGCACGGAAGGATGAGTACGAAAGAGCCGTTACCGAAGCAGAGCGCTTGGTGAATGGGTCGAAGGAAGAGAACCGTCGCCTTCTGGCTGATCGAGAGAAAGACTTGTCTGCTCAAGATGCTCTGATCAAGAAGGCGTCGGAATCAACCGATGCGGCAGAGAAGAATCGGCGCGCCGCGGGGGCGCACATGCATTCCCTGCTTTCCTGGCCAAAGGATGAAGCGACCTTGGTGGCCGGCTTTGATCCTGCTCTATCGGTGGAAACCTTGAGTGATCGGCGCCGAGACCTGCAGCGCAGCTATGACGACGTTCAGCGTCGGATTAGGGAGGGGGTCGACGATATCCGGCGCGCGATGATGTCGACTATTGGAACCGGGCCAGAGCGGTTTCACAGCACGACCCTACAGGCGCTCGGCATGCCGATGCCTGGCAAAGAATATCTCTGGATCGAGGGACTGCGCGGCTGGTTCAATCACGAACACGCCAGTAATCGTGCTGGTGTCATCCAGCTTGGCAAGACAATGGCCTTGAATATTTCGGCATTCTGGAGCGGGCTCGGGCAATTCAAGAAGGACGTGGCCAATTTTGCAAGTGACCTGCGTTCGCACCTCCACCAAGGCAAGCTCTTTGCCAACATCGCGGATGTTTCAGCCATTATCGGCACCGAGGTCGACAAGCAGGGATACTGGCAGGCAATCGAAAACCTGCACTTCGAGTACGAAGCCTGGCACAGCCTCAACGACAACAACTTGCCACCCCCCAGTTTCATAGACGCTGCGCGTGAAGTTGCCGCAGTGATAAGTGACGACAAGGGCTTGGTTGCCGATCCCGTGGATCTGATCAACCTGCAAATTACTGCCACCATTGATGGCGACGGAGGCAAAGTCGCCAAAAACGAAGCGTCGTTGGCACGGATGAGCAGCAACGGTCTCTCCTACGTAATCCTCTGCTTCATATTGCTCGGGTTCATCAATCGAATCCGGCGCAAGGAGCCGGTCCAGATTCCATTCGTTGTCGACGAGCTCAAGGACTTGAGTCAGGCGAATGCAACAGCGTTGCTTAACCTGCTCGCACGGAACAACGTGACCCTCATTTCGGCCTTCCCTGACGTCGACCCTGACCTTGCGCCGCTCTTTACCCGCAACTACAAGATCCAACCAGGCCGGGTGCTGGCCACTGTAGTCCTGGACGATGAAGGCGAGGAGATTGCACATGTTTGACCAAGCAGCGATGCGTCTTCTCGAAGGCGCCTTTATTTGCGAAAGCAGTGCCCCGTCTCTGTTCCGCTGGCTCGATGCGGAAGAGAACCGCATCGAAGTAGACGGTTATTTGCGCAAGATCGGTCGTCAGCTCACCGAGACGCCGAACGGCCATGCCTATTACGCCACCTGGGTCCGTATCGGAAGTGACGAGCGGGCTGAGGTGAAAAGGGTTATGGTGACGATCAAGCAGACGGTGCGGCCGGTTGTGCAGTTCCTTACTCTCTGCATGGATGTTGGCCAATCTGATAACGCCCCGTCCCCAGGGGACCGTGTTGACTACAGTCACCTCCTGATTTCAGTGACTGAAAATCCGCACCTGCTCGAAAAGCTCCGGGAGTTCGGTAGCTTTGGTAAGGAGTACGCAGTTGCAGACGCGTCGCCAAAGGGGATGTTGGACCGGGTAATTTTGCAGATGGAGAAGGCTGGCTACCTCATTCTTCTCAATCGGGAACAGGAGGCGTACCGATTCACCGGCAAGCTGGACTACTACTATCAGCTCCTCGATTTCCTGATGGAGAACGAGGCCGATATCAAGACGGACGACCAAGCTGACCAGGAAGTTGAAGGTAGTGCCGAGACGAGGAGGCTGCTTTGAGCAACCCCAGCCCGGTTACCGTGCTGCTAGCGAAACTCAGCAAGTGCAGCCCAACCATCAGTGCCGCCTATTTCGACACGCGACTGCACAAGACGGAAGAGAATACCCGCGACGTTGAGATGCTGCGGCATTTTCGGCTTTTGTCTCCAGACATACGAGACGCCTACCGACTGCGTGGTTCGTTCCGGCAGTTTTTGAACACAGCGTTAAGCACGGACCGCCTGTATGCCATTGGTGCAAACATCGGAGGCTACTTTGAGCGCCTGAGCAAACTCATTGACGAGCATGCCTACGCCTTCCACGATGGACGAGATGCGGACTGTGAGCGGTATGAAGCCGAGATCCGCGAGGCTATCAGTGACGTCGCTGATGCTCTCGACGACGATCTCACTTTGTTGCAGGTTCAGGTGTCGACCAAGTTCGCAGCGGTCCCCACAATCGCCGAGAAACGCCGGCAGAACCTGCACTATCAGGACCGCACACAGAAGCTGGTAGATCTACTGGAGAATTTCCATTTCGCTGGCTTTGGTGACCAGCTTGCCGGAAATGAAGAACTGGCTCTGTCTTTTCGGGCGCTCCTGGAGGATCGGCTACCTGCCTTTCGAGAATCACTGAAGACAATCCTGCAGCAGCTCAACCAATATTTGTTTGAGTTCCGGAAAATCGAGGAAAGAGCGAAGTGCTTGCGCAGTTTTTCCCTTCATCTCACGCGCCATCCAGACTGGTCACCTCTGGATTGGGATGAAGTAGCGAGCCCGCCCGAATGGGTTCGGATGGCGAAGCCTTTGCAAATCGCTGCCCACCCTGACACTCGACAGCCCGAGAATGAGTCCTTGTTTCGCGAACTTGCCTTGAGCATTCCCAACTCACCAGGGATCAGGATCGATCGGAGGCCGCCGGGAACGCATCAGGACGATCCTGCTGAGCCGCAGGTTGTCATTGCCAAGTCGCCAATACGCAGGGCTGTGCGCGCGTTCGTAAAGGCTGCTGCCTCCGACGGGGAGACCTGGTTGTCGGCGCGGGCCTGGTGGCTTCAGCATCCCGTTCTATTGGACGGAGTTCGTGAGGATATTTGGCTTTTGCGGGTGTTGTCCGAAGGGGACAAGCAGGGGAAGGACAGGGACTGGAAGTTCCATGTCCTGTCAGCGCCTCACCCTGAATTTAGCGGCAATCTGATTATTCACGACATCATGGCTTCTGCGCGCAGCGCCGGGGAGTATCCAAGTGCTTGATGCCAAGCTTGCCGAGTACATGCAGCGGATTCTTGAGCAAGGAAAGCTGAGTGTCACTGCTGGCAAGAGTTCGCTTGAGATCCACGACCAGTATGCTCTTGGTCGGCGCATTGGGAAGACGATTCACTTCACGGACCGAGATCAGGAAGAAATGCGGCGCATGCTGAGCGCCAACGGCTACGCCTTGATACCTGTTATGAAGGAAGGGATGGCCCGTAGTGACAGGTTGGCAGCGGGTGTTCCAAACGAAAAGTCGGGAGGTGGGGCGGTTAAGACTGGCCGCGTCTCGGTCAAGGCAATGCCAGGCGAGCGACTTCACCTCAGCGGCAAGGTATTGGCATTGCCACCGTTTTGTCATATTGATGCTTGTTGGTCAGAAATTGCGAACTCTGTCGGCCATTCGGCAATCATGGTTGTCGAGAACTACGAGGTGTTCGACAAGCTTCACTTGGTTCGCTTCTCCCTGCCAGCGGCATTTAGTTCCCCGTTGGTTGTGTATCGCGGAGATCGACACGAAAGTCGTCAAGACAATGTTCGGGCGTTCCTGGATGCTGCTGCTCTGCCGGTCCTTGCGTGCGTTGATATCGATCCCCAAGGCTTGCAGATAGCGTTGTCTTTCCCCCGCTTGATTGGTCTGGTGGCGCGACAGGGCGACGAGATCTCTTTCAGCAGCAATATCCTGTTGTTGCCGGCATCCTTGAAGGGTTGCCGCAGAAGCATTGTTTAGCACCGCTCTGGGCTCTCATCAAAGAGAGTAGGGCAGGGGTTGTGCAGGAACGCTGGATTTCTTCGGAAGCCCTTTGCGTGCTTTGGTCGTAGCTTCAATCGATGCAGGTTGAAAAAGCGCGGGATGTGTCCTTCCCTTTGGATTTTTTCCATCTCAGAGAAATAGGCTTGCCCAATTGACATTACTGGCAGAAAATCCTGCCGGGGTGAGTGCGGACCATTCCATTTGCTTATTTTGAAGAGATCAATCCAATGAAAATTACCAGTTTCATCGCGGCCGCGGCCTTTCTGGCTGTAACGGCCGGCTGTTCGACGACGCAAGGTTCGTCTGCCGTCAGCACGACGAGCGCACCAGCTGCTCTCGGCCCTTACTCCCAGGCTATTCGTTCTGGCAATATGCTGTTCCTGTCTGGACAAATCCCGCTAGACCCGGCAACCGGGCAGATCAGCGGATCGACGGTTGACGAACAAACGAAGCGCGTTATGGACAATTTGGCGGCAGTGCTGGCAGCCAATGACATGACAATGGCCAATATCGTCAGCACCACCGTCTACGTGCGTGATCTGAACGACTTCGCAGCCATGAACAAGGTCTATGGCACCTACTTCACCAGCAATCCACCTGCGCGCGCCACCGTTCAGGCGGCACGTCTACCGAAGGACGTTACTGTTGAAATCTCTGCTATAGCGACGAAATAGCAAGGCGCGGGGTCGGTTGAAAACTTGAGCCGACTCCGTAGTTTGTCGAATGCGGCTTGGCCGCTTACAAGTAGCGTTGAAGGCGCAAGGATTACCTTCGGTGTGGTCATAGCCAAGCTGGAAGAATCAATCGAAGATTGACAGGTAGGGAAGATTGCCGGGGTTAGCTTGAGCCTGACATTCGCTCAAACAGGCGCTTATCCCATACGACCGATTCCGCAGGTGAAAGCGATAACTGTGTCGCATCTGGGTGTGCTGGATTAACCAAGGCATTCCATTCCAACTTAGCGACCACTGACGGCACAAGCAAGACGGCACTCCTCGCCTCGCTCAGCCAAAGATCGCCAAAACCCCTCGCTAACGAGTAGTTTTCACCATCCCATCCATAGGGAAGCGTATTCGGCTCGTGGCGTTCGACTGTTACGCTATTAGGCACGTCGGCGATAACGTATCGATGTGTCTTCGGAATACGACCAATATTGGCATGGGCCAATATCTCAAGCATCGCACAAGCATAGCTCAATGAACCATAGATAACTTGACGACCAGGGCTGTTCCATCGTCCGCCAAACGAAGCGGCACCGGCGCCCTCCCAGAGAGGGAACCGTCCATCTCCAATCCGGTAGATCCGTATCAAGCGGCAATCCCGTAATACAACCGCCAAAGAAGTTCTTCGACTCGACGAGCGCCAAGCTCCGACATTGAGACATCAAGAGGACTACGCCCCTGAAGCATTGGATGCGGCGTTGTCAAAAAAGCACGGGCATCATCCTCTGAATTCCAAACATAGGCGGCTGTGGCAAAGATGCGGGCAAGACGCTCGGCCCGTTCGGATTCCTCTGCGGACAAAGTTTCTCGCCGCCGCTTGTATGTGGCCTCCGGAATGATTTGATGCAGTAGTTGCTTCCTGTCCTCAGCTCTCACGTAGATATGATCCACACTGGCTTTCAGAGCTCCCTTGGGAAGCCCCTTTGAAACCATTTCATCAAGCTCGGCGAACGAGTGAGGAATTGGTACAAGCGCCATTACCGAAGCAATTTTTTCTGGGGTTACGAGTAGCATGACCGCGGCTCCTAAAGCATCATTTGATACTCGAATAGTAGATCATGTGATACCCACCGTCAAAGTCAATCCGCCAACATCAGGTGCCCAACATAGCGGCGATGCCTTGGTCACTACCCGCATTAATCTTTCACAACGTATTCTTTTGGTACCGGCAAAGGCGCCTCTCCAACAAGGCGATCTGCTCTCACCAGCAGAGGGGCGATGAATATGTGCTTCGTCTGTGCGCGCCCCTCGCCGTGGCGCTGCTGGCGGAAGAACCCCCGGCGCCAATGGGTAGGCATCTCGCGGTGGCCAGTTAAATCCGCTCTTTGGTCTTCGACCATGATGGACATTGGTCCGATGACAATTCGGTCATACGCCCGCGCAGCCTCGTTCTCGAGCTTGGTGCGGCGTTTCGGACTATTCTCGGCTGCTGCTGCCGCGAGTTTTTCCGTGCAATCAAATCGACGTTCTGAACGGGCCGAGGGAACAGTAATGTAGAGCAGTATCTTCATGAGGAAGGTCGTGAAAGCTAGCCAGTCCTGCGGGGATTCGCCACGGTCATCGCCCTGGATGTGATTCAGGACTTTCTCGCCGATCGGAGTTTCTTCGTCCTTGCCAACTTCGATGAAAATCTCAGTAAAAAGGCTCATGCCTCCCAGGCTGTACCGTCGACACGGGTTGCCGGAGCCAGCAACTCGAATCCCAAGTATTCGGAGTCGGGATTATCGACAGCCGGTAGGCGGGAAACAATGACCTCCTCGATAGGGAAATCGGTGAGCAGAGCGAACCCGAGGTCTTGAAAGGAACGGTCAGGAGCCGGCTTCAAAGAGATTACGGGGTAGGGCGGCCGAACCAGGCGAATCGGAACGTCTGGTTCGATATCGGTGTTGGCCATGAGATCCAGGAGCGGACCGGTGAGTTCATAGGCCACTCCGCGGTTTTCTTCCCACTCCTCCGCGCGGCTGTATTCCATCATCGCGCAGAGTAGGGGGCCTTCCCATTGCTCGTACATCTGCAGAGCATGCACTTCCCCTTTGGATGCCCTTTCTGTCTCGTAGACTACAAGGGCTGGTAAGTCTACGAAGCGTTCAGCGAGAGCGGTGCTAGCTTCGTCAGGAACGATGCGGGCCCAGCGACTAATGGCCTTGGCGACCG
>VIKE01000045.1 GCA_008080565.1 Rhodocyclaceae bacterium | reverse complement strand
GCGGTGTCACCTAAGCCTCGCAACAGGTTTCGGGTAGCAACGGCGGCCGCCGCGCCGATGAGTCCTATGGCCAGGGCATTGACGGCTAGCGCCGTAATGCCGCCAGCCCCGAAGAGTAGTGATTGAAGTAACAGTACCAAGCTGTACGCCACAAATGCAGAGCGCACCCCAAACACCAGCGCCAAAATGGCGATACCCAAGGCATGTCCGGAGGTTCCGCCGGGAATTGGCACCATGACCAAGCCCAAGCCATACGCCAGCGCCGTCAACATCGCTAGGCGAGGAACTGTCGTTTCATCCAGTGAGTCGCGTAAGCCTTTGGTGCCCCAAGACCAAGCTCCGGCCGCCACGACATAGGCTGGCAAATAGGTCTGGGGGGAAAGGAAGCCGTCAGGAATGTGCATGCGAAATACGCGGTCAGAACAGCATCGAGGCTGAGAAAATTACCCGATACTTCTCTTTACCCTCTGCCCCCTGTTGCTGGTCGCTCTCATTCAGCTTCGTCCAGATAGGCTTTTTAACCCCAAGAGCGAAGCTCATGCTTTGCCAGTAAGCTCGAACACCAGGCATGGCATAAATTACCTGCCCCCCCGTTCCAGTGGCTGGAACGCCATTTTCCTTATCCCGACCGAGCGAGAGATATTGCAGTTCGATAACCGGGTCCAGACGGAACATCTTCTCGGGGAGCGTCCACCCGCGATAGGCCAGCGCAGTATTGAAACGGTTTTCTGCTCCAAAGCGCATTTGCTGGGCGTCGTTGTAGGTGTATTCCTTGAAGCGCAATGCCGAGGCTTCCACGCTCAACGTCAGTTTATCCGTCAGCATCTTGCTCATGGTGACCCCCAGTGAATAAGTGGGCTTGCCGAAGCCAAGTGACTTACCGGGGTCAATCGTGCCATCACTCAGGCGATGGTTGGCATTCCCTGTAGGCAGCGTGCCCCCGAAAAAGACCGAAAAATGCCAGTCCTCCAAGTCATCCAGGCTTTCATTTTTGGGCACCAACTTAAACCCATCGTCGTATTTGAAGCCGATTTGTCCCATGACGGACATGTCAGCCACACCACGGGAATTCTGTCCCCCGGCTTCATCGACCTTTTCGTTGTAAGGTACGAAGGCGTAGGCCGAGAACCATGAGGTTACACCATAGCCCAAACCGAGCATGGAAAAGCGCGAGTATTTGGCGTTTGGCGCCGACCAGCCGTAGGTTTTGTATTGGGCATCATCGACCTTGAAGTAGGCTAGCACCTTACCTTCAGGTAGCACTGTGGAAGCCGCTGATTCAATTGGTGCACCGGGTCCGCTCAAACCTGCGACACCCACGCCAGCGACACCATGGTGAGCAAAGACCGGTAAAGACAACAGCGATAGGGCAAGCGTGGGAGCGATTTTCATGAGGACTTTTTCCGAATGAAGAGTTGAACAATTCCGAAGAGACCAAAGACAATACCCAAGCCTGATGCCAGCAGTAGTTCACGGGGCAACTGTGTTGAGGACGATGGGCTTTTTTCAAGGGCACTGGCTGTGACCTTGATAACTTGGTCTACACCATGACCATCAGCTGAATAGGCTTTCAAGCGCCATTCAGTCTGTGTACCTGACAAAAAGATAAGTTGGCCTTGCAGATTGGTTCGCCCGACTTGCTCAGGCATCTCTTTGCCTGGGGCATAAATCTCATATGCTTCGAAGGCAAACGGATGGCCGTCGGCATAGGTCAGACGAACCACACTGGCATCCTGTTGGCTGGTTTCGAGTTTGACCTCATGAGACCAGGCAACACCGCTTAACAGCGCGAAGCAGAACCACAATGTCCGCTTCATTGGGCGATGTCAAACTGAAGGGAAGCTGTGCGAATCGAAGTGTCGGCTTTACCATCCGTCATCGGATTTTCAAGGCTGGCTTCCAGCAATTGCATGCCGCCTTGGCGCAGACGAATGGCCACTTTGCCGTCAGCACCCGATGCCCCTCGGGTATCCCCAGCATAGGCGACCGGCACACCTGCCATCGGTTTCCCGTTATCCGTTATCAAGACCACCAATTTGTCACCTGCCTTGAGTGTCAGTGGGTTGATGGTTGGTGTGATTTCAAGGCCGGCACCTATCGGATTGGCGCTTGCACCGCTCCAGCGCTCGATAAGCTTCAACGATTCTTCCGAGTGCCAGCTCTTAATAACCCCAGTGATGCCGGTCTTGGGTGCGTTCTTGGTTTCCCAAACTGTTTTGGTCCAGTAGCCAGTCGAGAAGGTTGCATGCAGGGTATTGCAATCGCCGATGACCCTGGCTGGATAAGCCTTGGCGGCCCCGAATTGCTTGGCACTGCCATTCCCGTCGATGCAAGTAAAGGCTTTGGCGGTGGGTGGCTCATACGGCACGACATCGGCGCCGCTATGGCCGGAGTGTCGGTGCCCTTGATAGAGCACATAGCCGTTGCTCTCTTTTTCGAACCAGAGGTCGTGAGCAAAAGCGGCAGTGGTAACGAATCCAAGCACAAACAAGACGCAACGCATCTTCACCTCCGTGTATGAAGAATTTTAATAACATCATACAGCGGTGCTCAGGAATCGTTAAGGGGCGTTGTGTTCAGGGAGCGGCAGCCGTTTCGCTACGATTGCGAAGGACACTTCGGTCACTGGTGAAATCAAACCCGGAATCTGAGCCTTGGCGGGAGTAATGGACGCCAGTGTTTCCTGCAACTCAGGCTACGGGCCGCAATGGTCCGCATTCGGCAGGTTAGCAGTCATTGCACAAAAATATCGATGTGACTGCTCTTGGCCGGTTTGGTGAGGTCGGCAACGGCCGCTTTGTGGCACTCCGGTTCGAAAAACCTGGCTTGGGCTGACTGGCCGCTATCGGGAAACCGCTATGGCAGCTTTGGGTCGGTTGCACTCAGTGGTGACTGGCTGCTTCCGGGGGTTGGAATTCAATGACCGGTTTCCGGCGATGAATCTGAAGAGGTGACGGTCGCTTCTGCCCAATCCGGCCGGTTCCCCTTCTAAGAACCTGTTCACGATCTTCTGAGTAAAAGTGCCAAGAAGGCTAGGTGAATGAACTGTAGGCTGGTGTTGAGCTTGCGTTCGCAGTTTTTCCACAAACGGCGGCATTTTTCGATCCAGGCGAAGGATCGCTCAACCACCCAGCGCTGAGGCATGACGGCAAAGGTATGCAGCTCACTGCGTTTGGCGATTTGAACCTGAGCGCCGAGCAGTTCTTCAACGGCCAGGGCAAATGGCTGACCAACATAACCACCATCGGCCAAGAGGCACTGCACGGTTTGTAAGTCAGCCGCGCAACGACCGAGAGCAAGCAATGCGCCTTTGCGGTCTGTCACGTCGGCCGTCGTGACGGCGATCGCGTGGGGCAAGCCTTGAGTATCGACCGCAATGTGGCGCTTGATTCCCGATACTTTCTTGCCGGCGTCGTAGCCTTTCTCGCCCGCGCTATCGGTGTTCTTGACGCTCTGCGCGTCGACGATCAAAAAGCTCGTCGAGGATTTGCGCCCCTGTCTTGTACGAGCCTCGCCAACCACATTTTTTTAAAGCCCGCTCCAGGACGCTAAAACCGTCTGGACCAGGCTCGCTCCACTTGGCGAAGTACGCATGCACCGTGCGCCATTTCGGATATTCACTCGGCAACATCCGCCACTGGCACCCGCTTTTCAGCAAATACAGCACGCCGCAGAACACCTCATATAAATCAACCGTCCGCGGCTTGGTCTGCTTGCGCACGCTTTCCAGCAGGGGCCTGATCTCTTCGAAGGCTTCCTTGCTGATGTCACTGGGGTATCTCTTTCTCATGCCACAGTTTACGACGTTCAGATGATTGTGAACAGCCTCTAAGGGCTTAAAGACAGGTAACTGAGGACAGCAGCCGTTCCTGCCGGATGCTCGCAGACATTTCCACGGTCAGATGGAGCAGGAGCCCAATCCATTGCCATCAGGAACACCTACAAGCCACAAAGCAGCAATTTTCTGTCAGGGTGCTCCTCTTATTTGATTCAGGTATTATTTCCTTGGGTGCCACAAGCTTGCAATGGCTTAGGCAGGTAATTGTGCTGGTCGGGCCGCCGCACGTGTCGTTCGATAACTCCACTTGGAAGATACAAGCTGAGTGCGAATAAACATCTACCCAATGGGCAACATCGTCAAACGTTGACTTCGTTACCCACCCCAAGAGGACAAGCCATGAAACAGCTCTCCCGAATTCTTGCTGCCACCGACCTCTCTGCCCCTGCCCGCCACGCTATCGAACGAGCCTTTCATCTGTCGGCTAGTACTAACAGTGAGCTCTACATTCTTCATGCCATTGAATTCGATACGCTCGATAGCCTGCGAGAGATGTTAGGGGACGATGTGTTAGCAGTGAAGGCACGTTTGAACAGTGATGCACACACTCGCTTAGATCAGTTAGCAAGCAATCCTGTGATAAATCGTGGCGTCTCTCCGCATACCTGTGTAGCAGATGGGAACCCACTAGACACCATTGCAACCGAGGCTGATATCTTGGATGCGGATTTAGTAATTCTCGGGGCACGCGGCGAATCCTTTTTGCGTCACACTTTGCTTGGTTCGACAGCAGCCCGCTTGTTGCGCAAGTCATCACGGCATCCGATTTTGGTAGTGAAACAACCTCCACACGAGGCGTACCGATCAGTCCTAATCGCCGTGGATTTTTCACCTGTGTCGCTTGAGGCGATCCGTATGGCAAGGCAAGTTGCCCCAGGTGCAGATCTTGTTCTGCTACATGCCTTTGAACTTCCTTACGAAGGGAAGCTCACATTTGCAGGCGTCGATGAGCACGTTATTCGCCAATATATAGCGAGCGGTGGCGAAACTCGACGCAAAAAGCTTCACGATCTGGCTGCAACGGCCGGGCTGACGACATCGGAATACACTGTGAGGATTGCACACGGCGATCCCGCGCAGCAGATCATTGCCATGGAGCAGGAAACTGATGCCGATCTGATTGTTGTCGGCAAACACGGATCTCACATTGCCGAAGAATTGCTGATCGGCAGCGTAACCAAACATGTGCTGGCGGAGTCGCAATGCGATTTGCTAGTTATATGCGGCCCACAAAATGCACCGGAATCATCTCCGTGACTGATATGGCAAATGGAACCTTAATTCCATATCAGTCTTGACTCCTACCACTGGAAGCAATTGTCCGCATTTGGCCGCATGGAGCAGTTCCAGCTAAATCCACTGTTGGTTGTGTAAATCATGAGCGCATTTTCACGCTCTTGTTTTGATAGCTGCCTACTGGTTGCGACCGCCATGTCGCTTTCATTTGCAACAAATACGACGTTGCAAAACGTCTTGTTACAAAGCGTTCTCATTGCATCCCAGTACACCGAATTGTTCGAGATATCGGCTGGAGATATCAGTACGACACGGTATACATCACGGTGACCAAGGACGCTCCATCCAGCTTGAGACATTGTAGATGTCAACAAAAAAGTCGCGCCAATCACCGTTTTCCAAAACTTGCTCACTCTGAGCTCCTTTCAACTTTAATTTCTGCTGATTTTTTGTAAAAGTCCTTCAACGTTGCATATCGCGAGGCACGGATGCTTCTAACTTTTGCCATCGCATGCTCGACTGGGATACCAAATTGAACCAATGCTTCAGCAGCGATCATTAAGCTGCCTTCCAAAACCTCGGGGATCACCTCTGTCGCGCCAGCAGCCTTGAGTCTGCTTACCGAGGATTCATCGGCCGCCCTCACCACAATAGGAATATCTTTACGTTCCTGGCGAACCAGTTGCAGCACGCGCTCAGCCGAATAGACATCGTGGTAAGAAATCACCACGCCTCGGCAACGAGACAAGCCGGCAGCTTGCAGAACCGCTAAGCGGTCCGCATTCCCAAAAGCTACCACGCCACCAGGCGGCGGCTTTAACTTGAGAGCATTTGGCGTCAAGTCGAGAGCAACAAATTCAATGCCTTCCTCGGAGAGAAAAGTGCCAATTTGAGCCCCAGTTCGACCGTATCCGCACAAAATGACATGATTTTCCTTGGCGAAAGACCCGACCGCAATATCGTGAATTGTCTTTGCCTTGTGAGCCCAGTCCCCCCGTGCCATTTCGCCCGATTTTTTTGCTGCCCACTCGATGAGAAACGGCGCAACAAACATCGAGATCAACATCGAAGAAAGGGTCAGTTGAAACACATCTTGCTCGACGAGCTTCAAGGCATAGGCCAACTGGATCAGAACCAGACCAAATTCGCCGGCCTGGGCCAGTTGCGTTGAGGTTCGAAGGCAAACATCCGGAGGGCTTTTAGCAACTCGCGCTACGAGAAAGACAACAAGCCCCTTGCCGACAACCAAGAGTAATACAGCAAGTAGCAAAGCAGGAATGTGGGTAAGGACATAAACCACATCAAGCATCATGCCAACGGTGACAAAGAACAAGCCGAGCAAAATATCCCGGAAGGGTCGAATATCGGACTCCACCTGATGGCGGTACATCGTTTCCGAAATCAGCATCCCACCGATGAAGGCACCCAGAGCCAACGACAATCCGGCAGCATGGGTTGCATATCCTAAAGCAAGCACTACCCAGAGTGCTGTCAGGACAAACAACTCCTCCAACCGACGATGTGCAATGGTATCGAGCAACAATTTCATCGGGCGCCGGCCCAAACCGATCAAGAGTATGAGTACTGCAATCGTTTGTAACAATGCCACGCCAATTGACTGAGCCAGGTCAGACGGAGGTCGCGCCAAGGCTGGAAAAAGTATCAGACAGGGGACCACCGCAATATCTTGAAAGAGGAGTGTTCCCATGGTCTGTCGCCCGGAGCGAGAATGCAGTTCAAAACGCTCTGACAGCATTCTGGCAACTATCGCTGTAGATGACATGGCGACGGCCAGACCAACGACAAGCCCAACTTCCCACTTTTGGCCATAGCCCCAAACTGATGCCAGCATGGTTCCAATTGCCGTAATTGCGACCTGCGCACCGCCAAATCCGAATACGGTGGCCTGCATGGCTCGCAACCGACTGATACTGAATTCGAGGCCAATGGAGAACATCAAGAAGACAACACCAAACTCAGCCAGCGTCCCAAATTCTTCTGACTCAGCCAGAATTTTGAAACCATGCGGGCCTAAGGCAATCCCAACCGACAAGTAAGCCAACAGCGAAGGCAGTCGAAGACGTTGTGCAAGAAAAACCGTGACAAGCGCGATAGTCAGCAGCAAAAAGATGGAAAGTAAATTCCCGTGTTCCATGTCAGGCCAGATTAGATAGCATCTCCCGAATATTACCGAGAACCAAGGCGCAGCGACCATTCCTGATGGAAATTGGCAGATATTGAATATTTCACCGCTCTGGTAGTGATATAAAACGAACAACAATAGAGAGTTCTACCGCATGGACCACAACATCCCCCTGATCACCACCTTGGCTGCCGGATTCGGCATTGCCCTTGTGCTTGGATTCGTCGCTGAACGCTTGAAGTTTCCAGTACTGGTTGGCTATCTATTGGCGGGGATTCTTATCGGCCCTGCTACCCCTGGATTTGTTGCTGACGCCCATATTGCAGCTCAGTTGTCAGAGATCGGCGTGATGCTCTTGATGTTTGGCGTTGGCCTGCATTTCTCGCTGGCTGATTTGCTCGCAGTAAAGCGGATTGCGGTTCCTGGGGCCGTTGTACAGATGACTTGCGCTACGCTACTAGGTATGGCGGCATCCTGGTGGTGGGGTTGGCCATGGGGCCATGGATTGCTTTTCGGCTTGTCATTATCCTGCGCCAGTACAGTCGTATTGCTCAAGGCGCTAGAGGCGCGAGGAATACTCGAAAGCATGAATGGCCGAATTGCAGTCGGCTGGCTGATTGTCGAAGATTTGGCGACCGTCCTGGTATTGGTCCTTTTGCCACCGCTAGCAGCACTTCTTGGGGGTAATGCCGTTGCAGTGTCAGGCAACGAAGCGGTTTGGATCACCATCGCCAAAACACTGCTGCAAGTTGGTGCTTTCATCGGTTTAATGATGATTGTCGGGCGGCGGGTTATTCCCTGGCTTCTTTGGCAAATAGCGGGAACGGGTTCAAGAGAGTTATTCACTCTGGCAGTTGTTGCCGCAGCCATTGGCATAGCATTTGGCGCAGCTAAATTGTTCAATGTCTCTTTTGCACTGGGTGCATTTTTTGCAGGCATGGTCATGCGCGAGTCGGAATTCAGTCATCGCGCCGCACAGGAATCGTTACCCCTTCGTGATGCCTTTTCAGTGTTGTTTTTTGTTTCTGTCGGCATGCTATTCCAGCCAGATGTTTTAATCGAAAAGCCGCTACAGGTCCTCGGTGTATTGAGCATCATCATGCTCGGAAAAACGCTTGCGGCATTCTTCCTGGTTCTTTCTTTGAGATACCCTTTGAATACCGCGCTGACTGTTGCAGCCAGCCTTGCCCAGATTGGGGAGTTCTCTTTCATTCTGGCGGGACTGGGCCAGGCGCTCGGCTTGATGACTGCTGAGGGGATGAGCCTGATTCTTTCCGGTGCATTGTTTTCTATTGCACTTAATCCGTTGATGTTTTCAGCAATTGAGCCCTTGCGCAAATGGGCGCTGGAAAAATCGGCTTTTGCTCGCAAGTTGGAGCAGCGTGAAGAGCCTTTCGCCGAACTTCCAACAACTACGGAACGTAAGTTCCTAGAAAAGCAGATTGTGCTTGTTGGTTATGGTCGTGTCGGCCAACGAATTGCTGCATCTTTGATGGAGAAAGATATTCCTTATGTCATTGCCGAACAAAACCGGGAGATAGTTGAAGGGTTGCGAAAGGTGGGCACTCCTGCTGTTGCCGGAGATGCTGCCGAACCTGCTGTCCTGATTCAGGCGCACATCGCTGATGCAGCGATGTTGGTCATTGCCTGCCCCGACCCAATCAATGTCCGCCAAATGGTTGAAACGGCAAAGGCGCTTAACCCTGATATAGAAATTCTCATACGCACTCATAGCGAATCTGAGTCTGAACTGCTTCGCCAAAACCAGTTCGGTACTGTGTTTTTTGGTGAGGAAGAGTTAGCAAAGGGAATGGCGGCACATGTGCTCATGCGATTTGAATCTCGCGCCAAGAGCAGGTAAGGATCGGGCGTCCTCATCCTCTACGGCAGGTTTTGGACTTGGATTCAACCGGTGGATGCAACATCCTTAGAAACTGCGTAAGCAGAAGGAGTGTTGCAAATGAAGCAGAGACGACGGATCTATTACACGGAAAGCCAGAAAGCCATCATGTGGGATCGTTGGCAAGAAGGTGAATCCCTCAGTCAGATCGCCCAGCTGTTTGATCGAGGTCACTCGTCGATACAAGGCATTTTGGCAGAGACAGGCGGGATACGTCCTGCGCAACGATGTCGTTCGAGATTAGCGCTGACATTAGCTGAGCGAGAAGAAATATCAGTTGGTCTTGCACGGGGTGATTCGATCCGTTCGATAGCGACGCTGCTTGGACGAGCTCCATCCACCATTAGTCGCGAGATCACTCGTAATGGTGGCCCGGATTGGTATCGGGCGAACTTGGCCGACCAGACTGCCTGGGATCGGGCACTCCGCCCCAAGACCTGTAGGCTGGCCGAGAATCGAACTTTGGCCCGCGTCGTAGCTGATAAGCTCCAACTTCTGTGGTCGCCTGAGCAAATTGCTGGATGGCTGAAGCGTACTTACCCAGGCGACGAGAACAATCAGGTGTCACATGAAACAATCTATCGCAGCCTCTTCATCCAAGCCCGTGGAGCCTTGAAGAAAGAGCTATTGCAGCATTTGAGGCGCACACGAGCAATGCGCCGGTCACGCCACCATACGCAGAAGACAGACAACCACGGCAGAATCACCAACACGGTGTCGATCAGCGAGCGCCCGGTGACGGCTGATGATCGTGCGGTACCCGGTCACTGGGAAGGTGATCTGCTATTCGGGGATCGCAACAGCCAGATCGCGACCCTTGTCGAACGTAATTCACGCTATGTAATGTTGGTGAAGGTCGCTCGCCAAGATACAAAAACGGTCATCAACGCACTGATCAAAAATGCCCGCAAGTTGCCGCAGGAACTCTACAAATCGTTGACTTGGGATCGCGGCAAAGAGATGGCTGACCACACACGTTTCACATTGGCGACTGACATAAAGGTTTACTTCTGTGATCCCCATAGCCCATGGCAGCGTGGCACAAATGAAAATACGAATGGCCTATTGCGCCAGTACTTCCCAAAAGGAAAGGACATCTCGGCCTACTCGCAGGCCCAGCTAAATACTGTTGCCAGAAAGCTGAATGAGCGCCCAAGGAAAACACTAAACTACAAAACACCCGCTGAGCAATTCAGCCAATCTGTTGCATCCACCGGTTGAATCCAAGGAGTCATGCGGCCATCTAGCTGACTGCTCTGGGCAATAGGCGAACGGCGGCTCATGGCCGGTTGGGTGAGGTCAGCTACGTCCGCTTCGGAGCATTCCGGTTCGAAGAACCTGTGATCGGCTGACAGACCGCTCTGGAGAAGACCGGATGGCCGGAATGGGCACCCTGCTGCCGGACAACCTGAAAACTTGAACGGCAGCAATCCGATGTAAAGCTGACTTTGTCCGGGGTGATGAACACGATTCAGTCTCAGCGGCCGGTTCAGGTAAAAACCGGCCTGCTGACAAATGCATAGCCAGCGGCCGGTCCTCTCTGTTTGCTGTCGCTCAACCTTGCTTTGGCCGGCCGGCTCTTGGGTGCCCTGAAGAGCCGTTCAGGTTTTTCGCCCCGATGGCAGCAATGCAGCGATATGAGTCATTGCTTCAGATGCTGGCTGGATTTAAAGTAAAATTGTTAGGTTTACAATGCCACGCCGTCTATTTCTACAAATCCTGTATAGGAGGCTGGGGTTGGCACAATCGGACACATAACGAAGGGCATGTATGAGTTATGAGATTTCATGGGAGCCGCGCGGTGTGCTCCTTTGTTTTTCCGGGCATATCACAATCCGCGACATACTCAATGCCTCTGTCGACTATGAGAAGGACTGTCGGTTTGATGATTTGTTGTACGTAATTGCTGATTATTCGCAAATCACAAGCTGCAACTCAGAACCAGAACACATAGATGATGTTTGGGTCGTTGATACTGGCGCCAAGCTGTCAAACAGACAAATCAGGAAGGCAATTGTCACAACCAATTGAAGTGGCCCCCTCAGTCAAGACAGTAATGCCGTCAGTTTAAGCTGCACATTCGACTTCACTCGCAGCTGGACGGCGCTGCCCCGGTGTTGCTTCTGCTCTGGTTGTTGCTCTTGCTTCTGATCTTGTCTTTGCGGTGGAGGAATCCCCTGTGGAGCGTAGCGGAACAGGGGTTTCCTCCACCGCGCCGGCGAATTTATCGACGATCATCGCGCCGCCACCGATAGCGCTTCGATACACGACATCGGGCGTCTGCTGCCCCAGCGACTGGTGCGGACGCTCGCCGTTGTAGAAGGCAAAGTATTCCGTCAGGCCGACCAACAACTCGCCCATCGAGGCGTAGCCCTTCAAATACACGTCCTCGTGCTTGACGCTGCGCCACAGCCGCTCGACGAAGATGTTGTCGAACGCTCGCCCCCGGCCATCCATGCTGATGACCACGCCTTCCCGTTTCAGCACATCGGTGAAGGCTGCGCTGGTGAACTGCGAGCCTTGGTCGCTGTTGAAGATTTCCGGCGTGCCGTGATGGCGCAAGGCGTCCTCCAGGCAATCGACGCAGAACACCGCTTCCATGCTGTTGCTGATCCGCCAGCTGAGTACCCGCCGCGAGTACCAGTCGATGATCGCCACCAGGTAGGCGAAGCCGCGTGGCAGCCGGATATACGTGATGTCGGTGCTCCAAACCTGATTCGGCCGGACCACCGGCACGCCGCGCAGCAGGTAGGGATAGACCTTGTGCGCCGGGTGCGGACGGCTGGTGTTGGGGCCTGGCGCCATCCCCGCCAGCCCCATCTGGCGCATCAGGCGTCGTACCCGCTTGCGATTGACAGGGTGACCCGTCTCCTTGAGAAAGACCACCATCTTGCGGCTGCCGTAAAACGGGTGTCGCGTGTACTCTTCATCGATCAGGCGGCTGAGCAGCAGATCGCTTTCATCGACCGGCCTGGCTTTTTGCTGCGCATAGACCGTGGCACGGGAGACGCTGGCCAGCACGCATTGCCGGACAACGGCCACCGCATCCCCTGCGTCGATCCACCCGCGCCGGATCACGGCAGGTTGATCCCGGACTTTTTTTTGAGCCAGTCGAGTTCCATCTTCAACTTGCCGATCTCGCTGTAGAGAAGCTCTGGCTCGCGGTGCGCGGCCAGCGGTTTCGGGCCGCGCTTGCCTTCAAACAGCGTGCTCGCTTGTGCCTGGATTTCCTTCTTCCACTGCCCAACCTGTACCGGATGAACGCCGTACTCCTGGCCAATCTCATTGATCGTCTTCACCCCGCGCAACGCTTCCAGACCCACCTTGGCCTTGAATTCGGGGCTGTGATACTTCCGCTTCTTCACGTCGCTCATTACGGCTCGTTCCTTATGACAGCGCGCAGCTTAAACCGCTGTCTTGAAAACGGGGGCCACTATAAATCTCGAGGTCATTTTGATGGCAAAGCGTTACAAGGAATCAACAGACTCCCCGTTTCCCGTCGAAATATTTACTACAGAAGCAGAGGCAAGAAAGTGGCTCGGCTGCTAAGGCATGTTCCGCCATGCAGCCAAGCGGGTCGAACGTCGGGAATCCACGGGTAAATGCCACCAACTATGACATTGTCAGCAGGCCGCTGACAGTCTTTAGCGGCCCGATATTTCTTGCCGACGAATGGCTCTTGCTGGCCGGCAAGAGCCAGCCACCTGCACTAAATTCTACTCGTTGGAACGGCCGGTGGACTCAGTAAGCTGTCGCTCAAAACCCCTCCGGTTGAGCCCCACCAATGGCCGCTCCCGCTGCACAGCGGCCCGTTGAACGCAAATGCAGGAACCTCACCCTCTTTGTTGTAGCGGTAGCTTCAAAGCCGCCTCCCTGACCCGCATAATTGTTTGCCGAGTTGTCTTGAACTCGCGCGCGAGCTCGGCAATGCTGGCACCAGCATCCAGTCGCGCTACAACCGCGGCACGCTCCTGGGTATTGAGCGCTGGCGGTCTGCCGAACTGTTTGCCCGCCGCCTTGGCTCGAACAATTCCCGACTGGGTACGTTCAATCAGCAGGTCGCGCTCGAACTCGGCCACCGCGGCGATCACCTGCATGGTCATTTTACCGGCCGGACTGGTCAGATCGACGCCGCCCAACGCAAGGCAATGGACGCGCACGCCGGAACTCGCGAGTTGCTCGACGGTTGCCCGAACATCCATCGCATTACGCCCCAGTCGGTCAAGCTTGGTGACGACCAGCACATCCCCCGATTCCATCCGTTCGATCAGCTTGATAAAGCCTGGCCGCTCTTTTGCCGCCACCGAGCCACTGATGCTTTCTTCGATCAGTCGGCGCGCCTCGATGGCGAATCCGGCCGCCTTGATCTCCAACCTCTGATTCTCGGTGGTCTGGTCGACAGTCGAAACGCGACAGTAAGCAAAAACACGTGGCATCGGTCCGATTCCGTCCGAATGTAGTGTCCGAATTATAGCTTGTATCCGAAAGTAATTTCCCATACTTTCGTACACTAACGAACAGGCATGACCGATACCGGTCCCTTTCGGACGAGCTAAAGTGTGCTGAGGTCACCCATTATCGATCCTTGATAACATTAGCGTACTCTTATATGTCGTGAAATCTCAGCTTCGCTCCCACTAGGCCTAGGTACGAGGCTGGCAGACGAATGCCGAAGGCTGTTGCCTCAATGTTGCGCCTGGTGCATCAGGAGCAGATCGACGTGAATAGCCTTACCCGTGCCGATTGCGACGTCATCGCTTTCCTGAAAGCGAATGATCCCGAGTTGCTTAAAACCTTGAGGCGGCAAGCAGGAAAAGCCAGGGAGCAGGCGGCGTAGACTCTGTGATTACGTTTCTGGTCTTGAAAACCTCGGCGAGGCCGGGGTTTCTTTGTTTACCTTCTTTTCGAGGGCTCCTTTCCTAGTGCTCGATTGATGCCGGCGCTTCGCTCAAGTCGCGCTCCCATTCATCGAGGAACTTTCTAGTTTGCCGGATCGCCTCTTCATCGTCCCCGAGCAAGTCGGCATACGTTCGGAGACTCATTTGTACAACTGCTTGGACGGCAGCTCCACAATCCAATCCTTTTGCCTGCATCTCTAGCATGGCGGTGGTTGTATGAGCGACGAATATCCTTGCGGCCTCATCTACTTCCGCAAGTGACACGTCATACCCCGTAGGTTGCTGCTTCACGGTGTTCATGCTTACTCCCTTTTCGTGGTCAATGCCTCAATGACTCAGCGTGGCTTTTAGATCGTAAATGGCGCGCCACCTACCGACGCCCAAGATCCCTGTGTTTAGGTTCAGTTGAGCAACTGTACCGGCCTGCCCTTTACTGACCACCGCGATAGAACCGCTCCACCTCATGTTGTATCCGGCGTAGCGGCATCCGGACATAGTAAGGTCGAGATCCACGCGAGATGGCGAGGGAGTTAACGTTGCAATGCCAAGCAACGAACAGCCGTTTTCTGGACTGTTCCCTACAACTTTCCCGTCTGCCGAAATTGTTAGGTTTAGGGCTGACACTGTATGGCCAGACGGATCTAACTTGTTGTCGACAGTGGCTTGGTATTGAGCTTGCCCCTTCCAGAGCACAGCTAGGCCGGGGTCTACTCCAGCTATTGATGGAATGCTGGCGGTCGATAACAACGTTATAGTGAACATTCCAGCCAATTGTTTTTTCATCCTGGTCGATTCCTTTTCGCGGCACTCAACGTGTCTCTAGTCGAATGGTGGACGGGGAGATGATTAACGTCCGTCAGCGCAGCAGCTCAAAACCCTTGTCGCGATCAGGCGTTTGGGTTTGATTCAACTCCGATGCTCCGGAATTTGCTGCTGTCTGTTCCTTGCTCGCAAGGTTGCTTTGTTGAAGAGGGTTTTCTAGCGTATTGCCTGGGGTAAGAACTTTTTCTTCAATTCGTTGTAACCCACCAGGATCTGTGACGACCAGCTGACCGTTAATACGCCCAAGGTTATCTATGCCGGCATCCGTCCACTGATAGCCTCGCTCGGCTATCCGCGACTGCATCAAACTAACGTCGTGCTCGGTGATTCCGGTAACTTCAACTTTTGGAAGGATTTCGTATCGGAGTCCTCCAATAACGCCTTCTCG
The DNA here is from genome assembly GCA_008080565.1 of Rhodocyclaceae bacterium. Taxonomy (GTDB): domain Bacteria; phylum Pseudomonadota; class Gammaproteobacteria; order Burkholderiales; family Rhodocyclaceae; genus Azonexus. The sequence goes on along the minus strand of VIKE01000045.1, from coordinate 11,345 downwards.
CTGTGCTTGTAGCACCTCTGGAATTATGGGCCGCGGTGTTAGGTCTCCCATGCCAACACGAACCACATCCTGGCCGGCGTCGAGTACAACAGACGACGTGCCAGCAGCTATCGGTTTGAGATCACGTATTCCAAGACTGGCCAGCTTCTGGTCTAGCGCCTGCAGGTGCTGTGATTCTATTAGGTCGCGGGCAACAGGGTCTTGCGTGGTGCCGACCAAACGCGTTTCCCTTGTTGTTGCCGCCAACGCGCCAATTAAGCCGCTTGATGCGACGACTTCGGCCGGGGCTTGGCCCCCTGTTTCACTCAGCGAGCGCGGTTCTGGATCTCGCGCCGGTAGGCTGGATCGGTTTCCATCCGCTGACTGTTCTCGATCGCCCTGTCCACTTGCTTCGCGAGCCAGCTGGGCTTCTGGCTGGCGCCCGGCAGCTTGCTTGTAGAACTCGGCTGAGTATTGGCCGCTTCTGTATCCTTGCTCAAGGGCGGCTTGGAGACGGTGGGAGATGTGTTCACGATTACCTTCCTTTTCTAAAACGTGGATTGCTTGCCAACCATCGTGCCGCGACTGTTGGCCAGGTGTGTTGTCAAAAACTTGCAGCTCAATTCGGTCCCCGAACCGTTGCTGAATTTGCCGAAGGCCGTCAGGTAAATTGCCTTGAATATCTGACATTACCGAGATCGACGCCCCTCTCCCATTGTTTGGATCAATGAAGCGGTTGTTGGTTCGCTGTAATGCGACCTCGGGCGGTACATGAACAGCAACGATACCGACGTTAAATCCTGCATCGAGGGCCTGTTGTATCTTCTCAATCCCTGGCTCCGGTCGACTTAACTGGCCTTCATAAACTATCGCTGCGCTCTCACCGAAAGCCCCGGCGACACTACTTGATTTGCCTGCACCTGGGATGCCCGTTACGAACACCACGTGACGGTTGTCTTCTTGCGGGCCTTGCGCAACTAAGCGCCGAAATTGTTCTGAGGCCAGCACGGCAGCTGCGTTATGTACTGCACCATTCAATTCGTTTCGCGATTGACGGCTGTCAGCGAAGCCCGGCATCAATTCCTTGAATGTGTCGGCGCTGACGTAACGTCCTGAGAAGGTATCCGGTCTGTCTGCATAGGCCTTTAGAGCCGCATCGGTTTGATTTTGCACCACGTTGATCGCGGCTTCTTCGGCAGCAATCTTTCCTGGCTCAACAAATCCTCTACGCGTCACCGTTTCCATTGTCGTTTAGCGCCAAGGTAAGCGGTTTTCTGAGGGCTTCATGAGCTTGTGATCCTTTCCTGAACGGGGATGGTTTCATGCAAACAGAGTGTAAGCGTTTATATAAACATTTTCAAGGCAGACTTTCGCAGGCGAAAGTCTGACCGCCCTACTCCCGCTTGACTGCTTTGAGTAGTTGTTCCGCATCTACCTGCAGCAAACCTTTACTGTTCTCGTCATCCAGATGGAAACGAGCGCAGCCACCAACAACATCGCCCGACCAAAACGAAATTTTCCGGTTGCCTTGCCCAACCAGATTGAGCAGAGCGCCGCGCCAATCCTCCGCGGGCTTTTGAATTACATTGTGCCGGTTGCCCCGAGCAACGAAATCGTCAACATCAACACGGATCGGAAACTCCCGAGCCACAAGCCTTCCTTGATCATATGACTCGAACACGATAACAAATCGCACGAATTCAACCCGTACACCCCGAAGATCGGTTTCCAGGGCAGTATTCAGAATTGCTTCGCAGCCATCGTCGGCGTTAAGAATCGAGGTCGCCGGCATATGCTGCTGCCCTTGATAAACGACGATTACTGCTTCCGGAATGACACCATCAGTGTTCAGGGTGATGCCATATTGCGCTTTACACGGTTGTCGCCAATTTCCGGGGAAAAAGATTTCTTTCATGGTTTGCTCCTGGTTGGTATTGGGGTGCCCATTTGGCCGGGGTAGTTGGGCGATTAGTTTCCGCCGTGGCGCCATTCCCACGGAGGAGTTGGATTGCTGTCTAGCCATAATCCGATGCGGGTCTCCCTTGCTCTTTGCTCGAGCTGGAACAGTGGTGATCGCGATGAGACATATTGCCGATAGACCCATGCCAAACCCCGGGTAATCTGTTCTTGATTGACATAGACACCATCTACGTAAACCTTGCAGATGGATCTCCCGTAACGGTCGGTCTGCGGACATTCGGCGCGGGCCTCGCGCCCATATGCGAGATCCGACATTGACCGCTTGGAGACTTGTCCAAACGGCTGATTTTTTTCCGGGGCGTCAATTTCCGCGAGACGAATCCGAACCTCCTGTTTGCTGGGTGTCAGGATGATGATCGTGTCCCCGTCGAGAACAGCGACAACACGGCCTGTCACTGTCTCCCCAGCCGACACGGAGGCGGCAAGGGTCAGCGCGGCAAATCCCACGAGTAGTTTTTTCATGTTTCGATCTTTCGCATGCAACTTATTTGAGGAATGAAAGAAGGTCGGTGGTGCGCGCCTGGGCGTTGCGGTAATCCCCCTTACGAGGAAGCCCGTGGGTCGCAAAGAATTGCTTTCGGATGCTTAGCCAGACGCGGTATGAGTAACCTTGACGCGCATCGAACGGATAGGCTTCATCAATGTTTTTGGCGATACGGGGCGGTGCCAGTCCGTCGTTGCGGCCAGCGATAAGCAGCTGATACATAATTTTTGAGACGCGCTCGGCCGGCTTCATTGCAGGTTCTATATGTCATGACTTCGCTATTGTAGCCCGAATGAATCGAAGTCAATCAATATTGCCTTGTATGCGTATGGCAAATGATTTATCCCCAGAATCTGTGGAGAAATGCTGTGCATAAACGGACTTTCTTCTTTAACTACATGTGCTTGTTCATGTGATCAATATTTCGTCGTTGTTGCCATTAATGTAGGCGCAAAGTATTGCATGCAATATTTATGTGTAGTACAATGGTGCCATTGTCATCGCCAGCCTCGAACGTCACCAATGAAGCAACTTACCGAAGTTTTGCAGACAGCTGCATCCTATTACCGTCAGATGCTTGCTGCCTCGCCCGCTGCTGTTGCTTACCTCAATGGGCGAGGGATAAGCGGAGAGGTTGCGGCGCTGTTCGGGCTTGGTTTTGCGCCCGATGCTTTCCAGGGCCTCGCAGATGTGTTTCCTGACTACCATTCATCTCAGGCGCTCGTAGATACCGGCTTGGTCACCACCAGTGAAAACAAGCGGCGATATGATCGTTTTCGCGGGCGTGTGATGTTCCCCATCAGCAACTATTCGGGCGAAATTATCGCGTTTGGTGGGCGCGTGATCGAAGCTCGCGACGGGGCACCGAAATACCTTAATTCGCCAGAAACCGAGGTCTTCCACAAAAGCGACGTTCTGTATGGGCTTCACCAAGCCCGGTCAGCCATCGTTGAATCCGGTATGACCTACGTTGTCGAGGGCTACTTGGATGTTGTCAGCCTGGCGCAACACGGTGTTCGCAATGCGGTGGCCACCATGGGCACCGCAACGACTTCCGGGCACATCCTTGAGTTACTGTTGCTGGCGCCCCGCATTGTGTTCTGCTTTGACGGCGATGAGGCTGGGCGCAGGGCTGCTGCGAAGGCCCTTGATGCCTGCCGCCCGTTCATGCTGGACACTACCGACGTGTCGTTTATGTTTCTCCAGGGCGGTCATGACCCCGATAGTTTTGTGCGCAAGTTTGGGGTGGATGAATTCTATGCAGCAGCCGGTCGGGCAACGCCCTTCGAGCGGTTTTTCCTGGCTTGTTTGGTATCAACGGGGCTTGCCATTGATTCAGCAGAAGGCAAAGCGGCGTTGGCCAATGCATCGTTTCCGGCATTGCGCGAGATCCGAAACGCCCCTGAATTGCTTGAACGCCTTCTGGTGGCAATCGCACGCCAGACGGGGTTTTCAGTCAATGAACTGGTCTTCCTCGGGGGGCTTGAAAATAATTTCTAAAACTATTGCATGCAATGGTTTCTTTGATATACTGATCACATCGGCAAACGAGAGGCGGCCGACCCGGGCAACACTACGAGCAGGTAGTACGGGGAATGCCTTTCAGACCATCATCAACAACTGGAGCATGAAAATGAGCAACCACCTGTCTGTCTATAGCCGTCTCTTCGGCCAGCTTGCCGACCTGATCCCGGATCTGAAGCACGTCGCTATCGGATCGTCCTTTTGCATCCCCCCGCGCATTGATGACGATATCGCCATCTACTGCGAGGTCGTTGCGGTCGATGGCGATCTTGCCCTCATCGACCTGGCCTATGACCGTCAGCGGGGTGTCACGGCAATGATTGCGCACGCCATCCGCCTCCGGGTCGACTTTCAGACCCAACAGGCCGAGGTGCTCGAGCTGGAAGATACGCATTCCCACCAGGTGGTTTATTCGGATGGCTTGGCGCATCCGCGTCGGGAACAAATCAATTTGTTCGTGTGCAATTGGTTTCAAGTCATGATCAGCTTGGCGAAGAGTTTTCAGCCGGTTGATGTGGCCGTCACTCAATAATCAGTGTCTGGAGAACGTCGATTATGAAAACTATCGCTATTGCCAATCAAAAGGGCGGAGTCGGGAAAACGACTGTAGCTCGCAACTTGGCATTTTTCGGTATCGAGTTGGGTTTGCGCGTCCTGTGCATCGACCTCGATCCCCAGCGAAACTTCTCCAAGACCTTGCGGGCTTTGCGTGAACGCAATCTGGGCGACCAAGGCGATAACGAGCCGGCGCTGATGGCCAGCTCCCTGTTTGAAGGGGACTCGATTGAATCGTTGCCCCTTGCCTGCGGCGAAGGGGCGGCCTTGGTTGCGGCAGATCGCGAACTGGTTGATGTGGCCAGCCTGTCCCTGGAACATCTCCATGCTCCGAGGGCTGCCCTGTCCAAACTGGCCAGCAACTTCGACCTGTGCATCATTGACACTGCGCCAACGCTCGGCAATCCGCTGTATGCCGCACTGATAGCCGCCGATTTCGTGGTTTGCCCGTGCACGATGGATCAGGATGCCATCGACGGCCTGGAAGACCTATTCGGGGATATCGCCCGTGTCCAGCAGCTGGAGTGGAACGCCGATCTGGTGACTTTGGGCCTGTTGGCGAATCGTGTGAATACGCGCCGGGCTTTCGACCGCAACGCTCTGGAGCAACTCCGGGATGAATTGGGCGATGTTGTGCTCGATGGGGTCTTGTACGACCGCGCCGCCACGCAATACGCCAAGGATCGTCCGGTGTGGCGCGTCCAAAGTGGCGAAAGCCAGATCCTGGCCGCCCGTGAGATGAAGGCGGTTTGCACCCAAATTTTCGATAAGGCCGCTCTGAAGGGAATGAAGCCATGACCGCGACGAAAGCGATAAACAAGAAACCAGGTTTGAGCTTGGGCAAGCTGTCCGCCGTGGCTCAGATCGCGGTCGCCAAACCGACCCAGCCCGCAGATGCCAAGATCGAGCTTTCCCGCATCTTTAGCGTCAAGCAGGTCCGCAAAACTTTCCGCAATCTTGAGGAACTGGCCGAGAGCTTCAAGCTCAACGGCATCATTGAGCCTCTGGTGGTTCATGAAGAACCCGGTAACGAAGCGGGGATCGTGAATTACAGAATCATCGTCGGTGAGCGCCGCTACCGCGCTGCGCCGCTGGCCGGTCTGACCGAGGTGCCCGTCGTCATTAAAAAGGGGCTCAACGAGCTGGAAATTCGCCGGCTGCAGGTGACCGAAAACAACGAACGGGAGAATCTGACCGCATACGAAGAAGCTATGGGCCACCTGGAACCGTGGCGAGGCCTGGATCAGCAAACGCATGGCCTTTCGTCGTTGGGCAAAGCCCGTCTGCGCGTTGCTCCAGGACGAAGTCTGCAACGATCTGGAAATCCTCATCGTTCTCGACCAGATTTACCGCCTTCAGGAAGACCACCATGATTTTGCGCGCCTGAACGCGCTTTACCGCGACGGCAATCCCCCTTCCCGAACCGATGTTCGAGATATTCGTGATCGCATCAAGGCATGGGAAAACCAGAACGCGCAAGCGGAGCGTCGTCGCGCCGAGTTGGCTGCAGAGTCTGGCAATGGTGGCCTGGAAGAACAGACTGTGGAAACCGATCCGGCTGTTGATGTGGTTGCCGGGCCGGTGCTGGCACCGGAAACGCCTGCGGTCGACGATGAAGCGCTGGCGGCGCCGGCTGGTGCCGACGATGCGGCAAGCAATGAGGCGCTGATCGGCAGCAAGACGGTGATCGCGGCGCCGGCAGCAGCGAAGGGTGCCGGTAATGCAGCAGAGGCCAAGAATCGGCCGGCTGAACGGCTGGCACGCCACCGCAGCGGTCTTTTTGCCTTGGGCGAGCAGACGCGGCGCCTGGCCAGCGAGATCGGGCGGACTGTGCTTTCTTCGGGAGGTGTGGAGCGCGACCAATACGAGTGGATTCTTTGGCAAACGTTCGCGTCCGTCGCGTTGCCCCTGATTGACGGGATTGGTGCTGACCACGCAATGCATCTTCTGAAGAAGCTGCAAAGCGAACTCAAAGGCAAGACGCCAATGCAGGTGTGGGATCAAATCCACCCCGAGACTGAGGGCGGCCGCCGTAACCCGATGCCGGACAAGCCTGCCGACTGGCATTTCTGATTCTTGACCCGTAGGGCGGAACAATCCGCCCTACTCCTGGACTACGGACAATAACAATGAAACTCAAACGACTCAGCCCAAACGCATTTGACCGTCTCGCAAAACTGACGCGCTTGCAACCGGCCGCTGTGGCTCTGGCCCGAGCCGTTCTCGTCGACGGTAAGTCTCGAGTAGTGGTGGCCAAGGATGCTGGTTTTACCCGCGCCCGGGTGCAACTGGCTGTCGCGGCCATTGAGCGCAAATATCTCGAAGGCGTGGATGTGGGTGGAACGCCGATTACTGTTCAGCTAACGCTACCGCCGTCCCTGGCTCGCGCACTCTCGACGCTCTCGGAAGCCCTTGCCGGCGTTCATCAGGACATAGCTGAATTGTGTGCGGCGAACGTTGAAGCCGCTGTTGCAGCTGAGCTGGCCAAGCTGAAATGAAAATGCCCGGCGAGCAGGCCGGGCATTTAGGACCATCATCAACTCCTGGTGAACAACATTACTGCAGGCCGCCATTCGTCGATGCCTGAAGTATAGCAGATTGCCAGTATGGCCGTGCAATTCGCGCTCGACCACCTTTTTGTCACTGTTCCAGGATCTCCCCGCTCAAGGGCGCCACCTTTTTGTCACTCTTCGAAGGGCTGCTTGAGTCGGCGATACCACCTTTTTGTCACCTTCCGGCTATGCGATAAGTTATATGTCATTGCCCGAATACTCGACGAGCATAAACCGCCGTTGTTTTTGCCTTAAACGCCCGTCCATAGCGGGTCTTGCGTAGGCGTTCTCCTACATTTCGTGCTTTCCCTGGTGAAATGCTCACCACCTTTTTGTCACTTTTCGGGAAAGAACGGTCGCGGCACCCCACCACCTTTTTGTCACTCTTCGCGCCATCTCCCCCGGAACTGGCACCACCTTTTTGTCACCTTTGATCTATGCGGCGGGGCTGGCCATCGTCTGGCGAGCGGCAAGCTCCGCCAGGTATGCCCCAAGATCGAAGGCGCCGGCTTTACGAAGCTCGGCCGCAACGCGCCGAGATCGCGCCTCTTGTCGTGACAGGAGGATTGCACGCTTGTCCTGGTGCGGTTGCGGCATGTGATGCCACAACCAGGTGGCCTTGAAGGCGCACATCGCGTCAAACCACGCGTTCGAGATCTCCGTATCGTCGTTGATCACGAACACCTCAAATTCACGGCGCAGCGCTGCAATGGCGCCGGCGTTCAGCGAATAGGTGTAGAGCTTGCCTTTGAGAGTTACAGGCTGGCCAAGGCGCGTTGCAATGTATTTGGCGGCCGCCGTATGGTGCGAGCCGCCTTCATTGATGAGCCAGAGTCGATTATCCCAACGATAGCGCGCAAAGTGGTCCGTCGTGGTGCCTGGACTATGGATGATCCGGATTTCTCCGTGCGCAAGGCTTTCTTCGAGTTTGACCGGGGAGATATCGGCGATTAATCCCCTGCATTTCTGTTCCGCCATTGCATCGGTCGAGGGGAACGCAGTTAAGTCCGACTTCGATGAGGAAAAGCCGTGGATATCAGCAACGTCGCAAGACCAGGCGTCCGTGATTTCAAGGCGACCGATATCGACATACGCCGGGCACTCAATACTAAAGCTCTGCCAATGGCTCCCAGAGGCGTGCCAGCCCATCAGGAAGCCGCGATCGCGGCGAGGCCAGTGCAACACAGGGGGAGCCCCCAATTCGTGCCATGGCACAACGCTACTGGCTGAAATGTTTGAGGCTGGCTCGGGGAGTGTGATGCAGATCTGGGGGTAGCTGGCCAACAGACGAATGAGACTGGCCGGATAGCCGAAATCCTCACGAAGGCCATTGATGAGGATCTTAAGCGGGTTTTGCAACGCACTCTCCTTTGCTTGCGATGCTGATCCAGCCAGAATGACGCAGCGTCGCCACCTTTTTGTCACCCGTTGCTGGTGCGGGGTTATAGAACTGCTCTGATTGCGCGAACACTCGGAGGTGGCCGAGGGGGCTTTGCTCGGATTCCAGCTGGCCAGGCTGTGCTACGGGGTTTGTTTTGGCGCTTCGCAGGGCAAAGCGGCTGGAAATTGACAAAGCTGCTCGAGCTGGCCAACTCCGAAATCCCACCACCTTTTTGTCACTATAAGCGTTTGTACTATGCGTAACGCAGGGTGGCGCTACAGGGCCAGACAGATCGAGGCCCACCTTCTGTTCCAACTCCGCCACCGCCGGCGTTATCACGCGGCGGGCGATGTCGGTGTAACGCTGATAGGGTAGATCCAGCTGGCTAATCAGGTCTTCCAGGTCAATCCTCAAGATTCGCGTCGTGGCAAACTGGGCGAGCATCTCGAAGATCCGGATGCTGTAGGTGCTCCGCAGCCCGGCCACTTTCGCGAGCTTATAGCTGGTAAAGCGTTCTCGCAGCAACGTCAGGCGCGGAAGGATATCCGGCGACAAAGTGAGGTCAGCCCATCCTTCCCCATCGTGATAATCAACCTTAGACACCCAGCGCAGTTTCGTGGTCTGTTTCCCGTCGATCTGGGTAATCTTCCGCTCAAAGAGTTCATTGGTTGCGGTTTTCAGCTCTTCGTAGGCCTTCCGGCGGTCAATACCGAAGGTATTGGCAAACTCAAGGGCCGTAATGCGAACACGCGCCTGGTCGTTACGTGGATGCAATCCAGCCCGTCGAGAATCCAGTTTGCTGATGGCTGCGAGAATCAAACGCTGCTCCTGCAGCGTCAGTTTGTAGCCGGCACGGACCAAAGAATTCGACTTTGTAACGGTGTTGCCTTCAAGGCTCCATTCGTCGTCGCTTTCGATCACCACCAACGGTTGTGTAGAGGACTCGGACATAAGTGACATCAGGTTGTTTTGTCACTCAAATGTACAAGGGTGACAAGAGTCGGTCAAGTCACCTTTCGCAAGTTGTGGATAACAGCACCTTTTTGACGCCAAACACCACCTTTCTGTCACTGTTTGCCACCTTTTTGTCGGCGAGATAGCACCTTTTTGTCGCCGTTCACCACCTTTTTGTCGTAAACAGCAAAAATACAACACCGTAAACCCCTGTATTTACGCGAGAATTTGAAAGGTGCACTCGCCTATAAACAAGTCTACAAACAAGAAGTCTTTAAAAAGGTTTATAAATATTTAAAAAGGTCGGGCGTCAAATCTTGACCGCCAGCGCTCCAAAACAACGCGCCACCGCATCAAGGCATCAATCGAGGCCCCCCCCAGGGGGCCAGAGACTAACCCCCCCGAAAAGCAATGTCGACCGCGCCACAGGCGCGAAGGCAATGGACCGGCTACGCCGGGGCATGGAGCAACCTCCCCTAAGCGCGCTGTCTAAGCGGCGCGGGCCAACCCCCGCCCGCCCTGGCCCGCAAGCGGGCCACCCTCACGGGCGCTAAGACCCGGATATAGCGGCAAACGCGGCAAGCCGCGCCCGCCGCTTACCGGGTGTGTGTGCACACAGCGCGAAATCTGACCTCATTCCACGACGGCCAAAGCTGTCTGCAAGGAGGAAGGGCGAAAACCTCGCCGCCCTTGCTCGAGGACATCGCAATACTTTTCTGATACTAAAAAAGACCTTCGGCAAGTACTGGCCAGCCCGATTCCCGTTTGGCTTACCTGGTCGGAACATCCGCGACCGTACTCAATGTGCAGGATCTGGCCGCAGCGCTGCCAGCTGGTACCGGCGCCGGCTGAATGTTTTTGGGAGGTGCTTGCGGGCCGGGTGGCGGCCTTGTCTTTTCTATTGCATGCAATACTTTTAGGCGGTATAATGGGCATGTCGTGTGAATAGCGCGACGCCCCGGCCGGGCGTGACGGTGAGCAGACCAGACCTCGGCTTTTGACCATCATCAACGAAGGTGCATCATGAAACAAACCCAAGCACGCGGCCGCGCCGCCAAGTCGTCATCGCCGCTTTTCGGCGTTGGCCGAATTCACGCAACCCACGGCGCCTTGATGGCGCTCGGCGATGTCGAAGACGTCATGGATCTGGTTCGCCGGCACGTTGCCGGCGACTGGGGTGATCTTTCCGCTGAAGAACGTGCCGCGAACGATAGTGCAGTCCTCGAGCAGGTCGGGCGTGTGTTCTCGGCGTATGACGTGGCCAACCAGCGCCTTTGCGTGGTGACCGCAGCGGATCGCACGCTCACAACCGTCCGCCTCTCAACCGAGTCTTGATCGGATAACCGGGCTTGTCCCGGAAGAAACCATCATTTCATGGAGTTGAGCATGAGCAAAAAACACGTCCGACTAAATGACGACCACCAAAAAGAGGTAGTTCGTCTTCTACGGCAGATCGCTGGCCACCGGCGCTTGTGGGATGTATGGCGCGACTTCGTCGCGTTCGGCGCCCTCGAGGTAAGCATTGCCGCGGATCGTTCGACGGCTGTCGAACGAAGCGCCCAGTACGGCGAGATCCTGAAGCGATACGACCAGGAGGAACAAGATCTGTTCAAGGAGTGTTTCGCGCATCTCCTTTGTGCCCTTGAGGTGGGCCCTTGCGATTTCCTGGGGTCGCTCTTTATGGCCCTGGATCTCGGAAACTCTTCCCGGGGACAGTATTACACCCCGTACGAGGTCTCGCTGCTGGTTGCTCACTGCACAGTGGGCAATCTGACCCCGACCATCGAACGAAAGGGGTTCGTGACGGTAAGCGATCCTTGTGTTGGTGGCGGTGCGCTGCTGATTGCCTACGCCGACGTCTTGAGACAGGCCGGCGTGAACTACCAGCAGCGCATGCATGCCACCGCGATTGATGTCGATATCGTCGCGGTTCACA
>VIKE01000044.1:5385-40487 GCA_008080565.1 Rhodocyclaceae bacterium | reverse complement strand
GAGTGATGCGTGGGCTCTGGGCCGGAGGCATCTGCCTGAAGGTGCAGGACGCACCTTCAGGGCGGGAGACTACGGAGATTACAGGTTGCTGTCAATAAAGGCAGCGAGTTGCGACTTGGACAGTGCGCCAACCTTGGTTGCTTCGATATTGCCGTTCTTGAAAATCATTAGCGTCGGAATGCCGCGGATACCGTACTTGGCAGGGGTTGCCTGATTGTCATCAATGTTGACCTTGGCCACCTTGAGCTTGCCGGCGTATTCGGTTGCCACTTCGTCCAGGATCGGAGCGATCATCTTGCAGGGGCCGCACCATTCTGCCCAGTAGTCGACGAGAACGGGTTGCTGCGATTGCAGCACTTCCGCTTCAAATGTGTCGTCGGTTACGTAATGGATGTGCTCGCTCATGGTTGCCTCATGGGATGGGTGAAACGAATGGGTAAGGTTGCGCCGGAGTGGCGACGTGAATGTTGCGTGATGCTAGCGAAAAATGAAGCGCTAGGGAAGCATCGGTGTCAGGGTTTAAGTAGATTGGCTAGTTCGACTGCGGTTTTCACCTTCATTTTGTCGAAAAGGTTGGCGCGATGCACCTCGACGGTGCGCATGCTGATGTTCAATTCGTCGGCGATAACCTTGTTGAATTTGCCAAGCAGAACAAGTTCCATGATTTGGCGCTCGCGGGTGGTTAATGTCGAAATTCGTGCTTTTACCGAGTCGACCGTGGCATTTGCCGCTCGCTGGCCCGCATCGAGTCCCATTGCTTCCTCAATGCGAGTAGCCAGTTCATTGTCGTTGAGCGGCTTTTCGAAGAAGTCGAAAGCGCCTTTCTTGAGCGTGCTGACGGCGAGCGGGACATCTCCGTGACCCGTGAGAAATATTACGGGCAGCATCGATTTTCTTTCAAGCAATTGATCAAAACAATCGAGGCCGCTAATGCCGGTCATCCGCATGTCAAGGACCACGCAGCCACTGGTGGCGGGTGTCCAGGCAGCCAGGAAGCTTTCTGCTGAGTCGTAGGTGGCGTAGGGAATGCCGCGTGATTTCAGCAACCAGGCCAAGGCGTCGCGAATGGCATCGTCGTCATCAACTAGATGGGCTTGGGGGGCGTTCATGCGGCTTCCATAGGCAGGGTGAAAATAAATATCGTACCGCTTCCGGTTGGCGATTGCTGGTTGTCTTCAGCCCACAATCGGCCGCGGTGAAATTCGATGATGGAGCGGCAGATCGACAGCCCGATTCCCATGCCTTCTGGCTTGGTAGTGAAAAACGCGGTGAACAACTTGTCGCGGATTTCCGGCGAGATGCCGCAGCCTCGGTCACTGACGCTGACATGCAGTTCGCTGCCGCTGATTTCGGTCGCAATATGCAAGACGCGGTCGGCTTCATCGTTGCTGGCCATCGCTTCCATGCCGTTCCTGATCAGGTTCAGAAGGACTTGCTCGAGCATCAGTCGGTCAGCCGGGATCGGCGGTAGCGACGGGATTTCGCATTCGATCCGGACATGCCGCTTGCGCGCCTCAGCTTCGACGAAGCCGAGGCAGTCTTCTATGACTTCGCCGAGCAGACAGGGGGCGCGTTTGGGTTCGCTTTTCCGAACGAAGTCGTGGACGCGGCGAATGATTTTGCCAGCGCGCTGGGCTTGCACCCCGATTTTTTCGAGGGCCGGCAGAATTTCTTGTGGTGTGACCTTGCCGCTGCTCAGCAAGTTCTGGCAACCCGTGTTGTAGCTCGCGATGGCAGCAAGTGGCTGATTCAACTCATGGGCCAGGGTGGATGCCATTTCGCCCATGGTGACCAGGCGAGACGTGAATTGCAGTTGTTCCTGTTGCTGGCGAGCCAACTCTTCGGCGTGTTTACGTTCAGTTATATCAAGCACCGAGGCCATCCAGCCGGTATGTCTTCCACTGCCATCAATTAGCTTGGCTTCATAGACAAGAGCCTGGAAGCGCTCCCCATTTTTGCGCATGAAGGTGATTTCGAAGCCATCCGGTGGTGCCTCGCCGGCCAGAACCGTCTGGTGCATGGCATAGGTTTCTTCGAGCTGTTCTGGTGCCCAATAGGGCATGGGCGGTGCCTTGTTGACCAGTTCAGCTGCACTGAATCCGGTCATTCTGCAGAAGGCGGGGTTAACGTAGATGACGCGTCCAAGCAGGTCTCTAGCGCGCATGCCGACGGTCAGCGAATCCTCCATGGCGGCCCGGAAGGCGTGCTCTTCGCGCAACGCGTCCTCCGCAAGAGAGCGTTTTTTCATCAGGTCGCGGACCAGCCACAAACTCCAGAAGACGCCAGCGGCGAGCAATATGATGGCGGCGACCAGCAGGCGTTGTAGTGAGTTATCCGGGGCGTTGTAGTTTGTTACCCGGAGCAGCAGACCGGAGCCAGGCGGGTCGAAGGGGATTTCGTAGCTCTGGCTGCGATTGCCGGAAATATGGGTTTTTGTGGCGAATTGGAGATCGTTGTCGTCGACAATCTCGACTTTGTATTTCTCAGTAAACCACCATGGCACCTGATTGGCGAGGAGGGTGTCCAGTGGATACAAGAGGACGAGCATGCCTGTTATGCGACGCTCATTGAAGACGGGAACGAGCAGCTCGACGAAGGCGCGTTTTCCGTCAAGAAAGAAAGGTTCGGTGTATTGCCGTTTACCCAGCCGGCTGGCTAATTCGAAAGCCTTGGCTGTGACGGAGGGGCCGAATGATTCGATTTCGCTATCCGGTGGCGTTGTGGTCGGCAAGGCGTCAAGCACCTGTCGGGCGGCATCCAGCCAGAGTACCTGGGCAATATCCGGCGAGTTTTTCAATATGTGCTCGGCGCGCAGCCGGAACAGCTTCTGGCGATTGGTCGAGTTGGCCATGTCCAGCGCCAGCTGCTGCATTTGTTCTTCGTTGCCGTCGAGGTGGAAACGCAGATTCTGTTCCAGCCAGAGCACGTCCTTGATCAGGGCTGAGCGTTCTTCTTCCACTTCGTTGCGGTGCAGCAGCCAGATCAGGGTAAGCACGGCGACGAGTAACAGGACGATACCCAGCTTGGGCAGGGCCAGCAGCCAGCGTAGCCGGCGCGAACTGCCGGGCGGGATCGGAAGCGTGTGATTCATTTGCAAAATGGTACACCACGTTTTTTCGGGCCGGTTGATTGTGGCTTTCCACAATTCGGATATCCACAATGGCCGCCCGATATCGTGTTGGAGATACTGCGGCCCGTTTTCTGGAATTCTCCGGAGTACGCATTCGAGGACCAACGCAAATACCATGGCCAAAAAAACGATATTCAAGAGTCTCTATTTTCAAGTGATCGTCGCGATCGTCATTGGCGTGGCTCTCGGCCATTTCTATCCCGAAACCGGCGCGGCGATGAAGCCACTGGGCGACGGTTTCATCAAGCTGATCAAGATGATCATTGCCCCGATTATCTTCTGCACCATCGTCGTCGGCATTGCCGGTATGGAAGACATGAAAAAGGTCGGCAAGACCGGTGGCCTGGCCGTCCTTTACTTCGAGGTGGTGAGCACGATCGCGCTGATCATCGGCCTCGTCGTCGTTAATGTCTGGGCGCCGGGCGTCGGGATGAATGTCGATGTTTCGACGCTCGATACCAAGGGTATTGCCAAATACGCCGAGCCGGGCAAGATGCAGTCCACGGTTGATTTCCTGTTGAACATCATCCCGACCAGCGTCGTCGATGCCTTTGCAAAGGGTGACATGCTGCAGGTGCTGTTCTTCTCCATCCTCTTCGGCTATGCCATGCATGCCTTTGGTGAGCGTGGCAAGCCAGTCTTCGAGTTGATCGAGAAATTGTCCCATGTGCTGTTCGGTATCGTTGGCGTGATCATGAAGGTGGCTCCAGTCGGTGCTTTCGGTGCGATGGCCTACACCATTGGCAAGCACGGTGTCGGTAGCCTGACCCAGTTGGCCAGCCTGATGGGGGCGTTCTACCTGACTTGTCTGATCTTCATTCTTGGCGTGCTGGGTAGTATTGCTGCGGCCCACGGCTTTTCGATCATCAAATTGATCAAGTACATCAAGGAGGAGCTTTTTCTTGTGCTTGGCACTTCGTCTTCGGAGTCCGCATTGCCGCGCCTGATGGCCAAGATGGAAAATGCCGGGGCGCAGAAGTCAGTCGTTGGCCTGGTCGTGCCGACCGGCTATTCCTTCAATCTCGATGGCACCTCGATCTACCTGACCATGGCTGCCGTATTTATCGCTCAGGCGACCAATACACCGATGGATATCGGACAGCAAATTACCCTGCTGGTCATTTTGTTGCTGACCTCCAAGGGCGCCGCCGGGGTGACAGGCAGTGGTTTTATCGTATTGGCAGCAACGCTGTCGGCCGTAAGCACCGTACCGGTGGCCGGGTTGGCCCTGATTCTCGGGATCGACCGTTTCATGTCTGAAGCCCGTGCCCTGACCAACTTCATTGGCAATAGCGTTGCTACGCTGGTGGTGGCCAAGTGGTGCAATGCGCTCGATACCAAGCGCCTGAATGCTGTCCTCAACAACGAAACTGCAGACGAGGCAGACAATCCGGAACTGGTTCTGGACGATGCGCCGGACATGATCATTCCCCACGTTCCGCGGCCTATCGTAGAGCATCATTGATCGCGAATATCGTTGCGAAATACCGCCGGTTGATCCGGCGGTTTTTTTATGGGCGATCGGTATGTGGAAAACCACAATACGCAGCGGTTATATCTTTCGTAATAATTTCACTCAGCGGAAATTTTTTAAATTTCGCTATTCCATATCCGGAGGAGAAAACAATGAAAGTATCCAAGCTTTTGGTTGCCCTGTTTGCCGGCGCGCTGTCGCTGGCCGCCTATGCCCAAGCCCCCATCGTCATCAAGTTCAGCCACGTAGTGGCAGCCGATACGCCGAAAGGCAAGGCTGCCGAAATGTTTGCCAAGAAAGCAGGCGAACTGACCAAGGGCAAGGTCAAGGTCGAGGTCTATGCCAACTCGACGCTGTACAAGGACAAGGAAGAAATGGAAGCGCTGCAGTTGGGCGCAGTTCAGATGCTTGCTCCGTCGCTCGCCAAGTTTGGTCCGCTAGGTGTCAAGGAGTTCGAGGTCTTCGATCTGCCTTTTATCTTCAGCGGCTATGACGACTTACGCAAAGTAACCAACGGTGCAGTTGGCAAGCAGTTGCTGGCCAAGCTTGAGCCCAAGGGTATTCGTGGTCTGGGCTACTGGGACAATGGGTTCAAGTCGTTCTCGCTGAATACGCCGATCAAGACACCGGCTGACCTCAAGGGTAAAAAGTTGCGCATCCAGTCGTCGAAGGTGCTCGAAGAAGAAGTCCGTGCCTTGGGCGGTTTGCCGCAGGTGATGGCTTTCTCTGAGGTTTATCAGGCGCTGCAGACGGGCGTGGTCGACGGTACCGAGAACCCGATTTCGAATCTCTACACGCAGAAAATGCATGAAGTACAAAAGCATCTGACGCTGACCGAGCACGGATATCTGGGCTATGCAGTCATTGTTAACAAGAAGTTCTGGGATGGCCTGCCGGCCGACGTTCGGGCCCAACTGGAAGATGCCATGGAGCAGGCAACCCGTTACGCTAACCAGATCGCCAAAGTTGAAAACGATGGCGCGCTGGAAGCGGTGAAGAAGAGCGGCAAGACGACGGTCTATACACCGACCAAGGAAGAGCGCCTGGCTTTCAAGAAGGCGCTGGTGCCGGTCCATCAGAAGATGGAAGGCCGCGTTGGCAAGGAAGTGATCCAGGCGGTTTACAAGGATATCGGCTTCAAGCCGGACAGCCTGTAACCGTAGCTGCAACATGAACGCGGGGGCTTCGGCCCCCGTGTCACAACGGGGGAACTCGTCATGATCAACAAGGCGTTGAATCACCTTGAAGAGTTGCTGGTCACCTTCCTGATGGGAGCGGCCACACTCATTATTTTCGTCTCAGTCATGCACCGTTATCTGGCGGGGATGGATATCCCCGGCCTGCAGGACTGGTTGCTGACACTCAATTTCGGCTGGGCTCAGGAGCTCTGCATCATCATGTTTGTCTGGATGGCCAAGTTTGGTGCGGCTTACGGGGTGCGTACCGGCATCCACGTCGGGGTTGATGTGCTGATCAACCGTCTTGACGACAGCGCCCGCGGCAAGGCTATTGTGTTCGGATTGTTGGCCGGCGCCTTGTTTACCGGCATCGTGGCGACGCTGGGCGGTCATTTCGTCTGGGAAAACGGGGCGCATTACGCCATCTTCCAGTTCTTTGGCATCGACACCGGCGACAACTATGAAGGACCGACGACGCCTGATCTCGAATGGCCGACGTGGATCGTTTATAGCGCCATTCCGCTTGGTTCGTCGCTGATGTGCTTCCGATTTCTGCAGGTCTGTGTCTCGTTCATTCGTACTGGCGAACTGCCGCACCATGACCATGGTCATGTCGATGGTCTGGAGGATGAGACCCCACCGGTCGATGTCAATCTTTATGGCATGGATGACAACCTGCACATGCATGACCTCAAGCACCCGATGATTGGCGAGCGCCGTACGGGTGAGGATCGCCGGCGTGGCGAGAGCAGCACGCAGGAAAACGAACGTCGTGCGGCTGAACGCCGCAATGACGGCGACAAAGGAGGTCAGCAATGAACGCCCTGGTGATTTTTGGCCTGCTGGCCGTGCTCATGCTGACCGGCATGCCGATTTCGATTTCGCTTGGCCTGACGGTGCTGACCTTCCTGTTCACGATGACCGAGGTGCCGCTTGAATCGGTGGCACTCAAGTTATTTACCGGCATCGAGAAGTTCGAGATCATGGCGATTCCATTCTTCATCCTCGCCGGCAACTTTCTGACCCATGGCGGGGTGGCGAAACGGATGATCAACTTCGCCACGTCGATGGTCGGTCACTGGTATGGCGGCCTCGGTCTGGCTGGCGTTTTGGCCTGTGCGCTGTTTGCCGCGGTTTCGGGCTCCAGTCCGGCGACGGTTGTGGCGATTGGTTCCATTCTGCTGCCGGCGATGGTCAAGGCGGGGTTCCCGAACAAGTTCGGGGCTGGCGTGATCGCAACTTCCGGGGCGCTTGGCATCCTGATTCCGCCGTCCATCGTCATGGTGATGTACTCGGTGGCGACCAATACCTCGGTTGGTGCCTTGTTCATGGCCGGGGTGATTCCGGGGCTGGCGCTGGCGGCGACGCTGGGCGGTGTTACCTGGTATCGCGCCAAGAAGTTTGATTATCCGCGTCAGCCGAAGGCGACCTGGGGCGAGCGCTGGAAGGCATTCCGCGCCTCAGTCTGGGGCTTGCTGTTGATCGTTGTCGTGATGGGCGGGATTTATTCCGGCATCTTTACGCCAACTGAAGCGGCGGCAATGTCTGCGGTCTACGCCTTTATTTGTGCTGTTTTCATCTACAGGGATCTGGGCTTGAAGGATGTGCCGAAGGTGTTGCTCAATTCGGCCAACATGTCGGCAATGCTGCTCTACATCATCACCAATGCCGTGCTCTTCTCGTTCATCATGACCAACGAGAACATCCCGCAAGCGCTGGCTGACTGGATGCTGGGCAACGGGCTGGGCATCATCACCTTCCTGCTCGCGGTCAACGTGATTCTGCTGCTCGCCGGTAACTTCATGGAGCCGTCTTCCATTGTTTTGATCTTCGCGCCGATTCTCTTCCCGGTGGCGATTGCCCTCGGCATCCATCCGGTGCATTTCGGCATCCTGATGGTGGTGAATATGGAGGTCGGCATGTGCCATCCGCCGGTCGGCTTGAATCTCTATGTCGCGTCGGGAATAACCAAGATGGGCATTACCGAGTTGACCGTAGCCGTCTGGCCGTGGCTGCTCTCCATGCTCTGCTTCCTGATGGTTGTTACCTACTGGCCGGATCTTTCGCTCTGGTTGCCGCGGACAATGGGCATGATTTAAGGCTGGCCTTCCCGTAATTGACAAGCCCCGACCCTGTTCGGGGCTTGTTTTTTTGTGGGGTGGGTGTGGCACAATCCTGTCCCCGGAAAGTCCGTTAGGAAATCATGAAATTCGCACTCTCGATGATCGCGCTGATCGCCATTGCTTTGATTGTTCCCTTTTTGGTTCCGGGGCTGGGGAAACAGGAAGGCGTCGATCCCAATGCCAACCTGCCCTGGCAAATCGAACTCGATGCCCAGGGGGGCAGCTCAGTCTTCGGTCTGCACCTGGGGGTCAGCACCGTCAGCGAGGTGCGCCAGAAGTTTGGTAGCGAGATGGACGTGGCGATCGTTGCCGAGCCAAACGAAATGGGCACGCTCGAAGGCTATTACTCGCAGGTGGCGCTGGGTTTTGTTCTGGCCAAGGTGATTGTCACGGTCGACGCGAAAAATGAGCTGATTTTGGAAATGCGTGATCGTGCCCTCAAGGCCAAGCACATGGAAAGCATGACGCGGAAGATCACACTAAACCCTGATGATCTGGCTGCAATTGAAAAAATGCCGGTCAAGGCGATCAGTGTCATTCCGTCGGTCAATCTTGATGAAGTGACGGTGATCCAGCGATTTGGGCCGCCGGGCGAACGACTGGCTGTCTCGGAAAAGCGGGTCCATCTGCTCTATCCCGAAAAGGGACTTGATGTCGTGGTCGACAGCGACGGCAAAGAGCTGCTGCAATACGTCGCGCCGCGCAATTTCGCCGAGTTGCGCGAGCCACTGAACAAGCGTGAAGGCGAGAAATCGCCAGCGCAGTGATTCGGGCGTTCGTGTTCTGAATCTGCTAAAATTGCCCGTTTTTCAACTGACTAGCTTTTGCGGAGCAATTAAATGGCTATCGAACTCGCCCTCTCCATCATCAAACCCGACGCTGTTGCCAAGAACGTTATTGGCAAGATTTACTCCCGTTTTGAAACCAATGGTCTGAAGATCGTTGCTTCCAAGATGGTCTGGCTGTCCGAACAGGAAGCCGGCCAATTCTACGCTGTGCACAAGGCTCGTCCTTTCTTCAAGGATCTGGTTTCCTTCATGACCTCCGGTCCGGTCATGGTTCAAGTGCTCGAAGGCGAAAACGCCATCGCCAAGAACCGCGAACTGATGGGCGCTACCAACCCGAAGGAAGCTGCTCCGGGCACCATTCGCGCCGACTTTGCTGAATCGATCGACGCCAACGCCGTGCACGGTTCTGACGCTCCGGAAACCGCCGCCGTGGAAGTTGCTTTCTTCTTCCCGGGTCTGAACGTTTACGCTGGTCGCTAATCAATACCGAATGACCGTCAATCTGCTGGATTTCGATGGCGAAAGCCTGACTGCCTGGTTTGCCGAGCAGGGCGAAAAGCCCTTCCGCGCCAGGCAGGTCTTGCGCTGGATCCATCGTTCCGGCGTGGCGGACTTCGATGCCATGACCGACATCGCCAAAAGTCTTCGCGAGAAGCTCAAGGCGAAGGCGGTCGTGGCGCCGCCTGCTGTCGTCTCCGACAAGCTGTCGGACGATGGTACGCGCAAGTTCCTGATCGACGTTGGCAACGGCAACGCCGTCGAAACGGTGTTCATTCCGGAAGACGACCGCGGTACGCTGTGCATCTCGACGCAAGCTGGTTGTGCGCTTGACTGCGCTTTCTGCTCGACTGGCAAGCAAGGTTTCAACCGCAACCTGACGGTGGCAGAAATCATCGGCCAGCTTTGGCAGGCCAATCACGCACTGGGTGCGGTCCACGGCGACGAACGGGTTATTTCCAATGTCGTCCTGATGGGTATGGGCGAGCCGCTCGCCAATTTCGAAAATTCCGTTGCCGCCTTGAAGCTGATGCTCGACGACAACGCTTACGGTTTATCGCGCCGCCGCGTCACCGTGTCCACCTCGGGTCTGGTGCCGGTCATGGATCGTCTGGGCGATGAGTGTCCGGTCGCTCTGGCTGTTTCGCTGCATGCGCCGAACGACAAGCTGCGCGACCAGATCGTGCCGATCAACCAGAAATATCCATTGAAAGAACTGATGGCGGCCTGCCAGCGTTATCTGGACAAGGCGCCGCGTGATTTCATCACCTTCGAGTACATCATGCTCGACGGTATCAATGACAGCGACGCCCACGCCCGCGAACTGCTGGCGCTGGTCAAGCATGTGCATTGCAAGTTCAACCTGATCCCGTTCAACCCCTTCCCGGGCTCACCGTTCAAGCGTTCCCCGGCCGAGCGGGTGCGCCGGTTTGCTGATGTTCTGATGCAGGCCGGAATCGTGACAACGACGCGCAAGACGCGCGGTGACGACGCCGGACGAGTGATTCCCTTAGTGGAGGCAAGATCGTGAAAATCTTTTCGCTGAAAAATCGAATCGCGGGTGTTCTTTTGGGCGCACTCTGTGTTTTGTCCGTTCAGGCTCAATACGATTTCAATCCCTCTGCAACCGGTCAGTCAAAAGGCACAACAGATCCGCGCAATCGAGCCAAGATTCACACCGAGCTCGGTGCCATGTATTTTCAGGCCGGAAATCCGGGGGTTGCGCTGGATGAGTTGCGTATCGCGCTGAGTGCGGACTCCAGTTATTTTCAGGCGTACAGCGTGCGCGGCTTGGTCCGCCTCTCGCTGAAGGAATACGACAAGGCGGAAGACGATTTTCGGCAGGCGTTGAACCTCGCGCCGAACGATCCTGAAGTCAATAACAACTACGGCTGGTATCTCTGTGAAACGGGCAGGGAGCGCCAGTCCATCGCCTATTTTCTCAATGCGCTGAAGAGCCCGTTGTACGAAACGCCGGACAGGGCTTACACCAACGCCGGCACCTGCGCTTTCAAAGCAGGTGATCTCGATGGTGCGCAGGATTACCTGCTCAAAGCCTTGCAGCTTTCACGCGATGGTGCGATGTCGGCTCGCCTGCAACTGGCCAAGATTTTTTACAAGCGCGGCAATTTCGAAGAATCTCGCATTTATTTGGCGGAAGCCTTGAAAATGATGGAGCCGCCAACGGCTGATGCCCTTTGGCTTGGGTTGCGCCTTGAGCGCAAGCAGGGTAACCGCGGGGGTGAAGCGGGCTACGCTTCGCAACTGCGTGGGCGATATCCGACATCGTCGGAGTATCAGGAATTCCTAAAAGGCAATTTTGAATGAGTGAGCAGGTGAATATTCAGGACGGCGTCGCAGAAGAGGTTGTTGTGATGTCCGTGCCCCAAGTCGGCGAGCAATTGCGTGTGGCGCGCGAAGCACGTGGGTTAGAGGTGGCTGATATCGCGCAGACGCTCAAGCTCGGGCCGCGGCAGGTGGAAGCACTTGAGCGCGGCGACTGGAAAAGTTTGCCGGGCAATACCTTCATTCGTGGATTTGTTCGCAATTATGCCCGCCTGATACAGATTGATCCGGCCCCGCTGATGGCGCAACTCGATGATGTACTGGAAACGCCGGTTAATAACCTCGGCGTATCCGAGATGGCGCCGGCAGCGATGCCACATTCCGGTAGTGCCGGATCCCGGCGCAGCAAGCTGGTTGTGTTGGTTGGGGTAGGTGCTGTCGTTCTGGCTGCCTTGGCATATTTTTTGATGCCAGGCGATCTTTCGTCTTTGCGCGAAAGTACCCAATCGCTGCTCGACTCTTTGGCTCGCAAGGATCCCGAAGTGTCGACGTCGGCGCCAGTTTCACCTGTTGCAGAGCCGGTATTCCCGCCCGGAGCGACGCCGCAACAGGTCATGAATCCGCAGGTGCTCGCGCCGGCTGAACTGCAGGGTCTCCAGTCGGCCCCCCCGGCTCTGCCAGCTAACCCGGATGGGAGAGCGCCCGGAGCGGCGCCAGCTAACGCTCCCCAAATGCGTTTTCTGTTCGAGAAGGATTCCTGGCTTGAGGTTCGCGATCGCGACAACAAGGTCGTGTTTTCCCAGAAGCTGACGGCTGGTACGGAACAATCGCTGTCCGGACAGGGACCGCTCTCGGTCACCATCGGCTACGCGCCGGGCGTCCGTGTCTTCTGGCATGGCGAGGCCGTTGATCTGGCGCCATATACGCGCGGCGACGTGGCTCGTCTGGTTCTGGAGTAAATCGTGAGCGCTGTTGCCAAACGCTTGACCCGGTCGTGTTTCGTCGGCCATGTGAAACTGGGAGGCGATGCCCCGACAGTTATCCAGTCGATGACCAACACCGATACCGCCGACTATCTAGCCACGGCCTTGCAAACGGCCGAACTGGCCCGTGCCGGTTCAGAGTTGGTGCGCATCACGGTGAATTCGCCGGAGGCAGCCGCTGCAGTGCCGAAAATCCGCGAGCACCTTGACCGGATGAACTGTAATGTGCCGCTGATCGGTGATTTTCATTACAACGGCCACCGCTTGCTGACCGAGCATCCGGCCTGCGCCGAGGCGCTGGCCAAGTACCGGATCAACCCGGGCAACGTTGGTTTCGGCAAGAAAAAGGACGAACAGTTCGCCCAGATGGTTGAACTGGCCTGCAAGTACGACAAGCCGGTCCGCATTGGCGTCAATTGGGGCAGTCTCGATCAGGAACTGCTGGCTCGAATAATGGATGAAAATTCCGGTCGACCGCAGCCTTTGGATGCGACCGAGATCATGCGCCACGCGATGGTCACATCGGCCCTCGAGTCCGCAGCCAAAGCCGAGGAAGTTGGCTTGCCCGGCGAAAAGATCATTCTGTCCTGCAAGGTCTCCAGCGTTCAGGACCTGATCGCCATTTATCGCGAGCTTTCGAAGCGCGCCGACTACGCGCTGCACCTCGGTTTGACCGAAGCGGGCATGGGTTCGAAGGGAATTGTCGCGTCGACCGCCGCGCTCTCCGTTTTGTTGCAGGAGGGCATCGGCGACACCATTCGTATTTCGTTAACCCCGGAAC
Source organism: Rhodocyclaceae bacterium (assembly GCA_008080565.1). Taxonomy (GTDB): domain Bacteria; phylum Pseudomonadota; class Gammaproteobacteria; order Burkholderiales; family Rhodocyclaceae; genus Azonexus. The sequence goes on along the minus strand of VIKE01000044.1, from coordinate 27,747 downwards.
CCGGTGGTTCGCGTACCCAGGAAGTCATCGTTGGCCAGGAAATCCTGCAAACGATGGGCCTGCGTGCCTTTACCCCGATGGTTGCGGCTTGTCCCGGCTGCGGTCGGACGACCAGTACGCTATTTCAGGAACTGGCCGGCGAAGTCCAGGATTTCGTGCGTGCCAAGATGCCGGAATGGAAGCTGCGCTACGACGGGGCCGAGAACATGACTCTGGCTGTGATGGGTTGCATCGTCAATGGCCCCGGCGAATCGAAGCACGCCAATATCGGAATTTCCCTGCCGGGGACCGGCGAGGCCCCTTCGGCACCAGTTTACGAGGATGGCCAGAAGACCGTCACCCTCAAGGGCGACAACATCGCCAACGAATTCAAGCAAATCATCGAGCGCTATGTCGAGCGCACCTACACCAAGAAACTGAAGTCATGAGTCAAACATTGCAAGCAGTCCGCGGGATGAACGACATCCTGCCGGACGAAGCCGCATTCTGGGAACTGTTCGAGGACACCATCCGGTCGTGGCTCAAAAGCTACGGCTATCGCCCGATTCGCATGCCCATCGTCGAGCCGACACCGCTTTTCAAGCGCGCCATCGGCGAAGTTACCGATATCGTCGAAAAGGAAATGTACTCCTTCATCGATGGTTTGAACGGTGAAGCTCTGACCCTGCGTCCCGAAGGTACGGCTGGTTGTGTGCGTGCCGTCATCGAGCACAATCTGGCAGCCCGCCAGACCCAGCGGCTCTACTACATCGGTCAGATGTTTCGCCACGAGCGTCCACAAAAGGGGCGTTATCGCCAGTTTCATCAGGTTGGTGTCGAAGCCTTCGGTATGACCGGCCCGGACATAGATGCCGAAATGATCCTGATGGGTGCACGTTTGTGGAACGACGTCGGGCTGGATGGTATTGAACTGCAGCTCAACAGCCTCGGTCAGTCCGACGAGCGGGCCCAACATCGCGCCGCCTTGATTACCTACTTCGAGGAAAACGCCGAGTTGCTTGACGAGGACGCCAAGCGTCGCCTGCACACCAATCCACTGCGCATTCTCGATACCAAAAATCCGGCCATGCAGGAGCTGTGCGCCGCTGCGCCGAAGCTGATTGACTACCTGGGTGCCGAGTCGCTGGCTCACTTCGAAGGCGTGCAGCGCGTTTTGCGTGATGCAGGCGTCCCCTTCTCGATCAATCCGCGTCTGGTCCGCGGTCTGGACTATTACAACCTGACGGTTTTCGAATGGGTGACCGACAAACTGGGTGCCCAGGGTACGGTTTGCGCTGGTGGCCGTTACGACGGCTTGGTCGAGCAACTCGGCGGCAAGCCAACGCCAGCCTGTGGTTTTGCCATGGGTATCGAACGCCTGATCGCATTGATCAAGGATTCCGGTGGCGAGCCGACAGCCCCTGCGCCGGATGTCTACCTGGTCCATCAGGGCGAAGAGGCGGCTCGCCTTGCCTTCCGTGTCGCTGAAGGCTTGCGTGATCAAGGCGTCGATGTGCTCCAGCATTGCGGTGGTGGAAGCTTCAAGTCGCAGATGAAAAAAGCCGATGGCAGCGGCGCGACTTTCGCGGTGATTATTGGCGATGACGAAGCGTCTAGCGGAGAAGTCCAGTTGAAGTCGCTACGTCAGGCTGGCATCGAACAACGTAAACTGAAAGTCGATGAACTGGCAGAAGCCATCATCGATCAAATTATTGATTCGGACGAAGAGGAATAAGCAGCATGGCGCATTACGACCTCGAAGAACAGGAACAGATCGATACCCTGAAAACCTGGTGGAAGATGTACGGCAACCTCGTGACGAGCGTGGTTGTTGCTGCTTCGCTGGGGGTTATCGGATGGCAAGGTTGGAACTGGTATCAGCGCGGGCAGTCGGCGCAAGCTGCAGCCATCTATGGCGTACTGGAGCAGGCGACAGCCATCGGTGATGTCCAGAAGGTCAAAGCGGCAGCAGGTGAACTGGCCGAGAAATTCGGCAGCACCAGCTATGCCTCCCTAGGTGCAATGCTGGCTGGCAAGCAGTCGTTTGAGGCAGGTGACCTGAAGACGGCGAAGACCCAGTTTGGCTGGGTGGCCGAAAATGGCAAGGACGAAATCAGGGATCTGGCTCGTCTGCGGCTGGCTGCCGTCCAAGTTGACGAGCAAGCCTACGACGATGCGCTCAAGCAGCTCGAAGCCGCTCATGCACCAGCTTTTGAGGCACGCTTTCAGGAATTGAAGGGCGACGTGCTTTCAGCTCAAGGCAAAAAAGCTGAAGCGCGGACGGCCTACAAGGCAGCACTGGAAAAAATGACCGGCAAGCAGGGCGCCGGTCGCGAATTGCTGCAACAGAAACTCGACAATCTGGGTGAGGCCGTCTGATGTCACGTCAACTTGCTGCCCTGTTCGCCGTCGCCGGCCTTCTCCTTGGCGGTTGCGCGACCGTGTCGGATACGATCGATTCGATCAATCCGTTTGCCAGTGCCGGCCCGAAAATGGCTCCGTTGGGGCCGTTGACCGCAACAGCCGAAGTTCGTACGACGTGGTCTGTCAGTGTTGGCAAGGCCGGCGACTATACCTTCACGCCAGCCGTGGTCGGTAGCGTTGCTTATGTGGCCAGTCGGAGCGGCACGGTTTCCAAATTGGAAGACGGCAAGCTCGTTTGGAAAGTCGAAGCCGGCCAGCCCCTGTCGGCTGGCGTAGGCGCAAATAGCCGCTTGCTGGTCGTTGGTACTTCGAAGGGTGATGTACTAGCCTTCTCGGCCGAAGATGGCAAAGCGCTTTGGCAGTCCAAGGTTTCGAGTGAGGTGCTTGCCGCCCCAGTCATCGGTGATGATGGCGTCGCGGTGAAGAGTGGTGACAACCGCATTCATCTGCTTGATGCTGGCGACGGTGGGCGCAAATGGGTCTATCAACGGTCGACGCCTTCTTTGTCCGTGCGCAGTGCTGGCTCGCCAGTGTTTGCTGACCGCTATATCTTTGTCGGATACCCCGGCGGCAAGCTTGTCGCCCTGGCGGTACAAAATGGTGCTCCGGTTTGGGAAGGCGCGGTTGCCTTGCCCAAGGGCGCTACCGAACTTGACCGGGTGGCTGATATCGTTGCGCCGCCTGTCGTTGATGGCCGTCAGATCTGCGCGGTCGCTTTTCAGGGGCGCGTGGCTTGTTTCGATATGGGGCAAGGCGGGGCATTGATATGGTCACGTGACTTGTCATCCGTGGCTGGATTGGCGATGGATAGCCGTTATCTGTTCGTCGCAGACGACAAGGGTGTCGTCTATGCACTGGACCGTCAGTCCGGCAGCAGTCTGTGGAAACAGGACAAACTCAAAAACCGGCGACTCTCCGCACCTGTTGTGCAGCGCGGTCTGGTCGCCGTGGCGGACGCTGAAGGCATTGTTCACTTCCTTTCCCGTGACGATGGCAGCTTTGCCGCGCGCCAGAAAACCGATGGCACGCCGGTTCGCGCGCCACTTCAGATGCTCGGTAATGCCGTTCTGGTTCAGACCACGGGTGGCAGCGTGAGCGCAATAGAGGCTCAATGAAACCTACGCTCGTTCTGGTCGGCCGACCCAATGTCGGCAAATCCACGCTGTTCAACCGCCTGACCAAGTCGCGAGACGCTATCGTCGCCGATCTCCCTGGGCTGACTCGCGACCGTCACTATGGCCATGGAAAACTGGGGAAGAAGCCCCATCTGGTGGTCGATACGGGCGGTTTTGAACCGCTGGTCAAGGAAGGCATTCTGCACGAAATGGCTCGCCAGACGGAACAGGCGATTGCCGAAGCCGACGCCATCATTTTTGTCGTCGATGGTCGTGCTGGCCTGACGCCACACGACAAGGAAATCGCCAACAAACTGCGCCGCGTCGACTGCCCGGTCATTGTTGCGGTCAACAAGGCCGAAGGCATGAATTCCGGCATGGTCGAGGCGGAGTTCCATGAACTTGGCCTCGGCGAGCCCAATGCCATCTCGTCGGCCCATGGCGAAGGGGTGCGTGGTCTGGTCGAACTGGCACTCGAAAGTTTTCCCGAGCCCGAAGATGATGAATGGCACTCCGACGCGATTCGCGTTGCCATCGTCGGGCGTCCCAATGTTGGAAAGTCGACCCTGATCAACACTTTGCTCGGTGAAGAGCGGGTCATCGCCTTTGATGCACCGGGAACGACGCGCGACTCGATTGAAATCGATTTCGAGCGAGGCGGCCGAAAATATGTGCTGATTGATACAGCAGGGATGCGCAAGCGCGGCAAGGTTTTTGAATCGATCGAGAAATTTTCGGTGGTCAAGACTCTGCAAGCCATCGAGGACGCCAATGTCGTCATCCTGATGGTCGACGCCCAAGCCGATGTGTCCGACCAGGATGCCCATATTGCCGACTTTATCGTCCAGTCCGGTAAGGCACTGGTCGTTGCAGTCAATAAATGGGATGGTCTCGATTCCTACGTTCGTGAACAGACTCGCCTGATCCTGCAACGCAAGTTGCAATTCCTCAATTTTGCCAAGTTCCATTTCATTTCAGCGCGCGACAATATCGGCCTGGAATCGCTCTTCCGCTCGGTTGACTCAGCCTATGCCGCAGCGATGGCCAAAATGACCACCCCGCGACTGACCCGTGTCCTGATTGATGCTGTCGCCAAGCAGGCGCCGGCCAAGCATGGCCTGTTCCGGCCCAAGCCGCGCTATGCTCACCAAGGGGGGTCGAATCCGCCGATCATCGTCATTCACGGCAATGCGGTCGACAAGATCACGGACAGCTATCGACGTTTCCTCGAGCATACTTTTCGTGAAGCCTTCAAATTGCAGGGAACCCCGTTGCGCATCCAGTGCGTAAGCGCAAAAAATCCGTTCGCCGACAAAGACAAGAAATAAACTGCAAAATCTTTGGCAGCACTTTATAAATTTGGGTACATTAGGACCCTCATAACAATTACATGGAGTCCACACCATGAGTAACAAAGGGCAACTTTTACAAGACCCCTTCCTCAACGCTCTTCGTCGTGAGCATGTTCCTGTCTCAATTTACCTGGTGAACGGGATCAAACTGCAGGGCCAGGTTGAATCGTTTGATCAGTACGTTGTGCTGCTCAAGAACACCGTTACCCAGATGGTGTACAAACATGCCATCTCAACGGTGGTTCCGGCCCGTCCGGTCAACCTCCAGCAGGAACAGGCTGCGGAATAATCGAATCCTGTCCAGCGACCCGCCGTTATGGTGGGTTTGCGCTTCTCCTTCCCGGAAACGCCCATGATTGAACGACCCGCCGCCGGTGAACGTGCGGTGATCGTTCAACTTGATTTTGGCCAGCCTGATCTCGAAGATCAACTGGACGAAGTTCGTTTGCTGGCCGAGTCGGCTGGTGGCGTGGTTGTTTCTGAAGTATTTGGCAAGCGCCAGAGCCCCGATCCCAAGACGTTTGCCGGCAAAGGCAAGGTTGACGAAATCGGATCGATGGTTGCGGCGGGTGAGGCGGATCTGGTGATTTTTAATCATGAGCTTTCCCCCGCGCAGGAGCGCAATCTAGAGAGGGAGCTTAAATGCCGTGTGATCGACCGAACCAGTCTGATACTCGATATTTTTGCTTTGCGTGCTACCAGTGCGGAGGGCAAGCTGCAGGTAGAACTGGCTCAACTTGAACATTTGTCTACGCGCCTGGTGCGTGGCTGGACTCACCTCGAGCGGCAGCGTGGTGGTATTGGTATGCGTGGTCCAGGCGAAAAGCAACTGGAAACAGACCGCCGCTTGCTTGGCAACCGCGTCAAGTTGTTGAAGGACAGGCTTGGGAAGCTCTCAAGGCAACGAGGCGTTCAGCGTAAAGCGCGGATGCGCGGTGATGTCCTGAATGTTTCCCTGGTCGGTTACACCAATGCAGGAAAGTCCACGTTATTCAACGCGCTTACCCATGCCGGCGTATTTGCGGCCGACCAGCTATTTGCTACGCTCGATACAACTTCGCGCAAACTGTGGATCGAAGGTGCCGGAAATATCGTGATATCCGATACTGTTGGCTTTATTCGTGACCTGCCTCATTCTTTGGTAGATGCCTTCCATGCAACCCTGGAAGTGGCAACGCATGCAGATTTGCTGCTGCATGTGGTGGATAGTGCCAGTCACGCTCGTGACGAGCAGATCGACGAAGTCAACAAGGTGCTCAGGGAGATTGGTGCCGACCGAGTCAGGCAATTGATTGTCTGGAACAAGATAGACCTGACCGAAGCCATGCCGGGCATCGAGCGGGGCGAGTATGATAATATCGCGCGCGTTCGAGTTAGTGCGCGTACAGGAGAAGGCGTGGATTTGTTGCGTGAATCCTTGGCCGAATATGCCCGAGCGAAAGCAGAAGCCCGTCAGAAGGCGGTTGCTGAAGCTGAAGATGAAGCAAAACACGATTACATTGACTGAATTCCCAACACCCATGATTCCGACCCTAGGTATTTTTATGTCGCTCAATGATCCCCAGTGGGGCAATCGCGGTGGCAGTGATGGCGATAAATCCAACGGCAGTGGCCCTCGCCGACCCAATGATGGTCCGCCGGATCTGGAAGAACTCTGGCGCGATTTCAATCGCAAGCTGACTGGCATGTTTGGCAAAAAGGGCGGTGGAGGCGGCAATGGCGGTGGTGATGGCCCTCGTATGCCGAATATCGACTTCAATCCGAAATTCATCGGTGGTGGCGTCGGATTGCTTGTCGGTCTGGTGGCTATTGTCTGGCTGGCGTCGGGCTTCTACATTGTGGATGCTTCGCAGCGTGGTCTTGTGCTCCAGTTCGGCAGCTTCAAGGAAGCGACTGAACCTGGTCTGCGCTGGCGTTTGCCTTACCCGATCCAGTCGCATGAACTGGTAAACCTGACCGGTGTACGTACCATCGAAATTGGCTATCGTGGAAGTGAACGCAACAAGGTGCTGAAAGAAGCCCTGATGCTTACCGATGACGAAAACATCGTGAACATTCAGTTTGCTGTCCAGTACATACTTAAAGACCCTGTTGAATATCTGTTCAACAACCGCTCGACGGATGAGGCGGTGATGGGGGCCGCTGAAACAGCGGTTCGCGAAATCGTTGGCAAGAGCAAAATGGACTACGTGCTCTATGAAGGTCGCGAGCAGATTGCTACCCAGGCAGCGAAGCTGATGCAGGATATTCTGGACCGCTATCAAAGTGGCATCATGATTTCAAAAGTGACCATGCAGAATGCGCAGCCTCCAGAGCAGGTGCAGGCTGCTTTCGATGATGCCGTGAAGGCAGGGCAGGATCGGGAGCGCCAGAAAAATGAAGGCCAGGCCTACGCCAACGACGTGATTCCAAAGGCCAAGGGCACGGCAGCGCGGCTGCTAGAAGAGGCTAATGGTTACAAGCAGCGAGTCATTTCGTCGGCCGAGGGTGATGCTTCGCGCTTCAAGCAGGTGCTGACCGAGTATGCCAAGGCGCCGGAGGTGACGCGTCAACGCATGTATCTCGAAACCATGCAGCAGATTTATGCCAACACCAGCAAGGTGATGGTGGACACCAAGGGGCAGGGTAACCTTCTTTACCTGCCCCTTGACAAGTTGATGCAGGCGGCCAGTACGGCGACAGCTGCCCAGGCAGCACCGGAAGCTTCCATTGCGCCATCGACGGCCAGGTCGGCTGCGCCGTTGTCAGTCGACGCGCCGCCACAGCTTGAAAATGCGCCGAAGGTCGGTGGTGGTTCGTATTCTTCAAGTTCGCGCGATGGTTCGCTGCGTTCGCGTGATCGGGAGGGGCGTTGATGAGTCCGCGTATCAATTTTTTCGGTGCTGTTCTCGCCACAGTACTGGTGGTTATGGCCATGTCGATTTTTACCGTCGATCAGCGCCAGTACGCTGTGGTTTTTCAGCTGGGTGAGGTAAAGCGGGCCATCAGTGAGCCGGGACTCTATTTCAAGATTCCTATGGTCCAGAATGTCCGTTATTTCGAAAAGCGCATCATCACGCTGGATAACGCAGAGCCGGAGCGTTTCATTACCTCCGAAAAGAAGAACGTGCTGGTCGATTCTTACATCAAGTGGCGCATTGTCGATCCGCAGCTTTATTACATATCGGTGGGCGGTGATGAGTCGCGCGCCAAGACCCGTCTGAATCAGACGGTCAACGCTGGTCTGCGTGAGGAATTCGGCAAGCGTACCGTGCATGATGTGGTTTCGGGTGAGCGCGACAAGATCATGAATCAGATGCGCGAGAAAGCGGACACCGATGCACGCAAGATTGGTGTTCAGATTGTTGACGTTCGGGTTAAGCGCGTGGAGCTACCGACTGAGGTCAGCGAAGCCGTTTATCGTCGAATGGAAGCAGAGCGCAAACGGGTTGCCAATGAATTGCGTTCGGAAGGCTCCGCCGAGGCTGAAAAAATCCGCGCTGATGCCGATCGCCAGCGCGAAATCATCGTTGCTGATGCGTATCGCGATGCGCAGAAAATCAAGGGTGAGGGGGACGCCAAGGCCACTAATACCTATGGTCAGGCGTTTGGCCAGAACCCCGAGTTCTACGCGTTTTATCGCAGCCTTGAAGCTTATCGCGGCAGCTTCAAGAACAAGAGCGATTTGCTGGTGATCGAACCCAGCTCGGATTTCTTCAAATACATGAAGAATGGTGGGCGTGGGGCAGACAAAGGCAAATGACCTCGACGCTGCTGATGGCCTTCGCGCTGATGCTGGTGCTCGAAGGCCTCATGCCCTTTATTGCCCCGGCGGCCTGGCGTGAAACCTTCCGTCGCCTTGTTCAATTTTCGGATGGGCAAATTCGCTTCGTTGGCCTGACGTCGATGCTGATTGGCCTGATCCTCCTGATTGTTTTCTCATGAACTGGCTGTTACCTGAATACCTTGCCGATGCGCTGCCAGCTGAAGCGGCGCGCATTGAGAACCTGCGTCGAACCGTCCTTGATCATTTTCGCGGCCGTGGTTACGAACTGGTCATGCCGCCGATGCTGGAGTATCTGGAATCGCTGCTGACCGGTGCCGGTCAGGATTTGAAATTGCGGACATTCAAGCTGGTCGATCAGCTTTCAGGCCGGACCATGGGCGTTCGCGCCGATATAACGCCGCAGGCTGCGCGCATCGATGCGCATCTGCTCAATCATCAAGGCGTTACCCGGCTGAGTTATTGTGGAAGCGTGTTGCATACGCTGCCAGCGACAATTTCAGCTGGTCGCGAGCCGGTGCAGATTGGTGCTGAACTCTACGGCTATAGCGGGATTGAGGCCGACCTTGACGTTATTCGTCTGATGGCTGGTGCTTTCGAGTGCGTAAAACTGCCGATCAGTCGTATTGATCTTGGTCACGTTGGTATCTTCCAGGCGCTGGCTGAGGCCGCTGGATTGCCGCAGGAAGCCGAGGATACCGTCCTCAGTCTGCTTCAGGCCAAGGATGTGCCGGGTCTGGAAGAGGCTTGCGTTGATGTGCCGTCACCATACCGTGAAGCACTGCTCCGCCTGCCGCAGCTCTATGGTGGGGCCGAAGTTCTGGCGCGGGCGGCGGCAGAGTTACCCGCCTTGCCGGCCATTTCGGCTGCCCTCGATGGCTTGCGGCATCTGTTGGCCTGTGCGCCTGACTTGCCTTTCTCGATTGATCTTTCAGACCTGCGCGGTTACCACTATCACAACGGTGTTGTTTTCGCTGCATATTGTCCGGGCTATCCCGCGGCGATCGCCATGGGCGGCCGCTACGATGGCGCTGGCAAGGCCTTTGGTCGCGCTCGTCCGGCCACAGGCTTTTCGATGGATTTACGCGAATTGGCGCGTCTGGCCCCCACAGGCAAGTTGCACGGTGCAATTCTGGCGCCGCATGCCGGACATGATGCGCGTCTCGCAGCCCATGTCGCCGCGCTGCGCGAACAGGGCGAAATTGTTGTCCAGTTGCTGCCAGGCGAAACGGCCTGTGAGGGCCCGGTCTGCGACCGAAAACTGGCACTGGTTGGCGAACACTGGATTATTGAAGCAATACAAGAGGACTAAAAAATGGCAAAGAATGTCATCGTGGTGGGTACGCAATGGGGCGACGAGGGTAAAGGCAAGATCGTCGACTGGTTGACCGATCACGCCAAGGGGGTCGTACGTTTTCAGGGCGGCCACAATGCCGGTCATACGCTCGTGGTTGGTGAACAGGTTTACAAGCTCAATCTGGTGCCTTCAGGCATCGTGCGTGATGGCGTCGAATGCTATATCGGCAATGGCGTCGTGCTGGATATTCATCATCTGCTGTCGGAAATCGCCGAACTGGAAAAGGGCGGTATTGATGTTCGCTCGCGCCTGAAAATCAGCCCGGGATGCCCGCTGATCCTGCCCTACCACTCAGCCATTGACCAAGCTCGCGAAGGCGCCAAGTCGGATGACAAGAAAATTGGCACGACCGGCAAGGGTATTGGCCCGACTTATGAGGACAAAGTTTCCCGCCGTGGTCTGCGCGTCTATGACCTATTCCATCCTGAACGTTTTGCCGAAAAACTGAAGGAAGTTCTGGAATATCACAATTTCGTTCTGACTCAGTATTTCAAGGCGCCAGCCGTTGATTTTCAGATGGTTTACGATCAGGCAATGGCCGATGCCGAGCAGATCCGGCCGATGGTGACCGACGTTTCTGCGGCGCTTTACGCCGCCAACAAGGCCGGTTCCAACCTGCTGTTCGAAGGCGCGCAGGGTACCTTGCTCGACATCGACCATGGTACTTATCCTTTTGTTACCTCGTCGAACTGCGTTGCTGGCCAAGCTGCAGCGGGTTCGGGCATCGGCCCGGGCATGCTGCATTACGTGCTGGGCATTACCAAGGCCTACTGTACTCGTGTCGGTGGTGGTCCCTTCCCCAGTGAGCTGGATATCGAGACCGAAGGCGTGCCGGGTTACCAGATGTCGCAGGTTGGTCGTGAGTTTGGCACTGTTACCGGTCGCAAGCGTCGTTGTGGTTGGTTCGATGCCGCGGCTCTGCGTCGTTCGGGCCGTATCAACGGTCTGACCGGGCTATGCATCACAAAACTGGATGTGCTCGATGGTCTTAAGGAACTGAGTATCTGTACCGGCTACAAGCTGGATGGCCAGATTATCGACCTGCTGCCCATCGGTGCTGATGAGGTGGCCCGTTGCGAGCCGATCTACGAAACAATGCCGGGCTGGAGTGCGACCACTTTCGGCGTCAAGCGCTGGGAAGACCTGCCTGCAGAGGCACGCGCCTACCTCAATCGTCTGGAAGTGCTGTGCGAAGTGCCGATCGCCATCGTGTCGACCGGTCCGGAGCGCGATGAAACCATCCTCAAGCAACACCCGTTCAATAATTGAGCGAAAGCCGGATTGCTGCGGTCAACGGGCCTTTGGGGCCCGTTTTCGTTTTTATTGTGCCGGTACAGCTTGCCAGCCTTCGGGGCAGGCGTTGGTGTACGGATAGTATTGACCGGACGAACCGCAGTAGTACCAAGTGCCGTAGTTGGCGCTGGGCATCGGGCGGGGTGGGGCGCTGTAGACCGGTGCCGGAGCGTAGTTGTTCTGGGATGCTACGGCAGCGCCAATGGCCAGACCAGTGATGGCCAGTATGGCGGCCGGGCCAACCCAGCCTGGACCGGATCGGTGGCCATGGTGACCGTAGCCATGGCCACCATGATGGCGGCCCCAGTCGGCCTGCGCAGGAGTGGTAGCGGTCATGACCAGTGTGGCAGCGAGAAACAGGGCAGCAATTTTTTTCATGGTTCGGCTCGTATTTGTCGTTTCGATAACCAAAATAACGCGATATCTGGCCGAGCGATGACCAGTGCTGTGTACCCAAGTGTTAGCAATTGTTACGGCAGTGCTGCGAGGCATCTGCTATGAGACAATGCATTCGCAATTGGCAATCGGCCGTGTTGGCCGGTTACCGAAGCCCGGCGGCAGAAATGAAAAAAGGCCTTGTTTTAGCAAGGCCTTCTATCAAAATCGCTGGTGCCCAGGAAGGGACTCGAACCCCCACGGAGTTACCCGCTAGTACCTGAAACTAGTGCGTCTACCAATTCCGCCACCTGGGCACAGGTGCGAAGAGCCGCCATTATAGAGAAAGAAGAACTGATGTCAAGAAAAAAACTATCAAAAATTCGTCGTGCCGATCCCTTCTTTGAGCGTGAATTGGCGCGCTACGAATTCCCGTTGCCTTCGCGTGAGTATGTTTCGCAGGTGCTGGCTGACGAAGGTCGGCCTGTCGAATTCAATGAACTGACTGAGTTGCTGGATATCACCAACACTGAACGCGAGATGTTCCAGCGTCGCCTGGGAGCGATGGAGCGTGAGGGGCAGTTGATGCGCAACCGCAAGGGTGCCTACATCCTGCCCGAGCGGGCGAGTCTGACGCCGGGGCGTATCCAGGGGCATCCGGATGGCTATGGTTTCCTGATTCCGGATGATGGCAGTGCCGATATTTTTCTCGATCAACACCAGATGGGGAAGGTTCTGCATGGCGACCGGGCGTTGGTCCGGGTTACCGGCATAGACCGCAAGGGGCGTCCCGAGGGCGGCATTGTCGAAGTGACCGAGCGGGTCAATACGCGAATTGTTGGCCGGGTTTTAGTTGAGCATGGCGTTGTCGTCGTGGCGCCGGAAAACAAGCGTATTTCGCAGGACATCTTGGTGCCACCCCAGCCGAAGGCCAAGAACAAGCCGCAGTCCGGCCAGGTGGTGATGGTCGAGATCATCGAGCAGCCGAGCAAATTCTCGCAGCCGATAGGAAAGATCATCGAGGTGCTGGGCAATTATGCCGATCCGGGCATGGAGATCGAGATTGCCCTGCGCAAGCACGATTTGCCCTTCGAGTTTTCGAAGGCGGCGCTTGAGGAAAACAAATCACTCCCGGACAAGGTAACCAAGGCCGACCTCAAAGGGCGAGTCGATTTGCGCGACATTGCGCTGGTTACCATCGATGGTGAGACGGCACGCGATTTCGACGATGCCGTATATTGCGAGAAAAAGAGCCGCGGCTGGCGCTTGGTTGTGGCGATTGCCGATGTGTCGCATTACGTCAAGCCGGGCATGGCGCTTGATCGCGAGGCGGTGGAGCGGGGCAACTCGGTCTATTTTCCGCGTCGGGTGATTCCGATGCTGCCCGAGAAGCTGTCGAACGGCATCTGTTCGCTCAATCCGGATGTCGAGCGGATGGCCATGGTTTGTGACATGGAAATCAGTTCTACCGGCAAGATCGGCAAATACAAATTCTATCCGGCGGTGTTCAAATCGCACGCCCGTTTGACTTACAACCTCGTCTGGTCCTGGCTGTCCGGTGAAAAAAAGCCGGAAACCGACGTCCATCACAGCGTTTTGCCGCATGTGCAGAATCTCTACAAACTGTTCGCCGCCTTGCACAAGGCGCGTGGACAGCGCGGGGCGATCGATTTCGAGACGACCGAAACTCAAATGCTGTTCAACGAGCAGGGCAAGATCGAGAACATCGTGCCGGTGGTGCGCAACGATGCGCACAGGATTATTGAAGAGTGCATGCTGGCCGCCAACGTCTGTGCTTCCGACTTCCTCGCCGAACACAAGCAGACCTGCCTGTACCGGATCCACGCTGCGCCGTCGGAGGAAAAGCTGGCCAATCTGCGGGCCTTCCTCGGCGAATTCGGCTTGGCGCTTGGTGGCGGCGATGATCCTCAGGCCAAGGATTACGCCATCCTGCTCGAAAAGGTCAAGCTGCGGCCTGACTTTCAGTTGCTGCAGACTGTGATGTTGCGTTCGTTGCGCCAGGCGATGTACAGCCCGGACAATGTCGGCCACTTCGGCCTGGCCTACGAGCATTACACCCACTTCACCTCGCCGATCCGGCGTTACCCCGACCTGCTGGTGCATCGCGCCATCAAGGCAGTACTGGCCGGTGAAACCTATACACCGGACCGTTCCTGGGACGACATCGGCCTGCAATGTTCAAGTACCGAACGGCGGGCTGATGAGGCGACACGGGATGTCGAGAACTGGCTGAAGACCTTCTTCATGAAGGAGCGCATTGGCGAGGAGTTTGACGGAACGATTTCCGGGGTAACCGCCTTTGGCATTTTCGTGGCGCTCGATACGGTTTATATCGAAGGATTGGTGCACGTTTCGGAGTTGGGGGCTGATTACTTCCAGTTTGACAACATCAAGCACCAAATGCTCGGCGAGCGAACGGGGCAGCGCTTCCGTCTAGGCGACCGGGTACGGGTCAAACTGGTGCGTGCCGACCTCGAGTCTAACCGGATCGATTTTGTTCTGGCAGGTAGCGAGAAGGCCTATGCCGGGAAAAGAACGGTGCCGAAGATCGCCGTCAAGCCGGTGAGTCAGCGGCCTGTGGCCAAGGCGGTCACCGCCAGGGCGCCGGTTGCCAAGGCGCCGGCGAAATCGGATAAACCAGCAGCCAAGCCGATTGTCAAAAAAACAACGGCCAAAAAAACCGCAAAGCCGGCGGCCAAGGGCGTAGCTAGACCTGCTGCCAAAAAGCCGGTTGCCAAAAAATCGGCCGCACCACGCAGCAAGACCGCTGCTGCCAAGCCGGTTAAAAAAGCGGCTCCAAAAAAGCGCTGACCGGCGCTGTCGCGCTCAGTGGTGGGTCGGGTCTAGAAGATCCGCTGCCTTGAGCGCGATGGCGGCGACATGTTCCTCATCGAGCCCGGGCAATTGTTCGGCCAGCCATTCCAGTGATACACCAGGGATGAGATTTTTGGCGGCGGCGATATCGGCCGGCAATGCGGGATCGTCGGGGCCGCTGCTGATATGGCGAGCGGTGTCGACACAAAGACGGGACAGGTTGGCACGGGTGTTGTCGATGCCGCGGATCAGTTGCGTCAGGAGTGACGGCAGGTGCCAGATCAGGGCGCATTTGAGCGTCAGATCCTTGAAGCGGAAGCCGCAGGTGTCGACCTGGGCCTGCAGCGACCGCGGCGAGCGACCGGAATGCAGGGCCTCAAGTGCGGCCAGAGGCAACTCTTCGGCGAAGGACCAGAGCAGTAGCTCGCCGATTTCGGAAAGCAGGGCGGCCATCGCCACTTCGTCGGGCGAAATGTCGGCGCGCGCCGCTCCCCAGCGCAGGGCCAATCGGCTGGCCAGATGGGCGCGGGCTTCGCATTCGGCGAGCCCGAGGTTCGATTCATCGGTTTCCGGGCAGGCGAGCATCAATTCGTGTACGGCGTCGGTCCCCAGTTGCATGACGGTGCCAAGCGGGTTGGTGGTTTCGTGTCCGAGGCGCTGGGCGCGATGATTTTCCGCTTCGCGTAATAGGCGCAGGCAAAGGAAGGGGTCGGCGGCGGCGATGTCGGCCAGGTCGCAGGCGGCCAGTCGCTCGCCCTTCTCGGCTTCAAGTTCGAGCAGGCGCGCTTTTGAGCGCGGCATACAGGGTAGTTCCTGGCTGCTGAGGTAGGCCGCCCACTGATCAACTCCCCAATGTTTCTGGTGTTCCGTCAGCAAGAGATTCCCCCCGTTGTTTCGCTGCTGGATTTTATGCTTAAAATTAAAAATTACGGTATCAACAAGTCGATATGCAACGGTAGAATAGCGTTTTCTAATACTTTCGGAATAGGGATGACGAAGCAGCGGGTGGTTTCCATTCCTCGCATGGCGGGCGCGGCTGTCGATGATTTGTCCGAAAGTACGGCCTACTGGCTGTCGACTGGCGAGTTGCCGGCTGAGTTGATTACTGGTCACAAACTGATCGACTCCGAGCACCATTTCCTGATTTCCGCCATCGCCAACTTGCGCCGGGTATGTCTCGATCACATCAATCTGAAGGATTGCACAGGCTGCGGTCATGAGCGGCAACAGCATTGCGAGGCTGAGGTGATTGCCATGCTTGGCGATGTTTTCGCTTTTATCCTGGATCATTTCAAGACTGAAGAAATGGTCATGCGTGACTCGCTGCTGTTGATGGTCGACCGCGACGTTTGCGAGGCGCACATGGAAGACCATGCGGCGATTTCTTCGACCGTGCAGCAAATTGTTTCTTCGCTCGACTCCCGACATATCGTTTCGCGAATCCGCGAACTGGATGCCTTGCTCACCCGTTGGGAGACCAATCACATCGCGCTGCATGACCTGATCCTGTCGCGCTGGATTTCCCGCGAAGATTCGCTGCTCAAGGATTGGTAAGGCTGCGCTGAATCTTCGGCCGGTGGCGCCGGCGCGGTAAAATTCGCCTTCCAGTTTTTCGAAAGCAGCCATGTCCACCCGCCTGATCTACGGTTTTCACGCCGTTACCGCCAAACTTCGCCACGACCCGGAATCGGTCAAGGAAATTGTCATCGATGCTACCCGCCACGATGCGCGGGCGCGTGACCTGTTGGCGCACGCCGAATTGCAGGGTGTCAAGGTGATCGGCGCCGATGGCAAGCGGCTCGATGGCATGGCGCCCGGGGCCAAACACCAAGGCGTACTGGCCTTGATCGAGGGGGACCGCAAACTGGCGCATCTCGACGATGTGCTCGATACCCTCGAAGAGCCGGCCTTTCTGCTCGTCCTGGACGGCATTACCGATCCGCGCAACCTCGGCGCCTGCCTGCGCGTGGCCGATGCGGCGGGTGTTCATGCCGTCATTGCGCCGAAGGACAGAGCCGTCGGCCTGACCGATGTGGCGGCCAAGACGGCCTGCGGGGCGGCCGAAACGATGCCCTACGTGATGGTCACCAATCTGGCCCGGACGTTGCGGGAATTGCAGGAACGCGAGATCTGGGTGGTCGGCACGGCTGGCGAGGCGGAAAGCGATCTTTACGCTGCGGAATGGCCGAAGGCGACGGCCTGGGTGCTCGGCGCCGAAGGCGAGGGCATGCGCCGCCTGACCCGTGAAAACTGTGACCAATTGGTCAAGATTCCAATGCACGGCTCGGTCGAGAGCCTTAATGTTTCCGTCGCTGCAGGCGTTTGCCTGTTCGAGGCGCGTCGGCGTCTGGGCTGAAAGCTAGACAGCGGAGGCAATGCTGACCCGGTTCCGGCCCGAATCCTTGGCCCGGTAAAGCGCCGCATCGGCATCGGCGATCAGCGTTTCCTGGCTGTTGCCGGCATCCGGCACGAGGGCCGCGACGCCCAGACTTAGTGTTATATGCGGCGCAGTTTCTGAGGCCGCATGGGGGATTGCCAGAGCGCGAATGGCCACGCAGACGCGTTCGGCCACGGCATGGGCCCCGGCCAGATCGGTGTTGGGCATGACGATGGCGAATTCCTCGCCACCGTAGCGGGCTGTCATGTCGGCTGGTCGGAATACCGCTGCGCCAATGGTGCCTGCCACTGAGCGCAGGCACTCGTCGCCTTTCTGATGACCGTAGTGATCGTTGTAGTGCTTGAAGTGATCGATATCGGCCAGAATGAAAGCCAGTGAAGTACCGGCGCGCAGGCTGCATTTCCATTCGAGTTCCAGCTTGTCGTCGAGCGAACGGCGATTCGCCAGACCGGTCAGACTGTCTTTTGTCGCCAGGCTCTGCAGCGCCATTTCGGCGAGCTTCTGGTCGGTCATATCGCGTAGCGTTTCGACGATGGCAATCAGTGTCCCGTGGTCGTCGTAAATCGGACCGGCATCGACGGCAAGGTAGTGGCGCTCGCCCTTGACCGGCATGACGCACCAGTTCTCGGCGCGCAAGCCGAAGCCGAATTCTCCGGGCGTGGTGTGGGCGGCATAGAGCTCGGCGAGCTGGTCATACTTTTCGAGCGCTATGAGGTCGGCCAGGCAGTGGCGGGGTTCATTGTAAAAGCCGCGCCAGTGGTCGCTGGTGCCCACCATTTCGGCAGCGGGTATGCCGGTAAGACGTTCGCAGGCGTGGTTCCAGATGGTCACCCGGCGCTCGGCATCAAGGACGAAGGTGGGAACAACCAAGTGTTGCATCAGGCGGACCGCCATGCTCTGGTCAATGTCGCCGCCAAATGTTTGAGTGCCGAAGTCCAACGATCTTCTCCTTGCTGAGGATACCAATGCGTTCTCGTTGGGGAATATCGCCGGCCTGATCATCGGCTGGTCTGTTGGGGGAAGAACCTTACGCTATGACTTTGGTCGTGTCAAAGCGCTACGGCTTTGCTGTGCCAGCCATTTTGTTTTTGACCATTTTTTCCGGTAGACCGTAGCAATCACGATTCGGCTTGCCGACACGCTGATTCCCGCGCAATCCGGAGTTCATGGAGGCAAAGGCGATGGTATTCCGCTTCGCTTGCCACGAAGCGGAATACCTGGTGTGCTCAGGCTGTGGAGACGACGGTGTTAGCCGGCTACCCAGCCACCACCCAATGCCTTGAACAGATCGACTGCCGCACCGAGTCGGCTCTTGCGGCTGGCCAGATACTGCAACTGGGCGCTGTTCAGCGTGCGCTGGGCGTCGAGCAGATCCATGTAGCCGGAATAGCCGGACTCGTAGCGTTTCTGGGCAAGATCGAGGGCCTTTTGCGAGGAACCGACCTGGGCCGAGTAGGCAGCCTCTTCTTCACTGTATTCGCGCAGGCCGACGATGGCGTCGTTTACTTCCTTGAAGGCGGTTTGCACCGTCTTCCGGTAGTTGGCCAGGCTTTCCTTCTGCACGGCAGTTGCCTGATCGACCCGGGCGCCGGTGCGGCCGGCTTCGAAGATCGGCATGGCGAGGCCGGCTGCCGCCGACCAGATGCCGGCGCTGCTGGTGAACAGATTGGACAGTGCCATGCTTTCGCTGCCGAACAACCCGGTCAGGCTGATCGTCGGGTAGTAGGCTGCCTTGGCGACGCCGATGCGGGCATTGGCGGCGACCAACCAGCTTTTCCTCGGCCTGACGGATGTCCGGACGGGCTTCAAGCAGGGCCGAGGGTAGACCGGCCGGCGGGGTCGGCGGCAACGGCAGCTTGTCGAGGCCGGTGGAACTGATCTTGAGGCCAGGCTGGCCGCTGAGCAGGCCGATCTGGCTTTCGGACAGGGCGCGCAGCCGTTGCAACTGGCTCCACTGGGCCTGGGCGCCATTCAGCGCACTTTCCGCCTGAGCCAGTTCGAGGCCCGAGGCACTTCCCGCGTCGAGCCGGGCCTGAACGATTTTGAGCGCCTGCTTGCGCGATTCGAGCGTCTGGGCCGTAACTTCAATCTGGCCGTCGAGGCTACGCAGGTTGAGGTACTCGTTGGCAACCTGGCCGACCAGCGTCAGACGCAGGCTGTCGCGGCCGAAACGGCTGGCCAGCGCTTCAGCACGCACCGCTTCGTTGTTGCGCCGGATGCGGCCCCAGAGGTCGAGCTCGTAGCTCAGTGTCGCGGCAACCCGGTTGTTGTCGTAGGTGGCGCCACCCTGTTTGCGGCCGTTGAAGGTATCGCCGCTGCTTTTGCTGCGCCCGGTGCTGGCTTCCAGACCGATGCGCGGCAAGTAGTCGGCGGCTTGCAGATCCTGGTTGGCGGCCAGTGTCTGGTCGACCAGCGTATTCAGGTCAGCATCGCCGAACAGCGTCCACCACGTCGGGGTGACCGGTGCTTCAGCCGTGGCGACGGCCGGCGCCGCTTCCGGCAGCGTCGACGCCGGGCGGAAGTAGTTGGGGCCGATGGCACAGCCGCTCAGGGCGATTGCTACGGTCAACCCGAAAATTGGGCCAAATTTGAAATGTTTGGGGGGGAGCTTACGCATGTTGGTTTTCCTCCGACTGGTGGTCATCGGCGTCGCCGGCCGGCCGCATCTGTTTGCCGCGCTCCAGCCACATGAAGAAGAGCGGGATGAATATGGTGGCGATGAAAGTCGCCGCAATCATGCCGGCAAACACCCCGGTACCCATCGACTGACGGGCCGCGGCGCCGGCGCCGGTCGCCTTGACGAGCGGGAAGACGCCGAGCACGAAGGCGAGCGAGGTCATGACGATGGGGCGCAGACGCAGGCGGGCGGCTTCCATCGCGGCATCGACCACGTTCATGCCTTCGGCGTATTTCTGGGCGGCGAACTCGACGATCAGGATGGCGTTTTTCGACGCCAGACCAATGAGCACGACGAGGCCGATCTGGAAGTAGATGTCGTTAGGCATGCCGCGCAGCCAGATCGCCGTCAGGGCGCCCATCAATGCGAAGGGCACGGCCATGACGACGGCCAGCGGCAGCGACCATTTTTCATACTGGGCGGCGAGGATCAGGAAGACCATGATGATGGCGAAGACGAAAGCCTGCATCGACGAGCCGGAGCTGCGCTTTTCCTGGAAGGCCTGGCCGGTCCAGGAAATCTCGAAGCCGCTGGGCAGGGTGGCTGCGGCAACTTCCTCGACGATCTTGATGGCGTCGCCCGAGCTGATCCCCGGCTTGCTGTCGCCCATCACCTTGGCGGCGACGAAGCCGTTGAAGCGCTCGACCTGTTCCGGGCCGACGACGTTCTTGACCTTGCTGATCGCCGACAGCGGGATCATGGCATTGGTCGTCGAACTGCGCACATAGACCTTGCCGAGATCTTCCGGCTTGGTCCGGTAGTTGGCCTCGGCCTGCAACTGGACACGATAGACCCGGCCGGACTTGTTGAAGTCATTGACGTACAAGGCGCCCATCGTGCTCTGCAGGGTTTCGTAAATGTGGGCAAGCGGGATGCCAAGCGCCAGCGCCTTCGGCTCGTCGACCTCAACGAACAGTTGTGGCACGGTCGGCCGGAAGAAGGTGCTGATGCGCGTGAATTCCGGGTGCTTCTGCAGTTCGGCGATGAACAGCTGGGTGACGTCATTGAGCTTTCGGGTGTCGCCATCGAGGCGGTTTTGCAAATACACCTCGAAACCGCCGGCGGTGCCCAGGCCCATGATCGGCGGTGGGTTGAAGACGAGCGCCATGCCATCCGACTGCATCATGCCCATGCCCATGAACTTGCCGGCCAGATCCTGCGCCTTGCCCTGGCGTTCACTCCAGTCCTTGAGCGGAATGAAGATGGTGCCGGCATTCGGCTTGCTGCCGCCGCCGATCAGGTCGAAACCGGAAACGACGAAGGTGTGCTTGACCGCCTCGTCGTGGCTGAGCATCTGGCGCATGTTTTCGCCGGTGGCGGCCGTCCGCTTGAGCGTCGCGCCGTCCGGCAGCATGAGGGCCGAAATCAGGTAGCCCTGGTCTTCGGCCGGCACGAAACTGCCCGGCAGGGTGCGGAAGAAGAAGACGGTGATGCCGATCACCAGCGCGAAAATCAGGCCGCCGACGATACCGTGCTTGAGCGTGAAGCCGACCGTCGTCGTGTAGGAGCGGGTGAATTTCTCGAACAGGCGGTTAAAGGGGCGGAAAAGCTTGTGCTCGGTGTGCTGCGCCTTGAGCAGCAGGGCGCACAGGGCCGGCGTCAGGGTCAGCGCGACGACGCCGGAGAGCACCACGGCTACAGCGACGGTCACTGCGAACTGCTTGTAAAGCTGGCCGGCAATGCCGCCGAGGAAGGCGACCGGGACGAAGACCGAGACCAGCACGAGGACGATGGCGATCAGCGCGCCCTGTACCTGCTGCATGGCCTTGATTGCCGCATCCTTGGGCGACAGCTTTTCTTCGGCCATCAGGCGTTCGACGTTCTCGAGCACGACGATGGCGTCATCGACGACGATACCGATGGCCAGCACCATGGCAAACAGCGTCAACGTGTTGATCGAGAAACCGAACAGCCACAGGCCGGCGAAGGTACCGATCAGCGAAATCGGCACGGCGACCATCGGAATCAGGGTGGCGCGCCAGCTTTGCAGGAAGATATAGACGACTGCCAGCACCAGGATCATGGCTTCGATCAGCGTCTTGACTACTTCATTAATCGAGGCGGAAACGAAGCGCGTCGTGTCGAAGGGGATGACGTAGCCCATACCTTCCGGGAACTTCTTCTTGAGCTCGTCCATTTTTTGACGCACTTTTTCTGCCACTTCCAGCGCGTTGGCGCCGGTCTGCAGGAAAACGCCCATGGCGATGGTCGGCTGGCCGTCCAGCGTCACGCTCTGCTCGTAACTGTAGGCGCCAAGCTCGATGCGGGCGACGTCCTTGAGGCGCAGCAGGCCGCCCGGGCCGCTGGCACGGATGACGATGTTGCCGAATTCCTCCGGCGTCAGCAGGCGACCCTTGGCGGTCACCGTATAGACCAGTTGCTGGTCGCTCGGCGCCGGCTCCTGGCCGATCTTGCCGGCCGCATTCTGGGCATTCTGGGCCTTGATGGCGGTCGAAATGTCATTGGTCGTCAGGCCCAGTTGCGCCATGCGGTCAGGCTTGAGCCAGACGCGCATCGAATAGTCCTGGGCGCCGAAAATGGTCACGTCACCAACCCCCTTGACCCGCTTCAACTCGTCGGCAATGTTCAAGCTGGCGTAGTTGGAGAGGTAGAGGGTGCTGTACTTGCCCTTTTCGGACTCCAGGGCGACGACCTGCAGAATGTCGTTCGAGCGCTTCTGGACGAGCACGCCGTTGGTCCGCACTTCGGCTGGCAAGCGCGGTTCGGCCGCTTTCACCCGGTTATTGACGTTGACCGCAGCGATGTCGACATTGGTGCCGACATCGAAGGTCGC
>VIKE01000044.1:0-5366 GCA_008080565.1 Rhodocyclaceae bacterium | reverse complement strand
GCGGTGATCAGCACGGTCGGCGGGGCGATCTGCGGATACTGCGCGATGGGCAGCACCTGCGAGGCAACCAGCCCGGCGATGACGATGATGATCGAGATGACCGACGCAAAAATCGGCCGGTTAATGAAGAATTTGGACATGGCTGCTCCTTAACCCTGCTTGGCCGGGGCGGGCGCAGCTTCCTTCGCCGGCGCGGCGGCGCCTTCCTTGGCCGGGGCCGGAGCACCCGGCTTTTCGCCAGGGCCGTGCGGGGCGACCGGCGCACCGGGACGCAGCTTGATCAGGTTGTCGATGATGACCTTGTCGCCCGCCTTCAGGCCGCCGAGAATGACCCAGTCCTTGCCGCGCCATTCGCCGGCTTGCACCGGGCGCGGCGTGACCTTGTCGCCTTCGCCGGCCAACATGACAAGCGGGCCTTGTTCGGTCTGCACGACGGCCGATTGCGGCACCAGGAAAACGCCATCGCGTTCGCCGGTAAGCAGGCGGATGCGGACGAACTGGCCAGGCAGCAACTGGTTGTCGTGGTTGTCGAACTCGGCGCGCAGGGCCTGGGTGCCGAGTGTGGTGTCAATGTTGCTGGCCAGGAAATTGAGCTTGCCGGTCTTCGGATAAACCGTGCCATCAGCCAGGATCAACTCGACCCCGCTGACATTCTTGTTGGTCACGCGACCGCCGGCCAGCTTGGCCAGATCGCTGTCGCCAAGGCTGAAACGGACCCAGATCGGGTTGCTCTGGTAGATCGAGGTGAGCAGGCTGTCGGCGCCGGCGGTGATCAGGTTGCCTTCGGACTTGGCGGCGCGGCCAGTGGTGCCGGAAACCGGCGCGGTGACCGTCGTCCATGACAGATTCAGCTCGGCCTGACGTAGCGCGGCCTGGGCGATGGCGTTATTTGACGCGGAGTCGTCGTATTCTTTCTGGCTGATCGCCTTGGCTTCGATCAGGCCTTTCAGGCGATTCATTTCACGGCTGGTCTGCTCGGCCTTGGCCTTGGCCTCGGCCAGGGCGATTTCGTAGCTCGAGCGGTCGATCTGGAACAGCGGCTGGCCGGCCTTGACCGTCTCGCCTTCCTGATAGAGGCGCTTGACCAGAATGCCGGCGACGCGGGCGCGTACTTCTGTTTCGCGCGCCCCTTCGGTCTGCGCCATGACCTCGACGGAACTGGGCACTTTCTGCGGCTGAACTTCCAGCACGGTGACCGGCATCGGCCCCATTGGCGGGCCGCCAGCCGGCTTGTTGTCCGAGCAGCCGGTGAGCAGGGCGGTGCCAAGAACCGTTGCACCGAGAAGGGTCGAAAGCGTGGTACGCCGCAGCAGATTTCCGGAAATCATGGGGAAGGACTCCAATTTTAGAAAAGTTTGGGCTATTATATACAAACACGAATGTATGTAAAATATTTTCGATGTCGAAGTCGATGGCTTAACATTGGCAGCGGCCAAGCCAGAAAGTTGCCAGGCCGGGAGAGGACAAAGTGGTCAGAAAAACCAAGGAAGACGCGGAAAAAACCCGTCAAGACATCATCGAATCGGCGCGCACGGTGTTTCACGAGTGCGGCGTCAGTCGCTCGACGCTCGATAAAATTGCCAAAGAGGCCGGCGTCACGCGCGGCGCGATCTACTGGCATTTCAAGGATAAGGCTGAGCTGTTTTTCGCCATGCGCGAGGATGTTTTCGCGCCGATGGTGGAGCGGACCGACTCCTTGCTCTTTTCCGAAGTCTACGACAACCCCCTTGATGCGATCGAAGCCTCGCTGCAGGAGTTTTTCCGTGTTCTCGACGATTGTCCGGTGGTGCGCGAAGTTTTCGAAATCATGATTTCACGCTGCGAGTACGTTGATGAATTCGCCGCCGTTCAGGAAGAGGCCGGTCGTCCGGCTTACGAGTTTCTCGAAAAAATGGAACGCTTCTACCGCAAGGCTGCGGACAAGGGCAAGTTGCGTGAAGGCCTCGACCCCGAAGCAACGGCGCGCGATACCTGGGCCTTCACCAGCGGTCTGCTGCACCTGATGCTCGGTTGCCAGAAGGGCTCGGACCTCGACAAGCGGATTCCGGCGATGATCACGATGCACATGGCGCTGCGCCGCCGGGGCTAAGTCGGCGTTCAGGACGCATCGACCTCGGCTCGCCTCAGCGCCAAGCTTGCGGTCCAATTTCGTTGATTTAGGTCTGATGCACTTGGCGCTCTCTTGCGGTATTGTGGATTCCTGCGTGTTCAGGAGTTCAGCCTTTGGATGCTTTCGTCGCCTCTGCTTCCGGTCGAACCATTCCGCGTGTTGTTCGCGAGCGTCGCTGGTGGTTGCTGCTGGTTGTTGTCTGGGGTGTCGCTGTCGGGTTTTCTCTGCAGTTGCAGATCGAACAGACTCGCCGGCAGGCGACGGCGGTGGCTATCGAAGGCGCCCGCAATATGTTCCGGATGGTTCTGCTGACCCGCAACTGGAATTCAAGCCACGGCGGGGTGTATGTGCCGGTGACTGAGACGACGCAGCCAAATCCCTATCTGGAGCACCCTCGTCGTGACCTCGTGACGACGGATGGTGTGGCCTTGACGATGATCAACCCGGCTTACATGACGCGCCTGATTGGCGAGACTGCCGAGTCCGCTTCCGGTGCGATCTTTCGTCTGAGCAGCCTGCGCCCGATCCGCCCGGGGAATGGGCCGGATGACTGGGAGCGCCAGGCGCTGTTGGCCTTTGAACAAGGCAAGAAGGAATTGACCGGCGTCGAGCGCGGTCCGCAGGGGGCGATGCTGCGTTACATGGCGCCGTTGCCGGTCAAGCGGAGTTGTATGGATTGTCATGCCAAACAGGGTTATCAGGTCGGCGATGTGCGCGGTGGCCTCAGTGTTTCGCAGCGCTACGAGCCGATTGAGGAGGTGGTGCACGCCGGTGTGCGCAAGGCGCTGATTTCTCATGGCATCGGTTTTGTGCTGGTGCTTGCCGCCGGCTGGCTTCTGCTTGAAGTTCTGCGTCGCCGCTGGTTTGATCTGGCTGGCAAGGTGGATGAACTGGAGGCCTCGCAGAGCCAGTTGCTGCAGTCGGAAAAAATGGCTTCCATCGGCCAACTGGCGGCCGGCGTGGCGCATGAAATCAACAATCCGGTCGGCTTCGTCAATTCCAACCTTGGGTCGCTGAAGAAATACAGCGAGCGGATAATTTCCCTGCTTGAGCGTTGCCGCAAGGGCCAGGCCAGTGAGGCCGATTTTGCGGCTATTGATTTTGATTACCTGAAGGATGACCTGGGTGATCTGCTTGATGAATCGCGCGAAGGCCTCGAGCGGGTCAAGAAAATCGTCGTCGATCTCAAGAATTATTCGCGCATCGACGAATCCGCCTGGCAGGATGCCGACCTCAACAGCGGCATCGAAAGTACGCTCAACGTGGCCTGGAACGAGCTGAAATACAAGGCCGATGTCATCCGCGAACTCGGCGACCTGCCGCCGGTGCCTTGTGTTGCGGCGCAGATCAACCAGGTGGTGATGAATCTGCTGGTCAATGCGGTTCATGCCATCGAGACCCACGGCTCGATCACGGTGCGCAGTGGCCACGACGATACCTGGGTCTGGATCGAGGTGGCCGATACCGGCAAGGGCATGACGCCAGCCGTCATGAAGCGCATTTTCGAGCCGTTCTACACCACCAAGCCGGTGGGCAAGGGCACCGGGCTGGGGCTTTCGCTGTCCTACGACATCGTCAGGAAGCACGATGGCCGCATCGAGGTGAGCAGCGAAGTCGGCGTTGGCACGACCTTCCGCGTCATGCTGCCGGTGCGCGGCAGGCAGCCGGATGGCACGGCAAGCCCGGAATAGCGGGCGCCAACTTCTGCAGATACTTCAGGGCCGGGCTCAGCAATTCGCGATACGGTCATCTGGCGGCAATGCGCGTCTTCGATAATCGGGCACGACCAGATGAGGATGCCCGTCATGACACGAACTGCCGCAGCATGGCTGCGCGCCTATGCCAGTTGGATGCGCCAGTTGCCGCAGGCGACGGGAAAGATGTTTGCTGCCCGCTCTTCACTCGGGCGCTCGGTCAAGATAGGCCTTTTCGGCGTTGGCGTGGTCCTGCCTCTCGGTTCGTTGATCTGGGCGCTGTTGTTCTGGCATGGCAACGGCGTTCTCCGGCGTGCCGTGCCGGTAGCCCTTGATGAAACGAAAGCGCAGTTGCCAGGGGATGCCTGAAACTATCTAACCCGGTCGAGGTCGGCCCGGTTTCTTTCATCGACGTAAATGCCCGTTTCGCCCGGGCGACTGCTGGCAAAGCAGCTGACCTCGACGTTGGCCTGTGTCCTGGCCTTGTGCAGCACGTCGACCGCGCAGCGGCCGAAAACGCTGTCGATGGTGGCCAGCAGGTTGCGGGCGTAGGGCGTTTCGAGTTTGCCGTCGAGGATCAGGTTGGCGAGTAGCACGCCGTCCGGCTTGAGCACGCGGCGCGTGCCGGCCCAGAATTCGCGGGTGACGAGGTGGCTGGGAATCGAGGTGTGCGAGCTGTAAACGTCGACGACGACGGCGTCGAAGCGACGTTCGCTGGTCGCCACGAAACGGCGGGCATCGTCGGCGATGAATTCGCCACGGGTTGGTTCGCGCAGGAAGTGCTTTTCGGCGATAGCCTTGATGGCCGGGTCGATATCGACGTAGGTGTAGCGGTTGAGCGGTTCGTGGTGCGACAGCGTGAAGCCGCCGGCGCCGAGGACGAGGATGTCCTTGCCCGTGAAGCCGAGGTCGTCGAGCAGAATCTGGCGCAGGTGTTTGATGTAGCGCGTGTAGTTGGGCGGGTCGCTGTCGTCGATGAGCGAGGCGACTGACTTGTTGACCCAGAAGGCGCGCGGGTTGTTTTGGCCCGGGAGATCGACAGCGCCGATGACATATTCGGCGTAGGCCGTGTCGGCGGTGACCTCGTGCTGCAGATTGAGTCCGGCGGCAATTGCCACGGTCAACCCGGAAAAAAGCCAAAATTTGAAATTGCGTCGGGCGAGCAACAGGGCGCCGACAAGCAGGCACAGCGCGCAGGCGAAGACGGCCGCCGAAACCCCGAGCCATTGCATGACGAGCAGCGACAGGCTGATCGACCCGAGGAAGGAACCGAGCGTCGACCAGTAAAGCGCCAGGCCGCTCGCCTCGCCGGTGCGTTCGGCTTTCATGAGGTTGGTCAGGATTGGCACGGTCTGACCGAGCAGCCAGGCCAGCGGACAAAGCACGCCGCCGATGAAGACGAGGTAGGCGACGAGCACCGGCTGCAGGTGGGCGAACATCCAGTCCACGCTGATGCCGGCCAGCCCGATGCCGGCCAGCGTGGCGGCGATCAGGAAGTTGCGGGCGACGATGGCGAGGTAGTTGCCGGCGACCTTGGCGCCCGAGGCGTAACCGAGCGCCAG
>VIKE01000043.1:28886-63491 GCA_008080565.1 Rhodocyclaceae bacterium | reverse complement strand
CCGACTGGCTGGAAAGAAGCCTACAAGGCCTTCTGCGAAGCCGGCTGGAACGGCATTACCTCGCCGGCGGATTTTGGCGGCCAGGGGCTGCCTGACACCTTGGGCATCGCCGTCAAGGAAATGGTCTGCTCGGCCAACCTGTCTTTTTCGCTCGGTCCCTTGCTTACTACCGGCGCCGTTGAAGCGCTGCTGACTTGCGCCAGCGACGAGCTGAAAGCGATCTACCTCGAAAAGATGATCACCGGACAATGGACCGGCACGATGAACCTGACCGAGCCGCAAGCCGGCTCCGACCTGGCGCTCATCCGCTCGCGCGCCGAACCGCAGGCTGATGGCAGCTATCGCGTCTTCGGCCAGAAAATCTTCATCACCTGACATGACGGATAACATCGTCCACCTCGTGCTCGCCCGCCTGCCCGATGCGCCAGCCGGCGTGAAGGGCATCTCGATGTTCCTGGTGCCCAAGTTCCTGGTCAATGCCGATGGCTCCCTGGGCGCCCGTAATGATGCCCACTGCGTCTCCATCGAACACAAGCTCGGCATCCACGCCAGCCCGACCTGCGTCATGGCCTACGGCGATAACGGCGGAGCCGTCGGCTACCTGCTCGGCGAGGCCAACCGCGGCCTCGAATACATGTTCATCATGATGAACGAAGCCCGCCTCGGCGTTGGCCTGGTTACGCTCGATAAGCATCCGGATATCCGCCGCATGCTGATGCTCATGAAGTGCCGCGTCGAAGCCAACCGCGCCATGACTTACTACACCTCAGGCCTGCTCGACCGCGCCCATGCGGCTGGGCACACCGAAGAAGGCAAGCGCCAACTGTGGCTCGCCGAATTCATGATCCCCATCGTCAAGGGTGGCGGCACCGAGATGGGCATTGAAGTCACCTCGCTCGGCATCCAGATCCACGGCGGCATGGGCTTCATCGAAGAAACCGGCGCCGCCCAGCACTGGCGCGATTCACGCATCACCACCATCTACGAAGGCACCACCGGCATCCAGGCCAACGACCTGCTGTTCCGCAAACTCATGCGCGACCAGGGCGCCACGGCCAAGGTCATCTTCGGCGAGGTGTACGCCACGGCCAAGGCGCTCGGTGCTTCCGGCAAGCCCGAACTGCAAGCCATCGGCCAGCGCCTCGGCGTGGCGCTCAAGGCGTGGACGGAAGCCACCGAATGGCTAGCCGCCAATGCCAAAACCGACCTATCCGGCGTGTTGACCGCAGCAGTCCCCTACCTGCACCTCGCCGTCACCGTTTGCGGCGGCTGGTTCATGGGCAAGGCGGCACTGGCTGCTGCCGGCTATCTCGACAAGGGTGAAGGGGATCTGGCCTTCTATCGGGCCAAGATTGCTACGGCGCGGTTCTACGCTGACCAGATGTTGCCGCAGGCGACGTCTTATGGCGAAACAGTTAGGGCTGGGGATGCTGCCCTGGCCGGGGGCGGTGAAGAGGTGTTCTGATTCCAAATGGCGTTGATGGGTGTACGAGCTTCAACGCCCGAATGGTTACAAATAAGAAAGGCGCCTTGCGGCGCCTTTCTTTCATTCAAGCGATATCTTGTGTATGACCTACTTTAGGCCACCAGAACTGGAAACCTTATTAACCAGGAAGACAGCATTTTGGGTCTGGGTGACCTGGTTGTTTACCGACTTGCTCACGTTGCTTAGGCCACCAATCGAACCTGCTTGTTGTCCGTAGAACGAACCTTGAACTGTTCCGGAATAAGAGACATTGTTGGCGTTGACCAAAGCAGTCGGGCTAAGCGAGTTTGCGACAATGTTCGCACCCACGACGTCACCGTTCGCTTTGAAATTCATTGCTTTGCTGTCAAGCCCACCGTACCAGACACCGCTCCATGTGCCCGGTTTGAAGTTGACAGTAATGGCCACATGTCCTTGACGATTTCCATCAAAACTGCCGCCGGAATACTTGGCAACCACATCCCCAGCCTTTTGGGCATCAAGGTAGGCTTGAGGCGTGGCTACGCCGGCAACATAGAAACCATGCGTGGTCGTTGATGATTCGCCTTCATAGACATACAACTCATTATCCTGGCCGCTTGTGTAAGCCCAGACAGTACGGGAGTACTCGCCAACGGCAACCTGTTCGTCCTTTGCCTTGAGGGTGTCAGTGAATGGCTTGTCAGAAAGCAATAGGAAGAAGGTTGGGTCAATCGCATTCGTGGCTTCGTCGGCATTCCTGTTGTTGGAGAAACCATTGATGAAGCCATAACTGTCACTGGATTTTCCTTCGTAGGCGGAAAAATGCGCCAAACTGTTATCTGTGTTGTTCCACTGTTGGCCTTCGCTGAATTTGAGATAGCTTTCCGTAACCCAGCGCAACCGACCATTCACGAATCTCAAAACAGAGCGGGTATCCCAAACCTCTGGACTAACATTACCGCCACCAAAATTTGCCCACATATCTCCGCCCGATTGCGCCAACAGCGAACCACTCTCAGTTGAAGCCAGGCGCCAAGAAACGTTTCCTTCGCCTGGGGAGCCATCAGGGGCTGTCAGCGTCAGGGCAAACAGTCCGCTTGAATATTGCTGTTTCTTCGGACTTCCTTCTGATCTGTACCGCGCTGGGCCATTTTCATCCGACTTGGATTCGGTAAAGATCGAATATCCACACCAGTCACCAGCACCACAGATGTTCGAATCAGCCGGCAGAGTAATTGTACCAGGAAGGTTGCGATAGCTATCGCCGCTACCCGCGCCAAGGAGTTGAACTGTATTTACGTTTGGGCCTCCGGCGGCCGGTTCGACAAAATCTGTCCATGCGCCCCAGCTGTCGACAGAGTCCTGTGAGATCAACACCTTGCCATAGGACCTGACCTTGCTCCAGTCATCCTCATGGAGTTGCTGCGATTCCTTGGCGAATAGCGGGCTATTGGCAAAAAGGGCAACGATACATGTTGCGATAATGGTGCGATTGTTTTTCATGATCTATCCTCTAGGTCTGTATGTGGATTAACTAATCTTTACATGGGCTTAGTTTAGATAGACATTTACAATGTGTCGCTTTCTGTCAGCTGGCTTATGTGATCTATTTCTCACTTCAGGCGAATGAATTTGTTGTGCCCGGAGCAGGAAATAAAAAAGGCGCCGAAGCGCCTTTTTTGCGGGCTGTCTGGAGTTTTCGTTATTCAGGTTTGACTGACGGTCCAGTGCTATAAACTTTGTTGACCAAGAAGACTGCCGTTTGGGTTTGAGTGGATGGCATTTGAGCTATACGTGCGTCAACTGGCGGCGTATAGGTCTTGGTTACGGTAGAAACACCACCGATCGATCCAGCTTGTTGGCCATAGAACGTTCCCTGGACGGAGCCTGCATAGGAGGAACTGCTTCCTGAATACAGCGCGGAGACACTGTTTGAACTAATGTTCGCGCCACTGATGTTGCCTTCTGCCTTGAAGTTCATCGCGCCGGTCCACTGTCCTTGCCAAGTCGCTGGGGCAAACTGGACCTGAATCAACACTTTCCCTTGGCTGGACCCGTCGAAACTGCCGCCCGCGTAATATGCCCTGATATCACGGGCTTGCTGGTCAGCCAGATAGGCTTGGGGCGTGGCGATCCCGGCAACGTAGTAACCATTGGTTCTGGCCGTTGTTTCATCCCAATACCGATATTCTTCATTGCCGCTTGTATATGTCGCAACCTCGCGCTCAAATGTTCCAACAGCCACTTCCTTGTCTGCACCCTTGACTGCAAGTGCAAACCAGCCATATCCCACTTCGCTTGTTGCTTCACTGGATAACCAGTTGTGAGAAAAGCCGGTTGCCGAACTGCTTTCCCAGCCAGAGTCGGTTTCATTTCCTGTCCACGCATGGAAATGATGGAGTCCATCATCCCTATACCAGCCGTAGCCACCACCAAAGTCTGCCGGAATACTTGCGCCCGAATCGCTGAACGTTGGATCGGTAGCACCAAGAGGAGTAACACGCCAGAAAACATTTCCCTCCCCTCGACCGCTTCCAGCGGTAATGCTTGGGTTATCGGGAGTCGGTGTCAGCGCAAATAAACCTGCACTCCACGGATCGGATGGCTTGTAGTACGAGCGAGTCAGAATTTCTTGGCCGCCGGTTGAAGAGTTACGGTATATGGCGTAACCGCACCAGGTTCCTGCTGCACAGCCTTCAGTCACCACAACGACCGGATTGTTACGATACGGATCGCTTCCGGACATTCCGGGCATGGCAACAGGGGATGGTGCTCCGGCCGCTGGTTCTACGAAGTCTTCCCATGGACCCCACTGATTGACAGAGTCTTGGGCAACGACAACCTTGCCGTAAGAATGGACATTACTCCATCCACTTTCGTGGTACTCCCACTTATCTTTTGCAAACACAGTACCGCTGATGAAGAGGGTGGCGATACACGCTGCTATAACTGTGCGTTTTGTTTTCATGATATCCCTCACTACTTGACTGAAACGATGATCTTTCTTCCACTGTAGGGTCCGACGGTATGAAATCAAGCCGGGGTTTTACACTTTTTTACAACGCATATATCGAGCCAATAAATTTAATTTAAATTAATCAAGTGCTTGGGTTTTTGTTGCAAGGTTGCTGTAAAGAATTTCGACGTATATTCATCGTTTTGTCTTGGTCGAGCAGGAAATAGGGGACGAAAAAAGGGCGCCATCGGCGCCCTTTGACTTTGAAGCTAAGGTTGTGTTGCTTTAGAACGAACGGCCCAGATTTACGCCTACAACTTCGCGTTCGTAAGTGTAGATGCTTACGTTGGAGTTGTTGTCCGTGAATTGCCAGCTACCGGACACACGCCAGTCTTTCATCAGACCTTCCTTGAAGTTGTGGCCAAAGCCGACTTCAAGGCGATGCTCGGTTTCGTCGCGGGCAACGTTAAAGACTGGTTCCACGCCATCGAACTTCGTGTCCTTGTAGCTGTAGCGGCCATATACAGAACCATTTTGCCAGGCGACAACGTTGGCACCAATGAAGGCTTCCCAGCCATCATTGCTGAAGCGGTTAGCCGAGGCTTCTTCCATGAAGACGTGAGCGCCACCCTGAACGGCCAGTTTCCCTTGCTGGAACAGATGGCCGTATGAGAGGCCGGTGGAGTAATAGTTGCTGTCGCGCCCGGCATCGATGGCTCGATCGAAATTCTTGTTCAGCACCAGGGCATCCCAAGTCAGCTCACCGTTTTTAAGTTGCAGCGTAAAAGTCGGGGAAACGGAGGTATAGAGACCGAGGTAGTCGCCACCGAGATATAGGGCATCAGCTTGGAAATTGAGCTTGGTACGCCATTTGTTCGGAGCAACCCAGCCCGGGCCGGTCGATAGCGAGAGGGCCGTCAGATCGAAGTCGGTTTTTTCGAAATAACCCTTGTGATACAGGCCGGCACTGGTTTGCCAGATTAGGCGTGACGCTGTTTCGCCAAATCGAACGACCGTCGGAGAGTTATAGGTGTGCGTAATGCCAGCCTGAGCAACTCCTGCCCAATCATGCTGGGGGGTGGAGCCGGGTTGAAGAATCAGGCCGCCGGGCAACGTCGCGCCACTCGGGCCGACGTTTACGTTGGTGTCGTACAGAAAGCCAAGCGAGATAGAGGGCTCAAAGGTGTGTGGTTTGGCAACCAGTGCTGCTTGGTCACGCTTGATCTGGGCTTGGAAGGCCAGTACTGCCAAGCGAACGTTTTCCGGAGTCTTGGGGTCGTCAAGGACTTTCTGCGCCTGAATGTTGGCCTGATCCAGGTTAAGTGCCCGAAAGTAGGCAACAGCCAGTTCCAGGCGAGCACGATTGAGCGAGGGATTGTTGCTCAATACTGTTTCAAGTGCTTCGATGGCGCTGAATACCTGACCTTGTTCGCGCAGGAAGATGCCTTCCTTGAAAAGTTTTTCCGTATCGACTGCTTCTTGGGCGGTAGCGGCCGATATTCCGGCAAAGGCCAGAAAGACAGGCAGGCAGGCGCGTTTCAGGGAGCCAAAGGTTTCTGCTTTGCGAGCATTCATGTATCGTACCTCTATAGTGACTGTGGTGATTTGGTAACAAAACGTTAATTTTCGTAAGTGTAAACGGTACCTACTGCTCATGTCATGAGATTGCTTCCCAAGATGTGTTTAGCGGCGGAGTATGTAGGTTTTTTACAACTGTAAAGTTATTCGACAGTAAACTTGCATATGCGATAGTTCGGAGCATTCCTGTGCAAAATGTATTTTTGCCTTACCCCGGCCGAGATTGATACGTGCAAGTCACTTTTTCAGTATGTATTCAGGTGTTTTTGTATTTGGTTGGAGCCTGCTTCTCAGTTGTCGCCACCGCAGAGAGCCTGTCACTTGACCACAAACTCTTCAGTTCCAGAGAGGAGCGCAAGGAGGGGTTTTCGATCTTTCCCCAGTGGGTCTCGGTTATGCGTCGTCATGCGGAGGATCGCCCGAGCCCAGAGAACTGTCCGATTAATCTTTGCAAGGTGCCGGAGTGGTTGGAGATGATCAGCTCCATGCGCGGGCATGCACCTCGCGAACAGGTCGCAGTGGTGAACGATTTCTCCAATCGCTTTCGCTATGTTCTGGATCAGGACAATTATGGGCGTTCGGACTATTGGGCGATTCCGCGTGAATTCCTGACTTTAGGTGGCGATTGTGAGGATTTCGCCATCATTAAGTATTTTTCGCTAAGACAGTTGGGGGTTCCTGCTGAGTCCTTGAGGGTTGTGGTTGTTCAGGATGCCAATCTTAGAATTCCTCATGCGGTCTTGGCAGTTTATATGCGAGATGATATTTATATTTTGGATAATCAGGTTCGGGAAGTTGTTTCGCATCAAAAGATTGCTCATTACGTTCCTGTTTTTTCGCTGAACGAGCGTAATTGGTGGATGCATTTGCCATGATGTGTAGTGGCTATCATAAATTGTCAAAGCACTAAGCGAGACATATGATTCATTGAGGTAAACGCATGTGTGACACCAATTTTGTGCTGCCTTTGTCTTTGTACATGCCAGCATCAGCAAGTGTTTCGGCTAATCCATTGGGCGCCTGTGAATGCCCTGTTGCCAGGACTGCAAAATCATGAAAACCCTAATGTGGCGTAAGCAGTGGGCTCCAGCAATTCTTGCGCTGGGGGTGCTCCTGATTGCAGGTCTCTGGGCAATCATCAACTATGCGGCCAGTGAGAAAGAGCGTGATCTGCGTGCTTGGGAAACCCTGCTTGGTGTCGTTGCCGAGAGCCGGGCTCAAAGCCTCAATCAGTGGATAGATACGCAATATGGGGTGGTCAGGGAACTGGCCGACAACGCGTCGTTGCGTTTTTATCTGTCGCAACTGGTAGCTGCCCCGGATGCGGAAAACATTGACTCCCAGGCAGCACAATTCGGTTACTTGCGTAACCTGCTGGAAACAACGGCGGAAAAAAATGGTTTTTCCCTGGCAAGCCAAAAGACAAAGGTTCAGGCCAACATTGCTTCCGCGTCCGATTCGGGCATCGTTATTGTGGATGCTGCCGGTAAAACAATTGTTGCGACTTCTGGCTTTCATACAGACGCTGTCTTGAAGGCGACACTGCTCCGTGCAATAGAGTCAGGCAAGCCAGCCCTCCAGGATCTGTATGAAAATCATGGAGGGGAGGTGGTGCTGGGTTTCGCTGTCCCCGTATTTTCCGTTCAGTCAAATGATGCCGGGCAGAAGCCGATCGCTGCGATCGCCGGTGTCAAGCGGGCTCGCGATGAACTGTTTCCCTTGCTGTTAAGGAAGGGAACGCTGACGAGTGCTGACGAAACCTTGCTGGTGAGGCAGGAGGGGGATTCAATTGCCTTCCTTTCTCCGCTGGCGGATGGTACCGCGCCGCTACGCAAGCAGGTTTCGCTGGCTGCCGTGAATCAGGTTGAAGTTGAGGCGCTGACTAAGCCCGGGGGCTTTTTCATCAATCTGGACTATGCCGGACGAGAGGTTTTGACCGTGAGCAGGAGTTTTCGCCAGACTCCCTGGGTGCTGGTCCAGAAGATTGATGCTGTCGAGGCTCTCAAGGAATCGCGGGATCATCAGCGCTTTCTCATTATTTCTCTGACCTTTGCCATTTTGGTAATTGCCGCAGGTTTGATTGCGGCGTGGTGGCATGGTGCCAGCGTCAAAGAGCGATCGGTTTCCGAAGTGCTACGCAGCAAGTCTCGTGAATTGGCTGATCAATCCGCATTGTTGATGAGCGTCATGGATGGCACTCCGGACCTTATCTTTACCGTAGAACAGGAGCGCCTGAAGTTCTGCAACAAGGCATTTGGCTCCCTGGTCAACGAGGCTCCGCAGGCGCTCCGGGGGAAAACGCTTTCCAGCATCGTCGGGCCGTCTGTTGCTCACCGGATCGACTCTCTCGTGCAGGAAAGCCTGCGGACATCCCAGCCAGTGTCCCGGATGCTGGATCTGGATATTGGCGACACCGCCAGCCATAATTATTTTTCTGCGGTGCCTATCCCGACGAATGAAGGGCCGGGGCAGGTGCTATGTTTGGCTCGCGACATGACGGTCGAGCAGGACGCGCAGAAAAAACGTCAGGCGCTAATGAATCAGCTTGTCGGAGTACTGACCTGCATCGTTGATTCTCATGACCCCTTTTGCACCGAACACTCGATGCGTACGGCTCTGGTTGCCGGAGCAATTGCGCGCGAACTGGGTCTCGATGACTCGGCTGCGGAGACGCTCGATATGGCAGCTAAATTGGCAAACGTTGGAAAGATATTTGTGCCGCGGGAATTGCTGACCAAACGGGAAGTACTGTCGCCCGAGGAACAGAAAATCATGCAATCACACGTACAGCACTCCGTGGCGGTACTCAAGGCGATTGAGTTCGAGGGGCCGGTCATCGATGTCATCGCCCAAAAGAGCGAGCATCTAGATGGTAGCGGCTATCCTGCCGGGCTGAAGGAGTCCGAACTCTTGCTCGAAAGCCGGATTCTGGCGGTTGCCAATGCCTTTGTGGCGATGGTCAGCGCCCGGGCCTATCGCGCAGGCGTGCCCTTGGAGCAGACCCTCGACAAGTTATTGAACGAGAGTGGCTCCAAATACGATCGCCATGTTGTCGCGGCTTTATTCCATGTGGCTGAAAATCGGCCGGAATGGATCAAGTGGTCAGCACCATCGGCAGATGCCTCATGATTAGATGAGGTGGGGCCGATAGCCCGTTGTTGCTGAAACAAAAAAAGCCGCCCGGGTCGAGGCGGCTTTTTGCGAGTTGGCGACGCGATTACTGCTTGATAGCTTCAACAGCAATATCGATGGTCACATCATCACCAACGTAGGGCGCGTACTTGCCCATGTTGAAGTCGGTGCGCTTGACGGTGACCGTGGCGGTACCACCGATGGCATCCTTTTTCATCATTGGGTGCGGCATGGCCAGGAAGCCGGTGACCTTTAGGGTAACCGGCTTGGTCACGCCCTTCAGGGTCAGGTTGCCTTCGATGGAGGCCGGCTTGTCGCCTTCAAACACAACCTTGGTCGACTTGAAGGTGGCAGTCGGGTACTTGGCGGTGTTGAGAAAGTCTTCGCCCTGGATGTGCTCGTTGAAGGTCTCGGAGCCGGTGCTGACCGACTTGGTGTCGATTACGAGATCAATCTTGGCAGTTTTGGCCGCCTTGTCGAGGACGATGGTGCCGGTGGTCTTGTCGAAGCGGCTCATCTGGACCGAGTAGCCAAAGTGGCTGTACGAGAAGCGCGGGAAGCTGTGTGTGCCGTCGAGCGTGAAGGTTTCCGGGGCGGCCAGGGCCGGGGCGGCGGCAGCGATGGCAAGGACGAGCGTGGCGAGTTGTTTTTTCATGGTGATTCTCCTGTTGTGGGTTGGGTTTATTTCGTTGAAGCGGTGATGCGGAACTTGATCTGGACGTCGTTGGCGACGATGTCGAACTTGGCCCAGGCGCCTTCGCCGATGGTGAAGTCGGCGCGGCGGATGGTGAAGGCGCCATCGAAGACAGCCGTGTTGCCCTGCGCCGTGAAGGTAGCCGGGATGACGACATCCTGCGTTTTGCCCTTGATGGTCAACTGGCCGGCGACTTCGACCTTGTTACCGCCGAGTGCCTTGACGCTACCGGAAACAAACTTGGCAGTCGGGAATGCCTTGGTGTTGAACCACGGCTTGCCGGCGACTTCCTCGTCGCCTTCGGGGGCGCCGGTGTCGACGCTGGCCAATTCGACTGCGAAGCTGGCCTTGGCAGCGGTCGGCTTGGCCGGGTCAAAATTGAGCTGGCTGGAAAATTTTCTGAATTTCCCATCGACCGCAACGCCCATTTGTTTGTAGACGAAATTGACGGCGCTTTTGTCAGCTTGCACCTGGGTGTATTCAACGGCATGGGCGGCCGGGATCAGGGTGGCGAAGGCGAGGGCTAGGGCGAGGCGTTTCATGTTCAGTTCTCCTTGGAGTGGCGGGGCAGGATGCGGGTCAGGATGTCGTCCTTGTCGATGAAGTGATGTTTCAGTGCAGCGCCGATGTGACCGAGCAGCACGACCACGAACAGCAGGTTCAGGCTTTGGTGGACGAGGGCCAGCAGATCGCCGACTTCCTTGTTTTTCTCAAGCAGGTCGGGGATGGGCAGGACGCCGAACCAGACGGTCTGGAAACCTTTGGCCGAACTCATCAGCCAGCCGGACAGCGGGATGGCCAGCATCAGCCCGTAGAGCGCCAGGTGGCCGGCGTGGGCGGCGAACTGCATGAGCTTCGGCATGCTGTCCGGCAGCGCCGGCGGGCGGTGCGTGAAGCGCCAGAGCAGGCGAAAGCCGACGAGCAGGAAGGCCGTGACGCCAGCCCATTTATGCCAGGAATAGAGCTTCAGCTTGTCTGGCGACAGCGGCAGGTCATGCATGTAAAAACCGAGGGCCAGCAGGCAGAAAATCAGGACGGCCATGAGCCAGTGCAGGAGCTTGGCGGTACTGGTGTAATGTTGGGTTGCCACGGTCAACCTCCTTTTTTGGGCAAAAATGAATAAGCATCCATGGCGATGACGTAATCGTCGATGCCGGCATGGAAGCGCCTGGCTTCGGCGTTTTCACCACCGGCACCGAGTGCGACATACAAGGGCAACAAATGTTCATCGCTCGGGTGGGCTTGGGCACCGCCTGGTGCTTGCCGGCGATAGTCGAGCAATGCGTCAATGTCGTGTGCTTGCAGAGTGTCGGCCAGCCAGTTGGTGAACTGACGCACATAGGCTGGCGTCTGTCCGGTGTTGCGGGCTGCTATCTGGTAGTCGCGCAGGTTGTGGGTGAGGTTGCCCGAGGCGATGACGAGAAAGCCTTTCTCCGTCAGCGGCGCCAGCGCCTGACCCAGCTTGTAGGCCTGGACCGGGCCGCCCCGGCTCTGGATGGAGAGCGGAATGACCGGCACTTCGGCATCGGGGAACATCAGGCGCAGTGGCACCCAGGCACCATGGTCGAGGCCGCGCCTGGCATCGGTCGCGACCGGCAGACCGGCGGCCTTCAGCGCCGCGACGACTTCTTCCGAAGCCTCGCGACAGCCGGTCGCCGGGTAGCGGATTTCGTATAGTTCATCCGGGAAACCCCAGAAGTCGTGAATGGTTTCCGGACGCTCGGCGAACCCGACGGTCGGTTCGGCCGTATCCCAGTGAGCGCTGACGATGACGATGGCGCGTGGCAGGGTCAGCGATCCGGCCATGGCCGACAAGGCAGCGCCAGCCGCACCCGGGCGTAGCGCGAAAGTCGGCGCACCGTGCGGAACAAAAAGGGTGGGTTGAAACTGTGTCATTGCGGCAACTCCTGTGTCGATGGACGCACTTTATGCCTGTTTGTCGATGGACGCACTTTATGCCTGTTATTTGGATCGAAATAGCCGACAATGTGCAAATTACTATTGCTGGAGTTGCAACAATGGATCGCCTCGAAGCCATGCATCTCTTCGTTCGGGTCGCTGAACTCGGCAGCTTTTCGGCCGTGGCGCAGCAACTGGGCGTTGCCCGTTCGGTGGTGACGCGGCAAATCGCTGCGCTGGAAACGCATCTTGGCGTCAAGCTCATGGCGCGCAGCACGCGCCGGCTGGCCCTGACCTCGGGCGGCACGGCCTATCTGGAAAAATGCCGGGTCATCCTCAATCTTGTCGAAGCGGCCGAAACCGGCGTCGCCGAGGAGCGCCTGACGCCGCGCGGCAATATCCGCATCAGCCTGCCGCTCAGTTACGGCATGAAACGCCTGGCGCCGATCCTGCTCGATTTCTCGGAGCGCTACCCCGAAGTCTCGCTCGACATGGATTACAGCGACCGGCGCGTGAACCTGATTGAGGAGGGCATCGACCTGTCGATCCGCATCACCCGCCGCCTTGAGTCAGGCGACGTGGCCCGCAAGATCGGGACTAGCCGCCTGCTTGTCGTCGCCGCCCCGGAATATCTCAGTCGCCACGGTCAACCGGAAAAACCGGCCGATTTGGCAAACCACGTCTGCCTTGGCTACACCAATGCCGGCAGCAGCCAGCTCTGGCAATTCATGGTCGATGGGCAGCTTGAGAGCTTCCATATCCGCAGTCGCCTCAACGCCAACAATGGCGACGTGCTGACCGAAGCGACGGCCCAGGGGCTGGGCATCAGCTGCCAGCCGGATTTCATTGCCGATAGCTTCCTGTCCAGTGGCCGGATCGTCGAAATCCTGGCCGAATATCCGATTCCCGAGCTCGGCATCTATGCCATTCTGCCGAGCAATCGCCATGTCCCTCACCGCGTCCGGGTGTTGATGGATACGCTGGCCGAACGGCTGGCCGGGCAGTAGCAGGCCGGAGTGCCGAGTTATCGGATCACAATTCTTTACCGAGTCACGCCAACCATGATGCGGCCTGCGCGTTAATATTTGACGACAGGCGACACTTGCGCCTGGCATTGATCGTCACGTGAAAGAGGTTTGAACAATGGGTATCGTGTGGACCATTCTGGTCGGCCTCGTGGTCGGCGTCATCGCCAAGTTCCTGCACCCCGGCAAGGACAACATGGGCTTCATTGCCACCATCCTGCTCGGCATTGGCGGCTCATTTCTGGCCGGCGTGCTTGGCCAGGCTATGGGCTGGTACCGGGCTGGCCAGGGTGCAGGATTTGTCGCTTCCGTGGTCGTCGCCATCTTGCTGTTGGTGGTCTACGGCCGCCTGCGCGACAAGGGGTTGAAATGAGCAAGGCTCTCCTGATGCTGATTACCGGCTGCCTTGCCGCGGCAACTGCCCAGGCTGGTGCGCTGGTCGATCTGTCGGCCCAGGCCAGTCGCCCGGCAGCGAACGACATGGTGCGCGCCAGTGTGTTCAGCGAGGCCAGTGGCAAGAGCCCGGCTGAACTGGCCCAACGCGTGAACACCGATGTCGCCGAGGCTTTGAAGCTGATTCGCAGCAAGCCCGGAATCTCGGTCAAGAGTGGCCAGCAGTCTACCTACCCGGTGTACGGCCAGGCGCAAAAGATCGACGGCTGGCGCATGCGCAGCGAGCTGGTGCTTGAGTCGAAGGACCAGGGTGGCGTTTCGGAGTTGCTCGGCAAGCTGCAGCAAATGCGCCTGGCCGTCGGCGAAGTCAGCCTGCTGCCGTCGCCGGAAACCCGCCGCAAGGTCGAAGATGAAGCCACTCGTGAGGCGATTGTCGCTTTCCAGAGCCGCGCCGGGGTAATCGCCGAACAACTCGGTAAGACCTGGAAGATCAAGCAACTCAACGTCCAGCAGGGCGGCGGCATGCCCATGCCGATGATGCGCGCTGCCCGCGGTGTGATGATGGCGGCAGAAGCTGCTCCGGCGCCGCTGGAGGCCGGCGAAAGCCTGGTTACGACAAACGTTAGCGGGCAGATCGAGCTGGCCGACTGAATGCGGTCGCATTGAACTTGAAATGCAACGCCCATCGGGGGGCGTTGCTACGGTCAACTGGAAATTTCGCCCGAATTTGAAATGTCGTGCCTTGCTTCAGTCATCGGCCAAAGTCCTGTTTTGGCAAAGGTCTTTGGCTAGGAGCGGAATGAATTTTTCGGGCTGGCAATGCTCTGTGAATTTGTTCACAGACACCTCGGAACGCGCAAGGCAAAATGAACTCATCGACAAAGGAAGGCAGCAACATGTCACTCACCAGCACCAAGGCAAACCCAACGCAAACTGGCAGTAAAGTCGCCAGCAAGGGGAATGCTCATGCTGGTGAAATCGATCTGTCGGTATTCAGCCTTCGGGACACCTTGAGCAACATCACGGTTCGTGAAGCAAACTTCAGCGAGTTTCTCTCGGCACTCAAGCAGTTTGGCTCGCCCGCGACAAAGCAATAGATTTGGATCGAACTGCCGACCTCTCCCTTACCAAGGGAGTGCTCTACCACTGAGCCACATGGGCAACCTGATGCTCCTGACGGGGTCGAAGTAAGCGCTGTATAAGCCGTGGTTACTCAATTTCTTCTGATTTGATCTTTTGGATCCCGTCAGAAATACCGTCAATTGCTATGCGCCTGGGTGTCCAAAGAATTTCTGGATACCTGTAACGCGACTGGTGATCACGTTCAAGCGGGGCGCATTGTAACAGCCTAGTGGCCGCCGTGTTTGGCAAATTTAAGGTTTGAAACGCCATGCTGCGTGAGGGACGGACGTCTGTCAGTGTTTCCAGCGGACGGCTACGCCTCGCACCTGTTCCCGGCGCCTGTGTGTCGTTCGCCGGGATAGATGCTGATATTTCAAGGACCTACTTCGCTTCTTGCCAGATTCCGGTCTCAATTTGGTCGAAAAATGTCAGCTAGGTATGTGTGCGAGCCAACATACGTCGAACCAGGTCAGAGTAGCAGTGGCGCCAACTGCCGAAAGGGCAGGTGTGGCAACGGGGGAAAATATGAGCAAGAAGATGGCTGCCCTTGTGCTGGTCTGGCTGACGCCGTTCCGGTTTTAAGGGATCGATGGTGCGCGCCGTCCCCTGGAGCTGAGTTGCAGGTGATTTTAGAGTCCAACCCCAAAAGGCAAGGCGATTGGACATGAAGAAATGTTTTACCGAAGAACAGACCATTTTTTTTTTGGGGGGGGGGGCAGGCGGCCAATTTTCTGTGCAAAGGTGGTTGTGATGATTTTAAAGTAACTATACTATTTATCATATTTGACAGAACTGGCGCGAGCGGCACCAATGTTGGACTTTTTTCTCTTCACACCGATTTATGGCAAACGTAATTCGCACAGAGGGGTCTGTAAGAAGCAACAGATGTTGGTATCAACACCAATAAAGCATCTGGTTGGGCTGATGCATTTCAAACGGTTCTGCGAGCTCAAATGTGAAAAGAGGTGTGAGACGTGGAAACAGCCATCCTGCTAAGTACAAATGCGCTTCTTTCTTCCGCGGCGGCCGTCATTATGTTCG
Source organism: Rhodocyclaceae bacterium (assembly GCA_008080565.1). Taxonomy (GTDB): domain Bacteria; phylum Pseudomonadota; class Gammaproteobacteria; order Burkholderiales; family Rhodocyclaceae; genus Azonexus. The sequence continues at coordinate 48,204 of VIKE01000043.1, read as the reverse complement.
TGGTCTTGCGTACGCGAAAGACCTATCCGGGATTCGGTTTCTGGACTGCCGGTGTTGCGGGTCTTGCTCTAGGAGCCGCGATGCTGGTGCCGGGTGCCTTGCCGCTAACCTGGATTGTGCGTGTATTGCGAAACGCCATGTTGCTTGGTGGGTTGCTTTTATTGCTTCGGGGCATGCTGGTCTTCCGGGGGCTTCAGTTTAGCTACCGCTGGGAAGCTCTGTTTTCGCTCGCCTTCTTCGTTGTATTCGGCTACTACAGCCTGGACCCAGCCCATCTCGATGCGCGTATCGTTATCTATTCCGCATTGGCCGGCATCCTCAGTTTGGCAATTGCCGTCGTTACCCTGCGCTACCGTCCGCCCTTCTTTGGCTCCAACGACGTCATGCTGGCCCTCTGGTTGCTGGTTTTTTCCATCTTTTGTTTTGCCAGACTCGCTCAGGAACTCAGCCACGCGGATGTCAGTACTGCTTTCGAGCTTTTGAAGGGTTTTGGCAGTATTTACGCAGTAGCCCAGATACTGACCGTGCAATTGATTACGCTGACTTTGGTCAGCATGAATTCCCAACGTATCGAATACGATCACTCGCTCAGTGAGTCGCGCTTACGGGAGAGTGAGGCACAGTTGCGCTCGATCGGCGACCACTTGCCTGATGGTTTTGTTTTTCAGTTCGATATGCGCGACAGCAAACGCTTCTTCAACTACATCAGCGCAGGTGTCGAGAAGATGCTCGGCTTGAGCCCTACTGACCTGATGAAGGATGCGCAGCCACTGTTTGCGTTGATGGCAAGCGATTCATATGCGCAATACATCGAGGACGAGGCGCGCTGTCTGCGCGAAAATTCGGAATACTCCGGCGTTTTGCTGTTCCATCCAGTTGATGGGCGAAAGGTCTGGTTGCACGTACGTTCGGCGCCGATGCTGCGTATGTCCGGAGAGACCGTGTGGGCAGGGGTTGCCGTTGATATCACCAAACTCAAGGAGGCGGAAGCCGAACTGGAACGCCATCGGAACCATCTGGAGACAATGATTGAGGTGCGGACAGCGGCTTTGTCAGATGCCACGAGGGCGGCTGAGGCCGCAAATCTTGCCAAGGGGAATTTTCTGGCCAATATGAGTCACGAAATCCGGACTCCTATGAATGCCATTATTGGTCTTTCGGCGGTATTGCTTAGAAAACATCAGGATCCGGATACCGCAGACAAACTGGAGAAAATCACCGCCGCTGGAAAACATCTATTAGGCATCATCAACGATATCCTGGATTTATCCAAAATCGAGGCAGGAAAGCTGCAACTGCTGGAAGAGAGGCTGGATATTTCATTGCTGCCTAACGGTGTGTGCTCTATGGTGGCTGAAGCTGCGAACGCCAAGGGCATCCAGCTCAAAACTGAATTGGATTTCCTGCCTCAGTCATTGCTGGGAGATGCCACCCGCCTGACACAGGCGCTGCTCAACCTCGTCAGCAACGCGGTCAAGTTTACTAAAACGGGTTCGGTTACCGTACGAGCTTTGAAGGAGCAAGAGGACAACGACTCAATCCTGCTTCGGTGCGAAGTTATTGATACGGGGGTCGGTATTTCGGAAGAGGCCATGAGCCGGTTGTTCTCTCCTTTTGAACAAGGCGATGCCTCGACAGTCCGCAGCTTTGGTGGAACGGGTCTTGGATTGGCGATTACCAGGCGGCTGGCCCAATTGATGGGAGGGAACGCAGGAGTCGAGAGCGTTCTCGGCGAAGGCAGTACCTTCTGGTTTACGGTGCGGCTGAAGAAAACGGATGGAGAAAATTCGGACTTCAATACGAACCCGAAGAGGGATGTCGTCGAGCAGTTGCGGGAGAGGTTCGCAGGGTCCCGAATATTGCTGGTTGAAGACAACGAAATAAACCAACTCGTTGCCCAGGCAATTCTCGAAGAAGTGGGGCTTGTTTGCGACGTGGCGGAAGATGGAGAAGATGCTGTCGCCAAGTTTGGCGGTTCCCGCCCGGGCACTTACGCCTTGGTTCTCATGGATATGCAGATGCCAAAAATGGATGGGGTGACGGCAACGAAGGCCATTCGACAGCTTGAAGGTGGCAAGGATATTGTCGTCGTGGCCATGACGGCAAATGCATTCATTGAAGATGAAAAACGCTGCCGGGCGGCAGGAATGAACGATTTTGTAGCGAAGCCCGTCGACCCCGACCGGCTTTACAGCACTTTGCTGCAGTGGCTTGGTTAGGAATCGAGCTGCTCGCTGCAAGTAAGACCGAGCGAAGGTGTCCCATGCGATGGAGAAAAACCCTATCGTTTCGCCGACAGACGGGGTTGGACCATCGTCGTTGAGTTTTCTATTTGGCCGCCTTGTGTGAGGTGGTATTCCAGTCGGCTCCGAAGCTACAGCCGTTCGCTGTGCGGCCGGTCATTTATGTAATCCCCGAATCGCCCTTTGGAAAAGGAAAAAATAGGCAAGTTAGTCAAGAAACAGGACAAAGCCGCGCCCCATCCGCAAATTCCTCGCTGAGTTTGCTTTGCTGCGGAATAAACCCGGATCCAGACATTGGCGATCCGTTGCTGGCGCGGCCGGCCAAGGACTTCCATTTGTTGTCGAACCGGTTCTTCAAGCGCCAAAGCATTGCCCCGGCGGGCTCGGTCGGGAGATGCACTCCCTTTGGGAAAGCTGGTTTTAGCGACTTTTCGGCCGAATTCGTCATGCGAATTGCTGTTTCAGAGTGTTCAGTCGCCGATACCGTCAGGAATGTCGGTATTCCATGGAATGGATATAGACGGCGTGGGGCGGATATACAAACGAAAAGCCCCGCCGGAGCGGGGCTTTGGTACTTCATGACTGATCATGAAGTGACGGGCTCGAACCGCCGACATTCTGCGTGTAAGGCAGACGCTCTACCAACTGAGCTAAGAACGCTGGGGCGCGAATTATAACGAATAAAGTTTCTGGCGTCAGTGTTACGGATGCAGGCAATGGAGTGATCGAGAAATTTTATTGTTATCGAGCCATATTTTCGGTTTCAGTCGATGACGAAAGTCAGTTGGCCGTTCTCACCGGCGTGCAGAAATCTCTGAGTAGCGAGAGAACTTCATGGTTTGTTGGTAATCTACGAACCAATGCCCGCTAATTCTCCAGTTCAGTTCACCTTGCCGGCCCTGGCCGGCTTGAAACTCTCCGAGTTGATCTCGGCGCTCAGCCATGCGCTCGACATTACTGAAGGGCAGCCGGAAGGTCACTGCGTGCGTTGTTGCTGGATCGGCATGCACGTCGGTCGTCGCCTCGGGCTTGGCGACGACGATCTGTGGAATCTTTATTACACCCTGCTGCTCAAGGATCTGGGCTGCAGCAGCAATGCGGCGCGCATCTGCGAGCTGTACCTGACTGACGACCTGAGCTTCAAGCGCGATTTCAAGAAGGTCGGCGACAGCCTGCCCAAGGTGCTCCAGTTCGTGCTCAGCCATACCGGGCTGAGGGCACCGCTGGCCGAGCGTTTCCGCAGCGTGATGACGATCATGCGCGACGGCGAACAGATCGCCACCGAGCTGATCGCCACCCGCTGCCAGCGGGGTGCCGAAATCGCCCGCTTGCTGCGTTTCCCCGAGAGCGTGTCGGCTGGTATCTACAGCCTGGACGAGCATTTCAACGGACAGGGCAAGCCGCACGGCTTGGCCGGCGAGGCGATTCCGCTTTATTCGCGCATTGCGCTACTGGCTCAGGTGATTGATGTTTTTCATACCTCGGGCGGCCCGTCGGCGGCTTTCGAGGAGGTTCGGCAGCGTGTTGGCGGCTGGTTCGATCCCGTTTTGGTGGCGGCATTCGAGCAACTGGAAGGCGACCACGCCTTCTGGACAATGCTGGCTTCGCCTGATGTCATGACAGCGGTGCTGGCGCTTGAGCCGGCCGGGCATGTCGTGGCGCTTGATGACGATTATCTCGACGACATCGCCGCTGCTTTCGGCCAGGTTGTCGACTCGAAGAGCCCCTACACCAGCGGGCACAGTACGCGGGTGGCGCTCTACGCCGATCTGATCGCCGAAACGCTCGGTCTGGCGGCAGACCGTCGGCGCTGGCTCAAGCGCGGTGCGCTGCTGCACGATGTCGGCAAACTTGGCGTCAGCAACAGCGTGCTCGACAAACCCGGCAAGCTCGATGACGAGGAGTGGGAAGCGGTCAAGGCGCACGCGATGTACACCGAGACGATCCTCTCGCGCATCGACGCCTTTACCGAGCTGGCGCAGGTGTCGGCCGCCCACCACGAACGCTTCGATGGCAAGGGTTACCCGCGCGGCTTGACGGCGAAAGATATCTGCCTCGAAACGCGGATCATTACGACGGCCGATATTTTCGACGCGATCACCGCCGAACGCCCGTATCGCGGCGCTGTGCCGATTCCCAAGACGCTGGAAATCATGGCCGAGAATGTTGGCACGGCCATCGACGCGAAATGTTTTGAGGCGCTGAAACAGGCACTTGCCCGCCTGCCGGCCTGAATCCCCCGTAAAATACGCCCTTTGTTTGCCGGCCTGTCCGGATAAGGTTTCCATCGCATGACTATTCAGCAAAAAGTGCCGACCGTCGGCTTCGTTTCCCTCGGCTGCCCGAAGGCCAGTTCCGATGCCGAGCGCATCCTGACCAAGCTGCGCGCTGAAGGCTACGAGATTTCGCCGAGCTACGACAATTCCGATCTGGTGATCGTCAATACCTGCGGTTTCATCGATGCCGCCGTCGAGGAATCGCTCGATGCCATCGGCGAAGCGCTCAGCGAGAACGGCAAGGTCATTGTCACCGGCTGCCTCGGCGCCAAGGGCGATATCGTGCAGTCGACGCACCCGGCCGTGCTCGCCGTCACTGGCCCGCACGCCGCCGACGAGGTCATGGGTTACGTCCATACCCACCTGCCGAAACCGCACGATCCGTATTCCGACCTCGTGCCGCCGCAAGGCGTCCGCCTGACGCCGGATCACTTCGCCTACCTGAAGATTTCCGAAGGCTGCAACCACAGCTGCACCTTCTGCATCATCCCGTCGCTGCGCGGTCCGCTGGTTTCGCGGCCGGTTGGTGACGTGCTGGCCGAGGCTGAAAACCTGGCCCGGGCTGGCGTAAAAGAGATTTTGGTCATTTCGCAGGACACCAGCGCCTATGGCGTCGATCTCAAATATCGCACCGCCTTCTGGGGCGGCAAGCCGGTCAAGTCGCGCCTCAAGGAGCTGTGCGAGGCGCTGGCCAGCTTCGGCATTTGGGTCCGTCTGCATTACGTTTACCCGTATCCGTCGGTCGATGATGTCATCCCGCTGATGGCCGAAGGCAAGATCCTGCCTTACCTTGATGTGCCTTTCCAGCACGCCAGCCCGACCATACTCAAGGCAATGAAGCGTCCGGCCTCGGCCGAAAATACGCTTGAGCGCATCGCCAAGTGGCGCGACATCTGCCCGGAAATCGTCATCCGCTCGACTTTCATCACCGGCTTCCCCGGTGAGACCGACGAGGATTTCGACCAGCTGATCCAGTTCCTCGAAGACGCCAAGCTCGACCGCGTCGGTGCTTTTGCCTACTCTCCGGTCGAAGGTGCCAAGGCCAACGAACTCGCCGGCCTGCCGCCGGAGGATGTGCGCGAAGACCGTCGGCGCTGGCTGATGCAGGTTCAGGAAGATATTTCCGCCGCCAAGCTGGAAGCCAAGATCGACACGGTCATTCAGGTGCTGGTCGATGCGGTCGATGAAGAGGGCACGATTGCCCGTTCCAAAGCAGACGCGCCGGAAATCGACGGTGTGGTCTATATCGACGGTCATTTCGACGCCCAACCCGGCGATTTCATCCAGGTGAAGGTCATCGACGCCGATCACCATGACCTCTACGCCCAGCCTGTCTGATCGACTGGCCAAAGCGGTCGGCGCCGCCCAGGTGCTGACCGATCCGGCCGACATCGCCCCTTTTGTCACCGATTGGCGCGGCCGTTACCGCGGCGCGGCGCAGTGTGTCGTTCGTCCCGGCAACACTGCCGAGGTGGCCGCGGTCGTCAAGATTTGCGCCGAGGCTGGCGTGGCGATCGTGCCGCAGGGCGGCAATACCAGTCTGTGCGGTGCGGCAACGCCGGACGACTCGGGCGGCGCGGTAGTCGTCAGCTTGAGCCGCCTGAACCGCGTTCTCACGGTCGACCGGAAAAACAGCACAATTTCAGTCGAGGCCGGCTGCACGCTGGCTGCCGTTCAGGAGGCCGCCCGCGCCGCCGACCGGCTGTTTCCGCTGGCCCTGGCGTCGGAAGGGACGTGCCAGATCGGTGGCAATCTGTCGACCAATGCTGGCGGTGTGCAGGTTTTGCGCTACGGCAACACGCGCGAACTGACGCTCGGTCTCGAAGTGGTTCTGGCCAATGGCGATATCTGGAACGGTATGCGCGGCCTGCGCAAGGACAATACCGGTTACGACCTCAAGCAGTTGTTTATCGGTGCCGAGGGCACGCTGGGTATCATCACGGGCGCCGTGCTCAAGCTTTTTCCGCTGCCCAAAAGGCAGGTTACCTGCTGGCTCAATATCGCTTCACCGGCTGAGGCGGTCGACCTGCTGAATCTGGCCAAAACCGCTTTTGATGCCCAACTGACGGCCTTCGAGCTGGTTTCTGAAACCTCTCTCGGGTTGGTCCTCAAGAACATTCCCGATACCTTGCGGCCAACCGACGACGCGCCATGGTACGTGCTGGCCGAGTTTTCCGAGGCCGATCCGGCAGCCGTCGAAGCCTGGTTGGCCGAGCGCCTGGAGGCTGGCGAAGTCAGCGACGGCGTCGTGGCGCAATCGGAAACGCAGGCGAAAAAGCTGTGGGCGCTGCGCGAGAATATTTCCGAAGCGCAGAAGATCGAAGGCATCAGCATCAAGCATGATGTCTCGGTGCCGGTTTCCCGGATTCCCCAATTCCTGGCGACGGCCGATGCGGCGCTGGCCAAGGCCTTTCCTGGCGTACGCGTCGTTGCCTTCGGCCACGTTGGCGATGGCAACCTGCATTACAACCTGTCGCAAGCCAACGCCGGCGACAACGTCAGCTTCCTGGCCTGCGAGCCCGAGGTTCACCGCATCGTTCATGATGCGGTTCATGCGTTGAACGGTTCGATTTCGGCCGAGCATGGCCTTGGCCAGTTGAAGCGCGAGGAAATCCTGCGCTACAAGAGTCCGGTCGAAATGGCGCTAATGCGCTCGCTCAAGCAGGCGCTTGATCCGCGCGGTTTGATGAATCCCGGCAAGGTGCTCTAAGACCGGCCCGGGCCGGCTCGATCAGGCTTCCAGCTAAGTGTGCCCGGCCTCGGGTTCGGTGGCTTCCAAAGCCAGCGTAAAGCGGAAGGTGCAGCCCCGGCCGAGCTCGGTTTCGATGTCCAGTTTGCCGCCCATCAGTTCGATCAGCTTGCGGGCGATCGGCAAGCCGACGCCGATGCCGCCGTGCTTGCGAATGGTCGAGCCGTCGCCCTGAACAAGCAGGCCGCTGATCATTCGAAGTTCTTCCGCTGTCATGCCGGGGCCGGTATCGACGACCGAGAATTCGATTTTGACAGTGTTGCCGTGACGCTCGAGCAGCTTCGTCGCAATGTCGACGTTGCCCTGGTTGGTGAATTTGATGGCATTGCCGACCAGATGACTGAAAATCTGGTGCAGGCGGTCGGGGTCGCCGATCAATATTTCAGGTAGTGCTGGATCGGAATACAGCGACAGGGTGAGGTTTTTGGCCGCTGCTGCTTTCTGCTGGCCGGAGAGCAGGCCTTCGAACATGCTGCCGACGGCAAACGAGGTGTGTTTGATCTGGACATGGCCGGCTTCGAGGGCCGACAGCTTGATCAGGTGATTGATCAGTTGCATGAGCTGGTCGGCAGATTCGCGCTGGTGGTGCAGCAATTCCTGTTGCTCCGGGGTCAGGGACTCGAGGGACAGCATATCGCCCATGCCGATGATGCCGTTCATCGGCGTACGCAGTTCATGGCTGATATTGGCCAGGAATTCGGTCTTGGCGCGGTTTGAGCGTTCGGCGACATCCCGGGCGTGGGCCAGTTCTGTCAGCAGGCCGTCTTTTTCGTGTTCAAGCCGGAAGGTTTCCTGCAGGGCGCCGTGAAAGAAATCGGCACTGCGAGTTACCGCCAGCAGGAGGATCAACGACATGGCGGTGAAGGCGATATGCAACGGGTCGCTGCCGAGCGTTCCGAAGGCGACGGCGAGGGCTACGGGTGTCGCGTAGCAGCGGAAGATAAGGCGGTCGGCCGCCAGGATGGGTACGGCGCCGGCGACCATGCCGGACATGACCAGACCGGTCAGCAGTTGCAGGTGGGTGTTGCCTTGTGACATGAGCAGCAGGGCGCCGCTGGCCCAGACGAGACCGGCGCCGGTGCCGCTCCACAGGGCACGCTGGCGCCACCCGCCGGCGTTCTTTAAGCGGAGAGCAAGGTCTGTACGCCGGTAGGCGATGGCCTGGCTGAGGCGCAGGGCGGCGATCACGATGGTGGCCAGCCACCAGCCATAAACGGCTGAGTTGCCCACCAGGGAAACGGCGACCCAGGTCAGGATCGACGAATTGACGATCGAAACGACCTGCCCGAGCAGTACATTTCGATAGAGCAGCTCGACTCTTCGGCCGAGGACGAAAGAGTCAGTCGGCAGGGTCAATGCAGTGCCTTGCCTTCGCTGACGGCGAACAGGGCGGCGACATCGTCGGCGCTGAAGTGGTAGTCGCGGTTGCAGATGTCGTCGCGAATGACGATTTCACCGTGTTCGGCGAGGATCGTCTCGGCATCGGCATGGCCCAGACTGCGGATCATGTCGGCCACCTTGTTGCGGTCCTCGGGGCAGTGGTAGGCCACCGGGCGCGGGTCGTAGAGGCGGATGCCGCGTTCGCTCATGTCTTCGTGGAAAAGGCGACCGAGCAGGCTTTCAGTGTCGAGTTCGAGCAACTCGGCCGGCTTGACCGTAGCGGCCAGCTGGGTGATGCGCTGCCAGCCATCTTCGTCGTGATGGTCAGCGGCCGGCATCTTTTGCAGGAACAGGCAGGTCGCTGCTTCCTGGCTGCACGCAGCGAACAGGCGAGATGGTTGCTGCTCGGACTGTTCGAGGTAGTGCTCGAAGATCGCCGCGATACTGTCGCCGACCATCGGCACGAAGCTTTGGTAGGGCTGGCGGGCTTCCGGCATATCGAGGCTCATCATGAGCTGGCCGCCCTGGTGGGCGCCGAGCAGTTCGGGCACAGGCGCGGCCAGAACGACCGGGTTGCTGCGCGCCATGCCGCGCATTTGCAGCAGTTCGTTGCAGTCCATGACCAGCAACTGGATCGGGCCATTGCCGCGTAGCTGCAAGGTCAGGCGGCCGGGCTGCTTGAGCTGGCCGGCAATCAGGGCGGTGACGGCGGCCGTTTCGCCGAGCAGTTGGGCGACGGTCGGCTGATAGTCGCGGCCAGCCTGCATCTGCTGCCAGGCGTCGCCGAGATGGACGACGGCACCGCGAATATCGAGGCCTTCAAAGATGAAGCGCTGGACGTAACTGCCGCTCACTTCAGCTTTTCCGCATAGTTTTCCGGTGCGAAGCCGACGATGAGCTGGCTGCCGGTGTCGAGGACCGGGCGTTTGATCAGGCTCGGGTACTGCGCCATCAATTTGAGGGCTTTTGCCTCGTCGACTGCGGTACGTTCTTCGTCGCTGAGCTTCTTCCACATCAGGCCGCGCGTATTGAGCAGCTTTTCCCAGCCGGCCCGGGCATTCCAGTCCGGCAGCTTGGCTTCGGCGACGCCGGCCTTCTTGTAATCGATGAATTCGTAGGCGACACCGTTTTCAGCCAGCCAGTTCATGGCCTTCTTCATGGTGTCGCAGTTCTTGATGCCGTAAACCTTGGTCATGACTGCATATGTTCGTTGCGGAGAACGAATCATACCAGCCGATGCCGGACCTATCTGAACTCGAAGGCCTCCTGGTGGAAGGCGGCGCGCGACAGGCCTCCGGTCTGCAGTGCCTGGCCCAGGGCCTTGCCCCAGTCGGCCGGGCCGCAGAACCAGACGGTGCTCTCGGGCTGCAGCGCAGCAGCGACTTCCTCCGGCGTGAGCAGGCCGGTATGGTCGGTCTGGCGGCGGTGCAGGCGAACGCCGGCGGCAGTGCACAGGGTTTCCAGATTTTCGGGGAAATCGCCGGTAGCCGCGTTTGGCGTGCAGTAGAAAAGGTCGGCCGTGGCTTTTGCTGGCGCCGGAGCGGCCGCCAGTTGCTCGAGGCGGGCCAGGAAGGGCGTAATGCCGATGCCGCCGGCAACCCAGACCTGATGACCCGCATTCCCACGGTCAACCGGAATTTTGGCCGAAAAATCAAATGCGCCGTAGGGGCCTTCAAGGGTGATCGTTTGGCCGGCCTCGATCAGCTCAGGCAGTTGCGCCGTGAAGTCGCCGAGCGCCTTGATGGCCAGGGTCAGCGTGCCTTCCTGCGCGTTCCAGGCCGAGGCGATGGTGAACGGGTGGGCGCCTTCGCCGGGCGAGCCGAAGTTGGCGAAGAGGAATTGTCCGGCCTGGTGACCGGGCCAGTTCTGTTCGGGGCGGCAGACGATTTCAAGCAACTTGCCGTCGTGCCGGCTGATCGAGACGATTTCAGCGCGATGCTGGCGCTTGCGGCCGATCCGATTGGTCAGCGAGAGCAGGGCGGGGACAGCGCCGGCCGCGGCGAGTACGGCGGTCAGCCAGGCGAGCGGGCTTTGCCAGAAAGTCGTCGGCATGAGGATCAGGCCGTGGAAGGCGCCGGCCAGGAAAACAGCGCCAAAGGCTTTGTGCACCCAGCGGAAATAGCGGTAGGGAATGCGTTTGATCAGCGCCACGACGACCAGCGCCATCAGGATGTAGCCGGCCCATTCGCCGACATCCTTGGCCAGGTCGATCCACATGTCGGGCTCGCCGCGTGGTCCGCGCGGGCCGCGTGGCCCGGCGATCAGGCCGGCCTTGGACAGGTTCTTGGGCAGCCATTCGATCATCCAGTGGGTGAAGACGAGGAGGCCGGCGCCGATGCCGATGTTCTTGTGCAGGCGGTAGAGCTTGTCGAGCCCGCCGAAGCGTTGTTCGAGCCTGGGCGAACGGGTGGCGAGCAGGATGCCGGCACTCATCCACCACAGGGCGAGCAGGCCGGAGAGGATGATCAACGGTCGGCGCCAGGCCCAGGGGCCTGGGGGATTGGCGGCGAGGATGTCGGGCAGGGCAAAAATCCCCCACAGGGCGAGAGGGATGAGGGCGAGGAAAAGCAGGGGGCGTTTCATGATGGCAGCGGAATGGTGTCTTGATGACATCAGTCTAGTCTGCAAGTTGCCATCACGCTGTCAGCAGCCTGTTGCAGGTTGTAAGCAAATGAAAATGGCCATTTCGATTTTGGCCATTTTTTCGGGTTGACCGTGGCAGTGTGCGAATTACTTCCGCAGCTTGGCAAAGGCTGACGCCATCGCGTTGCCGGCCGGGGCCGGGCCGGTACTACGTGGCTGGGGCCGGCTCGGCGCATTGCCGCGGCCGCTCGGGGCGTTGTCGTGGCGCTTGGCCTGGCTCGGCTCGTCGCCCATGCGCATGGTCAGCGCGATACGCTGGCGCTGCAGGTCGACTTCGAGCACCTTGACTTTGACCACCTGGCCGGCCTTGACGATGGAATGGGGATCCTTGACGAAGGTGTTGGACAGGGCTGAGACGTGGACGAGGCCGTCCTGGTGAACGCCGATGTCGACGAAGGCGCCGAAGGCGGCGACGTTGGTAACAACGCCTTCTAGGATCATCCCCGGGCGCAGGTCGCCGACCTTTTCGACACCGTCGGCGAAGGTTGCCGTCTTGAACTCGGGGCGCGGGTCGCGGCCGGGTTTTTCCAGTTCCTTGAAAATATCCTGGACGGTAGGCAGGCCGAAGCGCTCGTCGGTGTACTTCGACGGGTTGAGGCCCTTGAGTGCGCGGCTGTCGCCGAGGATTTCCTTGATCGACTTGTTGAGGTCAACAATGATTTTTTCGACCACCGGATAGGCTTCCGGGTGCACCGACGAACTGTCGAGCGGGTTGTCGCCGTTCGGCACGCGCAGGAAGCCGGCGGCTTGCTCGAAAGTCTTGTCGCCGAGGCGCGGGACTTTCTTGAGTTCGTCGCGTGAATGGAAGGCGCCGTTGGCATCGCGGTAGCTCACGATGTTGGCAGCCAGCCCGGCCGTCAGGCCGGAAATGCGGGTGAGCAGCGGCACCGAGGCGGTATTGACGTCGACGCCGACGGCATTGACGCAGTCCTCGACGACGGCATCGAGATTCTTCGCCAGCTTGGTCTGCGAAACATCGTGCTGGTACTGCCCGACGCCGATGGATTTCGGATCGATCTTGACCAGCTCGGCCAGCGGATCCTGCAGGCGGCGGGCAATGGAAACGGCGCCACGGATCGAGACATCGAGGTCGGGGAATTCCTTGGCGGCGAATTCGGAGGCCGAATAGACCGAGGCGCCGGCTTCGGAAACGACAATTTTCGTCAGCCGGGCTTCCGGATAGCGCTTCATGACGTCCTGCACCAGCTTGTCGGTTTCGCGGCTGGCCGTGCCGTTGCCGATGGCGACCAGGCTGACCTGGTGCTTGGCAGCCAGGCGGCCGATGGTGGCGATTGAACCATCCCAGTCGCAGCGCGGTTCGTGCGGGTAGATGGTGGCGTGGTCGAGCATCTTGCCGGTGGCGTCGACGATGGCGATCTTGCAGCCGGTGCGGATGCCGGGGTCGACGCCCATGGTGACGTGCTGGCCGGCCGGGGCGGCGAGCAGCAAATCCTTGAGGTTACGCCCGAAGACGCGGATGGCTTCTTCCTCGGCTCGTTCGCGCAGCTCGTTCATGAGTTCGAGTTCGAGGTGGGTGTAAACCTTGACCTTCCACGTCCAGCGCACGGTGTCGGCCAGCCATTTGTCGGCCGGGCGGCCCTGCGGCTTGATGCCGAAACGGACGGCGATGCGCTGTTCGCAGGGGTTTTGCGTCCCCGGCTTGACGGCTTCCGGGTCGAGTTCGGAATCGAGGACCAGCGCCACTTGCAGCATGCCTTCGTTCCGGCCACGGAGCAGGGCCAGGGCGCGGTGCGAGGGCATCGTGGCAATCGGTTCGGCGAAGTCGAACCAGTCGCGGAACTTGGCGCCTTCGGTTTCCTTGCCTTCGACGACGGTCGAGCGGACGTGACCGTGTTCGCTGAGGTATTGGCGCAGCCCGCCGAGCAGTTCGGCATCCTCGGCGAATTTTTCCATGAGGATCTGGCGGGCGCCGTCGAGGACGGCACGGGTATCGGCGAACCCGGCCTCGGCGTTGAGGTATTTCTCGGCTTCGTCGTCCGGCGTCAGGTTCGGGTCTTCAAGGAGGCCGAGGGCGAGCGGCTCGATGCCGGCTTCGCGGGCGATCTGGGCCTTGGTGCGGCGTTTCTGCTTGTAGGGGAGGTAAAGGTCTTCGAGGCGCTGCTTGGTTTCGGCATCGCTGATCTCGGCCTTAAGTTCCGGCGTCAGCTTGCCTTGCTCGTCGATGCTGGCGAGGATCGCGGTGCGCCGCTCCTCAAGATCACGCAGGTAGGTCAGGCGTTCTTCCAGATTGCGCAGCTGGGTGTCGTCGAGGCCGTCGGTCGCTTCCTTGCGGTAGCGCGAGATGAAGGGCACGGTGGCGCCTTCGTCAAGCAGGGCAATGGCAGCGTTGACCTGGGCCGGGCGGACGCCGAGTTCGGCGGCAATGCGGTGTTCGATGGGTGGCAGCATGGGTGCGGCAGTGCAGCAAAAATGGGGGGTGCACTATGCGCAATAGTGGTGGAAAATACAACCATCGCCGCATGGTGTGGGGTATGTTGTATGCATTTCAATTGAGAGGAGAACAAGAATGAAAATTGAAACCTATTTGTTTGGTGCGGTTGAGGTGAGCCCGGAAAAAGTCATCAATTTCCCCAGTGGCCTGGTCGGCTTTGAGCAGAACAAGCGTTTCATGTTGGCCCATGAAGAGGGCAAGGAGCATCCGGCCAGTTTTACGCTGCAATCACTTGATGATCCGATGCTGGCTTTCCAGATCGTCGACCCGACGACACTTGGGTTCAATTATGAACTTGAGTTGAGTGACGCCGAAAACGCCCTGCTGCAGTCACCTGCTCCCGAGGATGTGTTGGTCATGCAGGTTTTGTTCAAGCAGGACGAAGGTGGCAAGGCGGCGATCACGCCGAATCTGCGTGCTCCGCTGCTGATCAATACCAAGGCCCGGGTCGGTTTGCAGAAGGTGATGGAAAACATGCGTCCGAACATCACGCTGTCGAATCTGGCGAGCGCCGTTTAAAGCGTTTCGAGTCTCGGCGAAAGGCCACTATCTATCGGATAGTGGCTTTTTTTCGTCCGGGTTACAGGTGTTTTGCCGCTTCCCGGAACGATAGTCCGGACAGTTTTTGACGGTGCGTATCGAGGAAATGGCGCACAGCGGCCGGGTTGGTGCGGGCATATTGGCGTAGCGCCCAGCCGACGGCCTTGCGGATGAAGAATTCCCGTTCATCGGCGCAGTGCAGGCAGTAGGCGAAGAGCCGCGCTTGGTCGGTGTTTTCTTTCCAGTCCAGTTGGTGGAGCAGGGCGACGCGGCGTAGCCAGAAGTCGGGAGCTTCGATCAAGGCATCCATCCGGCTGACCAGTTGCGGCTCGCGGGCGACGATGGCGCCGATTGTCGGGGCCAGCCCGTCTACCGTGTCCCACCAGGATTTGTCCTGGACCAGCGCCTCGAGCACCGGCAGGTCGCTGGCCGCCAGCCGCTTGTTCTGCCGGCGCAACAGGTCGACCGCAACATACTGGTATTCGCGCGCTGGCAAGGCCCAGAGTTGGCGAGCAGCGTCCACCGGATGGCCCGTGAAGGCGCGGATGAGCGGCGATGCGGCCTGGCGTCGGGGCGGGGTCTGGATGCCGAGGAAATTGAATTGCCCTTTCATATAGGCCGCCATCGCCTTGGCCCTGCCGGTGTCGGCCAAGGGCTGTAGCGCTTCCTGAATCCGGGCCGCAAAGTCGCTCATGACTTGCCGCGCAGGACTTTGCTGATTTCTCCGCCACAGGCATTGGCGACGCGCTCGTATTCTTCGGCGGTATCTATTTTGGCCTGGGCTTCGTCGACCAGCTTGATCTGCCGCTGGACGTAGGGCGCCCAACGCGCGTCGAGTTCCTGCCGGAGCCGGGCGGCGGTCTGGCCGACCGGGCCGCGCCAGACGGCGGCGGTGGCAAAGCGGCCATTGAGCGACTCGGTCAGCTCCTTCTCGATACTGGCGATGTGCTTCTGGTAGGCCTCGACGTGGCGCATTTCGTGTTCGAGGATTTCCTTGTAGGCGCAGGTGCCTTCGGGAAATTCGCGGGCGACGTAGACGGTCATCGGGCTGAAGCCGAAAGTCAGCGTGATTTGCGGGCTGGCGCATTCCCAGCGGCCGGTCGGGTCGATGATCGAAGGTGACGCCGAGGCGAAACTGACTGTCGCATTGCCGCGGGTCAGGCCGAGCACCTGCTTGCCGGGGCGGGCCAACGCGGCGCCGATGTTGGTCAGCGACCTGTAGCTGTACTCGGTGTTGTAGTTGAGGCGCTCGTCGATGCGCTTGATCGTCACCGATGGCTTCGGCAACTCATCGCACGGGTCGGCGCGGCTCAGGCTGGCAACCAGCAGCAGGGGCAGAATGAGCAGGAAACGCATCGGCTGGCCGGCTTACAGCGGTTGCAGGGTGTCGCGATAGCGACTCGCGTTGGCGACGTAGTGTTCGGCCGATTTCTGCAGGTTGGCGACGTCCTGGTCGCTCAGTTCGCGCACCACCTTGCCGGGCGAGCCGACGATCAGCACGCGGTCCGGGAAGACCTTGCCTTCCGGAATCAGCGTGTTGGCGCCGACGATGCAGCCCTTGCCGATCACCGCCCGGTTGAGGATGACCGAGCCGATGCCGATCAGGCTACCATCGCCGACCGTGCAGCCATGCAGCATGACAAGGTGGCCGACGGTGACGTTGTTGCCGATGTGCATCGGGACGCCTTCGTCGGTATGCAGCACCGAGCCATCCTGGATATTGGTGTTGTCGCCGATGTGGATCGGGTCGTTGTCACCGCGCAGCGTGGCGTTCCACCAGATCGAGCTGTTGGCGCCAAGGCGGACATCGCCGATGACCGTGGCGTTGGGCGCAATCCATGCGTTGTCGCCGATCTGCGGTTGTTTGTCAGCGAGGCGGAAGAGGGGCATGCGGACTCCTTGGGATATTTCAATTTTGGCCGTTTTTTCGGGTTGACCGTAGCAATACTGGCTAACCGCGAGATTGGCCGATTTTACCTGCCTGGCGTTGGCGAACTAAGCGCAATACTCTCGCCATGCCCCGCGGCCCGAGCGCTTGACCTGATACAGCGCTTCATCAGCCTGGCGGATCAGCGCCGGCACGTTGTCGGCATGCTCCGGGTAATGGCTCCAGCCCAGGCTCAGGCCGACGCAGACCGGCTCGGCGAGGCCGAGGTCGAATGGGGCGCTGATTCGTTCGATCAATTGCTCGGCAACCATATCGTCGCGCCCGACATCCTCGAGAACAATCAGGAATTCGTCGCCGCCAAGCCGGGCAATCGTATCCGTTTCGCGCATGTTCTCGCGCAGGCGGTTGGCGACAACCTTGAGCAGTTCGTCGCCGACCGGGTGGCCGAGCCTGTCGTTGACCGCCTTGAAGCCATCGAGGTCGAGGAACATCACGGCGAATGGCTTGCCGTCGCGGTGGGCGCGCTCCCAGGTCTTCTGGATGCGCGAATTGAGCAGCAGGCGGTTGGGCAGTCCGGTCAGCGCGTCGTAGTGGGCCAGGCGCTCGACAGCGGTCTCGACGTGATTCATCCGGCCCATGTCGGTGGTAATTCCGACATACTGGACCGGCTTGCCGTCGCGGTCCCTGACCGTACTGATCGACAGCCACTCGTGATAAATTTCGCCACTCTTCCGCCGATTCCAGATTGCCCCCTGCCACTCGCCGGTACTCAGAATCGAGTCCCACATCCGCCGATAGAAATACGGGTCGTGCCTTCCCGAACGCAGCAGGCGCATGTGCTGGCCCAGCACTTCCTTCTCGCTGTACTCGGTCGCCATCTCGAAGGCGGGATTGACGGCGACGATGCAGCAATCGACATCGGTCACCACGATGGCTTCCTGGGTGGACTGAAATACCGTGTTGGCGATATGCAGCTTCGCCTCAACCTCCTTGCGTACCGTGGCATCGCGCACGACGCACAGCGTTTGCTTTTGGTCGCCGATTTCCAGCGGAGAAAGCATGATGTCCACGGGAAAAAGGCGGCCATCCTTGCGGCACCCAAACAGATCGTTGCTCGCACCCATCGCGCGAGCCTTCGGTGCCGCCTGGTATTGCTCGCGATAGGCAGCATGCGCCGAGGCCAGCTGGTGTGGCGTCAGGCGCTCGACCGGCTGGCCGGTCAGTTCGTCCGGCCTGTAGCCGAACAGACGTTCAAGCGCGCCGTTCGCATACAGAATCAGGCCTGCTGCATCGACCACCAGCAAGCCATCGGGAACCGCTTCAAAAATTTTCTCAAAAACCCGCATCAGCCGTGACCACGCAACACCTCCGTCCAGCTTGGGGACTCCGGTTTACAGCGCCGACGTTCGCGAAAACTACAAAACTTGGATTGTGCCGAGCCGGTGAAGGTTCCCCGCTTCCAGGTTGCGTGCGTTGCCGCATTCGGGATGGGCTGGCATGATCACCGTTCTATCAAAAGGATTTCAAAATGAGCGAATTTTCGGCGTTGACCGCAGCATTGCTGGCGTTTCGCGATGAACGCGACTGGCGTCAGTTTCACTCACTGCGCAATCTGATCACCTCGCTCAACCTCGAGGCGGCCGAGTTGCTGGAGCTGACGCAATGGAAAAGTGATGCCGAGGTCGAGGCGCTGCCGGCCGATCCGCAAGTCGCCGAGGCCCTGCGCGCCGATCCGCAAGTCGCCGAGGCCCTGCGCGACGAATGCGCCGACATCCTGCTTTACCTGTTGCTGATCGCCGATACGGCAGGCATCGATCTGGCCGCCGCGGCCCGTGCCAAGCTGGCTAAAAACGCCGAAAAATATCCGGTCGACAAAGCCTATGGCTCGCGGGCCAAATACACCGAGCTAGGTTGATTCGCTAGGTTGACTCGCTCTCCAGCGTGTATTTCGCGCCGGCGTCCTGGGCGAGCAGGGTAGCCAGCGTCGGCAGCGTGTCGTGCAGGGTCTTTTCCAGCGTCCACGGCGGGTTGATGATGAACATCCCGCTGCCGTGCATGCCGTAGCCATCGCGCGAGGGTGCCTTGACTTCCAGCGTCGCGTGCAGCCAGTTGGCCGCACCCAGTCGTTTCAGCTTTTCCGGCAACTGGCGGGATTCCGGCTTGCCGAGCATCGGGTACCACAGCGCGTAAGTGCCGGTGGGGAAACGTTTGAGGGCATCCTGCAGCTCGCGGCCGCTACCCTTGAAGCATTCCATGAGCAGCTTGCCGTCGGTGCTGTGCATTTCGTAGAGGCGCAGACGGTCGCTGTCGCGCAGCAACTGGCGGGCCAGCCACGGCGAGCCGGGGTAATGGCGCAACTGGCCGTCCGGGTTGAGCATCTTGACGAAATCGAGGTAGTTGAGCGCCGCCTTGGGTAGCCCCTTGGCCTCCCAGAGACGGGCGACGCCATCGCGGTATTCGCTCAGCTTGGTGGCATGGGCTGAATCCAGCGAATAACGCCCGGCCCCGGCGTGGGTATCGATGATCCAGAACGGCGCCGGCTTTTCAGCCATGTATTGGGCGATCTCGATCAGAATGAGGTGTTTCAGCACGTCGGCGTGGTTGCCGGCGTGAAAAGCATGGCGATAGCTGAGCATTTGGGGGGAGCCTGTTAGGCCCTTAATCCGGAAGGCGGTCTAGGGCGAAGAATTCTAGCCCCTCATTGGCTTCCATGCATGTCCCGATTTGTCGATGCAGCGAACGTCCCGGTAATTTGACCATGACTTTTTGACCCGTCCGGTAGGCGCCGGGGGCGGTAATCAGGCCTGAAAACTTGCCGTAGGCCGGCAGGTTGTGCAGGAATACAGCGCGCTGATCCGGTGTTTCTTCGGCTACGATGTCGACCACGCTGACCTGCGGCGACATCAGCTGCAAACCGACTTCGAGGCGAATTTGCGAAGACGAAATACGGCGAACCAGGCAGACGTGAATCTTGCTCGATTCACGCGGCTGCAAGGCAACGAGGTCGCCAGCACCGAGGTTGCGCTTCTCACCCTTGATGAAACGAAGAAGGAAACCGTCCGGGCTTTCATCGATCATGGCCCATTCGCTGGACGTGTAATCACGGCCATCGTAGCGCGAGGACGCGTCTACGGAGCGGCGGGAAAA
>VIKE01000043.1:0-28862 GCA_008080565.1 Rhodocyclaceae bacterium | reverse complement strand
AAGGTGTTGCCGTCAAGAAAGCTGAGGACCGCGCCAAGGCCGCTGACCAGGTCGCCACGCGGGCGAAAGCGGGTTCGGCTGAAACGGCGGGCGCTCTTGCCGCCGATGGCGACGCGCAGCATCTGCAAAAGGGCAGGGGTAGCATCGAGATCGGGATCGATGGCCTTGCCCGGGCGGCGCGTGATGTTTCGGTCAATGGCGGTGATGACCTGGGTACAGTCGATAAGCAGGCTGCCGAAGATCGAGGTGCCTGACGGCAGGCGCATCATCGGGTAACCCGGATTTCCTTCGTCGGTACGAACCAGGAAGCAGGCGTCGGCGGTTTTGCCGCTGCCGGTTTCCGGCGTGACTTCGCCGACCAGCGCGTAGGCTGCCAGTTGCCGGGTGCAGGTGTTGATGATGTCGAGCTCGGCCCGGGGCAGTTTGGTCGGTTCCAGGTAGGCGAATAGCAGGGCGCCGAGGTATTCGTGCTCGATCGGGGCGGTTTCGCCATTGAGCGGTTTTGAGCGCGGGCCGCGCACCATCTTGTAGAGTTCGTGCAGGGCCAGCCAGGAGCTCGCTGAGGGGGCGGCGTAGGCGCGGTAAGCCAGCAGCTGGCGGCGGGCGATCATGGCCATCGCGCGTTGCGCACTGCGATGCAGCAGATGGCTCAGGCCTTCGTTGAAATGGCCATTGTTGATGCCGCGGGAAATGCTCGTGTAGGCGATGGCCAGGCCCTTGAGCAGATTGTCGGCCTGCAGCGCACAGGTGGCTGCCTTGAGCGGTAGCGGCAATACCGACTGACCAATGAGCTTTTCGAGAACGGGCAGGGCTTCTTCGGCTTCCAGCCTGACGTCTTCAAGGAGCTTGAAGCGCATGTGCAGATTGGGCTGGCCGTTGATGCTGGGCAGAACGGTGCCGGCCAGCTTGGCGATGGTCTCCTGCGGTGACAGGCCGGTTACCGTATCCAGCAATCCACGAACTGCGGCAGCACTTTTCTGTTCGGCGCTGGATTGGCCGAATGGGAAAAGCTCGCGTAGCAGTTGCAGCGGAGATTCCATGATCACTGGGAAAAATTTGACATGCGGATTATCCGGTAATTTCGCCGGAATTTCTGTGCAGTATTTCCACTTTACGTATACTTGAGCGATGAATCTGAGCGAAGTGTTGTTTCTTGCCCTGACCGCCGTCGGCGTCTGGTTCTGGCTGGATAGCCTGAAAACGCGTGAAATCGGCGTCAATGCGGCCCGTACTGCCTGTCAGGATGACGGTCTGCAGTTTCTCGATGAAACCGTTGTCGGCGCCTCGGTGCGTCTGGCCCGCGACGACGCCGGGCGGCTCAGGCTGCGCCGCGTCTACTCCTTCGAATACAGCGATACCGGGAACGACCGGCGTTCTGGCAGCGTTACGCTGCTCGGTCACGATGTCGAGTTCCTGCATGTCCGTCCCCACCTTTACGTGATTCCGAATTCTCATGAAACCCTCCATTGAAACCATCGACTTCCACGGCATCGAAGCCCTTCGCCTGAACGGCCCGCGTGGCGCTACCGCCGTCATCAGCAAACTGGGGGCACAGGTCTTGTCGTGGGTGCCGCCCGATGGCAAGGAACGTCTGTTTTTGTCCGATAAAGCCGTCTTCGACGGCAGCGTCGCCGTTCGCGGTGGTGTTCCCGTCTGTTTTCCGCAATTTGCCGAGCGTGGTGATCTGCCCAAGCACGGCTTCGTCCGTACCCGCGAATGGTCGGTCAGCTCGGAGCGAACGGCAGACGATTTTGCGCTGGTCACAATGGAAATCGCCAGCGACGAGTCCACGCTGGCGCTCTGGCCGCACACTTTCCATGCCGAACTGACGCTGATGATCGAAGCCGACCGTATCGACGTCGAGCTGGGCGTCACCAACACTGGCGGCGCGCCGTTTTCCTTTACCGGCGCACTGCACACCTATCTGCGCGTCGCGCAGGTCGAGGAGGCGGTGCTGGAAGGTGTGAAAGGGCTCGAGTACTGCGATTCGCTCGACGGAGGCCGGAACGCCCTTGAATCCCGTCCCGAGTTGACCGTCGACAGTGAAGTCGACCGCGTCTATTTCAACGCCAAGCGGCCGCAACTGCTGCACAGCGGCAAACAGACCCTGGCCATGCAGAATCAGGGTTTCCCGGATGTTGTCGTGTGGAACCCGTTTGTCGACCGCTGTGCCGAGCTCAAGGACATGCCGGCCAACGGCTGGCGCCACATGCTCTGTGTCGAAGCGGCGGCGACTCGCCCGATCTCGCTGCCGGCCGGTGAGGAGTGGTACGGGCGGCAGACCCTGGTCGTCGTTTGACCGCTTGGCTTTAAACCCGCCCGGCAAATTTGATTTGCATTAGGGCAGGGTAGGGTGGCTTTTCGGTAGTCTCGGTCAATAGCGCAGCCATCCTGCCGGGGTGGCTGTTTTTCAACCGGACGAGCGATGATCCTTTCCCCTTTAAGCTTTGGTGGCCTGCAATGCGCGCTGGCTGATGGCTGGCGCATAGCCAATGCGACGCGCGGCATCAGCATCGGCTATGCCCTCATTTTTACGCTCGGCGGGCTGGCGATCATGGGCAGCCTGCTGGCTCAAGGCTGGACGCCCTTCATCATCGCGGCGGTGGGCGCCTTCATGCTGATCGGCCCGGTCAGTCTGGCCGGATTTTTCGGCATCGCCGGAGCGCTTGAAGCTGGTGAGCCGGTCGGGCCGGCCAGTATCGTCAACGGATTTGCTCAAGCCTCACGCGCGTTGTGGGCGCTGGCGCTGGTTTGTGCGCTGCTCTTCATGATCTTCGTCACCGACGCGGCGATTCTTTACGCCTACATGGTCGGGGCGACGCCGGTGTGGCTCGACAAGCTGCTGCCGGCCAATGCCAATGTGCTCTCTTTCGTCCGCTGGGCCGGCGTTTCCGGTCTGGTTGTCGCCTTGCTGCTCTACTGTGTGGCAGCCTTTTCCGTTCCGCTGCTCTGCGAGCGCCGGGCCGGGCTGGTTGAGGCCGTGGTATTGAGCGTGCGCATTGTTTTTACCAATTTCCTGCCTTCCATTTTTTGGGCTTTTTTCCTGTCGACCGTGACAATCGGCAGCGTCCTCCTTTTGCCGCTCCTGCCGCTGACGCTGCCATGGATGGCCTACGCCAGCCGGGCCCTGTACCGTCAGGTGCTGCCCGTCGCGTAAGCGCCGGTGCTTGCCGGGCGGCGCAGGTATAATGGCCGCCTTTCAGCATTTCCAAGCCCTGCCGTGACTCCCCTCGATACCGAAATTGCCCGCCGGCGTACCTTTGCCATCATTTCCCACCCTGACGCCGGTAAAACGACGCTGACCGAAAAGTTGCTGTGGTTCGGCGGCGCTATTCAGGTGGCCGGCGAAGTGCGCGCCCGCAAGGCGTCGCGCCATGCGACCTCGGACTGGATGGAGCTGGAAAAGCAGCGTGGTATTTCGGTGACCTCGTCGGTCATGCAGTTCCCGTATCGCGAATGCATGATCAACCTGCTTGATACGCCCGGCCATGAAGACTTTTCGGAAGATACCTACCGCACGCTGACGGCTGTGGACTCGGCGGTCATGGTGATCGACTCGGTGAATGGTGTCGAAGCGCAGACGATCAAGCTGCTCAACGTCTGCCGCATGCGCGACACGCCGATCCTGACCTTCATTAACAAGCTCGACCGCGAAGGCAAGGAGCCGATCGACCTGCTCGACGAAATCGAGTCGGTGCTCGGCATCCAGTGCGCACCGATGACCTGGCCTATCGGCATGGGCAAGCGATTCCGCGGCGTCTATCACCTCTACGACGACGCCATCGCCTTCTTCGACCCGCAGGCCGAAAAGGGCACGGCCGAGATCATCCAGGGGCTCGACAACCCGCGTCTCGACGAGCTGATCGGCTCGCAGGCCGACGAGTTGCGCATGGACATCGAACTGGTCCGCGGCGCGTCGCACGCTTTCGATGCCGAGGCTTACCTGAGCGGCAAGCAGTCGCCAGTTTTCTTTGGTTCGGCGGTCAATAACTTTGGTGTGCAGAGTCTGCTCGATGCTGTCGTTGACCTGTCGCCACCACCGATTGCCCGGCCGTCCACGACGCGCGAAGTGGCGCCGAATGAGCCGAAGTTCTCCGGTTTCGTGTTCAAGATCCAGGCCAACATGGACCCCAAGCACCGCGACCGCATCGCCTTCCTGCGCGTCTGTTCCGGTCGCTTCGAGCGCGGCATGAAGGTCAAGCAGGGCGCTGGTGGCAAGTTCATGGCAGTCAATAACGCCATCACCTTCATGGCCCGCGACCGCAGTACGACCGACGAAGCTTATCCGGGCGACATCATCGGCATCCCGAACCACGGCACCATCCGTCTCGGCGAAACCTTTACCGAAGGCGAAGACCTCCGCTTTACCGGCATTCCATCCTTTGCACCGGAACACTTCCGCCTGGCCCGCATCGCCAACCCGCTGAAGATCAAACAGTTGCAGAAGGGCCTGCAGCAGCTGGCGGAAGAGGGCGCGACCCAGTTGTTCCGGCCGCTATCCGGCACCGATCTGATCCTCGGCGCCGTCGGTACGCTGCAGTTCGACGTCGTGGCCAGCCGTCTGGAGAACGAATACGGCGTGCAGGTTATTTTCGAGTCCTACAACTGCGCCACGGCGCGCTGGATTCAGGGCGATGCCGCCGAACTGCGCCAGATTTCCGACCGCTACAGCGCCAATGTCGCGCTCGATGGGGCTGACGATCCGGTCTATCTGGCGCCGAACAATGTTTACCTCAACATGGTCAAAGAGAAGTATCCCAAGTTACGTTTCATGGAAGCACGCGAGGTAATCTGAGCATGACCGTCCGGGTGCAGGAAGCCGATTTCGACCTTGGCGCCGAGTTGCTGGCGCTGCGGGCGGCTGACGCCCGGGTTGGCGCATTAGCCAGCTTCCTCGGCCTGGTCCGTGACATGAACGATGGGGCCAGCGTTGCGGAAATGACGCTGGAACACTATCCCGGCATGACGGAAAAGGCCTTGGAGGCCATCGTCGCCGAGGCCAAAGACCGCTGGGATATCTATGACGCGCTGGTCATCCACCGCGTCGGCCCGCTCAAGCCCTGCGACCAGATCGTGCTCGTTGCCGTGACCAGCGCCCACCGCGGCGAAGCTTTCGCCGCCTGCGAGTTCATCATGGACTACCTGAAAACCCGCGCTCCATTCTGGAAGCGCGAAGCGACGCCGGATGGTGGACGCTGGGTCGATGCCCGTGATGCCGACGATAGCGCGGCGGCACGCTGGCAGAAATAGCACTTGACTCCTTTTGTCGATATTTTTTACATCAGAGGTGAAAAAATATCGGCTGCACAAGTAAGTTTTATTCAAAAACAAATAGTTGTGGTCTATTTCTTTGTCGTGGCATGAAGCGTGCTTATTACTATTCATCATATCGTTGGATAGTTCAGCTTCTACTGATAGGGGAATACAATGAAATACAAATTATTCAGTCTGATTGCAGCTGCTGGTTTGGGCGTTGCCTCCTCGGCGCATGCCACGCTCCTGATTGGGGGGGACGCGGTCAGTCAGGCCTCCGCAACCAGTATCGTGGATATCGTATTTGTGATCGATACGAGCGGTAGTATGTCAGATGACATTACGGCTATTGGTGCCAAGGCATCGTCAGTTGTTTCAAATTTGAGTTGCCCGAATAGCGATTGCTATGTTCGGGCTCGTTTCATGAGCATTACATCGACATCTGGGATTTTCAACGAGTCCGTCACCAGTCTTGTTACCGGGCAGGGCGGTATACCCGTGACTAACCACCAGGAAGACAACGGCCCGGCAGTAACTGATCTGGTGAATTGGTATAACTGGGGCACAGATGCCTTAGCTGGGCAAAACAACTATTGGGCTGTCGTGACGATTGGCGACGAAGGTACGCAGAACGGTACTCCTGTTGACCAGGCTGATTGGGATGTTGCTTTTCAGGCTAACCAGGCAGCCAAGAACAAAGGTGTTTTCCTCTTTTCTTGGGTAGCCGATGATCCTGTTACCGCGGCTGTTCCCGGACTGTTTCAAACCATGGCCGTAGGCGGCTCAGGCGGCGGTTATACTTTCAGCGATACCGGTGGCGCATATATTTCTGGGCCACTGACCGATGTTACTGTCGAGCAACAACTGGAAGACATCATTTGTTTGACTGGCCAAGGGGGCACAGGTGGAAACAACAATGTGCCGGAGCCAGGAAGCTTGGCATTGCTTGGTTTGGGTCTCGGTGGCTTGGCTGCGTTCCGCCGTCGTCAGCGAAGCTAAAAGAATAGTACTTTCGAAAGGCCAATATCCCTTAGCCCTGAACGATATCGTTCAGGGCTTATTTATTTCTCGGGATCAGGTTTTGAACTGCGCCACCGTCTGATGCAAGGCGTTCGACAGCGCTTGTAGCTGGCGAGCGGCGTCGGCCGTGTGGTGAACTGCGATTGCGCTTTCTTCGGACATCTGGGCAATCGTTTCGAGCTTTTGGGCGATTTCGTTGCTGGCCATGCTCTGTTCGGAAATCGAATCGGAAATGCCGTTGACTACAACGGTTACGCGTAGGGCGCCATCGCGAATCCGGTTGATCGAATCGCCTGCCTGATTGGCCAGATTTACACCGTTACTGACCTGACGAACGCCATCCTGCATGCTGCTCACAGCACTGCGCGTGCCGTTCTGAATCTTGGCCACCATATCGCCAATTTCCTTGGTCGAATTGCCTGTGCGTTCGGCCAGCTTGCGGACTTCGTCGGCGACGACGGCAAATCCGCGACCCTGTTCGCCGGCCCGAGCGGCCTCGATGGCAGCATTGAGGGCCAGCAGGTTGGTCTGGTCGGCGATTTCCTTGATGGTATTGACGATGGAAGTGATCTGGTCGGATTGGTGCCCGAGGTCTTCAATGATCTGTGAAGATGCCTGTACCGCTTCGGATATCTTGCGCATTTCGCTGGCCGCATTGTGGATCACAGCCGCGCCATCTTCGGAAATTTCACCGGCTGTTTGCGAAATGCTGTGCGCTTCGCTGGCGTTTTCCTTGACCTGATCAATACTGACAGCCATTTCCTCAACTGAGGCGGCCATTGAAGAGGCTGCATCGCTCTGCTGGCTGGCCCGTACGGCCACCTGTTCGGATGCGCCGAGCAGTTGGTCGGCCGCACTGGCCACCTGCTCAGCGTTGGAGACGATGCTGGCGATCATTGCGCGCAGGGTTTCCTGCATGGTGCGGATGTTGGCGAGAAGGCTGTCTTTGTCGTCGGCCGGGCAGTCGACCGGCGTTGCCAGATCACCCGCGGCAATGCGCTTGGTGATGGCCGAAGCGATCGCCGGGTCGCCGCCCAGGGTTTTGATGATGTTGTTCGACAGCAGCAGCAACGAAACGGCGATGAAACCGGCGATGCCCAGACCCCAGAGCAGAAGCTTGATGGCATCGCCGCGGAACTTGGTGTCGACATCATCGATATAGATGCCGGAACCGATCACCCAACCCCAGGGGTCAAAACCCATGACGAATGAAATCTTCGGCACCCCTTCTTCGGAGCCCGGCTTGGGCCAGATGTAGTCGACATAGCCCGAACCTTTGGTCTTGACCGTGTTGTTGAATTCGACGAAAAGAAGCTTGCCGTTCTTGTCCTTGATCTGGTCGAGTTTCTTGCCCTCAAGTTCTGGCTTGATCGGATGCATGACCATGGTGTCCTGAAGGTCGTTGATCCAGAAATACTCGACCTTGTCGTAGCGCAGGGTGCGGATGGCAGCGGCGGCGAATTTCTTGGCATCGTCGACGGACATTTTTCCGTCACGCGCCGACTGCTCGTAGAAAGTCAGAATGCCATGCGTCGCTTCGACCAGATTGCGTACTTTGGCCTCGCGATCCTCCAGCATCTGGCTCTTGCCGTTAACGAGCAGTACCGAAAATAGTACGGCAAGTGCCATGACCGTTATGGCGGTCATGGCAAGTAGCTTGCCGCGTAGGCTCATTCCCTGATTGGCCATTTTCTCATCCTCCGCGTGTCATTTTTATCGAATAATTTAAATGTGACATTATAAGCGTATCACTAATATTATATGCCGACGGAATTTTTGATGGTCTCGGTACAGAAAATCAACCTCGGGCTGCCGGTTGAAATTTTCCGAAAAGTCCTTATCTGCTTGGTATTGGAATATCTGTAACAGGAGAATCAAGATGCGCCTCGATAAATTCACGACCAAGTTCCAGCAAGCACTGTCTGATGCCCAGAGTCTGGCCATTGGCGGTGACCAGCAGTTCATCGAACCGCAGCACCTGCTGCTCGCCCTGCTTAACCAGGATGACGGTGGCACAACCTCGTTGCTCGGCCGGGCCGGGGCCAATGTGGCGGGTCTGCGCAAGGATCTGGAACAGGCGCTGACTCGCCTGCCCAAGGTTGAGGGCCATGGTGGTGACGTTTCCGTCGGCCGCGACCTGGGCAATCTGCTCAACCTGACTGACAAGGAAGCTCAGAAGCGCGGCGACCAGTTCATCGCCAGCGAAATGTTCCTGCTCGCCGTGTGCGAGGACAAGAACGAAACCGGTCGTCTGGCCAAGCAGCACGGCCTGAGCCGCAAGGCGCTGGAGGCGGCGATCATGGCCGTGCGTGGTGGGCAGGGCGTCGATTCGCAGGAGGCCGAAGGCCAGCGCGAGTCCCTCAAGAAATACTGCATCGACCTGACCGAGCGCGCCGCGCAGGGCAAGCTCGACCCGGTGATCGGCCGCGACGATGAAATCCGTC
Source organism: Rhodocyclaceae bacterium (assembly GCA_008080565.1). Taxonomy (GTDB): domain Bacteria; phylum Pseudomonadota; class Gammaproteobacteria; order Burkholderiales; family Rhodocyclaceae; genus Azonexus. The sequence goes on along the minus strand of VIKE01000043.1, from coordinate 20,145 downwards.
GCGCAATCCAGATTCTGCAGCGCCGGACCAAGAACAATCCGGTACTGATCGGCGAGCCGGGTGTTGGCAAGACGGCCATCGTCGAAGGCCTGGCCCAGCGCATCATCAACGGTGAAGTGCCGGAAACGCTCAAGGGCAAGAAGGTGCTGGTCCTCGACATGGCCGGCCTGCTCGCCGGCGCCAAGTATCGCGGCGAATTCGAGGAGCGTCTGAAAGCCGTCCTCAAGGAGGTTTCGCAGGACGAGGGTCGGATCATTCTGTTCATCGACGAGCTGCACACCATGGTCGGGGCCGGTAAGGCCGAGGGCGCCATCGACGCCGGCAACATGCTGAAACCGGCGCTGGCCCGTGGCGAACTGCACTGCATTGGCGCGACGACGCTCAACGAATATCGCAAGTACATAGAAAAGGATGCTGCGCTGGAGCGCCGCTTCCAGAAAGTGCTGGTCGATGAGCCTTCGGTGGAAAGCACCATCGCCATCCTGCGCGGTCTGCAGGAGAAGTACGAACTGCACCATGGCGTCGATATCACCGACCCGGCCATCGTCGCTGCGGCCGAGTTGTCGCACCGCTACATCACCGACCGTTTCCTGCCGGACAAGGCGATCGACCTCATCGACGAGGCGGCGGCGCGCATCAAGATGGAAATTGACTCGAAGCCGGAAGTCATGGACAAGCTTGACCGGCGCATCATCCAGCTCAAGATTGAGCGCGAGGCGGTCAAGCGCGAGAAGGACGAGGCATCGAAAAAGCGCTTCGGCCTGATCGAAGAGGAAATTGCCAAGCTGGCCAAGGAGTATTCCGATCTCGAAGAGGTCTGGAAGGCCGAGAAGGCTCAGGTTCAGGGCTCGGCGCATATCAAGGAAGAAATCGACAAGCTCCGGGCAGATGTCACTCGCCTGCAGCGCGAAGGCAAGCTCGACAAGGTCGCTGAGCTGCAATACGGCAAGCTGCCGCAACTCGAAGCGCAATTGAAGAGCGCCGAAAAGGCGGGTGATGGCGAGCAAAAGAAAAACAAGCTGCTGCGTACACAGGTCGGCGCCGAGGAAATTGCCGAGGTAGTGTCGCGCGCCACCGGCATTCCGGTCAGCAAAATGATGCAGGGCGAACGCGAAAAGCTCCTGCACATGGAAGATCGTCTGCACAAGCGGGTGGTCGGGCAGGATGAGGCGGTGCGTCTGGTTGGCGATGCGATTCGTCGTTCGCGTGCCGGACTGTCCGATCCCAATCGTCCCTATGGTTCCTTCCTCTTCCTTGGTCCGACGGGCGTTGGCAAGACCGAGCTGTGCAAGGCGCTGGCCGAGTTTATGTTCGATGCTGAGGATCACCTGATCCGCATCGACATGAGCGAGTTCATGGAGAAGCATTCGGTCGCCCGCCTGATCGGCGCGCCGCCGGGTTATGTCGGTTACGAAGAAGGCGGTTACCTGACCGAAGCCGTGCGCCGCAAGCCGTACTCGGTGATCCTCCTCGATGAAGTCGAGAAGGCGCATCCGGATGTTTTCAACGTGCTGCTGCAGGTGCTAGATGATGGCCGGATGACCGATGGTCAGGGGCGCACCGTCGACTTCAAGAACACGGTCATCGTCATGACTTCCAATCTCGGCAGCCAGATGATCCAGCAGATGTCGGGCGACGATTATGGCGTGATCAAGATGGCGGTGATGGCCGAGGTCAAGAACTACTTCCGGCCGGAATTCATCAACCGGATCGACGAAGTTGTCGTCTTCCATGCGCTCGACGAGAAGCATATCGCCGGCATTGCCAAGATCCAGCTTGGTTATCTCGAAAAGCGGCTGGCGCAGCTCGACATGGGCATTGTCGTCGAGGACAGTGCACTGGCCGAACTGGCGCAGGCCGGCTTCGACCCGGTGTTTGGCGCCCGGCCACTCAAGCGGGCGATTCAGCAGCAGATCGAGAATCCGCTGGCCAAGGCCATCCTCGAGGGCAAGTTCGCCGCCAAGGATGTGATCCGTGTCAGTTGCGATGCGAGTGGTGTGATTCGTTTCGTCAAGGATTGAATCGCGGACCTGCCGATTGTGCCCGTGGCCCGTTCAGTGACATGATCGGGCCATGAGCCTGCCGTCGCTGCGATCCCTGCTTGCCGTGTTCAAACCCGAGCATTCGCCCGGGCCGCCGCATGATGTGCGAGGCGGTCGATTCGTCGTGGTAATCGACTGTGTGCTGAACCAGAACGTTCGTGATCAGGGGGCGGCCAACTGCCCGGCGATGAACTTTGAATTTCTGCGCCTGTGCCACGAAAACGGCATCGGCATCATGCAGATGCCCTGCCCGGAAATCGCCGCCCTTGGCTTCAAGCGTCAGCGTCCGCCCGGAACCAGCATACGTCAGGCGCTCGATACGCCGGCTGGTCGGCTAGCCTGCGCGGATCTGGCGGCGTCGGTGGTCGGGCGTATTGTCGAGTTGGCCGAACAGGGTTTCAGGCCCTTGGCTGTGCTGGGCGGCAACCCACGCAGCCCCGGCTGCGCGGTGCATCAGGCGGCGAGTGAGCTGAGCGCCGAGTCGGGTGTTTTCATGCTGGCCCTGCAGGCTGAATTGCGCCGTCATGGCCTGGATTTGCCCTTCCGGGGGCTGCGCGATGCTTCGCCTGAATTGCTGGCTGAAGATCTGCAATGGTTCGGCCAGTTGTCGGCTGCTACTGACGCTTGGCTCTAGTTTGGCACGGGCCGGTATTGTCTTAGCAGTTGCCTTTCTTGGCTTGGCCCGGTGGGCAGTGGCCGCCATCCTTGTGGTGGCCGTTTTTGTTGCCGCGGCCGGTGTAATAACGCTCGCCGCGCGGGCCGCCATGCTGCTTCCAGTAGGCCGGTTCGCGCCAGTCGTAGCCGTCCCAGTAGTAGCCACGGTCGTTGCGCGAGCCGAAGGTGACGCTGACGCCAGGGGCATCGACCCGGACGCTGCCGAGATTGACATTGATATCAACGGCGCTGGCCAGAATCGGTGCGGCGGCGATCAGCGCTGCCAGAATGTTTTTTTTCATGTGCTATTTTCCTTTCAACAAGCGTGGATGAAACATTTCAAACCTTATAACGGATTGACGTACGTGTGGATAACAAGGATCTGAAAAATGTGGGATGACCTCAACGACTGGCAGGCCAGACGCCATGCCGAACTGGCCGGGCCGGAAAGCTGGCTGGGCATGCGCGGGCTGTTCTGGCTTGAGGCGGGGCTGAACAGCGTCGGCAGCGGCGCCGGATCGGTCGTTCTTTTGCCCGGCGGGCCGGCGTGTCTCGGCGATTTGCTCTGGCAGGATGGAAAGGTGATTTGGCAGCCGGAGGATGGCGAGGCGCACGAACTGCAGACCGATATCGCCGGCCAGCCGACCATCGTCGATTTTCAAAATTGGTCGTTTTTTCTGGTTGACCGTGAAAACCGTCTGGCGGCGCGTGTGCGCGATCGCGACTGGGCGGCGAACCAGCCATTCAGCGGACTGGAATATTTCGACTTCGATCCGGCCTGGCAGATCGAGGCCGAGTGGGAGGCACTGTCCCCGCCGGTCCGGATGGAAGTGCCGAATGTCAGCGGTGATTTGAAAATTGTCGAGGTCAGCCATCAGGCCGTGTTTGAAGTCGCCGGGCAGACGGTGACGCTGTTGCCGATGTCCGTCAGCGACAAGGAGGTTTTCTTTGTTTTCAGGGATCGGACGAGCGGCAAGGAAAGCTACGGCGCCGGTCGCTTTCTGAAGTCGGCGCCGCCGATCCTTGATGAAACGGCAGGTTCCACGGTCAACCAGAAGATTCGCCTGAATTTCAATTGTGCCTATAACCCGCCCTGCGCCTTCACGCCCTTTGCCACCTGTCCGCTGCCGCCACCGGAAAACTGGTTGCCGTTCCCGGTGACCGCTGGCGAAAAAAAGTGGGTCAAGCCGGCCTGAGCTGCGATAGTCCGGCCAATTACAGTTCGGCCAGCCCGTTGCGGATGGCGTAGCGAACCAGGCTGGGGATATCCTGCAAGCCCAGCTTTTGCATCATCTGCGTGCGATAGGTTTCCACCGTTTTGACGCTGATGTCGAGGGCAAAGGCGATTTCCTTGGTGCGCATGCCGTCCACGGTCATTTTCAACACGGTGGCTTGGCGGCCGGTCAGGTCGCTGGATTTGCGCACATGCTCAAGATAGATTTCCAGCATCTGGTGAGAGATCGAAGCGGGTAGCCAGATGCCACCCAAAAGGACTTTCTTGATGGCGAGAACGAGTTCTTCCGGCGCCGAGTTTTTGACGACATAGCCGTCGGCGCCGAGGCTCATCGCTGAATTGACGTGCTCCTGGTCGGCGTGCATGGAGAGCATGATGACCTTGGTCCGGCAGCCTTGCTCGCGCAGGCTGGCCAGCACCTGAAAACCCGTCATTCCCGGCATGGCAATGTCGAGCAACACGACATCGGGTTGCGTCTCGTTGATGATCTCCACTACTTCAACGCCCAGGCTGGTGTTGCCGACGATGTCGAATTCGGGATTGTCGCTGAGCAGCGCCATGAGTCCGGCGCGGACCAGATGATGGTCATCGGCCAGGACGATACGAATGGGCTTCACAGTCGGGCTATTCTTGGCAGGCATGCTGATACCCTCGTTCCTGTATTTGGTTGGGAGTCAATCTCGAAATGTCCGCCGAGACTGGCAATACGTTCGCGTATTCCTATCAGGCCCAGCGAGATCTGTTCATCGCTTTCGTCCAGTCGAATATCCACATCAAATCCCTTGCCGTCATCCTGAACAGAAAGGTGGATGTGGTCCGGCGTGCAGCTAATGCGCACCACGATCTCGGCCGCCTCGGCGTGGCGTAACGCATTGGTGATGCCCTCCTGAACAATGCGGAAACAAGCCAGTTCAACGGCTTCGGAAAAACGCAGGTCACCGATTTCCTGTTCGAAGTGGACGTGAACATTGGGAGGCAGCGTCAGGTTGCGGATGTGCCAGGCCAGCGCCGAGCAAACACCCAGTTGATCGAGCAGGGGCGGCCGCAGGCGGCGGGCAATATCTCTCGTCGTTTGCGCGATGCCATCGATAATTTCCCGCGCGTAAGCCAATCTCTTCTTGATTGCCTGTTGGTCGTCAATATCAAACCAGGCGCTGTCCAGCGAGATTTTGAGGGCGGCCAGAGCCTGACCAATCTGATCATGCAGTTCCATGGAGAGGTGATGGCGCTCTTTCTCCTGTATATCCTGGTGCATTCTCGCCATCGCCTGCAATTGCCGGGTAAATCGCGCTTGCAGCTTTTGCGCCTGTTTGACGCTGCTGATGTCCACATAGGTAATGACGGCACCGCCGGCGCCCAGATTCAAGGGGGTTGCGTTCATCATGAACCACAACTCGCGCTCCGGGGTTATGCAGGCGCTCTCCATTGAAAAGCGTACCGATTCTCCGTTGAGGACTGCCTGAACCCCGGACAGTGCGGCTTGCGCCTGCTCGGAATCAGGTTGCCCGCAATGACGGCAGACCTCAAAGAAGTTGCTGCCGACACCTGTTTTGAGTTCGTCATTCGGCGCATCGGTGTTTTCACGAGTGAACCGGATCCACGCGTCATTGACCGCGACAATCTTGCCTAATTTGTCTACCACCGCCATCTGCGTGGCCGACGCATCAAGTACTGCGCGATTGAATTCCTCGCTGGCCCGGAGCAGGTCTTCGGACTGCTTTTGCTCGGTAATGTCGCGTACAACCGTCATTGAAAGTAGCTGGTTATCGACCTCAAAGCGGTTAACCAGAATCTCGACAGGGAAAGTCGTGCCATCATTCCTGTGGGCATAATCACGCCAACTGACACCTTGGCCCGCCTTGAACGCATCGGAGTTCCAAAGCCGCTTGCAATCATCAAAAGTTGTATCGCTATGGACATCCATGACGCGCATGGTCAGCAGTTCGTCACGGGTGTAACCAAGCTTGTCGCAAGCACATTTGTTCGCGTTCAGGAAATTCGCTTCCAGGTCGGTCACGAAAATCATTTCGGTGGCCGAGTCGAACAGGGTGCGGAACCGTCTTTCACTGGCTGCCAGTTCTTCCTGGCTGTGTTGGGCAGACGTGACATCACGGGCAAGCCCGACGACGCCGATCAATTCTCCAAGGGTGTCGAATACAGGGCTTTTGGTAATTTCAAAATAGGAGAGGGTGCCATCCGGATGCCGGTGAGCACGGTTGAAAGCGACTGCCGTCTCGGCCACCTCCTTTGGATTCGTATTAAAGAATTCCTCGATGGCGTCCGCTGGCTGCATTTTGCTTGTTGGCGGATTCGGATATTGATCGGCCGGCGATTTGAACAGCTTTTCAAAGGCGGGGTTGCAAGTGATGAATACGCCTGTCGTATCCGTTAACCACACGGGGTCGGGGATTGCCCGAATCAGGGCGCGCAGGCGCTGGCGTTCCTCGTCCGCTTTCTTTTGTGCCCGGCGGGTTTCGGTCAGGTCAGCCCCGATGGCCAGGTAGCTGCCATCCGGCAGGCGCTGGGTCGTGACCTCGATATGCATGTGCCAGCCTTCCTTGTGCTGGATTTCCCATTCCTGGCGGATGAACGGATGCCAGGCCAGTGCCGCAATATGGGCGTCGAGAAGGGCGGAATATTTGTCCGACAGAATCGCATTCACGGGGCGCCCAAGTAGTTCATCCGCGCTGTAACCGGTTATTTTCTGTGTTGCCGGGTTGGCATAAACAATTCTCAGCCCGGCGTCGCACAATAGAATGCTGTCCTTGGCGTGCTCGATAAGGCTGTGGAAAGTCTTGTCGCGAGTGGCCTGTCGCTCGAGCAAGCGGATCAACATTGCATACAGCAAGGCTGCTGTTACGCCGATGAAGAGCAAGCCCTTGGCAATATTCCACAGGGCAAAGTGATACGGACTCCCGGTAACCTGTGCAAATATCCAGTCGGACAGTACAACCCACAAGCCGGCGGCGAGGACGTAGGTTAACACGACGCCAACAACCCCTCGCGAGGCCGTTGCAGATGCTTTGAACGCTATGTCGTCGCTGGCTGGGTCAACCATTGACCTGTCTCCGTTATTGATTATGGGTGCCTTGGCAAACTCTCAATTATCTGGCTTTGGCAATTGCAATCAATCAGCCAAAGTTCTGTTGGTTACAACGATTTACCTGATTGGTGGTTGAATTTTCCAGCCGCCGAATCTTCCCCGTGCTTCGGTTCTCTCTTAGACCACAAATTGAATAAGGGATTTCGTAAGAATTGATCGGCCTCGCCCCGATGGTTAGCCTGACATTCGCAGAGCAGAATCTGCAAAGCCCGTAACCCGTAGCAGCTTGACTCTTCGAGCAATTCGAAAAGGAAATGGGCTCAGGAGAAAAATGAAGTCGCTTGATGAATCATACGGGACCAGGTCCCTGCAATTGCTCTTGCTTGTTGATGCGCCGAACGACGCCGGCGTGATTGAAGAGTTGCTTTCTTCGTCCGGCCCGTTGGGCGGACTCCGACAGATTTCAGGTGCGTCGGCGCTCGAGGCTGTAATTGGCGATCCGCTTGATGTTGTGGTCGCTTGTTTTTGCCAGCCGGATGACGAATTCCGAACGATGCTGGCAACCATCCGCCGGCGCCGCCCATTGTTGCCCATCGTGCTTGTCTCAGGCCCCATAGGCGAGGAACGGACCGCTGAGTTGTTCCGGCTCGGTATTTCAGACTTTGTTCTGCGCAGTAATTTATCCCGGCTTTCTACTGCCATTCGCGACTGCCTGCCGGAGTGTCGACTCAGGGCAGGAAATTTGTCTGTTGAGCGGCAACTCAATCTGTTCGAGGCTGTATCCCGCGGCACCAGAAATGTTGTGCTGGGCAAGGATGTGCAAGGGCGCTACCTGTTTGTGAACGAAGCGGCTTGTTTGTTGTTCGGCAAAAGCGAAGCGGAGATTCTGGGGCGTCGGGATTGCGAGCTGTTCACCGCTACCCAGGCAGCGATTCTTGAGGCAGCAGACGGTGCCGTGGTGGCTGGCAATTGCAGCCTGACTCAGGACGAGTCTTTTGCCGGGGAGGCGGGCGAGATGCTCCTCCACGTCACGCGTGGTCCGATCCATGATGGGAATGGCAAGATCATTGGCGTATTCGCGATTGCCCTTGATGTCAGCGAGCGGCGGCGCACCGAGGCGATCGCGCTGGCGCACGGTCGCCTGCTCGAGATGGTGGCCGATAACATGCCCTTGCCCAAGTTGTTCGCCCAATTGGTAGATACAGTTGAGTCGATGGTTGGTGGCATGCGAGCGGCGATCATGACGCTGGCGGGTGAGGGCCAGCACTTGCAAATCGAAGCTGCTCCCTCAATGCCGGATGTATTCAGGTCTGTACTGGAAGGTTTGCCGCTAGGCGAAGGCATGGCCTCCTGCGGTACGGCGGCAGCCCGAAAGTCTCAGGTATTGGTCGAGGATACGCTGGAGGATTCACTCTGGGCAAAGTTCCGGGATGTTGCTGCAGAAGCCGGTCTGCGGGCTGCATGGTCAACACCGATCCTGTCGAGCAGTGGTGAACTGCTCGGACTTATTGCGTTGTATGGCTGCCAACCAGCTATGCCATCAGCGTATCATCAGCTCGTCATCGGGATGGCGACACGCATTTCCGGGCTCGCCATCGAGCGCTTTCGTGAAGACGAGTTGATCCGCAAGCTGAGACTGGCGGTCGAACAGAACCCCAACAGCATCCTGATCACCAATACGATTCCTGAAATCGAGTACGTCAACGCCGCATTCGAGCGAATGACCGGCTACACGCTGCCCGAGGTCAAAGGCCGAAACCCGAAGATACTGCAATCCGGCCAGACGCCTGATGACACCTACGAAGATCTCTGGAGAACGTTGCGCCAGGGGGGGTTCTGGCAGGGGGATTTCATCAATCGGCGCAAGGATGGCGAACTGTTCGTCGAGCACGAATTCATTTCGCCGATCCGCCAGTCCGATGGCACGGTGACGCATTACCTGTGCATCAAGGAAGATATTACCGAGAAGAAACGTATTGCCGAGGAACTGGATCGGCATCGGCACCATCTGGAAGAACTGGTTGTCGAAAGAACCGAGGAGTTGAGCCGGGCCAAGGATGAGGCCGAAGCTGCCGGGCGGGCAAAGAGTACGTTTCTGGCCAACATGAGCCACGAAATACGGACACCGCTCAATGCGATTGTTGGCTTGACGCACCTGTTGCGTCGCCGAAATCCGACTGAGGAGCAGGACGACAAGCTGGGCAAGATTGTCGGCGCGGCCGATCACTTGCTGTCGGTCATCAATGACATTCTCGATATCTCCAAGATCGATGCCGGGAAACTGGTGCTTGAAAACAAGCCCTTCGATCTGGAAGAAATGCTGACTCACGTTTGCTCGCTGGTTAGCGACAAGGCGCGCGCCAAATCACTGGAGTTGCTGGTTGATGTCGGCAGTGTGCCGCATCAGGTTACCGGCGATGCGACCCGCCTCGGGCAGGCATTGCTTAACTATGTGGGGAACGCTGTTAAATTTACGGCGCAAGGCGCCATTGTGGTCCGGGTAAAGATCCAGGAGGAAGGTGAGGAGGCGCTGCTTGTCAGATTCGAGGTGGAGGATAGCGGCATCGGTATCGAGCCGCAGCGTCTCTCTACCCTTTTTGAACCTTTCCAGCAGGCAGATGATTCGATCACTCGCCAATATGGCGGCACCGGTCTAGGGCTCGCAATTAGTCGCAATATTGCCCGACTGATGGGCGGAGAGGTTGGTGCCAGCAGCACCCCCGGTATAGGTAGCACTTTTTGGCTGACCGCCCGGCTGGGCAAGGCTGGGGATACGTCGGCCCCTGATCCGGAAGCGGTTCAGCTGGGTGGCCTGCGCGCGCTTGTTGTCGAAGATGTAGAGATGACCCGGATGGTGCTTCAGCAACAGTTACGCATGATCGGGCTGCGTGCAGAGGGAGTGGCCTCGGGTGAACAGGCCATTGACGCCGTCGCCGCGGCTGATAGCGAAGGCGATCCCTATGACATTCTGCTTACGGATATGTACATGCCTGGGCTCGACGGGTTGGATACCTTGGCCAGGGTGCGCTCCCTGCACGTCTCACGGAAACCCGTCAGTTTTTTGGTTACAGGGGCTTGTGAAGGGAGTCTGTGGGGCGAAGCACGTCGTTGCGGATTTGTTCAGGTGTTGAGCAAACCGGTGTCCACCATGGCCTTGCATGCTTGTCTGCTGAAGCATTTTACTCCTGTGGGGGGAGCTCCCATGGCTCAGGTCATGGCAGAGTCGGACGAAGCAAAACTGCGCAGATTGCATACGGGTAGCCGAATCCTGCTGGTTGAGGATGAACCCATCAATCAGCTGGTTGCCCAGGATATGCTCGAGGAGGTCGGGATGACAGTCGATATCGCGAGCAACGGGATTGAAGCGCTGGCGAAACTGGAAAGCCACCATTATCACCTTGTCCTGATGGATCTCCAGATGCCGAAGATGGGCGGCCTGGAAACAACACGGCATATCCGTAGCATTCGGGGTGCCGGGTCTTTGCCTGTTGTGGCAATGACTGCCAATGCCTTCAATGATGATCGTGATCTGTGTTATTCGGTTGGCATGAATGATTTCTTGCCGAAGCCGGTTGTGCCTGAAATGCTCTATTCCGTTCTTCTCGAATGGTTGCAAAAAGATGCGATGATTCGCCCCCTCGCGGGTGAAGAAATGTTGATCCGGGAGTGAGGAAGCCCGGCTGGGCGCTTTGGGGAACACACTATAAATACAAAGGATGACTGATGTTCTGGGGTGGAAAAAACGAATTGCATGCCTTGCGGCAGGCGTATGAAGCATTGCAACAGCGTGAGCAGCGCCTGATGCAGGAGCTTGAAACGGCAAAGCGGGCCGTGGTCGACCAGCAGAATGCGGCATTGGAAAAGGACCGGGAGTGCGAGACGCTGAAAAACGTTGTGCGCAGCCTGTCGAGCTTCGGCGCGACTTTGGCCGGTTCGCAAAGCAGCCTGGGGGCGATGGCCAATGTTTTGCACGATGAAAAAATGCAGGCAGTTGAAGCTGCCGAAGTGGCTTTGCTGAGCGGTCAGGCGACGACGGAGATTGCTTCCAACCTGCACCAGTTGGCGGAAGACTCGGCGAAGACTGCACATGAGGTTGAATCGCTTGCCCTGCAGGCCGACAAGATCGGCTCGATAGTTCAGTTGATTCGCGAAATTGCCGACCAGACGAATCTTCTCGCCCTCAATGCAGCCATCGAGGCCGCCCGTGCCGGTGAATCGGGGCGCGGTTTCGCGGTGGTCGCCGACGAAGTGCGTAAGCTGGCCGAGCGCACCTCAAAGGCCACGAAGGATATCGGCGACCTGGTCAGCGACATCCGTCGCAATTCGACGATGGCCAAGGAGGCCATGGAGGTACTGTCATCATCGGCCGACGACTTCAGCCAGCGCGGGGGCAAGTCGACCGAAGACATGCGCCGCCTGATGGATATGTCGCAGAAAATGGAGAAGGTCATAGCGGCCAGCTCACTGAGCAGTTTTGTCGAAGTCGCCAAGGTTGATCACCTGGTCTTCAAATTCCGTATTTACATGGCCCTGTTTGGCCTGGAACCGTTGCAGGCCGATAGCGTCGCGTTGCATACCGGATGCCGGCTTGGCAAGTGGTACTACGAAGGCGAAGGGCGAAATCTGTTCAGCCAGCTACCCGGTTATCGGGAAATGGAAGCCCCGCACATCGTTGTGCATAACAACGGCAAGGCGGCCCTGCAGGCCATGGCCTCGGGTGATATCGAGGCCATGCTCAAGCATGTACAGGCGATGGAGCAGGGCAGCGTGGGCGTTATCGACAACCTCGAGCGCATGGCGAACTCGGTTACCGTTTTGTAAGCCTGGTTGATCGAATGCCCGGGGTTTTAGCCCCGGGTTGCTGCGGCCAGCGCTGTGGCGAAGTTTTCAACCGTCTGCGCCGGATTGTGCAGTTTTTCCAGACCGAACAGGCCGATGCGGAAGGTGCGGAAATCGGCCGGTTCGTCGCATTGCAAGGGCACGCCGGCGGCAGTTTGAAGGCCTTGGGCGACAAATTTCTTGCCGCTGTGGATATCCGGGTCGGTGGTGTAGCTGACTACCACGCCGGGCGCCTGGAAACCTTCCGCAGCCACGCTGGGGAAGCCGTTGGCCACCATCAGTTCGCGGATGCGGCGGCCGAGTTCAACCTGTTCCTGGCAGACCTTCTCGAAGCCATAGGCTTCGGTTTCGAGCATGACGTCGCGCAGGGTGGCCAGGGCATCGGTCGGCATCGTCGCGTGGTAGGCATGGCCGCCGTTTTCGAAGGCTTCCATTATCTGCAGCCATTTCTTGAGATCGCAAGCGAAGCTTGTGCTGCTCGTCGCGTCGATATGGGCACGGGCACGCTCGCCGAGGGCGACCATGGCGCAACAGGGCGAGGCGCTCCAGCCTTTCTGCGGGGCGCTGATCAGGATGTCGACATTGTTGGCGACCATGTCCACCCAGACCGTGCCGGAGGCGATGCAGTCGAGGACGAAATAGCCATCGACGGCACGCACGGCATCGCCGACTGGGGCGCGAAGACGACTTCGGGCCGATGCTGGCGAATGGCGGCGACGACTTCGTCGATCGGCGGCGGGGCAAACGGCGCCTGCGAGCCGCTGCCGACTTGCCGGGCTTTGAGGACGATGCTTTCGGCCGGAATCTTGCCCATGTCGAAAATCTGCGTCCAGCGGAAGCTGAACCAGCCGTTGCGGATGACCAGCACCTTGCGATGGGTGGCGAACTGGCGGGCGACGGCTTCCATGCCGAAGGTACCGCTGCCGGGCACGATGATGGCAGCCTTGGCGTTGTAGGCCTTCTTGATCAGGCGCGAGATGTCCTTCATGACGCCCTGAAAGCGCTGCGACATGTGGTTCAGGGCGCGGTCGGTGTACACCACCGAATATTCGAGCAGGCCATCGGGATCGGGTTGGGGCAGCAATGCGGGCACAGCGTCTCTCCTGTTGATCGTTATTCCCCGGAGCATACCGCCAAGCTGTGACGGCGCGCTAGTCAGAGTGGCCTCGTTGGGCGACACTGGTGGAAATTCAGCCTGAAAGGAATCGATGTGAGCACGCCCCAACTGCCTTCCTACCTTTCCAAAGAGAACATTGGTCCCTGGCATATCTTCCTGCAGCAGGTCGAGCAGGTCGCACCGCTCCTCGACAAGTCGCTGTGGCCGTGGGTGGAAACCTTGCGCCGGCCGAAACGCTCGCTCATCGTTGATGTGCCGATCCGCCTGGACAGCGGTGTGGTCGAGCATTTCGAAGGCTATCGCGTGCATCACAACACCTCGCGCGGGCCGGGCAAGGGCGGCATCCGTTTTCACCAGGACGTGACGCTTTCCGAGGTGATGGCGCTGGCCGGCTGGATGACCATCAAGAACGCGGTCGTCAACGTGCCCTTCGGCGGCGCCAAGGGCGGCGTGCGGGTCGATCCGCGGCAACTTTCCCTGACCGAACTGGAAGGGCTGACCCGTCGCTACACCAGCGAAATCAGCTCGATGATCGGCCCCGACAAGGATATTCCGGCCCCGGACATGAATACCAACGCCCAGGTCATGGCCTGGATGATGGACACCTACTCGATGGGCGAAGGGCGCACGGTGACCGGTGTCGTCACCGGCAAACCGGTCTCGCTCGGCGGTTCACTCGGCCGGCAGGATGCGACCGGGCGCGGTGTTTTCGTCAGTGCCCGCGAGGCGGGGCGGCGCCTCAACGTGCCGATTGAAGGCGCGCGGGTCGCCGTCCAGGGCTTTGGCAATGTCGGCGAGGCGAGTGCGCGAATTTTTTCCCAACACGGCGCAAAAGTGGTGGCCATTCAGGACGTCAGCGGCACCGTTATCAACGAAGCCGGACTCGATGTGGTCACCCTCAAACGCTATCTGAGCGAGCACAAGACCCTGACCGGCGCGCCGGGCACAACGACGATCAGCAATGATGATTTCTGGGCCGTGCCCTGCGAGTTTCTCGTCCCGGCCGCACTCGAATCGCAGATCAACCGCTACAACGCTGAGCGCATCACCGCCCGCATCGTCGTCGAAGGCGCCAATGGCCCGACGACGCCGGAGGCCGATGCCATCCTCGCCGGGCGTGGCATTACCGTTGTGCCCGACGTGCTGGCCAATGCCGGCGGCGTCACCGTCAGCTATTTCGAGTGGGTGCAGGATTTCTCGAGCTTTTTCTGGACCGAAGATGAAATTTACGGCCGCCTCGACCGGATCATGGCTGAGGCCTTCAACGCCATCTGGCAGATGGCTGCCGACCGCAAAATGCCGCTCCGCTCTGCCGCTTTCGTGATCGGCTGCAGCCGGGTGCTCGAGGCGCGGGCGACGCGCGGTCTGTATCCGTAATTTGACGATTGCTACGGTCAACCGGGAAAAACGGCCAAATTTGAAGTCGGTATAAGCGGCCGGCCGCGCGGCAGAATGGTGCGAAAGTCCGCGCCATGAGGCATTTCGTGGGTTATTTCACAGGGGAACTGGCGGCGCCGGGATATTGTTCGCGCATATGCCGCCCATTGGCGTGGCGCCGAACTGACCAACAAGGAATCTTCCCATGAAAAAACTGCTCGTTATCGCTGCCCTGCTGAGCGCTCCCGCCATCGCCCAGGCCAACCTCGTCGTCAATGGCAGCTTCGAGGATTACACCACCGTTACGCCGGGTCATTGGAGCATCTTCAACTCTGGTTACGGCTGGACGACCGGCGCCAATGGTGTCGAAATTCGTAACGCCGTAGCTGGTACGGCCGCAGATGGTGTCCGTTTTGCCGAACTCGATACCACCGGCAATGGCTGGATTTCCCAGACCATTCAAACCAATGCTTTCCAGTCGCTGGAACTGGCCTTCTCCTACGCCCCCCGTGCCGGTGTCGCGGCCAAAAGCAACGGCATTCAAATCTTCTGGAACGACCAGTCGCTGGGCTCCATCACCGCCAACGGTGGCAGTGGCCCGAGCTGGCTTGATCTCGTCTATGACGTACAAGCCGATTCAAGCGGCTTCGGCGTCCTGAAATTCGCTGCCATTGGCACTTCGGATGGGCTCGGCGGATCTCTCGACAACATCTCGGTAACGGCCATTCCGGAACCGGGTAGCGCGGCCATGCTGCTGGCTGGCCTCGGTATCCTGGCTGTAACGGCTCGCCGCCGTCGCGCCTGATCGACCCGAATTCGCCGCAAAGGGCTGCGGCCCGAATGCCATTCAGCGCGGGCTGAATGGCATTTTTATTTTGTGCCGCCGCCAGGGAGGCAACGGCCAAGCAGGCTTGCTACGGTCAACCGGAAAAATAGGCCAAAATCGGAATTCAGCGCCGGGCCAGTATCAGCGAGCCTTTTTCGCGTGGTTCGAGGTCGATCCGTTCGATCGCTGAAAATCCGGCAGCCGTCAGCCAGTCGCAATAGTCTTCGTGACGGTGCGTCTGGGTCCCGGTTTCCAGCAGCAGGGTCAGGCGGAAGGCTGCATTCAATGCGTCGAGCGAGGTTTCGGCCAGGTATTCGTGAATGACCAGCAGGCCGCCGGGATTCATCGAGTCGCCAATCTGCCGGATGGCCAGGCGATTCTCCTCGGCCGAATGGTTGTGGGCGACCGACAGATAGAAGACCAGATCGTTGGCGCCACCCCAGTCGTGCTCCTGCAAGGTGCCCGGGCTCAGGCTGATGCGCTGGCTTAGCCCGGCTTTCTCGATTTCCGGCCCGGTTTCGGTCAGGGCGCTCGGCATGTCGACGATGACAGCTGCAAGCTGCGGGTAGTGCTGGCAGAAACGGATTGAGTGCAGGCCGTGCGAACCGCCGAGGTCGAGCAGGCGGCGATAGCCCGGCAGCACCGGCACATGGGTGATCAGATCCGGGCCAAGGTCGGCGGCAAAGGCACCCATGTAGGACGAGAACAGCGGGCCGAGATGCGGCTTTTCGACCATCGCGTCCCACAGCGTTTGCTCCGGTTCGCCCTTGCGCACCGTTTCGGCCAGGCTGCCCATCATCGCCCACGCTTCGTGGGTCCACAGCAGGCCGGGGGTGTAATCGACCTGGCCGGCACTGGTGAACCAGCGCTGTGTGCTTGCCGTGTTGGCAAAGGCGTCGTCTTCCTTTTCCAGATAGCCGATGGCAACCAGGAAATCGACCAGCGTTGCCGTACCGCGCAGGCTCGAATCGATCTTCGCGGCGAGTTCCTCCACCGTCAGCGGGCCATCGACCAGCGCCTCGAAAAGGCCCAGTCGGCCGGCTGAAATGATCGCCGACGACTTCATCATCGGCATGTAAACGTCGAGCATGGCGAGTTCAGCCGAGCCGGTGGGCTGGCAGACATCCGGTTTGCGTGTACGGGGCATCGATTTACTTGTTTTGGATTGAAGGGTGGAGCTTAGCCGAGCGCTGCTTCAATCGCGGCGACCAGCGTCGGGTCGTCCGGCGTCATGTCCGGAGAAAAACGCTGAACAACCCGGCCGTCGCGGCCGACCAGAAATTTCTCGAAGTTCCACAGCACGTCGCCCGTCTGCTTGGGCGAACAGCCGTAACCAGCCAGCTTTTCGCGGAAATCGCTGCCGGCCGGGAAGACCGCTTCGGGCAGCGCGCCGATCAGCCTGGCATAGAGCGGGTGCCGGGGTTCGCTGTTGATGTTCAGCTTCTCGAACATCGGGAATTCAACGCCGTAGTTGGTCGTGCAAAAGTTCTGGATTTCATCGGCAGAACCCGGCTCCTGCGCCGCAAAGTCGTTGCAGGGAAAGCCAAGCACCTGCAGGCCGCGTCCGCGGTACTGCTTGAACAGGCTTTCAAGCCCGGCGTACTGCGGTGTCAGCCCGCATTTCGAGGCAACATTGACGATCAACAGGACTTGCCCCTTGAATTCGCCCAGCGTCAGGGCGCGTCCATCAAGGCTGTTCAGGGGAATGTCGTGGAGGGATGCGTTCATGGCGGGCTCTCTTGTCGGGTGGCAATGGCCAGCGTCGTGGAGGCCGGCGGCGGCTGCCATTTTACGCACTGATCGGGCGATGGGGTGTCTGCGGCGCATGCCACGGCTGCGAAATATACCAAGTGGCTGGTACTGTAAATCCTCGCGTCGCTGTATGGCGTTTGCCCGGTCTTGTTCGTAGATTAGGGATCAATGGGCACGGCAGGTGCACGGCGCGGTTGCGCGCCGGTATCGCCTTGATAGCCAGGCAAGCAAGGAGGGCATATGAATATTCGTCCATTGCATGACCGCATCATCGTCAAACGACAGGAGGATGCGCTGATGACGCCCGGCGGCATCGTCATTCCTGAAACAGTGGCCGAGAAGCCAATCCAGGGCGAGGTTCTCGCCGTCGGCGATGGGAAGCGCCGGCCTGACGGCACGTTGCAGAAGCTCGACGTCAAGGTTGGCGATGTGGTTCTGTTCGGTCGCTATGCCGGCAACACCGTCAAGATTTTGAACGAGGAAATTCTGGTCATGCGCGAAGACGACGTGCTCGGCATCATCGAGTATGGCGAAGAGGGAGGGAAATCAGCATGAGCGCCAAAGAGGTAAAGTTCCATGACGCGGCACGCCACCGCATCGTGGCGGGAGCCAATGTGCTGGCCGATGCCGTCAAGGTGACGCTGGGACCGAAGGGACGTAATGTCGTGCTCGAACGCGCCTACGGTGCGCCGCTGGTGACCAAGGACGGCGTTTCGGTGGCCAAGGAAATCCAGTTGCCGGACAAGTTCGAGAACATGGGCGCCCAGATGCTCAAGGAAGTTGCTGCCAAGACCTCGGATGTGGCCGGTGACGGGACGACGACGGCCACGGTGCTGGCCCAGGCGATCATGCAGGAGGGCATGAAATACGTGGCGGCCGGCATGAATCCGATGGATCTCAAGCGTGGCATCGACAAGAGTGTCGAGCTGGTGGTCGGCGAATTGAAGCGGATTTCCAAACCCTGCACGACGAGCCGGGAAATCGCCCAGGTCGGCAGCATCTCGGCCAATGCCGACGAGGCCATTGGACAGATCATTGCCGATGCCATGGACAAGGTGGGCAAGGAGGGCGCCATTACCATCGAGGACGGCAAAAGCCTGAACAATGAACTGGAACTGGTTGAGGGCATGCAATTCGACCGCGGCTACCTTTCACCCTATTTCATCACCCATCCCGACAAGCAGTCGGCCATTCTCGAAGAGCCGTACATCCTGATTCACGACAAGAAGATATCGACAATCCGCGACCTGCTGCCGGTTCTCGAAGAGGTCACCAAGGCGGGCAAGCCGCTGATGATTCTGGCCGAGGATGTCGAGGGCGAGGCGCTGGCGACTCTGGTGGTAAACCACATTCGCGGCATCCTGCGCACCTGTGCCGTCAAGGCACCCGGATTCGGCGACCGGCGCAAGGCGATGCTCGAGGATATCGCCATCCTGACCAACGGAACCGTTGTTTCGGAAGAGCTCGGGATCAAGCTGGAAAACGTCAGGCTCAAGGATCTTGGCCGGGCCAAACGTGTCGAGATCGATCGCGAAGAAACTACCATCATCGGCGGCGCCGGTGAGCAGACCGCCATCGAGGCTCGTGTCAGGCAGATTCGCCAGCAGCTTGAAGTATCTACCAGCAGCTTCGACAAGGAAAAGCTGCAGGAGCGGGCTGCCAAACTCTCCGGCGGGGTGGCCGTGATCAAGGTCGGTGCCGCTACCGAAATGGAAATGAAGGAAAAGAAGGCGCGTGTCGAAGATGCCCTGCATGCCACGCGGGCAGCCGTCGAGGAGGGCATTGTCGCTGGTGGCGGTGTTGCCTATCTGCGGGCGCGAAGTGCCGTGAAATCATTGAAGGGCGACAATCCGGATCAGGACGCCGGAATCAAGATTGTCATGCGGGCGCTTGAGGAACCGTTGCGGCAAATCGCGGAGAATGCTGGAGACGAGCCGTCGGTGGCGCTTGAGCGGGTGTTGCAGGGATCGGCCAATTTCGGCTACAACGCCCGCACGGAGGAATACGGCGACCTGTTCGACATGGGTGTGGTAGACCCGACCAAGGTCGCCCGATCGGCACTCCAGAATGCGGCCAGCGTCGCCGGGCTGATCCTGACCACCGATGCGATGGTGGCCGAGCTGCCCAAAGAGCTCGCGCAGGTGAAGGCCGGTGCGCACCCGGGCGATGAGTACTGAGTACTGAGCCTTTTGCCTCGTCGGCTGGTTGGCAAAATTCAAGGCGCTGGGCGGGGATGCCTGCCCACGCCCGGATATTTTGCGTTTGATGAAGCCGAAACTTGTCCCGAATGGATGGCGTTTTGGCGTGCTCCGATGTCCCGGCTGGCCAGCGTTTGTCCGAGATTTTTCAGAGCTCTAGAAGACCTTTTCTCGTCTTAGCCAGGCGTTGAGGTCGGCGCGTTCGATCGTGGTTTCGAGTCGGTTGATGTTGCCCGGCAGGCTGGCTGATTCCCTTTGCTCGGGAGGCCAGCGTTTGACCTTTGCCGGGAGGTCGCCGTACTCGATGGCGCGGGCCAGCATTACCTCTGCATCATCGACCGAGACCTGACCGGTTACCAGTAGCTGAGCCGCTTCGTGAAGGCTGAAACTGATTCGCGGCTTGAAGTTCGTGCACGTAGTTTCCATCGCTGCGCAGGTTTTTTCTCGAAAAAAGTCTATAAAAAATCCCCCGCGCATAAGCAGCGGGGGGAAGGGAGGTCTGTGCATGCGAAGAAGAATATCAATCCGGCATTTGTTCCTGAAATACAGCATCCTCAGTATTTGAGCTACCCGGATCAGCCGGCCGAATACAGTCAACCCCGTCAAGCCTCCCATTGCCGGGTACTATCTGCCTTTGACCAATCAAGAGAAGCAATTTCGGATGCAGATGGAAGTAGAACAAAAGCTCAGGATCGCCGTTGCGGCGGCTGTACAACTGCCGAACGTGAGCGACATGGAGTTCGAGGCGTCGTTGATGGAGCTGCGCGAGCTGGCCAAGACACTGGGTTTCAAGGTCGTCCATACCTTCGTGCAGAAGCGCAACAGCTTCGATACGACGGGTTATCTGGGTGTCGGCAAGCGGCAGGAAATACGCGCTTTCGTGCATGGCGAGCCGATTTTTGACGAAGCGGGCGATCAGGTGCTGTCGCTGGCCGAGTCGAATCTGCCGGAGATCGACGCCATTCTCGTCGATCACGAAATTTCGCCGTCGCAGGCACGCAATCTGGAAATCGAGGCCGGTTGCGAGGTCATGGACCGGACCATGGTCATCCTCGAGATTTTC
>VIKE01000042.1:14863-36555 GCA_008080565.1 Rhodocyclaceae bacterium | reverse complement strand
GCGTTCGATACTCGCTCAGGTGCGGGAGCGCGTCGACCGGTTTTTCAACAGCCTGCTAGTCTTGAAGCTACTAAACGTTTTGGTAAGCCGATCTAACTTCCCTGAAAGAACGTACCATGGGGATACTTCTGAAATTTGCGATGGCACGTAGTAGACAAGCGGCATAGCACCATTGCTTTGAGAGTACCTGTGAGGGCCGTAACGATTTTGCACATTCAAGCTTGTAATCGCTTGCTCAACAAAAAACTGTAAAGCTAAGCGAGTTCGGTTGTCAGGCTGAGCTTTCGCTTTACGCCAAAGCGCACAAAGAGATTGACCTGCACGATGAAAAAACATGTGGTGAACATGCGAGAACCCCTTCGGATCTATCCGTGAACCGTGATACATCTGCTCGATTGGAAATCGAACGGTTGGCATTTCCGGTGGCAAAGGGAGTGCATCAATCTTCGCCAGTATCGCCAAGTCGTTTTGATCAGGCTGTTTCTCGTAACGAACCCCACCGGCCACATACGAAATCAGTGACGGGCGGAATTTGACCCGTTTCCACGACTTTCCTGAAGAAGTATCTAATCGCGACTCAAGGACGCGATCAAGATTATCCTTATTCAAGTCAGCGCTGCAGTTAGGGCATGGAAATGTTTCTTTGACACGTTTGCTTTCATTGTCTAAAGCTTCGTCCATAAAATTCACTTCACTTGCACAGTGTGGGCATGTAAACACTTCACTCCAGACAGTGAAATCTATCCTACCTTTGGTTTTGCCGTCCGTATGCAGCGTCTCGTACATCCAACCAAGCTCATCTTCCACTTCTTTGAGCAATTGTTTTCCAGCCTTGGCAAAATATTCGACGTCGAACGGCAGGTTGTAATTTGCAGCGATGAAGGTGGCTGCTGGAGATAGATCATTCAGGATGACTCGTCGCGCACCCCACTTCGGCGCAGTCTTACCTTGCTTTTTCCATTCTGACTCCAGCTCGTGCCGATAAGTGGCGGGCGCAGATCCGCACCACTGTGCTGCGACGCCTGTCATGCCCGAACCACCAAAGCCATCGAGCACGATGTCACCCGGTTCTGTGTAGTGCAGGATGGATGGCACGATGGCCAGATGCGGCACCTTGGTGTGATACGAATGCGCTCTGTAAATCGGGTCAGTCTTTCCGACAGAAACATCTACCGTCATTGGCTCGCGGCTGTATTTCACGCTCGGGTCATACGGTTTGCCGTAGTAGCGAATAAAATCCTCAAGAAACGGATTCGGGCACGCTGTGTAATACGGTGGATCGGACATGGCAAGAATGGCTTCATCCGTACCAATCGGGAACCCCTCAGTTTTACGAAACTCCGGATCTGTCAGCTTCTCACGCAAGAGCTTCAAAAAATACTCACGCCGAGCTTCCTCGCTAGGAAATGTCTGGCCGAAACACTCAACCGGCCCAGATTCTTTGCTTTGTTTGGTGAAAAAATCATTCATGAGGTCTATGTCCAAAATTCAGTTAGTTGTGTTCATCGACGCCATTGAGTCGTTGGCGTAGGGGAGCGTTTTAGGTATGCCAAAACCTGCGGGGCTAACTGCGACCGACAGGGCAATCACCTCAACGCCAGAAGCAACGGCTTCATCGAAGGCCTCGGCATAGGCCGGATCGTGAGAATTGCTCACCACGAAACTGTACGCATCGGCTCGTTGAATAAGAAAAAGTAGAACAGAGCGCGTTCCCGCCAAAGCCTGGCTCTTCAAGGCCTTCAGGTGTTTGACACCTCTTGGTGTGGCAGAGTCAGGGAAGCGGGCCACACCATCTTCCACGACGGTAGCGCTCTTCACTTCGACCAAGCAATCACCTTGGGGGCCTGTGAGCAAAAAGTCCACACGAAAACCAGCTTCTAGCTGCCGCTCTCGGGCCAGAGTGCAATAGCTCTCAAGGCCCGGGACCAATTTCAACTTTAAAGCCTCCTCAACGATGCGGTTTGCAAGATGTGTATCAGTTCCGATCCAGCCCCCCTCAAACTCAACTGCTCGCCAAGTGTAGCGACGCTTTCTTTCGGGGTCCGCGCTATCCCAAAGGATCGCTGCCATGCCCGGGGTCAGGCAACCCGTCATAGCACCTGGATTTGCACAGTAGACAAGCTCTTCGGCCCCTCCAGGCAGCGACATTTCAGCCAAAAAACGCTGAGGTCGACGCAAAAAGACAGCCTCGCGCTGTGGCTGAGGGAAGGCCATAAAGATGTCACTGCCGTAGGTAGCAATCATTGAACAGTCCCCTCCTCGGTGCGCGTCATCACGCTTGGGGCCTTCAGACCTCTGACAGCAGCACGATCCATTTTTCTGGGTTTTACCGCGATAGCAACAGCCTTCCCCGTTTCAAGTGTTTGGCGTATGGCTTCTTTTAGGACAGCTGACTGCGACGGTGTCGTGCCTACCCATGCTTTGGCAACGATGGAGGTGAAGGAGGAATTATCGAAGTGTCGACCAACGTTGTCGTAGGTAATCCGAAGCCCACCGCGTGGCCCTTTGATGCCGGGGTGTTGCTCAAGCAGCTTCCAGTAGTCCAGCGGCAAGTACATGCCAGGCACCAAGCCAATATCATCTGGGTTGAAAACAAGTCTTGGGCACAACTTCAGGAAAAATGGGTTCTCGATCAGGCGGAAACCCTCATGGGAATCGTTGGCCGGACAAGCCCCGATCTCCGCAAGTAGCGCGTCCATCCTTGCAATTTCTTCTGTGAGCTGGGTATTGGGAAGCCGGAAGACGGCTTGAGCGACACCGTCAGCTCCGTCTTCACGCTCCATCGCTTTGTACTGGACCATGACAAAGCTCTGGAACGTCTCATTGAAATAGATGAGATCGGTGCCGGTTTGCTCTTCTAGTGGAAGCCGGTTTGCAAGAATGACGGTGAGCCGCTCGGAGGTTGCCTCTGATTCAAATACTGCTGCGTTGTAGGGATAGGTCTTGAGGATGTCAAAACCGGGCAGATGCATCAGGTCGTGAACCACCATCGGATCTTCACGCAGACGAGCAACTGACAAGCCCTCAAGGAATGACACTGGAGCGCCCTCTGGTGGTGACCACTCTTGAACGGGTTCCCGGCTCAAGCCTGCAATTGACAGGGCTGTGAGCACGGCTTCTTTCTGTTGCGCCAGGTTGTCTTTAGTCTTGGGGGTAAGGCTTTTAATGCGCTCAGTTCGGATTTGGCTGAAGCGGTCCAGCAATGCGCTTGCATTGGGTGCGAGTTGCCGAATGGTCTCGATGACAGCAGCAAAACCTTTGTCAGTCAGCAAACCACCAGATTTGAAACGCTTCCGAACGGAGGCAGCATTACGCTTTGGCAATCGATTGATGAGTCGCTGAACCGACAAAGGCTCTGCGAGCTTCTCCACTCGATCAATGTTCAGACGGCTAAGTCCAGTACCAGCACGAGTGCCTCGTCGTCCCAGGCCAAGGTGAGTAATCTTGCGCTCGCTGACGATAAAGCAGACCAGTGGCATGTTTCGGCTATGTTGAAAGTCGGCCACAGGCTCGGCAAACGGTAGCCTTTCCTCGACGCATTCGAGAAATGTGGTCATCCGATCTTCGGGGAGGAATACGGCGAAGCCGCTTGCCTTAGCCATTTGTTCTTACATCACTCAATGATGAACCTCAGTTTTTCTGGATCTTCCTTGCCCTTGCAGCGGTCTTTCAGGAAAGCCTCAAAGCGTTCGCGCACATCCTTGAGCGTGGCAGGTGAACCACCCAGCAGCAGCGCTTGCTTGATCTCGTCGCCCTTGACCACCACTTTCTCCAAGCCCACTAGGGCCATTTGCACCGCATTAGCAAACTCGCTGGTGACTGGGGCTGGTAGCGAGCGTGAAGACAGAAAGGCGTTGATCAGCTTCTTGCTGGCGTCGGGCAGCAAGGCGATGCTTTCCTGCGAGAACGGATCTTCCAGATTCTCCAGCAGCGTTTGTTGCCAGTTGGCCACCAGCTGATCGAGATCGTCATCTAGCTTGTGCAGTGCCTTGGCGGCAGGAATACCCAGTTCCAGTTGCTCGGCCGAGGGGCGATACTGGCAATGGGGGCACACCGCCACCGTGTTCAGCGTGGGCTCATCTAAGGCCGAGCAGCTCTTCAGACCATTCAATGCATCCTCAAAGGCAGTGAGCTGGCTGACGTTCATCATTTCGACGCCCGCCAGCACGCGCAGACCTTGCAGACGCGTGTCATTGCGCAGCGTATTGCGGCTCTTCTCTTCTGAAACGCCCAGCCGTGCCTTGGTGTGGCTGGCGATGTAGGCGGTGATGTAATCCTTCTTGAGCTGGTTGAGCGTTTGCCGGTAGTCGTTGGCGTGTTCAGCCGTGCGATCTTGAGCCAGCTTTTCTTGCATGGCCTTGCGCGCGGTTTCGGCCTGCTTGACCCACTCGTGCCCTGCAGGTAGCACCATTTCGGCTTGCGACAGGTAGGCGGCCGTACTGCCTAACTCCACCACCAGATCGAGCATGCGTTCGACAGCGGCCAGGACGTCCAGATTCTTCTTCTGCGCTTCAATGTCTTCTTGTGTGACACGCAGGTTTTTAAGCTTGCCGACCGTGTTGTACGGCGACAGGTCTTCGGTGAACTTCTTGAGTGAATCCAGGCGAGCGTGCCAGTCTTTGGCTTCTTCATCGCGCAGCAGGTTCTGGCCCCAAAAGCCGAGCTTGCCTTGTTGCAGATCCGAGCCGGCCTTGAGCACGCGCGGGGTGAGCGCGCTAATCCGATCCTGCAGCTCTCGCACCGAGTCAGGATCGCCTTGGGTGGCCTTTTGCGCCCACCCTGAGGCCAAACCGAAGAACTCAAACAGTGCCTTCAACACGGCGACGTTGATTTCCTTGGGCGCCTCAACGTGCTTGAACTGCTTGAGGTCGTCCAGCGAGCGTTCGGCCAGTTGCACCAGCTTGCCGGAATCAATCTTGTCACCGGTGATGGAGAGCACCAAATCGCCGGAATAGACCAAGCCACCCAGCACTGTGACCAACAGATCCGGCTCCAGCCGGTACTTGATCGGAGCGAAGTATTCGACATCTGCAGTGCCGGCAAGTAGTTCGTTGCGATTGAGCACCTGGCCGTGGCCCTTGTCCTTTAACCGTTTCAGAACTTCTTGAGCGTAGCGTGATTTGGCAGGTTCAATGCGGTCACCATCCAGCAGTTCCAGCGCGTCCAGCACTGCAACCGCGTCTTTTGTGCGGTTGCCGCCAGCCAAGGCCCGTAGTGCATTACCGACCAGTTGCTTGCGGTTGGCCTCGGTAAACAGGACTGAGAAGGTTGGATACTCGGGTGCGAGATCCAGGAAATGCTGGCCAAGCGCGAGACCGGAGGTGATGTTGACCACGTCGCGGAAGTTGATCCGCTCATCCGGGCCAAGGCGCGCACGATCACGCAGGGCAACACCCTTGGACCAGTCTTGCAGGGTCTTGGTCTTGCCCTGATAGGTCACTTCGAAAGCCGTCATCTGCTTTTCCTGCAGCCACTTGCTCATGGCTTTCAGGAAGTCCTGCGACTTGGACATATAGATGGCTTTGGCCCCACCACTGGCCGTTGAGGCCAGTTCCAGCGCGGCAGCGTAGGACGACAGATGGCGCTTGATCTCTTCGTCCAGACCTTTCAGGCGGAAGAAGACCTCATCGGACAGGTTGTTGTCCGTGAATTTGCGCTTTTCAAACGGCGGGATGAAGTAGATGTAGAAGTCGCGCTCCGGCTGGGCGGTGGGTCGGTCATTCGGCGCCCCGAAGAACAGATAGCCCATACGCTCGGCGCGACGTTCCTGCCATTCAATCTGGTACTGCCAGATCTGAAAGCCCGAGACGTAGCTGGGGTCGCTCGGGTTCTCTCGAACCAACTGCAACAGGGCCGCGAAGTAGGCGCGGTCAAGCTGATCGTCATCCAGGCTGCCGGCGCGGTTTTCAATTTGCGCGTCGTAGTCGATGTCTTTTTTCAGATCCAGGTAATACTGCTCGGTGTCGGCGGCCTTGGAGATGAACTGGCCGTTGACGGTTTTCAGCACCTCCCGCATCACGGTTTGCACCATCGACAGCAAGTTTTCAGCCGCATCGCCGGGCATATCCTCGACACCCGGCTGATAGAGGCACAGGGCGTCACGCAACTCGGCTGCCGTTGGGCCAATGGGCACATGGATGTCGCCGCCCGTGGTCAGTCGGTGCACGGCCAAGGCATTGATGACACGCAGCGCCATGCTTTTGTAGGCTGGCCGGGTGAACGACTGCTGAACGCGGGACTCCAGTACATCGGAAACGCGCAGGACTTCCTTGATATTGGCATCAGGGCGCAGCGCCGAGTTCTTCTTGATGGTCTGCCAGAAGCTTTCGTAGCTGATCAGCACCGGCTTGTCGATCGGGACTTCCTGATCGAGCAGCGCCTTCATGGCGCTTTCAATGGTGGTCAGTGCACCACGCTTTTCGGCAAAATGGATCTGTTCGAAGGTCTTGAGGTAGTCCGGGTGAACGGGGAACAGGCGGACGTACTCGTCCATGCGCTCGTTCATGTTGCTGTAGAACTTGGCAAAGGGCGTGAGGTACTCGCGAATCTTGTTCTGTTGGTCGGCGCTCTTTTTCAGCAGGCGGGCAGCGACGACAAAGCTGACGTCGTTGCGATCGATCAGGATTTGCGTGAAGCGTTCGTGTACGCGGCGCATGCTGTTGGCCACATGCTCGAAGCGTGCGCTATCGAAAATGGCTTCCTGCACGCCCGCCACAAAGCGGAACTTCAGGTGTTTGGTGACTTCACCAATCTGACGCAGGATTGCCAGATCTAGTGCCAGCTCGTGGCCACGGCGGGAATCCAGATACTCGAGGAACTCATCTACCACCAGCAAGATACCTTGACCTGGATACACGTCTTCAAAAGCCCCCATCATTTCTTCGAAGGAGTGCTTGTTGTCGAGCTCCTGGTCTGCCGTGGGGAAGGTGTAGTTCACGCCCATATTGGCGAGGAATTCTTCCAGCCGACGGGTGATGATCTGGCGCAGCGGCATTTCCAGACCACCAACCTCAATGCGCAGCACCTTGAACTTGCCCGCGATCGACGCAGCAGCTTCGGCCACTTTTTGATGGCGGATCATCGGGGCATAGGCAGCATCCTGGGCCACCAAGGACAATACCGACATCAAGTGCGACTTACCCGTGCCGTAGTTACCGACAATCAGGACACCCTTGTGATCGACTGTGTCGTCGAAGCTGAGCTGGGGGATCATGAGCTTGGAGATCCGCTCGGCCATGTCGTCGGAAATGACGTAGGTTGAGACGAGTTTTTTGGCCTCGTCTGGCCGATCGGCGTCGAGCAATTGAATGACCGATTCGATTTGCTCGAACTGGATCAGATCTCCATATTTCATCTTGTTCGTCATGTTTCCCCCTTAGCTTCCAATCTCAAGTGCAACCACGCCTTCAGCGTCGTAGTCGCGATATTCAGGATGAGTCATTTCGGCGTAATACAGCCGATTTCCCCTTAGTTCACCTGGCCACACGGCCACAACACGCTTTGAGTGCGCCAACCGTTTAATCAGATCGAGCGGATTGATCTGCAAACCACGCTCAAACAACAACTCCAGGTTGTCGAGCAGCAGTAAGTCCTCTTTCCGTTCCTTGTCGGCAATGTCTCTCAGCAACTGGCCCACCAAGAACCCGCGTCCGGTTTGCGGGGTCGCCGATAAGCGACGCCCCAACTCCAAATTCACGTTCAACGGCTGCACGCCCAGTTTTTTGCCCAGTTCCTGCAGCAGTTTGGTTTTACCGCTTCCACGCGGGCCAGCCAAGACGATCAATTTGTTATTCAGTTCGCCGAGTTGGTCTATGTACCGTTCGAGTTTTGTCAGCATGGCGCACGCTCAGTCCGAATCGGCTTCGCGCCGAAGGGGTTCGGGAGAGCGGTAGCCCGGTGCCAACAGGGCGTTTTTCACGCCATACAGTGCCAGATGATCCTTCAACCACAAACGATATTCATGGCCGCGCAGGCTGTGATCCGGAGAGCAATCCACGCACCACTGGCGCAGGATGTAGCCGGCAGTCGCGGCACGCAATTTCATGCGCAGGACCCCGCTATCCATGCTGTAGTCCATCTCCGTGATCTCGGGACGGGGCTGGTCGGGGTGCGGCACCAATTCCAGCTCAACGATACGGGTCCACTGAATATCCTGGTCGCTTCGCTCGTGAGACTGAACCTCGGCGCCTTTCATCACCACCGGTTTTCTTACCCGGGTGATGACGAAGTCTCGGAATTCCTGGCTCTTTCGATCAAAAGCGCGGACGTGCCACCGCGAACCGTTGTCGAGTAACGCAAAGGGAACAATCTCCCGGTCTGTACGCCCGCTGGTGATTGAGTGATATTCGATTGCCAGCGGACATTCCTGATGGATTGCTCTGGTTACGGAAGCGAGCACATCCAGATCTGGCTGAGTCAGCCGTGATGGTGTTTCGCTGGCTATCCATGCTTTAAGCCGTACCGGCTCGCCATCGCCAAAGCCCTGCGTTAGCCAAGAAAGCACTCGATCAGGTGGTGAGTCGAAGACGGGGCGGAAATCTGGCCCGAGGACGTAGGACTTGCCCTTCGAGTCGTAATCAATGTTGCCCGGCGCCAACTCCTTGTAGAGCGCAAGGTCTCGAGTGGCTGCGGCGGACTGGATGCCAAACCGCGTGACCAGATCCTGGCGACGGATCTCCCCGATAAAGCGCACACGCAACTCCACGAAGGCGAGCCGGTCGCGCTGGGGCTGTGTTAGATCAGTGAGTAGTTCGTTCGACATCCTGCTTGCTCATGTGGGTTAGCGAAGGCGTGTGCGAGTTATTGCAGAAAGTATATGGGATGTTCTAAAATGTGTCCATTAGATGAATTTGATTCGTTGGTTAGCTGCATTGTGATTACCACCAAAGACATAGGCACTGAACCACTGGTGTCAAAGGAGAAGCCAAATGAGCAACTCGATTGCACCACAAATGCCATTTATTTGGCCCGAGCCCCGCGTCAGCGCAGGTATTGGCAGATACCAAACTGAATTGCCATTTGAGGCAGCCGCCAGAACCGCAATCAGCATATTTGGTGTCATATCTGCCCTAGATGCAAAGGCAGTCAACTGGATGGAAGGTTATCTAGCCGACAACATCGATTCGCAACTACGTTTGGTACTGAGTATTCACCCTACCTGTCGTACCACGGAATCAGATCTCGAGAATCTGCTGCGTTTGGTTGATCGTCACGGAAAGCGAGCTGCGTTCAGGGTTTTCCCCGAAGCATCATTGCTCGACAGATCGTCAAATCTCCTTTGCCTTTGCAGTTCGGATGGGACGACAGCGATTTCGATGGGGCCAACAGAGAATATGGGGTTTGCACCAAATTCCCCCTCTCAAGCAAACTTGGCCTGTGTGGTATCAGCTGCAACACTTGAAGCATGCAGAAAGTGGTTTGATTACTTATGGAGCATCGCAGGCCCTCTCCGCCAAGAGGTCGCAACGACAATGCCGCATTTGGTACTACCTGAAGGGGATATTGAGGCAGCTCGTTTGTGGGAGGAATATCGTAGGCAATGCTTCTCTTATGAATCATCGGCTGAAGCACCAATTAAAGCCAAAATAGACCCAGACTCTGGCGAAGTGGTATTGATTGATGCGAACAACGATGTCGTCAGCTCACCAACTGAAGACATCGGGGTTCCCAAGCTAGATTTGCTCTCTGAAGGAGTGGCAAGGGTCTTCGAGCTCGGCTCATTAGTTTCAGTCGACAAATTTAGCCGAATCCCCCCACTTGAAGCCCCAGTAAAGCCAGAGTGGTTTGGTGTTGACAGTTTTCGTCAAACCGGAGTAGTTCGCGCACAAACTTCAATCAAGGTCGCTCCGTTTGATGAGACCACGTTAAAGAAAATTGACCGTCTTCGGCGCATATCCGGGGAATTGCTGCCGCGCTACTCCTTTTCCTTGGCCGACGGCGTTCGCTGGATACCCAAGCAAGCTATCGGATTGTTTGAGTCTGCATTGACCGCAGCCAACGATGATGCCAAGAAACTGCTCGGGGCAGCGGTTGGTGATGACATCGAAGCATTCCTGGCTTCCCAGCGCGACCGGATCCGTGCGGATGCGCAACGTATGTATGAGGCATATCACCCTGGCGGCAAGATTCCAGACAGTGCCGTAGGCAACATCCTGGAAGAATTGAAGCTGCGTCTAGACCGAACCAAAGGGGAGAAGCTGATTCCGAAGGTTGCCTATTCTCCGGTGGCCTTCAGTTCGGCAAGAAGCACTGAGTGGTCATCCCCTTGGGGACAGGCATTCCAGTTATTGAAAGGAATCGCCGAGTTTCCTCGTGAAGCCATGACAAACCGCTTTTTCTGGCAAGGCATCCGTACGGATGAAGATGCATTGATCCAAGCCATGGACGTTGTTGGCGACTATTTGGTTGCCGAGTACGGCAGCCGAAAAGCAAAGCATCGTGCAGAACAGGATTTGGTTCTGATCAAGGGACTTGAGAACTCTATAGCCGATCCACAAGAAAAAAGTCATGCGATCTGGGTGCTCATGACCACAGGGGATGACGCCGAGATCGCTGCCATTCTTCAAGCATCCCCTGCTACGCCAACCTAACGCAGCGAGGAGCCAGTAATGCATACAGAAAACACCGTAGGCCAATTCGTGAAAGCGGTAGCATTTGCCGCCGAGAAGCATAGAACTCAACGACGTAAAGATGCCGACGCATCACCATACATCAACCACCCTATCGCGCTGGCCAATGTGCTAGCAAACGAGGGGGGCATTTCCGATATCAGCATTCTTTGCGCAGCTGTCTTGCACGACACAATCGAAGACACGAAAACCACGGCTGAAGAATTGGAAGGGATTTTCGGGAAACGCATTACCTCCATCGTTCTCGAAGTGACGGACGACAAAGGGCTGGACAAAGATGTCCGCAAACAGAAGCAGATTGAGCACGCCCCTCACATTTCACGAGAGGCCAAGTTGGTCAAGCTGGCTGACAAAATCTCAAATCTGAGGGACATTTTGTCGTCGCCGCCGGCAGACTGGTCAGTTGAACGCAAAGATGCCTACTTCGACTGGGCCACTCGCGTGGTGTCAGGCCTTCGTGGCGTTCACCCAGGTCTCGAAGCCGTGTTCGATGATCTCCTCGCCCGGCACTTAGAGTTTCGCTGAAAGACCAACCTAATGAACATCCCGCTATTCTTGGATGATCTTTTGGGAAGGTGAAATGACTATATACCAGAACAAACTGCTCATTGATTTCTGCGAGGTGGGCTTCCGAAATTCAAAGCATCGTTTCTGCGTACTCCTTGATGCATTGCTGCGCGATCGACCTTGGTTCGACGTCCAAGCGATCAATACTCCAGCCTGGGCAGCAGAGGTTCTTGCGCGCCAAACCGTACGCACAGAGAACCTGTGGCGTCCGTGGATTGAGACCAGTCAGCACGCCAAGGGGATGCGGCCCAGGCTGCTTTAGTGGATGTCGCCATGCCTACCAAAGCACCGCCCCATTTTTCTTTTACCACACTGGATGGCACTGTGCTGGGATTGAGTGAAAGTCGCTTCGACGAGCGTCAGCGCCGCCAGCGCTATCGCCTTAAAAAAGGTGCGACGTATTGGGATTACGCGCCCCTGCTTGATGTTGTTCGTCGAGAGCGTGGCTTTGGGACGTATCGATTCACGGGCAAGTCGGCAGCCGAATGGGTAGCAGATTTACGAGAGCGGAAGTCGCCGGAGTTGGATCGCTTCATCCAATGGTATGAAGCCCTCGTCGGGCATTTTCTGGAGGAACTGGCAAAGCGCCCCCGCTTCCCGGAAAACATCTACAGCATCGAATTAGCCAAGCCGCCCCTGACATCATCACTGCCGAGTCTGATTCGTAGGGTGGGCTTGAATCGAGCCAGCGCCGAGCAATGGGTGGCAACCCTGAGGGCAATGATCAGCAAAGGCGTGAAGCCCGAGGAGTTGGACGAGTCAGGCGTGCTGATTCGCCTTGAATCCCAGTTTGCAGGGGAAACGTTGTCGCAGGCACAGGTTATCCGCCTGATCAATCTTCTCCACGTAACACCAAAGTTCGTCTGCGAATCGCGGTTTGGCTTCAAAACGATGGCAGGGTGGAGCGAGTGCTGCCAGTGGGTGCCGGCGAAAGACTATAAGAAGCGCGGCCTATGGGGGTCTAAGGGCGACGGCAGTTGGTATGTCATTCGTTATAGGCATCGGGCACTAGGGTGGTCTGTCGTGCGTTGCCGCTACATCGATTTGTTTACGAGACGAGCCGATTGGTGGTGGGTGCTCGACGAGCGAGGCAAGCTCATTGCGCAACTGCCTGAGGGCTTCGATTCGCCAGAGGATGCCATTGAATATGCCGAGCACAAAATCAACCAGCGTTTCTCGTCGATGGGCAGGGAACATGCCTTGGCAAAATGGGAGCGCTACTCTCTGCCGGGCAACGACGGCTATCGCGAGATATTGATTCAACTGGATGATTGGCCGGGGAGTTACAAGCCGCGCCACTATCGGACACGTAACGTCCTCGTCCACGTCCGGACAGGTATCCGGGAAACCGACGACGGACGGCGAGTATTGTTCTTGGATGAAATCCAGAGCGATTGGCATGCCGATCTTCATGCGGTAGGCAAGGATGATACTTCAACGCAGAACAAGGCACCGCCCCCGGATGCGCCGTTACGGAAGGACTGGCCTCTGCTGGCATTGAAGTTGATGCTGTGGTGGTCGCAGGTACAGAAGCTGGATGGCGTGGCCTGGAGTACGGCCGAACTCCAGTCTGCGCGCTGGAGAAGCTTTGGCCCACCGGAAGCACTTTATCGGTCTGCCTTGCCAGACGCCGCTCGATCGATTGCCAAGGCCCTGAATCTCGAATTGGCGCAAACCAGTATGACGGTCCGCAGCAACACCCGCTGGGTGGAGCTTGCCGATGATGGCTGGGTCGTGCGCAACAGATCTGGTGTGCCGATCACGAAGCCGTTTCGCCACCGAGGACAAGCGGAGGTTCTTGCAAATCTGACTGGATCGTTCGTAAAGGTGAATGTACCCGTGCTGTGGTTGGGCGATTTTCCAACGATCAAAGCTATTCCGCTGTATGGCGTGGCCACGGAGGACTTCTGGCTTCAGCCAGATTCGCGGTCTGCAAATGTGGAGGAGATACGTGAATCGCGAAGCTGAGTGCCAATCCATGGTGCGTTACACGATCATGCCGGATTACGGCGGTGCTTACGATTGGACAAATCGGGAAGACATCATCATCTGGAATTAAGGCGACATTTGCAGCCCTTAAGGAATGCCTTTCTGCCAGTACGCGTACAAATATTGTGAGATAGGAAAGCGAAATTCAACATGACAATTATTCGTGGTTTCCGAATTGTGGCGTCGCCCTGCTGCGGCGCCCAGTATTCATTTCCCAGGTATGTTTCGATGAACTTCATGGCGTTCGAATACTGGACGGACGGTTGGAGGGATGGTTCGCTCATGCCAAACGACGAAGGTCTGCGCCGGTGCAAATGTGGTCAGTACATATTGGTGAGAGACATGGTCGCAATCGATACCGCAGATTCCTCTGAACTGCCGTACATGGATCACGTACCGGACGAGCTTTTGCCTGAGTGCATTGCCAAGGCGACCAGCAGGGAAGTTGAGGTTGCAGCAAGGTTGGGGTACTGGCGCTATCTGAACCACCCATACAGGGATAGATACCGCCAGCATCGCGATGCGGAAGAAGCCGTCACCAAAGCGGCATGGGAGGCAGCTAACCCCGATCGCAGAAACTGGTGGGGTAAGTTGCGTGGCCGTCAAGCGCCCAGCTACAGCAGGCCACCGGGAAGCCCCTTCACGTACCCGGCATTCGAAGCCTCGGAAGAACAGCTGCAAAACATGCAGAGCCTGAGCGAGATATTACGGGAATGGGTGGCTGCATCACGGCAGGGGTACACCATGGAGCTTGCCGAGTTGTACCGAGAGCAGGCGCGCTTCGACGAATCTCTACAAGTAATCCAGACCCTTGACGAACAAGAGGTCGGGGTGACCAGCAACCTCATCATGAGGCTGATTAATGAGAGACAGTCGGCGCTTATGCGTTACATGATGTGATATGTGATCGAGCCGCTAAATTAAAAGCTGGACAATGGTTGATGAAATCGAACATGACAGGGAGTGGATTGCATGACTGACGTGACCGAAGAAGAAGTGGTGTTCGCTTTCGCCAAGGCGTGGAACCGTCTGGAACCCGAAGGCTTTTTGGCTTTGCTTGCTTCTGATGCACGATACGCGTCGCAATGGGTATTCGAAGAACTGGTTGGGTCAACAGCAATTTCGGATTACCTGAGGGGCAAGATGCGGACAGTGCGCGCTCACGGTGTGAATGATCCAAGTTCGCGTGTCCGGGTGGAGGTTGGCCGCACCGCTCAATCCGATGGCGGCAGACCATGCGCGTTCATGACTCAGGGTCATGGTAACGAAGTACAGGCTGCCGTGCTTTTTGAAGTCTGTGACGGCAGGGTTTCCCGCTACGACCTATGCATACCGCAAATTCTCGGTGCTGTGCGGACCGGGGTATTTCCGGTTTAAGGAGCGTCAGTTAGAGGGCAGCGCATGTGGAATGACTGTTGTGTAGTCGAGTCGATGTTTAGAGGAACAACACTACCCTGTGATTGGTTAGTTCTTGCTGATGACAGCAATAATGCGCACATGAAAGGCACCTCACCAGGTTTGATTATTGGCCGACAGCATCACGGACCCTAGCATTCCATTTATGGCCATCCCCCAGAAGCCGTCCAGACCATGTCAAATGCGGGTTCTCACCAGAGCACAAAATGGGCATGAACGTGCATGCGACACATTGGGTTCATAAATATACATGGTCTGGCACCTTGAGCACCGCTGCCACCCAACGATCTTGGATCGCACGTCCCGAATGGCGTACCAGGCAGCGTTAATATCCAGATTCTCGCTCCCGACTCGGCAGTGCATTTTCCAGGTACGCAACAGCATTCCGGCCGTAATCGACCTCCCCTCCCCGTCGTCAAGCCGGTTATAGAGGGCAACGAAGCTGGATAGATTGGCCAACGTCATTGCATCCGCAATGAAGGATCGGACCGAATCCGGCAGCTTGCCATTGGGCGGACTCTCGCTATGAAGCTGCCGCCAGCGCAACCGAAGGGGCTTCGAATGGATACTCGTCAGGTAATGCACGATCGGCACCCGGAGCTTCAACCGGATCAGCTCATGAGCAACCCGACTGTTTTCCAGCTCCTCAGGGGAAAGTAGCGCCGACACGGCCGTTGCTTACCAGTGTTGCCTCGGCGTAAGTGCTTTTCGCG
Source organism: Rhodocyclaceae bacterium (assembly GCA_008080565.1). Classification (GTDB taxonomy): domain Bacteria; phylum Pseudomonadota; class Gammaproteobacteria; order Burkholderiales; family Rhodocyclaceae; genus Azonexus. Next base: position 21,242 of record VIKE01000042.1, on the reverse strand, counting down.
TCCCGAGGCATCTGGATAAGCCGGCTAAAAGCCGGGTCCGTCAATCTGAGTGTGTAGAGCGAAATACCTACCGTCTCCGCCAACTCCTCGATTTCATCCATGTCGAGATTGGCGATCTTGTCGATCACTGAGCGCGGAAGCCCAGTCATGAGTTCAGCCGCTTTTCCGTCCTGTGCCAGCTGGCGCGTGAGCAACAGGAACTGTCTGTTAATTTTGAGTATGTCGCGTTTTTCCATAATAAAAAATCATTTAAGTGGTCACGAGTGCGCATTTTATATTACAATATATGCGTATGACAACGAAACACAGCATAAATTATGACGAACACCGAAACCACGATGACCGTGAGCAGCAGCAACCCCGTCGCCGAAATTCTTGAAGCGCTGATGAGCAAACACCGGTTGAACCAAACGGAGTTGGCAAATCGTTCCGGAGTTTCGCAGCCCGCCATCAACAGGATTCTCAAGGAACGCTCGAAGGCAAAGCATCCTCGCAAGGAAACCCTTCAGAAAATCGCCAGTGTCCTCGGAGTGACCCCCGATCAGCTGACAGGCCAAGAGGTGATTTCTACGCGAATGCTCGCCAAGGGGGTTGTTCCGGTATTGAGCTGGGAAAGTCTAGCGCCACCGAACTCCCAGGGTGGACGCAAGCACAATGCATGGCTGGCGTGCCCGGTTGAGCACAGCGATGAGACTTTCGCCCTCCCCGTTCTTGGCGAGGCCATGATCGGAGACGATGGATACCGCGAGGGGGAGATCATCTTCATCGATCCTTGCGTACCCCCCGATCACGGAAGGGACGTCGTGGTACTCAAGGGTGAAATCGCTTTCTTCCGAAGACTGGTGGTCACACCGGAGGGGCGCTTTCTCAAGACACTAAACTCCAGCTGGCCCACGCCCATCATGCCGGTACCTGATGACGCTATCGTCTGCGGCACAGTCGTCTTTTCCGGGCGGGCTCGGTAGCCATTACGACCGCCCATAAAAGTAATAATCTATTACTTTCGATACAGCAAATTCGATCAACTTCGGGCAAAAAAAAATACCCGCCAAACATCGGCGGGTATTTTTCATTGGGTCAGATCAGGCCCCTTTCTGCGAAGGACATGACTGCGGTGTCCGCCACGATGAAGTGGTCGAGCACCTTGATATCAACGAGTGCCAACGCCTGCCGAAGCTGGTTCGTGAGCATCTCGTCGGCCCGTGACGGCTCAGGGCTCCCGGATGGGTGGTTATGCGCAAAGATCACGGCCGATGCATTGAGCTTCAATCCGGTCCTCACCACTTCCCGCGGATACACTGACGTTTGGGTCGTCGTTCCCCGAAAGAGCTCCATCCCGGCGATAAGCCGGTTCTGGGCATCAAGCCAGAGAGCCACGAAGCTCTCGTACTCCTGCCCTCCCAGGAACAGACGCAAGTAATCACGTACCGAAGCCGGTGAAGCGAGGTTAACGGACGACTCGCCAAAGGATTCTGCCAGCGCTCGCCGAAGCAGCTCCCTGGCGGCCATTAGCTTGCCGGACATGGCATATGAAAGAACTTCCTCTGCCACGCCATAAGTTGTTGCTTGCCGAACCGTGCGCAGCCCGAAAAGCTCGGCCAAAGATCGCATGGAATGTGACTCGCTATCTTCGCCCAGCAGGATCGAGAGCAGTTCGCGGTTGGTTGAGTTCATCATCTTGGGTGCCTCCAAATAGAAAAGCGGGGCGGCACCCTCCCCTTGCGGGACGATTGCACGCCCCGCGGGGTTGAGAAATTGAGACTTACTGCGGTACTGCTTCCCGGTCACCCGGTCGGCCAGCCTCAAGAATCTTCTGGCTGACGCCGAAGATCCGCTGAGCTGACTTTTCCGGTAGCTGACCGCCTTCAAGCCACGACTGGATATAACCTCGCGACTCATCCCGCCCCGGCAGATCAAGGATCGAGCACAAAAGAAATGCCACGCCTTCGGCCTCGACTTCCTGAAGACTTCTCGGCATCGATGCGGCGTCATGGCAATCGGATTCCAACGTGTGCCCAAGAACGACATGAGCGATCTCGTGAAACCGGGTCTTGTGGGGATACTCGGCCAGCGGACTGACTGCAATGCGACGTCTTACCGCATAGCCCTGCACATTGCCGTCCATGAGATCGAAGGGCTCCAGCGTGATGCCCAATGCTGCCAAAGCAGCTTCGGCATCCCACTGTGGCGATTCGACGGGCTCGACGTAGGCTTCACCTTCGGTCTGTTCCAGGCTGAACCAGCGAGGTGCCAACTTGAAGACAGTGAAGACCTCGCCGGTATCGCCGAAGTCGCCAGAGGAATCGTCCTTGTCCCGACGCTTAACCGTGAGCGGCATCCACAGGGAAATGGCTTTCTGCCCCTTGCAAACCGAACGACCAAGCTCTTTCCATCGGTTAAAGCTCGCGATCGGCGACAGGGGCAAATCCCTTTGATGTAGCTGGACGGCCGCCAGAATCTGGTTGCCAATGCTGAAGCGGTGGAACCTGCGGTAAGCCTCGCTCACGATGCCAGGCTCGGTAATGGCCTGTTCGAGAAGAGGTGCGAATTTGTCGTACATGGTGCCTCCAATGAAAAACGGGAAGGCACCGTCCCCGACCGGGGATGGATACACTCCCCGCGGGATAAAGAAACCGGCCAAGGCCGGGTGTTGATGCTGCGTTAGTTGCGACTGATCGACGACCACACGGAAAGTGCAAATTCCCGTGCCTCGACGGCGTGAGGACCGATAAACTCGGTCGGCGCACCTTCAAGTTTGCGGACGATGATGCGCCCCACTACCGCAATCTGCTGTCGCGCACCGATGTCACCATCGAAGCGTGCTCGCAAATATTGCAGGTAGTCGCCCTGCCATCCTGCCGGCGGCGCGAAAGGTCCGAATCCACCGGGCATGGTATCGATCAAGCTGAAGTCGATGACTCCGTACATGATCACCTCCCCTGTCAGGCTGCTCGTGTCAGCGCCTTTTCGACGCTACCGAGTGCGGGAAACCCCGCCTTGCCGAGAAGATTGAGGACATCCAGCCAATCGACTCCCTTTCTGCCATCTGGAATATCGAGCGCAGGTGCAATTGCCCCGGCTCGAATCCCCATCGCCCACAGTCTGGTCACCAATCCTCTTGCCGCTTCCTGTCCGTGTCCGGAAGGATGCTGCCGAGAAGGTCGATCCTTGTCCGCGAAGACCAGAACCTGACTCACTCCGGGAGGAGGAACGAAGGTTTCCAGAAGATGGGCATTCCCTGTCGCCCAGGCAGGAATCCCTGTAGCCTCGATAACGGCAAGTGCCGTTTCAATGCCTTCGGTCACTGCCAGACGAGCACCCGCTGGTACCAGCCGAATTGCGCCGCCAGTCAGCTGTCGCGCCGATGGATGGCGCATCAGCTTTTTTGGTGCATCGACCGGAGCCTTGTGGCCATCAGCCGTCAGGTAGGTGCGATGAAGCGTGACTGCTTCGCCCCCTTGCCCTGTAACCTGGCCGATGATGGCCGGATAGCGGGCCACGATGCGGTTGTCTGCGTAATACCCCAGCTCGGGATGGAAGCGCAGGGTATCCGGCACACGCACTGACAGGCCGCGTCGCGCCAGATACAGACGAGCAGATTCGGCTTTCGGGTGCGTTAATGCCAGCGATTCCCGCCATGTGCGATTGAGGTGCTCACGGCGAGTGGTGTCATCAGGGGCACTACTTGGAGCATGCGACACTTCCTTGCGCATATCGCGAACCGGCGTAGTGCCGACATGCTCAGCCACTTCGCGGATCGTGCGACCAAAGTCCCAGCCGTTGATCCACATGAGCAGAGAAAAGCCGTCAGCAAAATAGCCACAGGTATTGCAGACCCCTCCGCCAGTTTCATCGACGTCAGGAAAGACCCGAAAGCCATCCCGTCCGCCATGAACCGGGCAAGGGACGTGCTTGCCCCGCTTCTCTACGGCATCTTTCAAAGCAGGCGCCAGGTCGGGAAGCACCCTCTCCCAGCGCCCTCGTGCGTCATCCTTGACGCGTTGCGTTTCGTATTCATACTTCATTTCAGGTGCCTCCATGGAAAGTCCCGATCGGGACCTTCCGAAGCACCCCTTGCCGGGATCCTTGGGAAGGCCCCGGCCGAGCCGGTTGGAAATCTCCGCTCGGCATGGAGGTACCCCTGCCGGGATACGCTCCCCGGCGGGGTTCATGATGCTGTTTGTTTTCTCGTGGCCAGCTACCACACGTCCATCCAGCGCCTTACGGCACAGGATCGAATCTCAATATGCTTTGCGCAAGAGGCTCACTGAACCCCTTCCGAAAAACCCCGGCACCATGGCCGGGAAATGCTTGCGAGGGAGGATGCAGTTGCGATGCTACGTAGCAACTGTCTTTCGTGACTGCTGAAATGCGACCTAAAAGGATCGAATTCGACCATCACACCACCACGCAACGCCGTAGATAACCCCGGACCAGGTCCGGGGTCTTGAATGTCACGACTTATGCAAAATACAAATCTCCAAAAATGCCGAGAACCCACTGCCCCGTAGGGCAGGAGTTCCCGAGCGGGTTGAATGAAATTTCACGTCAGGCGGCTTCGGCTTCCGCTTCCATCGCACCGGCGTTGTCCTTGTCGAGATCGAGTGCAGCATTGATCTCGCGTTGGCGTGCCAGCAACTGCGTCAACCTTTCCTCCTTTTCGAATGGCTTGGCCAACTCCGTAAGAATGTCTGCCAGGCGCTTTTCTGCCCGGGCAGCATCTTCATAAGCTTCCGCCAATCGTCCTTCCAGGCTGTTGGCCACGTTCTCGACCACTCTGACCATCCCTTGCGGGTTGTCGGAATGATGAGCCGCATAGGCCCGACGCCCTTTCAGGATGAAGCAAGGGCCATCGCTGGTTCCCGTGGGGATGGATACCACGAGATCGAAGCCGGCAAACTGCCCAACCGACATCTCACCCGGCGAGGATTTCCAGTTCCCGAACTTCCGAGTTCTGGCCTTGGCCTCGCTGTAGTACCGCTGAAGCACCTCACCCGCGATTGATCGCTCGTGATAGCGTTTTCCATCAATCACCATGCCGAAGCGATTGCCTCGGACATCCTCACGATTGCCAATGTCAGCTTCGACCGATTCGATCCGTTCCCGGATCTTCTCGATTCTGCTGGGCAAGGTCGCCGACTCCCGCTGGTTTGCCCATCGCTGGTTATCCCATTGAGATTTCAACAAGGAGAGCTTTGCGACTTCAGCATCGATGCCAGCCTTCTCCATCACCAGCGGATTTCCCGATGCCAGGGCTTTCACCTCGGCATAGGACAGTGCCGCCAACTCCACATCCTCCGCGCTGCGCATTCCGGTGTCCCCTCTCATGACCTGGGCGATGAACCGTGCCTTGGTTTCGAGGGTCTGCCAGATGTAGGCATCGAACGATGCCTCTGTGACATAACGGATGATCCGCACTTCCTCATTCAGGTTGCCCTGTCGAATGATGCGTCCCTCCCGCTGCTCCACATCAGCCGGCCGCCACGGAGCGTCCAGATGGTGCAACGCCGCCAGTCGGGTCTGGATATTGGTGCCTACCCCCATCTTCAGTGTGCTGCCCAGGAGGATTCGAATCCGCCCCTCCCTGACCGACTTGAACAACTCCGCCTTGGAGGAATCGCTGTCGTAGTCGTGAATGAACGCAATCTCCGTTCCCGGAACACCCATTTCGACGAGCTTTGCACGGATGACGTGATAGACACTGAACCGTCCATCGTCTGTCGGCGTACTAAGGTCACAAAACACCACCTGTGTTCCCCGGAACGCTGCGGTCTCCCGCCATATCCCGAAGACATTGCCCGCACACTGACTGACCTTGCCGTCCTGAGCTTCCATGCTTGAGGCATCAACCAGTCGCATGTCCAACGCTGCCTTGCGGCCATCGTTGGTCACCGCCAGCATATTGTCTTCCTGGGGTGTTACTACGCCGTTGCGTATTGCTTCCGCGCGGGCGACGAGCGTTGCCACAAACTCCTTCAGCTCGGCAGTCGGCTTGGCCGTCATGGTTTCCAGGCAGTACCGAGGCACCGGCAGTTGCAGCATGTCGGCAGTACGGATATCGGCGACTTCCCGGAACATGGTCATCAGCTCCGGTAAATTGACGAACCGCGCAAACCGCGTGTTCATACGGTAGCCACCGCCATCCGGCGACAGCTCCAGGGCAGTCACCGATTCCCCAAAGTTCCCCGCCCACGTATCAAACTGCGACACATGATTGGAGCGTAACGTCACCGGCTGCAGATAGCGTTGCATGGTCCACATTTCGGCCATCGAGTTCGATACCGGTGTCCCGGTCGCGAATACCACTCCCGAACGACCGCCCTGCTTGTCCATCACATGGCGAGTCTTCACGAACATATCGAAGGCTCGCTCCGAGTTG
>VIKE01000042.1:0-14856 GCA_008080565.1 Rhodocyclaceae bacterium | reverse complement strand
GAGTTGGAGTTCGGCAGACCTGCAACCCGCGTCATTTTGGTGAAGCGGTACAGGTTTTTGAAGTAATGCGCCTCGTCGATAAAAAGATAGTCGATGCCCAATTCCTCAAACGTGAGCATGTCGTCCTTCTTCGACTTGGCCGACAATTTCTCCAGCCTTGCGAGCCAGATCTTCTTGGCACGTTCCAACTCTTTGACGATCCGATTCCCGCGCTTATTCGATTTCGAGGCCCGTATTGCGGACTCGATTTCATGGATTCGCGCCTCGATGAACGATTCCATAGCTTCGTCGCTCATCTTGATCCTCTCGAAAGAGGCATGGGTAATCAGCACGGCATCCCAGTCCCCGGTTGCAACCCGGGACAGCAACGTCCGGCGCTTGTCACCGACCAGGTCGTCCTTGCTTGCCATCAGGATGTTGGCCCCCGGATAAGCCCGCAGAAACTCCGCCGCAAACTGCTCAAGCATGTGGTTGGGCACGACATAGCATGGCTTACTGGCCATACCGAGACGTCGCAACTCCATACCGCCGCAGATCATCGTCAGGGTCTTCCCCGCACCGACCACGTGGGCCAGTAGGGTATTCACTCCACCGGACACGATTCGCCAAATTGCGTCCTTCTGATGCCGATGAAGGTTGTACACCTCGGAAAACCCCGGCAATGAGAGTCTTGAACCATCGAACTCCCTCAGCCTGACTGCATTGAACTGGTCGTTGTACATCCTGACCAACCGATCGCACCGTTCGGAATCGGCGAATACCCAGGATCTGAATTTCTCCTTGAGCGCCTGCTGCTTTTCCCTCGCGGCAATGGTCTCCTCCGTGTTCACGAAATACCGGTCAGTGACCGGATCGCGATCCCGTATCGTAGGAACCATCTGGTTTAGCGTAACGACGAATAACTCGCCAGCAGTGATGCGTCCGGTACCGAAGGTTTGGGTCGATGCCACCGACCGCTCACCCTGCCATGGCACTTCAACATTCCACGCACCGGCCTCAGCACTGAACTCCACCGAGCAACCATCGCATTCCAGAAGATGATCAAGAAATGCTGCATAGTCGCGGGATGGAATCCATGTCGAGCCAATCCGGGCATCAATCTCACCCGGCCCCAGATCCGGCGGAATTACCGCCTTCAGTGCTTCGACGTTGCGGACATACTCACTACCGGCCGCTTCCGCCATTTCCAGCTTGCTGCGAACGTTGCCGGAGAGATAAGCATCGGAGGTCTCCCATTGCGAGGAGTCCGGATTGAGGAAGATCAGACCGCGATCCGCCATGTCCGGGAGAAACTGCTCCCTCCCCTGCCCCAGCAAGGACTCCATCAACGTAACGTCGACTCGACCCCGCTCGTGCAGCGACACTATCAGCGCTTCCTCGGCTGACGCACACCGCTCGACCTTGCGGACAACACCCACCGTTCTTCGATGGAAAATGTCCGCCTTCTCCGCCGTACCACCTTCCGGATCGTAGTTCTCCAGAGAAAGCAGCAATGGCAGGTCTGGATCCCCTTTGAAGGCCAGTTTGTTGGCCTTCGCATGAAGATAGCCGTGCTTCGCCACAAAACCATCGTAGGCGACGTTCAGGGCGACCCGATATGCACCGAGTCGACCATCGTCCGCCGTGGCGTGCTGGATGTGCAGAAGTCTTCGTGCCGCGTCGCGGATTGCCATCAAACCGCGAATCCGCTTGGCTGCCGTTGCCGACACCGAGGCATCGATCACCAGCAACTCTTGCCCTTCCGAGACAGCCAGACGGCCATCCGCTGTCAGGCAATAAGCCCCCGGCTTGATGAACTCCGGCGCCGAGACACGAATGTCCCGTTGCACGGACAACGATGCCTCAACCACGCGTGGCGTGTAGATGCCTTCGGGCAACCGGGAAATCCGCTCTGCCAAAGCCGCCCTGACATCGCCGTCGAAAATCGCCGCGTTGGCAAGCCCAAAGCCATTCGACTTCTGCCCCATGCGACCGATCAGCATCTCCGGATTCTGGACATACCAGCTCGACACAAACAAACGCCGGTAACCATCACACATGACGTGCGGGGCTTCCATCACAGCGATCCAGTCGTCGGTAGCCTTCTCACCCTCCCCCAATTTCTGAAGGAAGACGATATCGGTCGTGACTTCTGTGTTGGCAATGTGCGAAAAAGTCCCGGAAGGCAGACGAATCGCGCCGACGAATCTGGCCCGAGCACTGATGTGGCGTCGAGCCTGGTCGTCCCATTTATCGAGCGTTCCGGCGGACGTGATGAACGCCACCAATCCACCCGGCCGAGCCACATCCAAAGCGCGACCGAAGAAATAGTCGTGGATGAGGAAGTTTGCATACGGCACATTCCGGTCATCCGGCACCTGATAGTTCCCGAAGGGAACATTCGAGATCACCAGATCGAACCAGTCCTTCGGCAGTCGGGCCTTTTCAAAACCGACCGTGAGTGTCCGAACGCCGTGATGCCCATAGAGACGCGACAGGATGCGGGACGATACGCGGTCAATTTCGATGGCGGTCAGTTCCGAGGTTTCAGCCAAATCTTTCGGCATGGCCCCGATGAAATAACCAACGCCAGCAGATGGCTCAAGAACACGGCCGCCCCGAAAGCCCATCCGGCGAACTGCTTCCCAGATTGCCTCGATCACGAAAACTTCCGTGAAGTGGGCATTGACGACACTACCCTTGGCGCTTTCGTAGTCCTCGCCCAGTATTTCTGGCATGGATTGGGCTCTCGCCTTCCACGCCGGATCTTCCTGATCAGGATTGAATGCCTTCGGAATACCGCCCCATCCGGTGTAACGGTTAAGGATGGCGCACTCATCGTCGGAAGGATGACGGCTCTCAGCTTCCAGCCTCAACAGCAGCGCAATTGCCGCCAGGTTCGCTTCGAACTTGGCAACGTCGCCGCGAAGCATTGAGTGCAATGCCGAATCAAGTTGAGGCCATAGATCCCGCACCTTCCTTGGCATCCCCACTTCCGGGCGACATGCCGCCTCGACCAACTGAGGCAGTTCCTCTGCGTCGACTTCGCCTATCTGTGCGATGCCATGTACCGGATCGATGGATGGAAAAACGATGATCTCCGCCGTCCGGAAAAGCCCTGATACTTGCTGGGGAGGATCATCCGGGGCGAAGCCCGGTAGCCACATCGTGGCTTCTGCGAGTTTCTTGAGTTTCACGTGTATCTCCTGAAAAACCGGAGACACGTGTCCCCTCCGGGATGTGTCCCCGGAAGGGTTAAATAGATGGCTCTCTGCGATGAAGCGCCGACTCTCGTCGGGTTCAACCAGACTTCTTGCTACAGTGCTGCGTCGGGCCTCTGTGAAATCCGAGACCGTCGGCGTCCTGATGATGAAAATCAATTCACGCCGCGTGGCGCAATTGCTTTCTGGGCAAGCCGTGGCGATACGCCATTCGGAATTTCGACACGACGCCAGCCAATGGTTTCGACTCCAAGACCAAGCGGCTTGTCCACGCACAACTGCGACGCGTAACGGTTTTTGCGCCGACCGCGTTGATCTCTTCCTCGATGACAGAAATCAGCAGCTCGTCCAATGCGTCCAGCTGCATTGACGACGCAGTAATGCAGCGCTCGGGCGTCAGGCCGTAAACGGATACAAACTCGGCGCGACTAAGGTTGGCGAGATCGCAATCCTCATCGACCTGTTGAACCGGATAGGTCACAACGGCCAGCTTGGAGATTTCAACCTCCTTGACGGCCACGCGAACCAAACCGCATTCCAGCAACGGGTGCATCCATTCAGTTCGTTCCCGCAGGTTCATCGACGCGCGATCCCCATACCGAAACGATTCGAACGAAAGGCCGTGTTGCTGGAACATTCTTGCCGTTGCTTCCAGCGCACTGATCACCATCTCCAGTTCTGAATCGTAGGACTCCTGGAGATATGCTTCGTAGCTGACATCGGCATCGACTTCCCCGGACTGGACGAGTTTGGAAAACTCCTTTTCATCCAGCCAAGAATCAAGACCGACGTAAAACAGGCGGTGCTCCATACTCGGAAGCCAGTTACCTACTCCCATGGTGTTTCTCCTTGAAATGGCAGAGACACCTTTGCCCTTGCGGGAGATGTCCCCGCTAGGGTTATGGCCAGTTGGCCGAAAAGTATTACAACTGTTCCGCCTTGGCCTGGGCGCACAGGTACAGCAGGCAACTTGAATTACGCGGTCCCCACCAGCGTCGCCACCGGGTGATAACCTTTGCCTTCTGGTCTGAGGAAAGTCCGTAAAAACTTGCCCGCGCAACACGCCACCATTTCGCGACAAACTTACGTCGCTCCATTTCGACGGTATCAGCCAGCGATGATCGCTTGGCCATGACCTCGTCCACCGACGGTTGCAGGGCTGCAATCTGGTCGGCAAACAGGGGCAATGATTCCCGCTCGGAACGTTGCTTTCGCAGCACTGCCGAACGCTTTCTGGGCGTATCTCGAAACCCTTCGTATCGTGGATAGCGATCAAACATCATCACGCACCCCCCATCGAGAGTTCCTGGTTGCCCTTCATCAGTCCAAGATGGACCAGGTAACGCTTCAGGCCATCCAGATCATGCTTGTGCCGCATCCATCCATCCTCGAAAATCTCGAATCCCTTGATCTCGAAAATAGAACGGTCGCGGACATTGCGAACATCGGCATAGAACTCGCCGCGTTCGTCCAGGTTGATGAAGTACCGATAGACGGCACTCCTGAAAAGTTGAGTCATGACGCCTCCATACAAAATACGGAAGACGCCAAATCTCCACGCTGGAGGCTGACGCCCCCGCGGGGTTATAAAAATTGCTGTTTGTTTCGAGCGGCCAGCTACCGCCTTTCTAGCGCTCCCCTAAGGGCAGCACCGGAATTCGCTTTCCGCAACGGGCTCGCATCACATAGCAAGGAACCCGTTCTGGAAAACCCGGCGTTGCCGCCGGGGAAAAGCCCTGCTTTCATCCACGCTTGCTGCCGCGCTTACCACCGCGCTTGCGTTTCGGAAAGCCAAACCGGGCCCATGCCTCAGGATCGACGGGAAGCGGTGTCGTCCGAGCATTTTTGAGATTCACGAATACTCCGTGATAGGAAACCTGCCCATAGCGAAACAACTCCCACAGCAGATTTAAGGCGTACAGCGATACGCCGCGATTCACGAACAGCGACTGTTTTTCCAGCGCATCGGCAAGCGAGCATGAGGGCGTATCGTCGTCGGCTTCCTGCGTTTCGTCCGCAATCTCCGGGAGAAGATCCACGGCATGAGGAAGCCGATCCACGTTGGGCTTGGCCCAGCGTGCCGGTACTTGACCGAGAACGACCTGACCATCATGCAAACGGTTGCCCAGGTCGAGCCAATACCCGCCTCCGCCACGCGCCACCGAATCCAGAATCGCTTTTCTGGCCTGGCGATTGTCCACGCAGCCGATCGCAAGATCAGTGCGCAAACTCTCGCTGGCCGTCAAGCGCCGGGTTTCCGCCCGCCACCCCGTGCCCATCGCCATGTTGATGCGATTGACGAGCACCGTGGCTTTCGGCAACCCGACATCGGACGGATAAAACATCTGCCGCCCGACATTGGCTTCCGACACCTGGTCGCTATCGATCACGGTCACGTCCAGTCCGCCGGGATGCCCCAAAGCGATCATGGCCGTATGCAGTTGGGCCAGTCCCATCAGCATCTGAGATCCAGTTCCGCCGGCGCCGATGACCGATACACGAACCTCCCGTGTAAGAAGTTCAGCAGAAAGATGATGGATAGCCATCGTGTCCTCCTATCTGTCCATTCATACCGGTCGAATCGAACGCCAAGGGCAAAAAGAGCCCGTTAGCGCAGAGACGAAATGCCGTCGAACACTGACTGCGATCACAATTACCAACGACTCCTGCTATCTTGAATTCGCCCCGGTCGTCACGATCGTCCTCGGTCGAGAAGAACGCCGATAGCTGTCCATGAGAGTGCAGATCCACCACCAAATGCTCGTCTTCATTGAGCGCCGGTCGCGTGTAGCGCACGTGGCTGCATCCTGAGGACACTTCCCACGGGAATACCAGCCGCATCTCGCCTGTGGTCGCATTCCACACGATCCAGCCGACGCATTCCTGCGGACACCGATCGACGGCATACCGAAAGAAGTCGACGACCAGATTCCGTGGAATCTTGCCGAAGGTCAGCGATAGCTCCCGCCCAATGCAGCCATAGGGCATGGGAACGCTCTTCTGATGGGCCAGTGGAACCCGCAGATACAGCCAGGGGCGCCGCGCTTCCAGCCACAGGCCGTCGCCGGTCACAAGAAAGCGGTGGCCATTGTCGGTCAGGGGTGTGAATCCACCATAGCGAGGCACCGTAACGACCGGCGCCGACTGTTGCAAGGCGATATCTCTCGCATCCATTTATGCCTCCGCTTCCAGTACGGCCGCCTCGAAGGCCTCCCGTAACGTCCATCCCGTAGAAACGAGTGAGCGTGTTGGAAAACGCGTTAATCGACCGTCCAGCAGATCCCGCCACAAGGCAAACGGACCAGCCCGATAACGGGTTAGCCCCTTGGGCGTATGGATGTTCGGATGCGTGAAGTACGAGCGGAAGAAGGCTTCCTCCCAGGCTTCGCTTTGATGTACCTGATTCCTTTTCGGCAACCGGGCACTACCTACGCAGATATTTCCCGTGCTCCAGACGTTGAAGAATGGTGCGACGAACAGCGGTGTATCGGCATCGGGACGTTGCCGCCCCTTGTACGCAAACACCTTCCATGCCTTGGTGGTGACCACAAAGACCAGCCCCGGACAAGGCACACGGCCGGTTCGAGCCCCAAGCTCCTTACAGTCGAACCAGACCTGCCGCGCTTGGGGTTTGCTGAACCAGACGAAGAATCCCGATCCTTCCGCGAGTACATGCGCTGGTTTGAGTGCCGGGCGCAGCATCGTCTCGGGATCGAGAATCCGCATCAGGGAAAGCAGTCCGGATTTACTGGCCGGAACACCTGCCTGAATGATCGGTCGATCTTCGCTATCGGTCTCGACGTCATGCACCGAGACAAATACCGGCTTTCGGCTGGCGTCCTGATAGACCAGAACGGCGTTGCTCAGCCGGTAAGACTGATTACTTGAAAACGTACTGACATTGATCGCCATGGCGACCTCCTTAGAAAAATGCGGAGGCGTGCCTTGCCCCTGCGGGCGCGACAGCACCCCCGCAGGGTTATTAAACTCACAGTGGTTCGGCGATCTGTGTGATCAACCGATCCAGTGACGACAACATCTTCAAACCCAGCCCGGTCTTTTGCAGCCAGACGTAGAACCCCTCAGGATCGAGCGGTACAGCCTGTGCTCCATAGAGATCGGTGTAGCCATCGCTGGCGCAGTTCGCGTATTCGATAAAGTCGTCGAACACACGATCCACCGGGTCTTCGGCATCCCACTTCAGGTAGGCCCCGAAATAGACGCACTCGACATCGAGTCCTTCCAGCCCCGGCAGTTGTCCTCCATCCGCCACCAGCCGCTCGATGTCGAGCAGTGTCGATGCAAGTGAAGCCACCTCCACGCTGGCATGGGTCAGTCCCGACAAGGCAACCTCATCCAGAACCGGCCTCGGGTCGATGACCCATGCGGGGAAATGCCCGTCATACCAGTCTGGAGAAATCGATTCCGCCATATCCTCGGCGGTCATACCCAGTGCCGTCATTTCCTCCAGCCAATCCGCCTGATCGCTACTGCCTTGCCAGTGGATGTACTCGCATAAGTGGCGAGCTGACTCGGGAGTCAGAACATAGAGGGTTCGACCGGAAGCGCGATGCAGCCAATACAGGGCCGTCTCGCCCAAACCAGGGCATGCCGCCTCGATCCGGGTCAGGCGATCCTTCATGGATAACCACTCGACCTGTTCCGACTGAATTGCCCAATACCACTGGTCATCCGCTTCCGATGCATCCGGAAAGAGTGCCCCGTAGCTGAGTGCCGCCGAGCTGGTCGCCACCAATACTTCGAAAGCAAAGTGCTGTAGTTGCCCCACTTGGCGATTGATCCAGCCATGTAAGGCCTGTTGCACCAGCAATGGCGGCAGTCCGGATGCCTCTTCCTGTAGTTCCCCGATTTCCAGCCAGCGCAGGGCCAGCGAAGACCATCGACGAACATCCAGGCAGGGATCGAGACTGACCGTGAGACCGGCGCCAAACCTCGGTAGACTTAAAGGATCAGGGGTTGTACGGAAGCGAGCACCTGACAGCGTTCGCCGTATGCGACGGGCCCTTGGGACCGCTGCACCAAGCGTTGCAAGGCTTGTACGCATCGTTTCATCTCCTCGTGATCGAAGGCAGGAATCCCGGTCGGGATCCCCGCTTCAAAGTGCGAGAAGTCGCCATCGGCAGCGGCTTGCAGCCGTTCCTTGAGCGACACCATGGCCTAACCCCGCCGAATCACTGGCGGAAGCCAGCGATCGAACCACCCAATGAATCGCCGCAAGGCGATGTTCAGATGATCGACCGTCGAGATACCCACCGACCGTGGTTCAACATAGGTCAGCCCGTCATCCCGCCGCCGCACCACCATCCCGGAGGATCGTGGCGAATCGGCACGCACCGCACCTTTGGTTCCGACTGCTCGCCGGAAGGTATAGATGAGGCGTTCCCCCTTCTGCTCCGGCCCCTCGATGGAGGCCGTCGTGATCTCGGGGTAGGTGGCTGAATAGACATCCCGAACCTGCTCCGGAGACAACTCACTTCCCGGGTCGGGCAAGATGATGCCGTTGTAGGCAAACGAACGAAGCAGCTTTTGAACGGTAATGGTCATGACCGCCTCCTCATGCGAAAAGGTTGTCTTCGACCTGTCCGCCCACTACTTCGGGTGTCTCGGTCTCGTCATCATCGTCGTCGGCCGCCGGCGTCATCTTGGCAGGAGCGCTTTTCCTGATCGCGCCTTCCGCCTTCTTGCTGGCATCTTTCTTCGCCGCTTCAAGAATGTTTCGGGTCGCTTCCAGTTGCTCCGCCAAGGATTGGTGCTCTTCGGCATAGCTTTGGAGCAAATCGACAAACTGCGCATCCAGCTCCTCTGCTGTCCCAGTCAGGACCAGCGGGATTGCCAGCGCTTCGGCGTCCTTGGCATCCTTAGGCGTTGGCCGCACCGTGACGGTGATAGCCCCTTCCCGACCGGACGACAACGTGACCGCCAGCGCCGCGCAGCCATTCAACAACGATTTAAGTTCCTGAAAAAACATGGTGGTACCTCCAATAGAAAATGCAGGCACACCACGACCCTTGCGGGGATCGTGGTCCCCGCGTTGGGTTGAATGAAACAGGTTTATTCGACGTTGAAGCGCATGGAGCGCGGCACCTTGCCCTCGTAGGGGAAGGACTCCACGTTCAGCAGCGACTTGACGATCTCGTCCTTCTTGCCGCTCATGGCCTTGGCAAATGCTCCGCCCATGGTGGCTTTCAGTCCGATTTCGTCGCACATCGCCTCAATCTCGCTCTTGGTGAGCAGCTTCAGGAAGTCCTCGCAGAGCTTCCAGTGCCGCGCCAGATCGATATCGAGGTATTTGAGGAGTTGAACCAGGGTTTTCTCCTCTATGCCATCGGCCGCCGATGCCGCCAGCCCCAGGAACATCTTTTCCCGGACCGCGTCATCCGACTTCGCGATAACCTTTGCCGCCTCGTCGGTCTTGAACGTGAAGCTCGCATAGTCCTGCTTCACGAGCGCGCTCAAGGCCTTGGTCAGCTTGGTATCGCTGATATGCCGGGCATTGCCTGACAGCGAAAGCGCAATGAGCACCGTGAGATTGCTCTCGCGGTTCGTCATCAACTCCCGCCGCAGCGCTTTGCGCCACACCTCTAGCCGATAATCCTTGACCCTTTGCGAATCCTGGACCTTGGCCTCAGTTTTGGCATCCGACTTGACCGCCGACTTTGATGTCGAAACCGTCTTGCCGGATCCATCCTTGCTCGAACTTGCCGCGGGGGCGTTCTTCTCCTTTTCTGCCTTGATGCGCGCAGCCACCTTCTTGGCATTGCATGTCGCATCGAAACACAGATCGGGATAAACATTCCCCAGCTTGCCCGGCACTGCAGAAATCGCGGCGCCGAAGTTCTTGCAGGCTCGACAGGCTTTCGCCTGGTCTTCACCGACTCCAGTGTCGCCCTCTGCCACGAGCCGCAGAAGCGTAAAGTTCTCTCCCGGACGAACAATCCGAGTGGTCGGATATTCGTCGCTTAGAGATGCCTTTTTGGCGCCAAGTGAAGCTTCGGTCTTCGCATCGAAACATGACCCGTGGGTGCAGTGTCCAGATGCAATCGCTTCACCGAAGAGCGCCTGCTGATTGCCAGAATTATGCTGGCATCCAGCGCACTCACCCCTGTCGAAAATGGCGCTTCCCAACGACCGCGAGATTTGCTCAAGCTGCCCGCGAAACTGGACAACCGTCGACAGCGTGGCCTGGGAGAGAAGCCTCTCCAGAACCGCATCCTGCTTGTCTCGCGTCACTGCGGCCAGGAGTTCGGCATGGCCCAACTGAATTCGCCGCTCGGATAAGGCCCTGCGGACCTTTTCGGAACAGTTCATCAGTGCAAGTCGTTTGTCGAGTGTCGACCGTGACCAACCTAGACGACGTGCTGTTTCATCCCGATCACCCTGGCAACGGCCGAGAATCTTGGCCGCAGCTTCAGCTTCTTCGGTCGGGCTCATATTGGCCCGCTGGACATTTTCGATCAGCGCGGCCTCATCTGCCTCGCCATCATCCAGATCGCGAACAAGGGCCGGGATCTCATACTCATCCCCGAACACTTTCTTCGCCGCACGCCAACGGCGTTCACCAGCAACGATCTCGTACCGTCCCGTCTCACGCGGACGAACCAGGATCGCCTGAAGTACGCCTTTGGATTTCACTGACTCCTCAAGCTCCGCCATCTCGGATGGATCGAAGTAACCGCGTGGGTTGCGGCCGGGGAAAATACTCCCGACCTTGATTGATGCTTGCAGCTGCATTTGTGCCTCCAATTAAAAAGGCGGGCAGCCGCATCCCCTTGCGGGATATTGACTGTCCCGCCGGTGGGTTAGTGTGTGTGGCGTTGCCGATATCGTTCCAGCACCCGTTCCTGAATTTCCTCGGGATTGATGCCAAATAGACGACAGCACGCCAGATAAGAAAATGCGTTCAACCGATCCTTCGGTGACAGCATCCATTCGAGAATATCTGCCCGCGTTGCAGCGGATACCCTCAAATCAAACAAGTCATGCAGCGACTTTTCCAGCAGATGCCCGTGCAGCCTGATGATGTCATCCTCAGTCCACTCGATATCTCCGCTTATCTCCGCTACACCACCTGCGATGACTGGCGCCTGAGGTCGGAGCGTTTGCTCGTCTTCCATGCGCATGGCCGTCTCCGATATTGAGCGCCGGTGCCCTCGGTACAGAATGAGGACATCGGCACGCTTCTCAGACCGATTTTTCGTCGGTCTTAAGAAGCCGGAACGGCTCAACTTCGAGCCGGTAGCCATTGCTTTCAACGACACTCAGGAGCTTGCTTCGCGCCAGAGTCACTGCCCCATCATCGTCCTTGGTCATGGACAACTCGCGGACACCTTCAAGCACATGGACGGCACGAGCACAAATCAGAACCGCACCGAACTCGGTAGGCCCCAGTACGCTCATTTCCCTTCCTCCCCGAAAATGTCATTTGCCGAGGAAGATGCGTTGGTCAACGCTGCCTTGCGGCTACGATAGGCACGGAGCAACTGTTCAAGGTCGCCACCATCGAAGGAGCCTTCCGCCCGGACATACATTTCGTCCAACTCATCGACAGATGCTGCCTTGCCGAGGCTGGTCAGCATGTCATCAAGCGGCTTCCCGAAACCATCGCGACTACGACCTGAGTCCTTGTCGCCAGGCCCCTGACCGCTCGAACCCTGATCACCCGATTCATCTTCGATGATCGGTGCCCAAGAGCCATCGATAGCCTCGGTTATCCCAAGGTTCTGGGTTTCGCCACGCTCATTCAGCTCATCCATGGCAAGGGCCATAGCAAGCTCAGGCGATTTCGGCAGCAGATTGCACAGGCGGCGGATCACCGTCTTGAGGCCCATTGGAACAAAATGCGTGTCCCACGGGCTCTCCTTCCGGTATTTCTTGGCCATCTGATAGCCCCGAGAGTTATCCCGTACCTGCTCGATCTGCTCCTTCGACATGGCGTGGAAGGTGCGAGTGCCATCCTTGAAGACAGCAACGGCGTAGAAACCTACGATTGCCCCCCTCTCCTCGTCTCCAGCAGGAAAGCCGTTCTTCTTCAACGGCTCATGCATCAACGAGCGATTCAGGCCGAGCACGATGTCGAACTTGTCGTTCATACGTACCTCGTGACCATAGATGTCCTGCACGATCCCGCTGTTGCGAGCAAGCTTCATGAGGCCCTGGTAGCCAGGAATCAGCTGACACTGGCTGCCAAAGGGTACGAGGTGGGCTTCTCCCATCAGGCCGACTTCAAGTCCGAGCTGACTGGACTGGATGACCGCCGCAAAAACGCTACGCGGATCCGTTTCAGACAGCTTCGGGTTCATACGAAAAGCAGTCAGTGCGATCCGTACCATGCGGTCCGGGCTCAGGTGCTTGGGCAGCGCACGGGCAATTTCACCCTTGAACTGTTCCAGCATGGCCGGAAATGGCACCACGTTGGTCGCATTTCCCTGACGGGACTTTTGGATGTTGCGCAAGGTTTGAGACATGGTTTTCTCCAAAGAAAAATGGCGAAGACACCATGCCTCCCGGAGCGGGGACTGGTATCCCCGCCGGGGTTAATGAACTACACAGAACCGCCGATCAGGCGGCGTCCAACTCGAAAGCTTCGGCGTTGGCTGCCCAGCGCGGCAACGAGATCAATTCGATCTCGCCGCCCGGCTGATAGGCCGGCCAGCTTTCAGACTCCTGGCACCACTTCAGCAATTGAAGTGCAGCCCGGTACTTCTTGCGACCGACCTCGATGACTTCCGGATCGGCGCGATAGACCGCTACAGCATGCGGCGCTTCTTTTTCAACAGCAATAAACAGAAACGGGAGTTCCATTCCGGTCACGGCCCTGATCCCGTCGACGTAGAACGCCGCCTGGATGTCATAGCCGAAGTTCGCAATTGAACGTGAGAAACCGCCATTGCTGGCATCGACACAGGTCTTGAGATCAACGATAGCTTCACCGTTGAACCAGTCTGGTCGACATTTGCAACTGAGCCCGGTGTTCGCATCTGTCCAGAATGCAGACAATTCAGCATCCCCCTGCCTGAGCAGTTTTGCTGCGCCCAGGTGGGAATGCACGGCGGAACGAACTCGGTTGAGCGTATCCATCTCCTCTGAGGTAATCAGCGCCTTACCCTGGTTAGCCTCTTCGAAGCGTGCCGCCGCCTCCTTGCCTTCCTTGGTGCGACGGTCAAACTTTTCTGCCACCACAAATTCGTCAGCAAAGCGCTCTTGTTCGAGCACAAATGTATGAACTGCGGTCCCAAACGCCATCGCCGGTGTCGGCGTATGCGGATGATCCAGATACTCGCGAAGATGAGCCGGACTCTTCAGCATCTTGACGATGCCGGAGTGACCAATGGCTCTGTCCGCGTGATACTGCGTGGCCGGCATGAGTAGCAGACCGGGATGATTCAGTTTCATAGTGCCTCCAGTGTGAAATGCCGGAAGCACCTCCCCATACCGGGGCGATATCCCCGGCTGGGTTGGTAGATGCTGTTTGTTTCGAGCGGCCAGCTACCGCTAGTTAATCGGGCGGATAACCGCTCGATCAAATTCTGCTTTCCGCAATGCGCTCATGGAACGCACTCGGGAAAGCCCCGGAATACCGGGGCGTGGTTCATTCAACCTTTCGGGTTTTCTTTGACAGCGCCAGAGCTTTGCGGAGCATGTCACGGGTTTCCGGATCGGTACGCCCTGCCTTGAGCCGTTGATAGAGATCACAGGCAAAAGCCATTGGTAGCGGGTCGAAGAGTCGAACGATAAATGGATTGGATTTCACGATTTTCTCCTGAGGTTGGTTGAACAGCCACAGCGAAAATCACTCCTGGCCTGGAGCGATCCCCGCAGGACAAAGAGCTCTAGGTGGAAAGCGCTTTGTCCTGCGGGGTATCCCCCACAGGCAGTACTGCACTTCAGATCCCAAGTGCGCGAACGATTGGGCGGCTGATGATCCAGCCTGTGATGCAGCAAGCAAGAAGAACGAGTTCCATGAGAGATGCCTCCAAAAAAAACGGGGGCATCTCTCCCCTAATGCGGAGGCGATGCCCCCGCATGGGGATGAAAGTTCAGGCGATTACTTCAAAGGAAGCATCACCATTTTTTCCGGAATCAGCTTCGATTCCATTCCGACGCATGTACGCAGGAATGTCGTACTGCCGCCAGTCAGTTGTTTTCTCCTCGACCAGATCGGGTGTTACCAACCGTTCTGGGATTCGATTGAAAAAGACCTTCATCCCTTCTGCAAGCATGGCCAGGACGAGAATTACGCGTTCCATGAACAGACCTCCTGATGTGAATGGGGGCTGACTCCCGACCGGGGAGAGTGACCTCCCGGTTGGGAAAAGATGAAACGAATTTCTCAGAACGGCTCCATATCCGGCACATCATCGAAGGCCGGACCGCTTGCCTGGGCAGGCTTGGCGTCTCCGTTTTCACTGCGCTTGGCTCGACCAGACGGCTGTGCTTCCTTTTCAGACGGGCGAGACCCCAGCATCTGCATCTCGCTGGCGATGATCTCGACTACGTAGCGATCCTGACCTTCCTTGTCCTGCCATTTGCGAGTCTGGATGCGACCTTCGACGTAGATCGGAGATCCCTTCTTGAGATACTCGCCAACGACCTCGGCCATGCGGTTGAAGAAGACGATCCGGTGCCATTCGGTAGT
>VIKE01000137.1 GCA_008080565.1 Rhodocyclaceae bacterium | reverse complement strand
TCCGGACTTGTCGGAGCTTTCACGGGAGGCACTGCCCTGGCCGTCGTCGCGAATCTCCAGCACCAGGCCTGCTGGCCGGCGCTGCAGTATTACCTCGACCCGATCCGGCTGGCCATGTCGCACGGCATTGGTGATGCTCTCCTGGATAATTCGGTAGAGGCTGACGTTGATGTTGTTCGGCAAGTCGCCAAGGACCGGGTCGGCGTCGAGCGTGAAACGGGTATCCCTGCAGCGCTGATTCCAGCCCGTGATCAACTGTTCCAGGCTGGGCAGCAGCCCGAATTCTTCGAGGCCGATGGGCCGCAAGCGATGGAGAATCTGTTGCAGGGCTTCCATCATGTGCTCGACGGTCTTAACGATGGAGTCCGCGCAGGGACGTAGGGCAGGTACGGCTTCGTCGGCCAGCTCCCGGGCAAAGGCTGCTTCGGCATTGAGGGAAGCCAGATACTGACCAAATTCATCGTGGAGCTCCCTGGCCAGGTGCCGGCGTTCCTCCTCACGTACCGACAGCAATCGGTGCGCCAGGCGCTGCTGGCTATGGATAGTGCTTTCCAGACGGTTGGCCAAATGGTTGAAGCCCTCGCCGATGCTGTTCAGCTCAATCAGAGCGAAGTTCGGCATGCGGGCGCTGAGATCGCCTTGCTCCATTCGTCTGAGGGTGCCAAGAATGGCCTCCGAAGGTGCCAGGGCATTGCGTACCGGGCGATATACGAAAAAGCTGAGGAGCAAAATCATCACGCTGACCGCTAGGAGGTTGCCAAGCTTCCGAGCCAATTCCTGCACTTCGCTGCCGTAATTGGGCGTGACCACCAGTTGCCCGGCGGTGATGCCCGGATAATGGCCAATACTGTCCCGATATACTATATCGCTGCCGATTACCCTGCGCATGAAGTCGTCCACGGGGCCGGGCAGCTTGGTTGCTTCGGCAAAACATTGCCGGTACATGGTATGGCTATGGAAATCGGTCATCTCGATGCAGAAATTGAGCACTTGCCCGATCGCCTTTAAGGCGGCCAAGTCGAGGTTGAGCTCGGCCAGGGGCGCGTTGTAGACCGAGTAATTGCGATTGATCTCGTCGGCGATAAGCAGGCGGATGGCAATGCCCGTGCGCTGAATGTCGCTGCGGATACGATAGCGGGCTTCGAGCAGCGTCACTGCGGCCCCGACGAAAAGCACGATCAGGGCAAACAGGCTGACGCGAACAAGGAGATGGCGCTTGAGGTTAAGCGGACGCAAGGGGGGTGAGGCGAACATGGTCAGGCGGTAATCGTCGATGTGGACATAGCATGCCTCAAAACTGTCGGGTAAATTGCCCGACGTAAAGTTGGGCAGGTGCGCGCAATTTTCCACTTTGTGGAGTGCACCAGAGGGTTCTCTTTCTTTCAATCCGATCGGCAAACAGGAGAAACAGCACACCTTGAGCAAAGGACCGACAAGGATGATGCGTGATGAGTTTCCCGCTGCAGCGGCAGCGGGTGCTTGCAGTTTTGACTAATTTGACCGATGTGAGGCTACAGCCTGGATGTCGGATTCGCCTTCAACACGGGACATATTCCACCAGCAAACCGCATGTCTCTTCAGGCCCCACCGGTCGTTCGACAATTGTTGGTCAAGAGGAACCTTTTATTGGCCGGAGCTCGATCGGTGGATTTCGATTTTGGGTATTTTTTCCGGTTGACCGTGGAACCCAGCGGTACCGCGGTTTTGTGCGAAAGAGTCGCGCCGCCGGCTGACGGCAACGGGGCGAAACCCTATCGAGAGAGCGTTCGGCGAGGGTTCTTTGGCGCCGTCCTCAAGGGACTGGCGTTGGTGCCGGAGGCGCGTGGCCTTAGCGCGGCATGGTACTGCTGAAGGCGTAGAAGCTGGCCGGTTCGCTGCCGTGGTTGGCGCTGTTGCGCCGGAAGACCAGCCAGCGATCGTCACGCAGGCGCCAGGCCGACATCCGTTCGCTGAAAGTGACTACCGGTTGAATTGTCTCGCCGGTGCTGGTTTGGGTGAGCAGAAAACGATGGCAGGTGAAGCAGGGCTTGTCGTCGCCATCGTAGCCAACGGCGCGCTCGGCGCTGATTTCGTATTCGCGGTAGTGGGCGTAATAGAGCGGCGCTTCGACGGCGTTCAACCATTCGGCGGGCAGATCTTCCTGCCAGATTCGCGCATCCGGGGTGCCCCCTTTGCAACCGGGTTCTTTGACCAAATTGCTGGTGCTGGGGCTGGCGTTTCCGGGCAAGGAGTTCATGGCGGAGGGTGGGGGCAGGAATAGGTTAGGGCTGGCCGGATTGTGGCAATCAGGCGTCGAAATGGAGGGCGAGGCTGGCCAGTACTTTGGGTAGCGGCAGGTTTTCTTCGCTTTCCAGAATGCCCGGAACCGGGTGCGGGTACTCGTAGAAAATGCCGTAGGTGCCGCTGCGCTGGCCGTGCAGGTAAACATGGGCGCGCAGGGTGGCGATTTCGGCGTGGCGCAGCGTAACAATGTGCGGATCGTCGCCGGCGTCCGGCTCGATGTCGCAGGCCTGGGCGATGCGCTCGTCGAGCGAGATGAGGACGCGGCGGATTTCACGCGATTTGGGGGCGGCCCAGGGATTGGCGTTCATGGCAGTAGCTCCGGTTGGATTTGGGCCAGCCAGGTGTTGACGCGCTCTTCGGTCAGCAGTGGTTGGTGATGCTGATCGAGGGCCAGGCCGAGGAAGTCGTCGCCATCAACCGCCTGCGAGGTGGTGAAGTCATAGCCGGCGGTTGGCCAGCGGCCAACGACACGGGCGCCGCGGGCGACCACGGCGTCGTGGATGATGCCGATGGCGTCGACAAATTCTTCGGCGTATTTCTTCTGGTCGCCGAGGCCAAAGATGGCGATGGTCTTGCCGGAAAGATTGGCGCCGGCCAGTTGCGGCAGGAACTCCTCCCAACTTGGCTGGCTGAGGCCGACCGACTGGCCGGGCAGTTCGCCATCGCCGAGCGTCGGGCTGCCGATGATAAGCGCATCGTAGGCGAGGAAATCTGCTAGCGTCGTCCGGCCGATATTGACCGGCGCATCAGCCACGTCACCCAGCTTTTTCGCCATCTGCTTGGCGATCAGCCGGGTGCGGCCGGTGTCGGTGCCGAAGAAGATTCCGATTTTGGCCATTTTTACTGGTTGACCGTGGAATCCTGTGTCAGCTCTTCCGGCAGGCAGCCGATAGGGGCGCCGAGGCTGCCATCCGGGCCGTTTTCAAACTGGACCAGATAGATTTCCTTGGTTTCGTCCATTTCGGCCACGCCAAAATGGACGACGACACCACGCAGGCCGGAGGGAACGATCAAGGCTTCTTCATCTTCGAAGCCGGGCATGCCGCCGTCGTTGAAGATGTCTTCAGCCGCGAAGACCATGTCGCCGATGTGATATTGCTGAGCGGTTTCCATGATCTCAGGCCCAGACGTCAGGCGGCGCCAGCAGGCGCTCGACCGGTTGATCGAACATCAGGTGCTCGTCGATGATGACGCCGACGTCTTCCGGCTTGACGCCGGTGTACATGATGCCTTCCGGATAGACCAGCACGCTCGGGCCGAGGTGGCAGGGGCCGAGGCAGCCGGTGTTGGTCAGCGCGAAGCCCGAGGCCCACAGGTTGCGGGCGGTGAATTCATCGGAAAACGCCTGCCAGGTGGCGCCGCAGCCCTTTTCCTGACAAGAGCCGCGCGGATGGCCGGCAGGGCGCCCCTGGACGCAGACGAGTACGTGTTTCTTCGGTTTTGGCATGGAGCTCTCCTGGTTGATGCTTAAGCTATTGCAAGGGGAGTGCCAGCTTTAAGTTTAATTAATTCAATGGGTTGCGTTGTGTTGTTGTGTCGCGTTTGCGACAAATGGGGTTTTGGTGTGGCAATTGCGGCTTGCAGGGGGCTTGAAGCTTTCCGCTTCGATTGGCTTGGGGTTCCGCCCTTGCGGGGCGTCTCACTTTCTTTTGCTTCGCCAAAAGAAAGTAAGC
>VIKE01000041.1 GCA_008080565.1 Rhodocyclaceae bacterium | reverse complement strand
AGCACTTTCGGGAAGGGGTGCGACGGGTCGAGTCCGATCGGCGTCAGCACCGGCACCATTTCGCGGATGAAATAATTGCGGATCCACTCGCGCTGCGCCTCGTTCCATGTCGACCGGCGCAGGAAGCGGATGCCCTCGTTGGCCAGTGCCGGCAGGATGATGTCGTTGAGGTGCTGGTACTGCTCGGTAACGATGGCGTGCGCCTCGGCCGAGACCAGCCGGTAGGCCTCCTGGGCCGTCTTGCCGTCGGTGGTGGTGACGGTGGCGTGTGCCTTGACCTGCTCCTTGAGTCCGGCCATGCGGATTTCGAAGAATTCGTCGAGGTTGCTCGAGACGATGCACAGGAAACGCAGGCGTTCGAGCAGCGGTACGCGCTCGTCCTCGGCCTGGGCTAGAACGCGCCGGTTGAAGGCGAGCAAACCGAGTTCGCGGTTGAGGTAATTTTCGGTCGGGAAGCGGGGTTGGGGCAGTGGATGGGTCATCGCGTCATCTCCATGTTTTTTCTGAAGTATAGGCTTTAAGTCCATCATTTTGTTGCACTAAGATTACGGTGCGATGACACTCGACGGCTGCTTGCCACGGTCAACCGGAAATTTTGGCCAAATTCTCAGGCGCGGCGACTGTCGCCCGATTCCGGCCGGACCGGCGGATCCAGTGCGGCGAGCAGGGTGCCCAGCTTGGCGGTGGTCTCTGCCAGTTCGTGCGCGGCGTCCGAACCGGCGACGATGCCGGCACCGGCCTGCAGTTCGGCTGTATTTCCGGCGAGCAGGGCCGAACGCAGGGCGACCGAAAATTCGCCATCGCCCTCCGCTGTCAGCAGGCCGATGGCGCCGCTGTACCAGCCGCTGCGTTGCTCGTGGTGGGCGGCCAGCCAAGCCTGCGCGGCAGCGACCGGAAAGCCGCCGATGGCCGGCGTTGGGTGCAAGGCGCGGACCAGTTCGAATAGCGTCGTGCCCGGACGGACGGTGCCGGCGACCCGGCTGCGCAGATGCAGGAGTTGGCCGGCCGCATGTTCCTCAGCTGGCTCGGCGACCGGCGGTATTTCGCAAAATGGCGCCAGCGCCGTGCAGACGGCCTGGACGACCAGCGCCTGCTCGTGCCGGTTCTTGGCTTCGGAGAGAGCCAGCGAACCGGGCCACGCGGTGCCGGCCAGCGCATCGGCGTCGACGCGGTCTCCGGCCAGGCGGACCAGCCGTTCCGGCGTCGCGCCGACGAAGCTGTGCTGGTCGTTGCCGTAGGCGTAGATAAGGCTGGCCGGCTGTTGAATGACGAGTTGGCCGAGTACGGCGGCTGCCGAAAACGGCCCATCGGCCTCAATTTTCCGGCTGCGGGCGAGGACGATCTTGTCTACGCGGCCGGCTTCGATGTCGCGCAGGGCAGCATTGACGCGGCCGATCCAGGCCCGCTCGGCCAGCGTTTCGGGACGGCTCGGGCGTTGGCGCGGGGCGCTGGCGAGGGCCGGGGTGGCCAGCCATTGCGGCCATTCGGCCGCGGCCTGAGCCAAGCGGCCGGCCGGTGCGCTGAGCGTGACCGAGCATTCGCCGGCAACCGATTCGAGCAGGATGGCCGGGATGGCGAGCAGGGCGTTGGGCTGCGGCGCGTTGTTGCCGGCGTCGAAGGCGAAACCGGCGAAAGCGAAGGCCGGTCCGTTGCGTCGCCAGTCGCGGCAAAAGCCGGCGAAGGCGTTGTCGAGGGCAGCCAGCCGGTTGGGGCCGGCGCTCGTGACGTGCAGGGCGTGGCCGATGGCCAGGCGATATTCGCGATGATCGGGGCGGGCGCGATACCAGTAGGGGGCGTTGGCTGGCAGCAGGTGCAACCAGTCGTTCTCCCCTCGGCCAAGCGAGAGACGCAGGCTGACCGGGGCCGAGGCCGGGGCGCCGGCGGCCAGCGCTTCAAGCCTTGTTAGCGTTTCCGGGGCGCTCAGGCAGCGGCGCAGGGCGTGGATCATTGAGCGGCCTCGGCGGCAAGACGACGCAGCGCGGCGCGTTCGAGCTTGCCGGTGGCGTTGCGCGGCAGGCGGTCGACGGCGTGGATTTGGCGCGGCAGGGCGGCCGATGGCAGATGGCGGCGGGCGTGGGCGAGCAGGTCGTTCGGCGCGACGGGGCCGACGACGAGGGCAACGATGAGGTCGCCCCAGATCGGGTCGGGCCGGCCGGTGACGGCGACATCGAGGACGCCGGGGCAGGCGGCGAGGCAGGATTCGATCTCCTGCGGATGCACGTTGCGGCCGCCGCTGATCAGCATGTCGTCGGCCCGGCCGAGGATGGTCAGGCGGCCGGCGGCGTCGATGCGGCCGAGGTCGCCGGTGGTCAGCCAACCGTCGGCGTCGAAGCCGCTACCGTCGAGATAGCTGCGCATGATCTGTGGTCCGCGCACCTGGAGGCGGCCGTTGGCGCCGATATGGATGTCGTGGCCGGGCATCGGTCGGCCGACCTGGCCTTCGTGCCAGGCGCCGTCGGCCGGGGCGAAAGTGGCAAACTGGGCAGCAGTTTCACTCATGCCGTAGCTAGGATAGAGCGGCCAGCCGGCGGCGACGGCCCGGTCGTAAAGCGATTGCACCAGCGCGGCGCCGCCGATCAGCGCAACGCGCAGGCTGGCCGGTGGGGTGGTGCCGAGATCGAGTAGGCGGGCGAGCATGGCCGGGACCAGCGAAATGTGCGTGACCGGAAGGGTGGCGAGGTCGGCGGCCACCTGCTTGGCATCGAATCCATCGTGGAGCAGCATGCTGGCGCCGGCCCGGGCACAGCGCCACAAAATGGACTGACCACCGATGTGATAAAGCGGCAGGCAGTTCAGCCACAGATCGCCGGGGTGCAGTGGCAGGCGTTCATTCGAGGCGGCGGCAGCGGCGTCGAGCTGGGCGTTGCCGAGCAGCACAGCGCGCGGGTTTCCCTCGCTGCCGCTGGTCGCGATGATCAGCGCAACGTCGTCCAGCGGCCGGTTGATGGCCGGGAGCGCATTTCCACGGTCAACCGGAAAAAACGGCCAATTTTGAAAACTGCAGGCGTAAGCGAGGCGAGCCAGATGCAGGCTATCGCCGGCTTCGATGACCGGCCCCTGGCGCACGGCAAGCCGGCCGGCCAGAGCACGGCTGGCGTCGATGAGTTCGGCAAAGCTGTAGCGCTGCCCGGCGTGCAACAAGGCGCTGGCCTGCGGACTCTTGGTCGCGGCCAGTTGCAGATGCTGAGCCAGAGAAGTGGGGGCTGCCATAAGCGTTCGATTATAAATAGACGCAGCCGGTGGCAGGGCGAGGCAGATCAAGAAAATGCCTTACGATAGCAGCCTTCGGCGGGGCGGCGCGCCGCTATCGCGAGGCAAGCCCATGGCCTCGGTTTGTTTGGGAATGGCTGCTCGGTGCCGTCGAGCAGCACAGATTGGCTTATGCGTCAGGCCGGAAAGTGCGCCGGGAACAGCGGCGCACGGCCAGTGGCCAGGTAATTCTTGCAGCGCTCAATGTATTCCCGCGTGCTTTTCGGCATGGCTGTTCTGGCCCGGGAAACGTAGAAAATCAGGTCGCGGCCCTGGCGAATCAGCTGCAGGCCGTCCGACAGGTTGTAGGTGAACGGTGCGCTGTAGATGGCAGGCCCGGTCAGTACGGTGAGGTCGGCTAGGCGTTCGCCAGCGGTGACCATACGCGCCCAGACGTCGAAGATGTCGCTATCGGTGCGCAGGGTTTCGGTCTTGATCTTGGCGGCAACGGCGAGGTCGCGGATGGGGCCCTCGATGTCGGAGAAGGCCGGAATGCCGCTGAAGTTATCGATCATTGCATTGGAAATCAGGTCGATGTCGCGCAGGACCTGACCGATCTTGATGTAGCGGCTCTCGTAGAAGTCTTCGAGGGGAATCGAGAAGGCGCGGAAAGGTTCGCCCCACAGTTCGTCGATGCCTTCTTCGCCACTCCGGTGCATGACGCAACGACCCAGTTCCATGGCGTCGAGCAGGCATTTGCCGCATTCGCGCATGAGCGGATTGTCGCTGAGGATTTCAATGCCGCAGGCCTGCAACTCGACCAATTTGCGGAAAATATCGGCTGCCCGGTTGAACAACGCGCCGGCCAGCATGGCGCCCTTGACGCGCTTGCGCGCCGGGTCGGCTTCCTCCACGTAGTTGGTACGCGCCTCGTGGAGACGGGTGCCGGGAATGTTGAGGCCATGCTCGGTGTGGTTGAACAGACGCCGGGTCAGGGCATCGATCAGCTTCTTCTTGGCTTCCAGCGTGTCGGCGGGGACCGGGTAGGTCTTGATCCAGTAGCGTCGGTGGTGCTTGGTGCTTGGGCCAGTTGGTGCGCTGTGGTCATGATCTTCTACAGAAAAGCATTGCTACGGCTCGGTCAAGTATCGCTGAATCTTGGCCGATCTGTCGTTCACAGCATACCGAGTTCAGGGTATTGCTTGGCGAACAGGGAATTGTACCGTGACCAATAGGCCTTTTGGCGTATTCGACGTATCGAGTTGCAGGAGCGCACCATGCAACTCGGCAATGCGGGCGACGATGGCCAGCCCGAGGCCGCTGCCAGGCTGGTTTCCCTGATTCAGACGATGGAAGCGACGGAGGACGGATTCGCGTTCTTCGACGGGAATACCCGGGCCGCTGTCGGCGATCGACAAGCGGACGAAGGTTTTTTCCCGAACAATCCCGACGCGGACCTGACCGCCTTCCGGCGTGTAGCGAACAGCATTGTCCACCAGGTTGCGGATCAGTACGCCCAGCCACTCGGCTTGCCCGGTGACTTGGCTGTCAGGCGTTGCGGTGAGGTCAAAATCGATATTTTTGGCCAGAATCTGCGGTCCAAGGGCGGCGCAGACATCTTCGGCCAGCCGGGCCAGATCGACGATCTGCGGGTCGGGCAGGCCTGATTCCGGATCAAGGCGGGCCAGATGCAGCATCTGGTCGACCAGGTGGGCAGCACGGGTCAGGCCGCTTTGCAACTGGCTCAGCGAGCGGTCGCGTTCGTCGTTGTCGCGGGCCCGTTGAGCGACCTGCAACTGGGCCTGCAGCGCGGCGAGCGGGGTGCGCAGCTCGTGCGCGGCGTCGGCCGTGAAGCGGCGTTCGGACTCCAACGTGTGTTCGACGCGCTGGAACAAGCCGTTGAGTGATTCAAGCAGGGTGCGGATTTCTTCCGGTGCGGCGGCTGGGTGCAGGGGGTGTAACTGTTGCGGGTCGCGGCTGGCGATCTGGCTGGCGATGCCATTGAGCGAGGCGAAGCCTTTGCGGGTGGCAAGCCAGACCCAGAGGCCGATCAATGGCAGGCCGAAGAGCGCGGGGAGGAGCAGGCGCCAGGCAATCTGGCCGATCAGTTCGTCGCGGATGTGGTGGTTTTCGCTGACCTGGACCTGCAGACTATGATCTTCGTTCCACTGGCTGAAATGTCGCCAATGGCCATCCGGGGCGTTTTGGGTCTCGGAAAAGCCGATTTCCGCGGTCAACGGGAATTTTGGGGCATTTTTGGAACGCATGAGCAGCGTTCCATCGGCGCGCCAGATCTGGAAACGCAGGCGGCGCTGGTATTTGTGCGTGGCTTCGCCAAGGTCCTCGATATCGTCGCCCTCGTCGTGGCTGGCCAGGGCGAGCAGGGTTTGGGCGGCCTGACTGAGCTGGGCGTCGAACAACTCGTCGACTTCATGATGGGCGTCGATGTAGCTGAAAGCCACGGTCACCAGCCAGGCAGCGGAGACGCCACCGAGCAGCAGGCCGAGCAGGCGGCGGCGCAGCGAGAACCAGACCGTTTTCACTACCGGGTCGCTCATTTCGGGATGGTGTAGCCAACGCCGCGCAGGGTACGGATCAGGTCACCGCCGAGTTTCTTGCGCAGGTGGTGGATGTGCACTTCGAG
Source organism: Rhodocyclaceae bacterium (assembly GCA_008080565.1). Classification (GTDB taxonomy): domain Bacteria; phylum Pseudomonadota; class Gammaproteobacteria; order Burkholderiales; family Rhodocyclaceae; genus Azonexus. The sequence goes on along the minus strand of VIKE01000041.1, from coordinate 26,351 downwards.
GGCGTTGCTGTCGGGTTCGTCACGCCAGCCATAGACCGATTGTTCGAGCTGGGTACGGGTCAGGACGCGGCCGGCGTTTTCAAGCAGCATCTGGAGCAGCGAGTACTCGCGGCTGGACAGTTCGATTTCATCGCCGGCCAGCGTGACGCGGTGGGCCGCCAGGTCGACGGCCAGTTCGCCATGGGTCAGCAGCGGCGCGGCGCGGCCGGCGCTGCGCCGGGTCAGGGCGCGGATGCGGGCGCTCAGTTCGTCGAGGTCGATGGGTTTGACAAGGTAATCGTCAGCCCCGGCATCGAGGCCGGAAACCTTGTCGCCGGTGGCGTCGCGGGCGGTCAGGATGAGGATGGGCACGGTCAGCCCCCGGCTGCGGGCGCGAATCAACACGTCCATGCCGGAAAGGCGAGGCAGGCCGAGGTCGAGGACGACCAGATCGAAGCTTTCACTCTGCAAGGCCTGATCAGCCGAATTGCCATCGCGCAGCCAGTCGACCGCAAAGCCGGCCTGGCGCAGGCCGACGGTCAGGCCGTCGCCGAGTTCGGGGTCGTCTTCGACAAGCAAAATTCGCATTATTCAATTCTATCAGCTAGCCAGCCACCAGCTGGCAGTGGCAACCCAGGCCAGCAGGAAGATCGCAGCGAGCGGCCGGGCCGACGGGATGGCTTCTTCCGGCGAACCGTGTTTGTGTCCGGTAATCATGGCGCGCACGAGGTTTTCGCCGTGCAGCAGGCTGCCCGAGATGACGCCGGCAACGTGGATGAAGACGACAGTGAGCATCGTCGCGGCCAGCCCTTCGTGCAGGTCTTCCAGCCATTCCCCGCCGAGTTCGTTGTACATCGCCCAGCCGACAACGCCCGTGGCGATGCCGAGGCCGAGCAGCAGCATGATGGCCCAGCCGCCGGCCGGGTTGTGGCCAGTGTGGTGGTCCGGTTCCTGCCTGATCAGGCTGCGCAGGTAATCGACGACAGAGCCGGGACCGCGGACGAAATCGACGAAGCGGGCATAGCGCGAGCCGATGAAGCCCCAGGGCAGGCGAAACAGCGCCACGGCAATGACCACCGAGCCGGAAAAGGCATGCACCAGCCGCCAGGTTTCGCTTTCCGAGGTCAGCCAGGCGACGATGAAGCCGCCGACCATGAGCCAGTGGCCGAGGCGGACCGGCCAGTCCCAGACAAGAATGTTTTTCATGATTTACTCGCGCAGTTCGCGGATGGAAATGTCGTGTTCGCTGTAGCTGCCCTTGGCGGCACCGGGGTGGCAGGCTTCGCAGTTGGCCTTCGACTTGACGCGCGGATCGCGCCAATATTTGGCCGGGATTTCGTCATGCTTGCGGATGAAACGGGCGGTCTGGGTGATGCGCGGCGGATTGCCGGCGTTGCCCAGGCGGCTTGCGTTACCGGAATTGCGCTCGAGAAAGGCAGTGATTTCCTGCTCGGTTTTCCGGTCGACCGTGGCATCGCTGCCGAAATGGTCGCTCAGGCCGGCCATAAGCTTGCGCCAGTCGTTGGCCTGCAAGAGGGCTGGTTGGTAGGCGATGTGGCAACTGCTGCATTCGGACGTGAAGCTGGCCGGCGTGTTGGCTGGCATCGGCAGACGATCGGCCAGGGCCGGGAAGGCGCTGCCGAGCAGGGCTATGAGGAGTAGGCGTTTCATTTCAGCGCACCTCGCTCAGGTAACTGACGAAATCGGCTTTCTCGGCTGGCGTGCAGGCGCGGCCGACGACTTCTTTGCAGTTACGGCCGAACCATTTTTCGACCTTGGCCGGGTCGCTCAGGCGATCCGGGTTGGCGGCGACGGCCAGCGGCTTGATGGCCTTGCCGGTGACGGCATGCTGACCGGGGTTCAACGGGCTCTCGGTGTGGCAACTGGTGCACGCCGGCATCTTGTCGTTGATGGCAAAACGCTGGCGGAAGAAGGCGTCGCCGCGTTTGGCCGACGGCGTGAAGCCGTTCTGTTGGGCGCTGGCTTCGGCGACATAAATCTGACGAATCTGCGGCGGCGTCTCGGCGTGGCAGGCCAGGCTGGCGAGCAGCAGCGCTACGGCGGGAATGGCTCTCATCATCGTTCTCCTTTTTGTCTTGATGGAGAAGGAGTGTAGGGAGCGAGTCTTAATGGCGGCTTAGGCGAAACTTAAGCGGGGATTAACGCTAAGATTCAAGCGAAAAGGGGGCGCTTGCGCCCCGATCCGTTATTCAGGAATGCATCACTGGAAACACTCAATGAAACTTCAGGATCTGCCGATGGGCGCCCGTTTTGAATACGAGGGCGTTGTTTATTTCAAGACCGGTCCGCTGACGGCTTCTTCAGAAGCGGGCGGGCAGCGCATCATTCCCCGCCACGCCGTGCTCCGCTCGCTTGAGGCTCCCGCCACGGAAGGCAAGGGGCGGCTGGAAGGGGCGGTGGTGCGCAAGGCTTTCAACAACTTTTTTGAGACTTGCCAGCGGCTGGTTGGCGAAGCCGAACATGCTGAGCTGGAACAGGCGCGCCAGCGTTTCCTGAAAGCGATTGATTAGCTGAATTCCACGGTCAACCGGGAAAAAGGCAAAAAAATGGAAGGCATCGGCCTTCCATTTTTTGTTTCCGGTCGCTGGCTTGATCAGAAGTTGATGCCGACCTTGGCCATCAGCGCCCAGTTTTCGAAGCTGACATTGTCGCTCTCGCTGGTGTTCAGATAGCGCAGATCGAGGCCCGAGTAATACAGGCCCTTGCGGTAGTTGGCACCGACCACGGCGCCGTAGCCGAACAGACTCTTGTCATTGCGGCCGTTGTCGGCCAGGACAACGCCGAGCACCGGGCCGGCGCCGACCGAGAAGCCGCTGCCGAGCGGCACGGTGTAGCGCGGTGACAGTTCGAATGAGGTCGCCTTCATGCCGGATTCGTCGGTGTGGTTGATCTGGATATGGGTACGGATACGGTTGTCCGGCGTCTGGATCAGGCCGCAGTTCATGTTGAAATCAAGACCGTAGACAAACATCGAGTCATCGTCGGTGGCCGAGGCACTCATGACGCCAGCGGTGACGGCGAGTGACGGCTCGGCTTTGAAACCCTTGTCGAGGCCCGGAAGGAACTTCAGGCCGTCGGCATGGCTGGCGGTGGTGCCGAGCGCGAGGCCGGCGACGAGGAGGGTGGATGCAAGGTGAGTGAATTTCATGATCTCTCCAGTTCTGTGGTGATTGTCGAGGGCAGCGGCGCAATGGCTGGGCTGCAGGCCGAGCGACTATATCCGGCGGTATTCGGATGGTCTGTGACCTAGGTCGCTTAGCCGCTTGTTTCTTGGTGTCGGGATTGATTTGCTTGTCTCGGCCGGGTGCCTTCGCTTCGGCCTCGCCGATGTGGCACCGCCTTTTCTCCTTCAAGCCGATCAATCGCAATATCAAGCTATGCTAGCCTCTGCATTTGAGACGAGCACAAACACACATTAGTGCTCCGAATTCAATAAATCCAGCCAAGCAAGTAGGTTAATTGACTGCTCAAAACCAGATCATATTTCGTGAATTCGGTGTCACCGACCGGCACCTTTTGGCTGCGCTCGAAGCGGCTGGCCTCGGTGTCTGGGTTTATGAACCTGCCACTGGCCGCGTTCTCTGGAGCGAGTATCTCCGCGCTCTGCTCGGCTACTCAGTTGCCGAAGCTCCGACTACCCTTGCTGCGTGGATGGACCTTGTCCAACCCGTTGATCGGCAGGCCGTACAAACCATGATCGCTGCCGCCGAGGTAGCCGATGCCGACCGCGCCGAGCATGAATTTCAGATGCGTCACAATGGCGGATTATGGTCTCGAGTCTGTTTGCGCCTCTGCCGTGTCGAAGCCGAGAGTAGTGGCAGTCCACCGGTTGCAATCGGCACCGTTGCCAGGGTCGCCAATCGGCCCGCCTCTTCTTTCGGGGGGCACGCCGATGAGACTGGCAGCGCGGTCATCGCGCACGCCGCAATCACTGAACAAAAACTGGCCGAGCAGGCCTTGCGAAGTCAGCTACGGCTAACCAGCGAGATTATCGATTCGGCTCCCGGCGTCTTTTACCTGCTCGACGATGCCGGCCACGTCCTGCGCTGGAACAAGAATCTGGAGACAGTTACCGGCTACGACGGTGATGCCATATCCAGGATGGGGGCGCTGGCATTTTTTGAGCCGGGTATCCAGCCACTGGTCAGCAAGGCAATTGAAGAAACGCTGATCAAGGGTGAAAGCTTCCTTGATGCGCCTCTTCTTGCTCGCGACGGCAGGCGTATTCCGCATTATTTCTCAGGGCGAAGTATCGAACTCGATGACAAACTCTGCATCATTGGCTTTGGTGTCGATGTCGCCGAACAGAAGCAGAGTGCTGTCGAACTTGAGCAGCACCGCAAGCACCTGCAGGAATTGGTCGCCGAGCGCACTGTGCTGCTAAAGCAAAACGATGCCCGCATGCGCTCGATCCTCCAGGCCTCTCCGCTTGGTATCGGTGTAGTCGTCGAGCGCCAGATACGGGAAGTCAATGAGGCGATGACCACAATTACCGGCTACTCAGCCGAGGAGTTGATCGGCCAATCGGCTCGCTTCCTCTATCCCTCGGATGCTGAGTTCATTCGCGTCGGAGAGGAAAAGTATGCCCAGATCAGATCGTGCGGACGGGGTGTCATAGAAACTGTTTGGCGCCAGAAAACAGGAGGCTTGCGGCATATATTACTGGCCTCGGCCTCGATCGATCCCGCCAATTCTGCGCTGGGAAGCAGCTTTACCGCTTTCGATATCACCGAACGGAAACTTGCCGAGCAAGCACTGGAAGCTAACGAGCGGTTTTTGCGCACCTTCACCGATGCGCTGCCCAGCATGGTGAGTCATTGGGACAAAACTTTGCATTGCTGCTTTGCCAATCGGGCCTATCTGGAGTGGTTCGGCAAGACGCCCGAGCAAATGCAGGGCAAATCGATCCGGGAGGTGATTGGGGAAAAGCTGTTCCTATTCCAAAAGGCGGATATTGACGCGGCAATCGGTGGGGAGCATCGGCGATTTGAGCGCACCCTGAAAAAGCCCTCGGGTGAAATCGGCCATCTCCTTGTCGAGTATATTCCGGAGCGTGCCGGCAATGAGATTGCCGGCTTTTACGCCGTGATTACTGACGTCACCATGGTCAAGCGTGCCGAGGCCAAGCTGGAAGAGTCGCAGCAGGCGCTGCGGCAAATCCTGATTCGCCAGGACCAGATTCGGGAGAATGAACGGAACCATCTCGCCCGCGAGCTGCATGATGAATTGGGCCAATTGTTGACTGGCATGAATTTCATGGTGTCAGCCCTGCAACTCACCTCCGAGGTGACGACCAGCCAGGCCAACCAGATCGCACTGGAACTGGAGGGCTATCTCGACGTGACTCAGACCGTGCTGCGCCGGATTACGCGCGATCTGCATCCGACTCAACTGGACCATGGTCTGCTCCCGGCCCTTGAGGTTCTGGCTACGGATTTCTACGGTCGTAGCGGTGTCGCCTGCCGCCTGACCTTGAGCGGACCGGATCCGCAACTCAATGGAGACCATGCGACATCGATCTTTCGGATTGTCCAGGAATCGCTCACCAATGTTGCCCGCCATGCCCATGCACGATCGGTTTCTGTGCACATCGAGTCGACAGCCGAGTCACTGAATCTCAAAATACAAGATGACGGTCTGGGCTTTGACAGTGCTTTGCTCGGCGCCAACGACCAATCCTTTGGCCTGATGGGCATGCAGGAACGCACTGCCATGTTGGGAGCTTCTCTGAAAGTCATTTCGGCGCCCGGCAAGGGAACCATTGTCGCAGTTGAGATACCAATTAAACGGAAAGCAACAACGTGAAGAAAATTCGCCTCTGGATTGCCGATGACCACCTGATTGTGCGCAAGGGGCTGGGGCATATCGTTGGGACCTGTCCGGAGTTTGTCGTCGCCGGAGAAAGCGAAGATGGCGCCGGCACTTTACTTGCCGTCAAGAAAAAAAACTTTGACCTGCTCCTGCTCGATCTTTCCATGCCGGATGGTGGCATTGGCTTGATCAGCCAGCTACGCAGCAGTTGGCCAGCGCTGCCGATTCTGGTGCTTACCATGCATAGCGAACCGCATCTCGCCGCCCGGGCGATTCAGGCCGGCGCCACTGGTTTCGTCACCAAGGATGCGGGTGCCGAAATATTGCTGGTGGCCATTCGCACGGTTGCAGCAGGTGGGCGCTTTATGGATCCGCGCCTCACCAATGCCTTGCTTTTCGAGCGTCTTGATAGCAGCGAGCCCCTGCCGGAAATGCTTTCGCCGCGGGAAAGATCCATTCTGGAACATCTGGCGCGGGGCGCCAATATCAAGGAAATCGCCGCGCAGTTCGGGCGCAGCGCCAAGACAGTCAGCGTTCAGAAGAGCCGCCTGATGCGCAAGCTCGGTCTGGAGAACAACGTCGAGTTATTTGAATACGCCAAACGCCACGGGTTTGGTCTCTTGTGAAATCAGGCTAAGGAAATTGATGTACTTAGTCCATAAGTAATAGGTTACTTGAAATAAGGCAATGCTTACATTAGAGTAGGGATATTGTAACGAGTTGCAGGTTTTCAAAGCCATGCCTACCCACTGGCGATTCAAATTCAAAGGCGCCAGATCAGGGGTTGCCACAGCCGTTTTACGATATCTCCGCTATTTGCCGCTGACTGTTGCCGGTCTCGCCCTCCTGGCCCTTGGCATACTCTACCAGCCGGCCGAGCGAGTGCTGACTGCAGGCATCATTGTTATCGCCAGCTTTGGTGTCCATTTCTGGCTGGATGGCAATGCGGCCTACCGGAGAGCGCTGTTTAGTGCCGATGCCTTGCTGCGCCAAGGCGAAGATCTGACCCTCGGCATCATCGAGTCGCTCGGTCATGCGGTGGTGGTCATTGATGCTGGCGGCACGATCTGCCATACCAACCGCGCCTGGCAGGACTTTGCCGTGGCCAACGGTGGCGACGAGGCAACCCGGAACGCTTGTGGTGTAAATTATCTGGCGGTATGCAGCCGAGCAGTGGATTTGGATGGTCAGGCGGCTGCAGTGCGCAGTGGCATAGAAGGCGTTCTGGACGGCAGCATCCCTTCCTACTCAGTGGAATATGCTTGCCATTCGCCAGTAGGGGAGCGTTGGTTCAACATGCTGGTGACGCCGCTGGCCAATGGCAACGGGGCGGTCATCAGCCATATCGATATTTCCGAGCGCAAGGCCACTGAAGCGGCGGTGGAGCGTGACCGGGAACAGCAGTCAGTGCTGCGCAGCCTGATCGAAACTACCGTCTCCGGGGCCTCCATGGAAGAGACGCTGCAACGCTGCCTCGATCAGTTGCTGGCCATACCGTGGCTCGCCGCACAACCCCGAGGCGGTATTCATCTGGCCACCGAAGACAAGGCGGGGCTGGCGTTAAGCGTTTCTCGCAATCTGCCGCCGGGGGTGCTTTCCCGCTGTCATCATCTGCCCATTGATCGCTGTCTCTGTGGTCGCGCGGCGACCAGCCAAAAAGTGGTTTTCGCCGGGCATGTTGATGCCTGCCACGAAATTGCCTACAAAGATATTGCCGATCACGGCCACTATTGCCAGCCGCTACTGACAGCGGACGAAATGCTCGGCGTCCTCATGCTCTACCTCCCAGCCAGTAGTCAGCGCAATGGAGTCGCAGAAAAATTCCTCAGCGCTGCAGGCGGGGTTATTGCTGCCTATATCAAGCGCAAACGGACCGAGGAAGCTCTCGCCAAACTGTCACTGGCGGTCGAACAAAGCTCAAATGCCATCGTCATTACCAACACGGCGGCGGAAATCGAGTTTGTTAACGAGGCCTTCTGCAAAATTACCGGTTACCGCCCGGAAGAGGTCAAAGGGCGCAACCCCAGCCTGCTCAATTCGGGTCAGACTCCTCCGGAAACCTTTGCCGTTCTTTGGCAAACATTGAAGGCCGGAAAATCTTGGCGCGGCGAGGTGATCAACCGTTCCAAGAGCGGCAGCATTTTTACGGCTTACCAGACTATTTCCCCGCTGCGTCAAGGTGACGGCAATATCAGCCATTACGTCTCGCTTTTTGAAGACATCACTGAACGCAAACGCAGCTCGAACGAACTGGAACTCCATCGTCACCATCTTGAAGAACTCGTTTGCCAACGTACTGGAGAATTGGAAAAACTCAATCTGGCGCTCGTTGCCAAAGAAAAATTCATCCACACGATCACCGACAATGTCCCGGCGATGGTGAGTTACTGGGGTGCCGATTTGCGTTGCCGGTTTGCCAATGCCGCATATCTGGTCTGGTTCAACAAAAAGCCGGAGGAAATGCTTGGCATCACTGTGCAGGAGTTGCTCGGTGATGAGCTTTCGCGAAAAAGCGAACCGTTCCTGCAGGCGGCATTGCTGGGGCAACGTCAGGAGTTTGAACGCTCATCGACCAAAGTCGATGGTTCCATCGCTTACAACCTGGTGACCTACATCCCGGACGTTGTTGATGGTCAAGTGCAAGGCCTCTACTTGTTTGCTACCGACATCACGACGCTGAAAGAAACAGAACGGACTCTCGGCATCCGTACGGCTGATCTGGAGCGGGCTCAGGCTATTTCGCATCTCGGCAGTTGGCATCTGGATGCCACGCTCGGCAAACTCTCCTGGTCAAATGAGACTTATCGCATTTTCGGTATTCCCTGCGATGCCCCCATGACGCTCGCCAGTTTTATCGAATCGATTTATCCGGACGACAGAGAGCGAGTAATGCGCGTTTGGCAAGCGGCTCAAAGTAGCCCGCCTTACGATGTTGAACATCGCATTGTGGTCAATGGAGAAATCAAGTGGGTTCGTGAACGGGCTGAGCTACTCCTCGATGAAAACGGACAGCTGATCGCAGCTCATGGTGTCGTTCAGGACATCAATGAGCTTAAAAATGCAGAGCATGCCACCCTGCAGGCGTTGGCCGAAGCAAAACGTCTGGCGCTCGCCAAGAGCGAATTTCTCGCTAACATGAGCCATGAGATTCGGACACCGATGAATGCCGTGCTCGGTCTGGCGCAAACGGGCGTCCGCGATAACGTGGGGCGCAAGGCGCAAGTCAATTTTCAGCGCATTCTCGACTCGGGCAAACATCTGCTCAGCGTGGTCAACGACATTCTCGACTATTCAAAGATCGAGTCGGGAAAACTGACCGTTGAGCAGGTTGCTTTCAAGCTTGGCGAAACGATTGACCGGGTTGTCGATCTCGCCGCCGAGCGCGCTTACAGCAAGGGTTTGCTGTTCAGGGTGAGCGAAGATCCCGATCTGCCACTCGAGGTTTCGGGCGATCCCACGCGTTTGAATCAGGTACTGCTCAATCTTCTCTCGAATGCGATCAAATTTACCGAGCGGGGCATTGTCAGTCTTTCCGTCACGCGAGCCGGTGCAGACATCAGTTTTCAGGTCAGTGATAGCGGCATTGGCATGACCGAGGATCAGATTGACCGTCTATTTACGCCTTTTGAGCAGGCAGACCCATCAACCACGCGGCGCTTTGGGGGGACCGGCCTGGGTTTGGCAATCAGCGCCCGGCTGGTAGAGGCCATGGGCGGCAAGATGGTGGTTGAAAGTCGTCCCGGCGTCGGTTCGTCGTTCGAGTTGCAACTGCCGATTGCCGTATTGGATAGTCCCGAGGCAATCCTCTCCAAGCGCTACTCACGGGTTCGTCAGGTAGGACTCAGCAGCGTGGAATGCGGCTGGCTGGCGGATGATCTCGAGAAGTATGGGATCACTGTTGAAAAAGCTGAGGTTTCGGGGGCGTTTTCCTTGCCATTGCCGGAGCTGCTCTTGTTCAGCGAGGAGGAACTGGAAAAGCACTGCGTGACCCCGCCACCTGGGTCGCTGCGCCCCATCGTACTGACCACGCCAGGAACACAGACCGAACGCCCATGCGCGCTAAGTGACCACGCTTTTACTATCCAGCGGCCGTTGCGCCTGCGTCATCTGCTCGGTGAGTTTGAACAAAGCCAGTCAGGGCATGGCGATTTTTCATCGGTGGCACGCCTGATCGGAGTCAGCATCCTGGCCGCGGATGATTACGAACTGAATCGAATTGTCCTTGAGGAAATTCTGAGTAACGAGGGCGCCCGGACGACGTTTGTGGTCAACGGCCGCGAGGCGGTCGATCAGGTAATAGACCATCCGTGTGCATTTGATCTGGTGCTGATGGATGTTCAAATGCCGCTCATGGATGGTCATGAGGCTACGCGGCGAATTCATGAAATAGCGCCGACGCTGCCGGTCATCGGTCTCACCGCCCATGCCCTTGGCGAAGAGCGTGACAAGTGTCTCGCTGCCGGCATGGTCGAGCACATCACCAAGCCGATCGACATCGACCATCTGGTCGCTGCGATTCTCCAGCAGCTCGGAAAAAAAGTGGTGCCTGTCGGTGTCGACCGTGGCAATCAGACGCTACCCGCCATCAGCGAAAGCGCCACCACCGTAATCAACTGGCCGGCGCTTGCCGCACGCTTCAACCATCGCCAGGCATTTATCGAAAAACTGTTGGCAACCGTCAAGCAATCGCTGGCCGAGATACCTACCAAATTACGTGATGCAGTCAATCGGGAGGATTTCCAGGCACTGGCTTTCATGACGCATACGCTGAAAGGGACGAGCGGTAACATTCGCGCCGATGCACTCTATCAACTGGCCAAGCAAGCGGACGATAGTGCCCGTCATGGTCGTCCCGAGGCATTGACCCTGGCAATGGAAGCGGCAGATGCCCTCGAGGAAATCCTGCGCACCCTGAATGATGAGAACATGCCGGGCGAACTCGCGTCGCAACTGAAATGCAACGAATAAATATCCGGCTCGCCTCTTGTTCTGGGCGGATGGGGCCTATTTTTTGAGCAGCGCTTCCTGTGCTGCATCCAGATCAACCTTCCGGATCAAACCCATTTTTTTCTGGGTCACGTTGCCGTTGCGGTCGATGAACAGCGTGTAGGGCAGGCCGCCCTTGGTGTTGCCGAGCGCCTGCATGAGCGGGATGCCTTTTTCCTTGGCAATGAAGACCGGGTAATCCATCTCGTAAGCCTTGGCGAAGTCCCTGGCCGGTTCGGCCTTGTCCTCGATGCCGATGCCCAGGACCTCGATCTTGCCCTTGTTGGTGGCGCGGAACTTGATCAGCTCGGGGATTTCAGCCCGGCAGGGGCCGCACCAGCGAGCCCAGAAATTGACGACGAGGGGCTTGCCCCTGTAGCGCTCAAGGGCCACCGGCTTGTCGTCGAGATCGTTGAGCGTGGCGGCGAAGAGAGGAATGGATGAAATTTCCTCTGCTACGGTCAACCCGGAAAAAAGGCCAAAAATGAAAAGTGCAAACAGCTTCTTCAAGGCAGGTCACCACGGCGGAAGATGAAGTAGCCGATGGTAGCACTGAGGATACCGAGCGTCGCCGGGTAGGCCAGCGCGAAAACCTTGTAGCCGGCCGTGCCGAACAGGTCGAGGATGACGTAGGCAGAGGGGCCGAGGACAATCAGTTGTGGATCAAATAGCGCCAGCGCAGCGGTGCGGAAGACCTGCAGCGGGTTGGCCAGGGCCAGCGTGACGGCGAGTTCCGGCGCCACCTTGCCTTGGATCATGACGCCGAGCAGGATGAGGTCGAGGAAGAGCAGCAGGAAGAGCCAGACCATGAAGGCGGCACCCTGCGCCATGTCGGTGGTGCGCGCGATGGCCGAGATGAGCATGCCGATGCCCAGGAAGCAGGCGGCCATGACGGCGAGCAGTGCAGTGTAGTAGCCGAACATGTCCCACGGCACCTCGATGCCCTGGATGGTCGCCCAGATGACGGCGCCGAGCATGGCCAGGAAAACCGGTGCGAAGACGACGATGTAGCGGCCGACGATCTTGCCCCAGAACCAGGCCGACAGGGACACCGGCAGCGACAGCAGGTATTCGAAGACGCCGGCCTCACGGTCGCCAGCCACCGAACGCACCGTGGTGATCAGCACGAAAATGGGCAGGATGGCCATGGTCAACTGGATGTAGGTGACGAGCAGGCGGGACAGGCCGATGAAGCCGAGAACGCGCGATTCGGTCAGGCCGAAGAGGAATAGCAGGGCAACGATGCCGCCGAAGACCAGGGTGTAGATCTGGAACCAGCGGGCGCGCAGGGATTCGACGATATCGAGTTTGGCGGTCAGCCACAGTTGTTTCATGTGCTTATTTACCTTTGGCCAACGTGTGCTGGCGCATGTCGGTGAAATCCAGGCTGCCCGGCATCGGCATCGATACGGCAGCGAAGTTGTAGCCCATCGGCGAGGTCTTGGTGATGAAATGGGCGCGCTTGGGGTCGAGCCAAGTCATCTCCTCGCGGCTCTTGCTGCTGAAGTCGGCCACCCACATGCGGGTGTCGGCATCCGCCATCCACGGGTATTTGTCGGCCTTTTCCTTGAGCCAGAAGGCAAGGCAGCCCGGGTCGTCGAACTTGAAAACGGTGTTGTTCGGGCCGCCGCGCATTTCGGCGGCAAAGCGGCGGTCGGAAATGACCATGCTGCAGCGCACGCAGGTGTCGCGGTCCCACTTGATCTCGGCCATGCCGTCCGGCCAGCCACCCTTGCTGCTGCAGCCTGAAAGGGCAGCGGCAAGCGGTGTCAGGAGCAGGCCCCCGATACCCAAACGGCCGATAAACCCACGCCGATGCTGGTCGCACATGTTCAGCTCTCGGACAGCGACAGGTCGCTGACCAGCGCCGTGTAACGGGAAATGATGCCGAGAAAGCGCAGGCGATCGGGGCCGGCGATCTCGCCTTCCCAGATGCGATTGTCGTCGCGGCTGGTGAATTTCCAGCCGTCGAGCGCCTTGGCGAAGGCCGGCTCAAAGCGGCTCAAGACAATGCGGCAGGCCAGTTTGGCGGTCAGCGTCACGGCGTCAGCCACCTTGTCGTCGAGGACAACCTTGCCCATGTCCATTTCAATCACGCGATTGACCAGCGCCGAGACTTCGTCGAGGCGGTGGCTCGAAATGATCATGGTTGCGTCGTCGAGGCGTTCGGCCAGCAGGTCGAAGAAAATCTTGCGCGCTTCCGGGTCGAGGTTGGCGGCCGGTTCGTCCATGACCAGCACTTTGGCTTCGCGGCCAAGCGCGATGGCGATCAGCAGCTTCTGCTTCATGCCACCCGACAGGCGCACGAACTGACGGGAAAGGATTTCATCGACGTTGAGGCCAAGACGCCTGGCGATAGCGTGGATGCGTTGCGGATCGGTGCCGCATAGCGAAGCCGAAAAATTGATCAACTGGCCGACCGGCATCTTTAGGGGCGGCGGCAGTTGCGGCACGAAACCGATACTGCCCAGCACTTCGGTGCGGTTGCTGCGCGGATCGAGGCCGTTGATGGCAACGCTGCCGTCGTGCGTGTATTCGCCTAGCAGGCAGCGGATCAGCGTGGTCTTGCCGGCGCCATTCGAGCCGATCAGCGCGACGCGCTCGCCGATGCCGATGTCGAGGCTGATGCCGTCGAGCACCCGGGCTTTGCGGAAGGTCTTGGCAATGTTCTTGAACTGGATCATGTCGCCGATTATAGGTAGGGCAAGGAAATCGTCTTTGAACCTGAATCAAAAAAACGCGTAGCGGCTGACCGAGGAACGAAGGAGCGACGAAGGCAGCACGAAAATTGAATATTAGCCATTGATCGTATTATTACTTTTGTCGTAATTGTGTGGTTCGAGTGCCTCTGCTATGGTTGAGCAAATTCCGAAAAGTTCAAAAATATGAAAAACAATCAGCCGGTGTTTGATCGTGAATACCCCATCCGTCCGGAGTGCAGCATCATCAGCCGGACCGATCAGAGAGGCATCATTACCTACGTCAATGATGATTTCGTCGAAGCCGCCGGCTTTTGCCGCGAAGAACTGATCGGTCAGCCCCACAACATCGTTCGCCATCCGGATATGCCGTCCGAGGCATTTCGCGACATGTGGGCCACGCTCGAGCGGGGAAAACCCTGGGGTGGGATCGTCAAGAACCGGCGCCAGGACGGCAGTTTCTACTGGGTCAAGGCGATGGCCACGCCGCTGTCTTCCGGCGGTTACATGTCGGTACGGACCTCGGCGAGCACCGCCGAGATTCGTGCCGCGAGCGCCCTCTACGAGCAAATGAATCGCGATTCGACCTTGCTGCTCGAGCAGGGGAGTGTTCGGGGCGGCCTGTTCAAACGGCTGTTCCGGCGGCTCAACGACATCGATCTGAGCAAGCGGTTGTGGCTGTCGACGCTGGCTTCCATTGTCATTGTCTGCCTGAGTCTCGGATTAGGCCTGCAGGTTGTCGCAGCCGTGCCGGTCTCGACCCTGACACCGGAGATCGCCGGGCGGATTGCCGGCCTGCATCAGGCGATGCTGATCATTGGCGGGCTGACGCTGCTCGCCTGGCCGCCGCTGGCCTGGGTGATCATTCGCGAATTCAACCGACCGATCCGCTCGGCCATTGATGCCGCCCGTCGCATGGCGGCCATGGATCTCAGTCAGCCGGTTCCCGTGCATGGCGATGATGAAGTCGGCCAGTTGCTGGCGCAGCTTGCCATCATGCGCAATCATTTCCAGGAAATGGCGGCGATGCTCCGCCAGAGCACGGCCAAGCTCGACACGATGGCCCGGCGTCTCGCCGATTCCAGCCAGGCGTCGGCCAGTGCGGCATCCGATCAGGCGGAAGTGGCTACCAACATGGCCGCTTCGGTTGAGGAATTATCGGTATCGATCGACCATGTCACCGAGTTTTCCACCGAGGCGGATACGCTCTCTCGCGCCTCGGGCTGTGCCTCGCGCGAGGGTGGCGGCGTCATCCAGCGTGCCGCGGGTGAAATGACCCACATCGCCGATACGGTGAATGGCTCTGCGTCAGCCATTCGCGAACTGGAATCCTATACGGTCGAGATCTCGACGATCGTCAATGTCATCAAGGAAATCGCCGACCAGACCAACCTGCTGGCCCTCAATGCGGCCATCGAGGCGGCCCGGGCTGGTGAGCAGGGGCGCGGTTTTGCCGTGGTCGCCGATGAAGTGCGCAAGCTGGCGGAACGCACTGCCTCGTCGACCAAGGAAATCGCCGGCATGATCGACAAAGTGCAGGCCAGCTCCCGCCACGCCGTTGCCGAAATGGAAAACAGCGTCGAGCAGGTCCAGTCCGGTGTCCATCTGGCGCATCAGGCCGAGCAGTCGATTGGAACGATTCAGGTCAGTTCGGGGCAGGTTGCCGAGGCGGTCAATGAAATCTCCCTGGCGATCCGTGAGCAGAGTACCGCTGCCCGCGAGATTGCCCAGAATGTCGAACGCGTCGCCCAGATGACCGAACAGGGATCACATGCCAGTCAGGCCGCGGCGTCGCTGGCCGGTGAGGTCAATGAGCTGTCCGGCGAGTTGCGGCGGCTGGCTGAAACGTTCAAGATCTGACGGGCATGTATTCCACGGTCAACCGGAAATAACGGCCAAAATTCAAATCGACCTGGACAGCCATTTGAACAGGGCGGCAAACAGCTGTTCGGGATCAACCGGCTTGCCGATATGGTCGTTCATTCCGGCAGCCAGGCATTTTTCCCGGTCGCCGGTGAAGGCATTCGCCGTCAGGGCCACAATCGGAACTGCTTCCCGGCCCGGCAGCGTGCGGATGATCTGTGATGCTTCGATGCCATTCATTTTCGGCATTTGCAGGTCGAGCAGGATCAGGTCGTAATCAATGCTTCTCGCCAGCTCAACGGCCTCGACACCATCCTCGGCCAGATCGACGACAAGGCCGGCTGATTCAAGCAATTCGCGCGAGACTTCCTGGTTGATCGGCTCGTCTTCGGCGAGCAGGATGCGCGCCCCGGCGTAGCGGGCTTTCAGCATTTCTTCGGTGAGGTTGGCCGAGGCAAGCCTGACCGGTTCAATGTCGGTCGTCGACTTTTTCAGCCTGGCTGTGAACCAGAAGGTACTGCCTGAGCCGGGTTCGCTGTCGACGCCGATGTTGCCGCCCATCATCGCCGCCAGGCGCTTGCTGATGGCCAGCCCGAGTCCGGTGCCGCCATATTTGCGGGTCATCGAATTGTCCGATTGCTCGAAAGCCTGAAATAGCCGGCTCTGATCGTCGGCCGATATGCCGATGCCGGTGTCGGACACGGCGCAGCGAATGGTGATGTCATCGGCAGTCTCTTCGTCGGCCGAGACATCGAGGCTGACCGAGCCCTTGTTGGTGAATTTGATGGCGTTGCTGGCCAGATTGAGCAAAATCTGACCCAGGCGCAGGGGGTCTCCGTTTAGCCGCTGACGGGCGAGGTCGGGCGTGATGTCGATGCTGAAGGTGAGTCCTTTTGCCATGGCGGCCGGGAGGACCAGATTGCTGAGGTTTTCGAGCGGTGTCGCCAAGGAAAAATTGATGACATCCAGACTCAGCCGGTCGGCTTCGATCTTGGAAATATCGAGGATGTCATTGATGACGTGCAGCAGATGGTGAGAGGCCTGGGTAACTTTGGCGAGTTGGTCGCGCAACTTTGCATCGGTGGCGTTTCTCAAAGCCAGACCGGTCATGCCCATGATGGCGTTCATCGGCGTTCGCAATTCGTGGCTCATGTTGGCGAGAAAGGTACTCTTGGCACGGCTGGCCGCTTCGGCCGCTTCCTTGGCAATCGACAGCGCAGCGGTACGCTGCTCGACGAGTTCTTCGAGGTGATCGCGGTGGCGCCTGAGCTCCGCCTCGGTGTTCTTGCGTTCGGTGATTTCCCGGGTGATGCCGTGATAGCCGATGATCGTTCCGTTAACGTCACGCTCGGGCTTGGAAAGCACTTCACCCCAGACTACCCGGCCGTCCTTGCAGCGATGCTCGACTTCAAAACTGATCGAGCCAAACGGCGTGCCCATCCGCTCCGCCTGCAATCGCTTGTGCATGATTGCCTGTGCCTTGGCGACCCCTTGCGACGTGAATGTCTCGAAAACGTGATGACCAATAACTTCATCGGCCCGAAAACCGCGTACCCGCTCGTCGGACGGACTGATGTAGGTGAAAATGAAGTTGCGGTCGGTTTTCCAGACGACATCCTGTACATCCTCGGTGAGCAGCCGGTAGTGGGCTTCACTGCGCTGCAATCTTTCCTCGGCCAGGTTTTTCTCGAGTGCAATGCTGGCCAGGCGGGCACATTGCTCGATGAGGTAGATGTCGTGTTTGGCCGGCGTGTGTGGCTGGCGGTGGTAGATGGCGAAGGTGCCGAGCACCCGGCCATCCGAGGCGAGAATGGGTTGCGACCAGCAGGCACCGAGTCCGGCCCTGGCGGCCAGTTCCTTGAAGAGAGCCCAGTAGGGGTGTGTCGCAATATCCTCGACGACGACCCGCTGGCCGGTGAAGGCGGACGTGCCGCAGGAGCCGACTCCCATGCCGATGGCAACGCCTTCGAGGGCCTTGTTGTAGAAATCGGGGAGGCTGGGTGCGATGCTCTTCTCGATGTGCGTTCCTTCACCGTCGAGCAGGATGATGCTGCACAGCATCGCTGGATATAGTTGCTCTGCTCCGCGCACGAGGGCTTCAAGCACATCGGAGAGCGGTTCTCCGCCAGCCAGAAGCTCCAGAACATGGGTGCGGAACTGGTCGTGGCGTTCGGCGCGTTTCGTTTCGCTGATGTCGATGAAGGTGCAAATGACCTGACGCAGGCTGCCATCTGCCGCCAGATCCGGCTGGGCACTCAGCAATAGCCAGGCACGGTCCTGGCTGGTCGGGCGATAAATGCCCATCACGACGTTTTCGACTGGCAGGCCTGTGGCGATGGCCTGCGGTACCGGATGCTCTGGACCGGGGAAGGGCGAGCCGTCTTCGTGAACGACGTTCCAGTCCGGATCGAAGCTGGTCTTGCCGAGTAAATGGCTTTCTTCAAGCCCGAGTAGTTCAAGGGCAATCCGGTTGCACTGGAGGATTTCGGAAGTGGGGGACTGGATCAGGACACCGACCTGAAGATCGGCCACCAGGCGGCGATAGTTTTCCCGGCTTTCCTGCAGGGCGGCTTCGCGCTCAATCAGGCTTTCGAGTAGACGATTGAAGCCGCCGATCAACTCGCCGATCTCATCCTGACGGTCCACCGGCAATAGCTGGGGCGGTTCACTCTTATTGGTTAGCGTGGCCAGTGTTTCGGTCGCCGCAATCATTGGCGCGAACTGTCGCCGCAGCATCCACGCCGTCATCCACCAGACCAGAGCGCCGGCCAGCAGGGTGAGCAGGCCGGTGGCGAGCAGGATCCGCTGGCGCATGGCGGTGATCGAGGCAAAGGCTGCTTCGGTGGGGAGCGCGGAGACGATGAACCAGCCGGCCACCGGAATGCCTCTGGCAGCGGTCAGCTCCTCAATGCCACGGGAGTTGACGGCAATGCCATAGCCTTCATAGCCCTGCACATATTTGTCATGCATCTTGTTGACGCCGGCTGGCGGCGCTGGCTGCATGATGCGGCTCTTGTCGGTGGCGGTGACAATCAACTGGTGTTGCGGAGCGATGACCAGATAGCCTCCGCTCTTGCTGAAGCGGCTTTCAGTGACCCGGTCGAGAAAATTCGCCTTGCCGAGGTTGATCGCGCCGACAAGTGCGCCGATGATTTGGGCCTTGTCATCACGGATTGGCACCGCCATGCCGATGGCTGGCGTCTTCAATACCCGGCCGAGAACCGGGCGACCGATGGTCGATTTGCCCTCTTTGACTGCGCCGTGCATGTAATCCCGGTCGGCGTAACTGATCCCGATTCGGTCGTTGGAAAATGGCGCGGCAGCGATCGCTATGCCGTCTACTCCTGTGGCATGGACGCCGGTGTTGAACATGAGTTGAAGAATCGGGCGCTGCTCGAGAAAAGTCTGCAGAGTGGCGGTGTTCTTCAGCATGCCCGGCGTAATTTCAGAAGCGATTTTCTCCAGTGCCTTCAAACGCTCTTCCAGCTCGGAGTTCACTTGTGCGGCAACCAGGGACACCGTAGCGAACTGCTGTTCGCCCAGTTGGTGTTGCATGTCTTCGCGCAGCATCCGGCTGGCGTAGAAGGCCAGCGACCAAATCCCGATCAGAAAGACAGCCAGCGTGAAGAGGGTCAGTCTGGTCTTGAGCGAGGTCATCTGAAAGAGGTTCAAGCTCATGGATAGGCCTTCGGTTGGTGAAAGTGAGTTCAGATACTTTTCTAAACTTTATCACTTTTGGCATCCCTTTTGATGGGGACGCAAGGCAATGCTACCCTGATTTTTCTGGCTGAGCCGAAATGTTCAATGCTACGGTCAACCGGAAAAAACGGCCAAAATTCAAGCCAGTTTGGACAGGCCCTTGACCTCGAACGACAGCGAGCCGGTCGGGCAGACATCGACGCACAATCCGCAGCGCGTGCAGTCGGGGCCGATGGGCACTTCCTTCTCGACAGCGCGGCCCTTGATCACCGTCTCCAGCACGTGCGGCACGAGGCAGACCTTGCGGCAATCGCCTTCGTGGAAGCAGCCGTCGAGCTTGTAGATGATGCGGACCGGCGAGACGATGCCGACCACGCCGTAGGTCAGCCCTATCGGGCAGGCGTAGCGGCACCAGGCGCGGCGCGAGAAGAAGACTTCGAAAAAGAGCAGGGCGAGCACCCAGAGCAGGGCGAGGCCCGGGCCGTAGATCAGGGCGCGGGACAGTATGCCGGTCGGCGAGATGGCTTCGAAGACCGTGTAGCCGGTGGCCAGGGCGAGCAGGGCGAAGATGATCCAGAAAACGGTGCGCAGGCGACGGTCCATGTTCTGGTCGGTGACCAGCTTTTTGCTGACCAGGAAGAGATGGATTTTCTCGGCCCATTCGGCCAGCAGGTGATAGGGGCAAACCCACGAACAGAAGGTGCGGCCGCCGAGCAGCACCCAGAGGATGAGCACCGTGCCGGTGCCGATCAGCAGGTTGTTGATGATGTGCTTGTGGGCGAGCATGACCTGCAACGCCGAGTTGAGGTCGATCAGGTGAAAACCGACAAAGCGCGAGGCGGTCAGGGCGCCTTCGAGAATCTGGATGTCGAGGCCGAAGGACAACGTGAACAGCAGGTTGGCAAAGATCAGCGTTGCCCAGCGCCGGTTGCGCCACTTGTGGCTCGGCGTGGCATGGGCGCGGGCGTGCAGTTTTTCGGCGATGAGGTCGCGGTTGCCCTTCTTGTAGAAGTGAATCTGCTGGGCGGCCGGGCTGATTTCCTTCGGCTTGGTCGGTTCGGCGCCGAACAGGACCTTGATCTGATCGACAAACCGCCGTTTGAGGAGGGCGCTCATATTTTCCAGACCTCGCCGGCTTCGATGGTGATGGCAGTGGGTTCGACCGGGCAGACCATTTCGCAGACGCCGCAGCCGACGCAGGGTTCATGGACGACCGGCGACTTGCGTTGGCTGCCGTCCGGCGCGAACACCGTTTCGATGGAAATAGCACCCTTGACCGGGCATTCGCGGACGCACAGGTCGCATTCGGCGACATCGTAGGGATGGCTGCTGACCTTGACCGGTTTCCAGCGGTCGACCGTCATGTAGCGGAGCTGGCCCTTGAAGTCGGGGCCGCGTGTCTGGCCCTTGAAACCCTTGCCCTGGACGGCCAGGCAGGCTTCCGGACGGCTCAGGCGGGCGACGCCGATGCGTTCGTGCATGTTGAGCGTCGGTTCGGGGTCTTTTTCCTTGGCGATCAGGATCGGCTTGGCGGCCAGCGCGGCGCCGGGGCGAACCGGCAGGAAGTCGGGCTTGTGGTAAGTCAGCGAGCCGGTCGGGCAGGCCAGGATGCACTGCACAGCGTCGCACGAGAAATCGCAGGCCTGGGCGCGTGGGTCGATGTAAGGCGTGCCGACGCCCATGCCGTCGACCAGGTCGGCCAGCTTGATGGCCGATACCGGACAAACCTGGACGCACTGGCCGCACTTGATGCAGCTGCCGAGAAAGTCTTTTTCATCGAGCGCGCCGGGCGGGCGCAGGCGTTTTTTCTGCGCATAGACGAGAGGCAGAAAGCCCGACATGGCAGCGCCGAGCACGCCGCCGGTGAGCAGGATGGTGCGCAGCACGCGCCGCCGGTTGGTCTGCCGCTTGGCGATGGAGACGGCCGGTTTGCCGTTGCCGGCCGGCTGGCGGGGCGAGTTGCTGTCGCTGGCGCTGTTGTCGCTACCGACTTCGTCGTCGATCTCGCTCATGATCGTGCCGTTCTTTCAGGTTTGACGAAGCGCGGCTTTTCGTCGCGCAGGATCAGGTCCGGTGTCGAGAAGGGGGCCAGGCGCTCGAGAAAATCGAGCAGTTCCATGACCGGCGAGCTTCGGAAAAAGCGGGCGATGGGTAGTTCCATCCAGATCTGGTCGGCGTAGGCGTAGAGCTCGTGGGTCTTGTCGCCGACGCCGTCGGCATTGCGGTCGAAGCCCTGGTAGTCGTCCCAGTAGTTGCCGCGCCACACGTTCTTCGGGCTGTTGTTGTTGTCGCCATGGCCGCCGTAGGCGACCTGGGTCAGGTTGCCTTCGAAGGTGTTGTCGATCATGTTGTTGCCGCCGGTTTCGCTGTTGAACATGATGCCGGTGCCGTTGTAGGCGAAGCGGTTGCCGCGGATTTCGATGGTGCTGTCGGGCTGGAAGGGCGAGAGGTCGGAGCCGATGCCGACGCCGCAGTAGATGATCTCGTTGTTCTCGATAGGTCGGAGCCGATGCCGACGCCGCAGTAGATGATCTCGTTGTTCTCGATGATCGTCCCCGAGGCTTCCTTGAAACCGATGCCCATGCCGGTGGCGCCGGTGGCGTGCGAAATGATGTTGTCGCGCACGAGGCCGCCTTCGGTGTACATGAAATAGACGCCGACTGCGTTGTCGTAGAACTCGTTGCGTTCGACGACGTTGTCGTTGGCGAACATGAAGTGGATCGAGTAGCGGCTGCGCTTGCCGATGTTGTCGCGGAAAACGTTCTTGTGCGAGTACCAGGCGACCATGTCGCGCGAGTCGATGATCTGGTTCTTCTCGATCAGGTTGTCGTTGCTGTACCACAGGCGCAGGCCGTCGCCGCGGACGCCGAGTTCGCGGTCCTTGGAGCGGATGCTGTTGCCGCGGATGGTGTTGTTGTTCGATTGCTTGAGGTCGAGGCCGAACAGGCAGTTGTCGAGTTCGAGGTTTTCGATGGTGTTGTGGTTGCCGCGAACATCGAGGCAGGAGTCGTCGGTATCGTGCGAATCACCGGAGCCGGTCAGGTGGATGCCGCGGATCGTCGAATCGCTGGCGTCGAGCACCATGACTGTGCCACGGTCGCCGGAGTCGATGGTGACCTGGCCGCCGCCGTCGATGGTCAGCGGCTTGTTGATGGTCACCGGGCCCGAGTAGCTGCCAGGTGGCGGTTTGAGCAGCGAGCCGGCGGGCGCCTTGTCGATTAGATCCTGGAAGGGCTTGAGACCATGCACGCGCTTGTCGCGCTCATGCAACATGAAGGTCGGCTTCGGCCGGTCGACATTGGCGCGGGCGCCCATGCCGGCCGGCACATCGCCTTGCGGCTCTGTGTTGCCGGTGGTCAGGACCAGCAGGAGCGTGGTGGCCAGGCCGAGCCGGGCCAGTTGGGGCAGGCGGATCACGTCGATTACTCGGCCGTTCCTTCGCGCAACTGTTTGCGCCGGATGAGAAGGGCCAGCATCATGCAGATGAAAATGGCGACGAGCAGGCCATAGCCCCAGTACGGATAGGAGAAGGTCGAGAACTGGGCGACCTTGCCTTCGCCAAAAACGGTAGGCATGAAGGGCTTGACCGTGAAGGCGCCCCACGGGTGCATGTTGTGGCCGAAGAACCACAACCAGCCCGCGTAGGTGATGACAAAGAAGAGCGGGAGCAGGGCCGGGACCAGGGCCAACAACAACTGGAACGGTTTGATCTTGGCGGTGCCGGCAATCACCACGGCCATCACCGCGATGAGGCCGAAGATGACGATCTTCGATATGTTGCGGACGTTGTCACCCCAGACGTTGATGCGGTCCATGTCCTTGAAGAAGGTGCCGGATTCCTGCATGTAGGCCTGGACATGGCTTTCGAGGTGGCCGAGCATGAACTGGTCGACCAGCATCCAGGCGGCGACGGCGGCGAAGCCGGCGCTCAATATCAAAATTCGTGGTTTTTTCCGGTTGACCGTGAAAGCCAGCATCATCACGGCAAAGAAGCCGAAAAAGAACTTGGCGAGCGGCTTTTCAACCGGCGCGCCGGTGGCGATCGGGAACATGCCCACGTAGTGGTTGATGGTGTTCATTTCATGGACACAATCGAGGCCTTCGGCACCCTTGTCGACATTTTTCGCGGCATCGGTCACCGGGTTGTAGCGTTCATCGTCGTGTGAGAGGTCTTTCTGGATGATTTCGCCAGCCATGCGGGTGCCTTTTCCGGCCGCCTTGCAACCGTTGTAGACACCGTCGAAATGAAAATGGATGCGAATGCCGTCAGGAAAGGCATCGGGCGGGTAATTCGGGGCGGTCAGGGAAACCCACCAGATTGGCGCAAAGTAGGCGGCAACCAGGCAGATCAGGGAAATCAGGGTCAGGCCACCAACAATCTTGTTTTGTTTTTCCATTGTGCTGTTCTCTATCGTGTTGCGCCCGGCTTGGGGTCGGGTGGGGGGCTGCCCGCCGATGACGGGCAGCGGTACTACAGCAGAACTGTGTTACTTCTTCTTGCCGCCGGCTTTCGGCTTGCACATGTTGCCCGGCATCACCAGGCTGGACTGATAGGCCGAAATCGCCACCAGTTGGTCATTGGTGTAGGGCTTGATGACCTTGACCATGTCCGGGTTGGCATTGCGGCGATGGCCGTCGCGAATCTCGGTCATCTGGCGCAGCAGGTACTTGTAGTGCTGGCCGGCGATCACTGGGTAGAACTTGTCCTTGACGCCTTCTCCGTTCTTGCCATGGCATTCCAGGCACTGCTTTTCATACAGTTCCTTGCCCTTGGCGACCTGCATGGCGGCGTCGACCCCTTCGTACTTCCCGTGCTCAATCGGGATGCAGAGGCCTTCGATATAGGCCGAAACGTCAGCCAGTTCCTGTGGGTCGGTCAAGGTTGCGGCGAACGGGTACATCGTCGGGTTGTCGCGCAGGCCGGCGCGAATATCGGCCATCTGCTTGATCAGGACGGTTGTATGCTGACCGGCCAGTTGCGGGAAGGTGCCGTCCGGGCGACCGGCGCCGGAGGGCAGGTGGCATGCGCCGCAGACCTCGTAGGCCTCCTCGCCCCGTTTTTTGTCGCCCTTGAGTTTCAGGGCTTCAATCTTTTCGCCTTCCTGGGCATTCCATTTGTAATCCTTGGACTCGATACCGCCTTTGTGCGGGGCTGGCGGACCGGCGAAAGCGACGCCTGCGCTGAGCAGGCAGATCAGCAAAAGTGATGATTTCATGTTTTGGTGTCCTTTTATGGCAGGTTGTTCGGAGCGTTGCAGGCATTGTCGATCTGCCTATATCAGCGTTCCTTGATGTGGGTCATAAGCCCGGAAAGCCGGGCTTTTCCACGTTATTTCAGCTTGGCAAGGTACTCGGCGATAGCCTTGATTTCCTCATCATTGACCAAGTGCATGACCCCCTTCATGGCAGCAGTTTGTCCGTTGTTGCGGGCGCCGCTCTTGATGTCCTTCATTTGCTGCTCGGCGTAGGCGGCGTTCTGCCCAGCCAGCTTCGGATAGTTCGGCATCAACGGCTTGTCGGCTTTGGCGCCGTGGCAGGCGTTGCAGGTCTTTTCGGCAAAGAGCTTGGCGCCATCAAGTGCAGCGAAGGCTGGTGTGGCGACGATTGCCGCAGCAATCAAAGTCATTACAAATTTCATGGTTATTCCCTCCTGAATGTGAAACGGGGAACAGATTCCCTCTGTTCCCCGCTAATTGCCTTAAGTCAGATCAAGTTTGTTTCTTACTTGACCTTCTTGGCACCGTTTTGCTCAAGGTAGGTCTTGGCGCGCAGACCGATGTCGGCTGCCTTGACCTGGTATTGCCAGACCTGCTCAGCCCACAGGTTCGCCTGGTCCCAATCCTTCTTGGCGGCGGCTGCTTCGTGCTTGGCCTTGGCTTCCTTCATCTTGTTGAGCTGGTCGGTTGCGTCGTCGACCATGTTCACCACATCCGGGAAGTCCTTGAAGTTGACGCTGGTGATGTAACCAACGACGGAATCAATGACGACCTGGGTGTCAGCGACCTTCTTGACCGTAGCCTTGTAGTCGGCTTCGGTATAGACGGCCTTGGCGGCTTCAACCTTGCCCGGCTTCCAGCCCTTCGGCTTGACCAGCAGGTAACCCTGCATTTCAAGGTGCAGTGCGGAGCAGAACTCGGTGCAGTAGTACGGATACACACCTTCCTTGTCGGCCTTGAACTTGACGGTGACCGTCTTGCCCGGTTCAACCGAGGCGTGCACATTGAAGGTCGAAACGGTGAAGCCGTGGGTTTCGTCCTGGGCACGTTCGAGGTTGGTCAGGTGGATGGTGATTTCATCGCCCACTTCAGCCTCGATGGTTTCCGGCGTGATGTGCGAACGGATCAGCGTACCCTTGACCTCGATCTTATTGCCCTTCTTGGTCGTTACTTCTTCGCCAGCGCGAACCATGCCCGGATGCGGCTTGTCGGTGCGGGAGTCGGTACCCACCTTGTAGCGGACGCCCGGCTTCAGCTTCGAAGCTTCGATGGCAACCACGTAGTGCGGCTCGCCCAGCGGTAGCGGCATGTCGTACAGGAGTTGCATCTTGTCGTTGCTGATGTCGATGAGCTGGTGGTTCTGCGGATGCAGCGGGCCAACCGGGTTGAAGCGATCGATCGACAGCTTGTTCAGTGCCACCAGGTAGCGACCCTTCGGATCCATCGAGTCACCTTCCATGGTCATCAGGTGACCGATGTTGTAGTGCACGGAGATCTTGTCGAGCACCTTGCCGTCACAGTGATTCCATTTGACGACTTGCGAATCGACGTAGAGGGAGGTGTAGGCAATACAAGGCTTGCTGTCGTACTGGGTGTGCAAAGGACCGAGGCCGAGCTGGACCTGGGTGTGCAGTGCATCCTTCATGCCGATGACCGGAATGCCGTACGGATCCTTGGATTCGAACTTGCCGGCCTTGATCGCGGCCTGGATCTTCTCGAAGGAATAGACGGACACGTGGGTGTCGAGCTTGCCGGCGACGGTCAGGAACTTGCCGTCCGGGGTGACGTCGACGCCGTGCGGCGACTTCGGTTCCGGCACGAGGAAGAGAATGCCTTCCTTGATCGCCGTTTCCATCATCAGCACCTTGTGGCCGTTGATGGTTTTTGCCTTGCCGGCAGCAACCAGTTCGGCCGCCTTCTTCCAGTTGATTACGTGCAGATAGTCGGTGTCCTTGGCGGAGCAACCGGCTTCATACGGCGGACGACCCTTTTCGATGCCGCCGACGTAACGCTCGGAACAGAAGGAGTTGGTGAAGGACCAGCCGTCGGACGGGCCTTTGCCGGCGTCGGACAAGTC
>VIKE01000040.1 GCA_008080565.1 Rhodocyclaceae bacterium | reverse complement strand
GTCGGCGAACTGTTCACCGGCATGACCGTGCTCGGCTGCTACCAGTTCCGCGCCACGCGCAATTCCGACCTTTTCGTCGACGAAGAAGAAGTCACCAACCTGCGCACCAAGTTGCAGGGCGAATTGCCACAACGCCATTTCGGCAACGCCGTGCGTCTCGAAGTCGCCAACAACTGCTCGGAGGCGATGACCGAATTCCTGCTCGCCCAGTTTGGCCTCAAGCCGGCCGACCTTTACCGCGTCAATGGCCCGGTCAATCTCGTCCGCCTGATGCAGGTGCCGGACTGGGTCGACCGCCCGGACATGAAATTCCGCCCCTTCGTGCCCGGCCTGCCCAAAGCCGTCGGCAAGGGCGTCAATATTTTCGACAGCATCCGCAAGAGCGACGTGCTGCTCCACCATCCCTACCAGTCGTTCGCCCCGGTCATCGAGTTTCTCAACCAGGCAGCGACCGACCCGCAAGTCGTCGCCATCAAGATGACGGTCTATCGCACCGGTACCGACTCGGTGCTCATGGAATCGCTGATCCGCGCCGCCCAGAACGGCAAGGAAGTCACCGTCGTCGTCGAACTGATGGCGCGTTTTGACGAGGAAGCCAATATCAGCTGGGCGACCAAGCTTGAGGATGTCGGCGCCCACGTCGTTTATGGCGTCGTCGGCTACAAGACGCACGCCAAGGCGCTGCTCATCGTCCGCCGCGAGGACGGGGGCCTCAAGCGCTACGCCCACCTAGGCACCGGCAACTACCACCCGCGCACCGCCCGCCTCTACTCGGACTTTGGCCTGATGACGGCCAATGAGGAAATCACCAACGACGTCAGCGAAGTGTTCAAGCAACTGACCGGGCTGGGCAAGGCGCGCACGCTCAAGCACCTGTGGCAGGCACCGTTTACGCTGCAGCAAAATGTCGTTGCCGGCATCCGTGCCGAGACCGAAACCGCCAAGGCCGGCGGCAAGGCCCGCATCGTCGCCAAGATGAATTCGCTGCTCGAACCGGAAGTCATCGACGCGCTGTACCAGGCGTCACAGGCCGGCGTCGAGATCGACCTCATCATCCGCGGCGTCTGCGCCCTGCGCCCGGGCGTTCCCGGACTTTCCGACAAGATTCGCGTGCGTTCGATCATCGGCCGCTTCCTCGAACACCACCGGATTTTCTACTTCCTGGCTGGCGGCAAGGAAACCGTCTATCTCTCCAGCGCCGACTGGATGGACCGCAATTTCTTCAAGCGCATCGAACTCGCCTTCCCCATCCTCGACCCAAAGCTCAAAAAGCGCGTCATCACCGAAGGCCTCAAGTTCTACCTCGCTGACAACCAGCAAGGCTGGGACATGAACGGCCAAGGCAATTACCAGCGTCGCCGCTCCTCGCGCAGCAAACCACACAACGCCCAGGGCGAACTGATGGTGACGCTGGGCACCAGCTGATCCCGACTTCCACGGTCAACCGGGAAAAACAGCGAAAATCGAAATGCGGCTTGCGAGCCGCATTTTTATTGGCCTGGCGCCCTCATCGCGGCAAGCCAGCTACGCATTCAACTGCCGCCACACTCACGCGCCAGGCAGGACTTCGCGGCATCCGGACACCGGTCGGGTGCACCGACAGCCTCAACAAGCGCTCGGTCACAAGGCTGTAACCTGAGTATGTTATCAATGGCTCTCCTCTCGAAGCATTCGGGGAGGGTAACAGCGCACTGATGAGTGGTGAATTTGTGAGGCCCGGAACCCGGCACGTGATGTTCTGGTTTTGCTTCCACCGGCAATGTGGTTCCGGTGCAGGCGAGTCGTTCCCCATGTGCCAGGCGACGACCTCGCCAAGTCCGGCTACACAGTCAGCACTCCGCGGCAATGCAGGCCTAACCCTGACAAAACGCCCAAGACAATTCTGCGATACGCGTTTCAGAGCGCCCATACAAAAAATCCGGTTTCACAGAGGGAATCATGGACACCAATGTTCTTTCGAAAAAACAGACGCACGGTCTCGGGCAACGTGAAGCCACGGTGATCGAAGAGGTGATGACATCGTTGCAGCAGCGCGTTGACCCCTTCGGCGTAACGACCTCACTGCTTAATGCTCAGGCGGCGTGGCTGATGCATCCACAGGAGTTGTCGCGGGCCATTGGCGCCATGTCGGGCGATGTCATCGCGCTGCAGACCCACCTCATGCACCGTGCCTTCGGCTTGCCGAGCGAGGATGTGGTGACGCCCCATGCTGATGACGCGCGTTTCGCCGGGCCGGCATGGAGCGAGTCGGCGACCTGGGATATTGTCAAGGAAACCTATCTGGCGATTACGCACCGCGTCGAGGACATGCTCTTCGAAACCCCGGGACTCTCGGACAAGGAGCGCCGGCGGGCAGCGTTCTGGGTGCGCAAGTGGCTCAATGCCATGGCCCCGACCAATTTCTTCCTGACCAATCCGGTTGCTATGGGCAAGTACGTCGAGACCCATGGCGAAAGCATGGTTCGCGGTCTCGAGAACTTCATGCGCGATGCACAGGCAAAAAACATTCGCATCGTCGATGAAGATGCCTTCCAGGTCGGTATCGATCTGGCGATCACCCCCGGCCGCGTGGTCTTTCGCAACCGGCTGGTCGAATTGCTGCATTACACACCGACTACCGCCAAAGTACACCGGACGCCGATCGTCATCATCACGCCATGGATCAACAAGTTCTACGTCCTCGACCTGACGCCACGGCGCAGCATGGTCAAATACCTTACCGACCAGGGCTACAGCGTTTTCATCACCAGCTGGAAAAATCCGACGGCCGACATGGCGCAGGTCAATTTTGACAATTATCTGCTTGAGGGTGTCGATCAAGTGGTCGACGTGGCACGCAAACTGAGCAAGTCGGCGCAGGTGCATCTGGCCGGCTACTGCATCGGTGGCACCCTGGTCGCGACCTATATGGCCTGGGCCAGCCGTCACTACGGCGAGAAAAACATGCCGGTGGCGCACTGGACCCTGCTGACGACGCTGACCGATTTCTCCAAACCCGGCGATATCGATGTCTACATCGACGAAGGTTCGATTGCCGCCCTCGAGGAAAAAATGGCCAAGACCGGATTTCTCGATGGCGACGACATGGCCTCGAGCTTCCGCATGTTGCGTTCGAACAGCCTGATCTGGCACTACTTTGAGCGGAGCTATCTGTTTGGCGAGCCGCTGCCGCCGATCGACGTTTTGTTCTGGAATACCGATACGACGCGCATGCCGGCTGCAATGCACTCGTTCTACCTGCGCGAGATGTATCTGAACAACAATTTGATCAAACGCGATGCCTTGACGATTGCCGGCGAGCCGATCGATCTGGACCGTATCACCCAGCCACTCTACGCCGTAGGGGCCGAAGACGATCACATCGTTCCCTGGCGGCAGTCCTACAAAATCCGCCGCTACGTCAATGTCAAGGCGCCAGTGCGCTATGTGCTGACCACCTCGGGCCACATCTTCGGCATCGTCAACGCGGTGGTGACGCCGCCCCGGCGCAGCTTCTGGGTCGCTGCTCCCGAGCGCAATGAAAGCCATGAACATTGGCTGGCCCATGCCGACAAGAAATCCGGCAGCTGGTGGGAAGACTGGCTGGCATGGCTGTCGCCACAGTGCGGGCCACTGGTGGCGCCGCCCGACATTGAGGCCGAGGTAGATCCGGAACTCGGCGCGGCCCCCGGGACCTACGTTTTTGAAAAATAGGCAGATTTTTCGGAGTGCCGGCTTCCAAGCAGCCCTTCGCTCATCGAAAAATGGATTTCCGCGGAGTCATGCATATGCAACGTCATCGTCGCAAGGTGGCCCGCTAACCTGTCGACGCGAAGAAACCCCTTGACTGAAGCTTCTTCTGCCTCTCGCCACCGCTATCCACTGCACGTGTACATTGGCGTGCTGTTTACGGCATTGGTGCTGTCCACTGGCGCACTGATCGCTGCGGTCGACTATGTCAATGCGCGCCGAATGGTGCTCGATGTCATCAGTACACTATTCGAAAGCTCAGCCCGCGAAGCCTTGGCTGAACTGCGCGCCAGCCATGAGCCAATCCGCACCCTGGTCGTCCAGCTTGCCCAGCGTCCCAATGCTTCCAGCGGTGGTCCGCACGGACAATTGAGCAGTCTACCCGTGATCCGCCGGGCGTTGGATCTGACCCCGATGCTCTCGGCCATCTACGTCGGCTTCGCCGATGGCGGGATGTTCTATATTCGGCGACTGGACTTCAAGGCGGCCCTGCGCAATGAAGATGCACCGGCTCAGGCGGCCTACATGGTGCAACTTTCGGAGCCGGGCCCGCGCGGAAACACGGTCAGCTTTTACGATGAAGAGATGGTGTTGCTGTCGACGCGCTCGGAAGAACTCCACCGCCCACACGACATGACCTGGTTTCATGCCGCTCGGGAGCGCTCCGGACTGATTCGAACGCCGGCATTCATGCTACCTTCGCGCGATATCGGCTTTGCCATCGCCCAGGCAACCCCGGACGGCAAGGCCGTTATTGGCGCCGATCTCGCCCTCAAGGATCTTTCGGCATCGCTGTCTCGCCAGCGCGCCTCGCCATCGGCACAACTGGCCCTGACTGACCTCTCCGGTCAGGTATTGGCGGCGTCACACGGTGCATGGGGAATAGCAGAAGGCGAGCAGGTTCAACTTCCAACGTTGCACACCCTGGAAATGCCTATTCTGGTCAAGGCGTTTTCCGGCGCCGCATCAGCCAAAGGCGCCCGCACCCTGAGCAGCGATGGGCGTGACTGGGAGACCCTGGCCGTTACCGCCCAACTGGCCGATGGCGAGCCGTTGTATCTGGTCATGGCGGCACCCCATGACGAATTGCTGGCCGGGGTCGGCACCCTGCGCCTCTATGCCATTGCCTCGATTCTTGCCGTACTCCTGATCGCCATACCGATAACCTGGTGGATCGCCCACCGGATTTCGCATGACCTGCGCAATCTGGCCTCCGATGCGCTTGCCATTCGCCATTTCCGCTTCGATGGCGAGGATGTGCACTCTTTTGTGCTGGAAGTGGACGACCTGGCGGAGGCCATGGCAGGCATGCGCTCGACGGTCAGACAGTTCCTCGACATCGCTTCGCAACTGTCTGCCGAGCGCCATTTCAAGAGCCTGCTCGACGGCCTGATCATCCAGACGGTCGCCGCCGCTCACGCCGATGCGGGCGCCGTCTACCTGATGGATGACCAAGGCAAGGAACTGCTTCCGGCAGCTTGGCAAAACGTCAATCTGGATCGCCTGCTTACCGAGCCACCGGCAGTCGCGATCGACGACGGGGAATCCGACCATCCCTTACGTGATGCCTGCCGCGAAAAGAACATGGTCATCGGCCAGCTTGCCGCCGTCGGGATGCCGGCCGGACTCGGCTGGCTGGCGGCACGTTTCCCGGGGCAGACGGTGTCCTTTCTGGCAGTGCCTCTAAGCAATCGGGAAAACAAGACAATCGGGGTGCTCTTCCTGGCCAAGTCAGCTGTCGAGGCGGGTTTCAGTTCCGAGCAGGCCGCTTTTGTAAACGCCCTGTCCGGCACGCTGGCCGTTGCCATCGACAATCAACGCCTGATGCGAGCTCAGAAAGCATTGCTCGATGCCGTAATTCGTGTCGTCGCCGGCGCCATCGACGCAAAATCACCTTATACCGGCGGCCATTGTCAGCGCGTGCCGGAATTGACGCTGATGCTGGCCGAAGCGGCCTGCCAGAGTAATAACGGGCCTTTCCGTGACTTCAAGCTGGACGAGGATGAATGGGAAACGCTGACTATCGCGGCTTGGCTGCATGACTGTGGAAAGCTCACGACCCCGGAATATGTGGTCGACAAGGCGACCAAACTGGAAACCCTGTCCGATCGCATTCACGAGATTCGCACACGCTTTGAAGTGCTCAAGCGCGATGCCGAAATTGCCTATTGGCGAGGCGTTGCCCGGGGGGGCGACGAGGCAGCGCTGGGTGCGGTCAGGCGAACCGAACTGGCCGCTCTCGACGATGACTTTGCCTTTGTCGCGACCTGCAATATTGGCGGCGAAGCCTTGGCTGATGGGGCCGAAGAACGACTGCGGCAGATCGCCACCCGCACCTGGCAACGTACGCTTGATGACCGACTCGGCATTTCCCAGATCGAGAAACGACGCAAGGAGCGCCTGCCGGCGTCAGCCTTGCCGGCTGTCGAGTTTCTCATCGCCGACCGCGACGATCACCGCATCGATCATCAGGCGGCCGGCCCCTTGCCGGCCGATATCAAGGTCACGGCACCAACTTATCGTCTCGACCTCGGCGAACTGCATTGCCTCTCCGTCACTCGCGGCACGCTGACCGCCGAGGAACGCTTTCTGATCAACAATCACATTGTCCAGACCATCATCATGCTGCGTGGCCTGCCCTTCCCGGATTACCTCAAGGACGTGCCCGACATTGCCGGGAATCACCACGAGCATCTTGACGGCACTGGCTATCCGCGCGGGCTGGAGGCGGCCGCGATGATCCCGCAGGCCCGCATGATGGCCATCGCCGACATCTTCGAAGCGCTAACCGCCTCGGACCGCCCCTACAAGCTCGGCAAACCGCTTTCGGAAGCCGTTACCCTGCTGGCCGGATACGTGCGCATGGGCCATCTTGATCGAGACCTGTTCGAATTGTTCTTGCGCGAAGGCGTTCACTTGCGCTTTGCCCAACGCTTTCTGGATGCACGCCAGATTGACGAAGTCGATATCGAAGCAGTACTGAAGCAAGCTTGATCAGTTGTCAATTCTGCGGGGAACTCCGACACGACGTTCCAAGCGTTTGCGCAGGTTCGCGACTGATATTATCAGGACATACGTTAACGATCTCGGACATTGCCTTCAAACGCCCTAATCATTGGGACTTCTTACCTAGACCTTTCACTTCTGTGCCTGCTCAATTTGGCATGAAATCACAGATTTAGGAATTGCCACAAACTGCCTGAGCACTACCAACCAGCGGAACCCCTACGAAGTGCGCTTGACCGCGCCGTCAGATTCCCTCTGACGGATTCTTTCGATATTGTTCGTCCAATCATCCAGCGCGTTCTTATCGTCCAGCAATTGAGCAACCGTTTTCTGGGCGGCTTGCTGCTGTGATAGTGCTGAAAAACTGGCGACAGGGAATGCGATGCTTGAAGGCTGTTGATTGTCCATTTGCTGTTCTCTCCAAATAATACTTGCCAACTACTAACCGCCAAAAAAGGCCCTTTTTGACTTGCTTTAGCTTTTTTAGTTTCAAAGATTTTACCCTCTCCGGGCGGTAGAACTCATTGGGGGTTTCCACAGAAACCAGGCCATTCACAAATCTGATGCGCAAGGTAGAGCTGAAGTATGGCTTTCGATAGACTCCGCAGCATCCTCACTCCACTCGCTGCATCATGGCCACCGAAGT
The DNA here is from genome assembly GCA_008080565.1 of Rhodocyclaceae bacterium. Taxonomy (GTDB): domain Bacteria; phylum Pseudomonadota; class Gammaproteobacteria; order Burkholderiales; family Rhodocyclaceae; genus Azonexus. The sequence goes on along the minus strand of VIKE01000040.1, from coordinate 44,559 downwards.
TGAATTGAAGCTCTACTGCTCTCCCGACGATATTGCTAGCGTTGGGATGCATCCCCTAATCACCGCAGGCTTCGAAACCGGCCCTACAAAACGACTGGAAAACACCTACTACGACACTCCTGACCTGGCGCTGTATCAAGAGCGAATTGCGCTGCGGCTTCGTACAACCCCCACGGAAAAACTGCAAACGGTCAAATGTGCCGCCAAGTCCGTGGCTGGTCTATCAGCCCGTCCCGAGTGGGAAACGCCCTATGTCGGGATGTTCGATTTCAGCGCCGTCGATGCCAGTAAAGTTCGGGCTTTTCTGGAGGAGCGGCAGTCGAGTCTGGTTCCGGTCTTCACCACGTCGTTCGAGCGGCGAACCTGGCGTATCGATATTTCCAGGAAAATTGCCATCCTGGTCATGGTGGATACTGGCTACGTATCCTCAGGTAACAGCATATTGCCCATTTCAGAGGTGGAACTCGAACTGGCGCAGGGTAATCCGGAAGACCTGCTCGATTTTGCCACGGCTTTGGCGACCCACTTGCCATTGGTTCCGCATGATGTCAGCAAGGCTGAACGTGGCTATCAGTTGTTCTTGAAGCAAGCGAATGGTCCGCAGAAAGCATCTCCCAGCCCTCTTGATGCCAGACAAAACTCGGCTGAAGCCTTCCATCTTCTGGCCAGCCAAGGCATGCAGATGTGGCAAGCCAATCTCCTGGGCACCCTGACGTCGCAAGACCAGGAGTTTGTGCATCAATTTCGGGTTTCCCTTCGTCGTCTCAATAGTCTAATCAAGGTATTCAAACCAGCCTTGCCACACCACTATCAGGTGCAGTGGGCGAAACGCGTCAAAGAACTGTCGCAGATTACCGGGGATGTCCGCGATCTGGACGTCATGCGCTCCGGCATCGTGGAACCGATGTTGAGGAGCGATGACCAGCAAATCCTCGCGCATGCCAAGGCAGCACTTGCCGCATTGGAAAGTGCCAAGCAGGAAGCGTTGGTGCAGGTGCAACAACTGCATTTTGGCGGCCCCGTCCTCTTGTTTGCCCGCGATTTGCAGGAGCTGGACACCGATGATTTCCCGAAAAACCTGCCCCGTTTCGCTGAAAAGCAACTCGCAGGCTTGCACCGCAATGCAGTAAAACGCTTAACCAAGACGCTAAAGTCGCCAACGCCGGAACGGGCCCATCGATTCCGCATCGCCTTGAAGCATCTGCGCTACTCGTGCGAGTTTTTTGCGCCCCTGTTCGATAACGACGAGATGGTCGAGTACGCCAAGGCGGTTGCAGGCTTGCAGGATGCATTCGGGTTCATCAACGACTTCCACGTGGCGCTTTCCAGAATGCAAGGCTGGGTAACGCAGGAGGCAATCCCCAAGGAAACCCGCGTAGCCGTTGCCGCATGGCATACCCCGCAGGCGCAAGCGGTGTTGGCCGATGCCCTGCATCTTGCCGAGTCGGTGATGAGCCGCTGTCAGCCCTGGTGTACCGAATGTGAACGGCGGGGGCTGATGGTGATTCGCCGTCGGTTGCGGCAAGACATCTGTTTGAGTGTCGAGTAGCCGGACTGTTTCATCGTGCGCCGTGCCATGCACTGTAACTTCCGTTTTCTCGAGCGATGACAGGTTCGATTGACGAACAAATAAATTTGCTGAGACCTGGCGTCATTTCAGGCTTTGCAGCCCGCATGCACCTCTGGTTTATCGGCGGCGCCGTGCTGGGACTGATTGCAGCGCTCGTCCTGTGGCACCCGGTCCCCCTGATGATTGCCGTATTTTTAGGCTTGGTCGGATTGAGCGAGCGCCACTGCGGAGCAAACATCGTTGCCGCCATCATGGCTTACGATTCCGATACGCCTAGCCAAGGAAGCATCGCCATTTCGATCAGCGCATGGGATTCAAGCGATACTTTCCATGTCACCGTTCGAGAATCAGAGCATCCGGATTGGGTTTATGAGTTCATTCCGCAAGGATGGAAGCCGAAGGTCTGCTTCGACTCACCGGCAAAGATATGGCGAGCGAAAAATGGCAGCGCTCCCGTGTCGGTCATAATCGAGGATGGCGTCATGATTCCGCGTTACCCAGCAAAGCTGGTATCTGCGAACGACACCCCCTAGCGGGAAAATGAAGTTGGCGTCTCGGCAACATCGATATACCAGGAGGCGAATCAGCCTCCCGGTATTGCGGATATCCTTATTTTTTCGGGCGGCCCGTCTTGATGCGTTCAACTAGGCCAATCGCCTTGACGAGTTCGGCATCATCAAGCTCAGCCAGCACTGCCACGGCGGCGCGCAATATCTCGCTCTTCTTCACTTCAACGCCGGCGGTCAGTGCCCGTTGCTTGAGGGTTGCAAACAGCGCGTAGTCGGTTTCCGGAATGGTGAAGCTGTCACGGACCAGCTTCGGCGGCTTCGGCGCTTGCTTCTTCACCTTGGCCAGCTTTCCTGCTTTCTCTGCCTTCGGTGCTTCGGCAACTTTTTCCTTGGCGGTGGCGGGAGCCTTCTTTACCGCTTTGGCTGACGTCTTCGGTGTCGGAGCCGGCTTTGCAGCAATAGCCTTTGTTGCCAGCTTGGGTTTGGCTGCTGCTTTTGCTACTGCAGCGGCAGTGGCAACTTGCTTCTTGGTTTCGGTAGTCACGGTTTCGACAGTCACAGGTGCTGTCATTTCAACGACTGGCGTTGCGACTGCGGACGCTTTGACTTCATCTTTCACAGGCTGGACTGCGGTTTCCTTGCTCATTTTGCTCTCCTGAATGGGTATGAAAGGTATAAACTATATAAACACTTTATACACTAACTGGAAGTTAAGCAATTCAGATGCGCAAAATCATGGTGGCCAACCCCAAAGGTGGGTGCGGCAAATCAACCCTGTCGATTCATATAGCAAGCTGGTTTGCCCAGCACGATGAAATCGTCTATTTGGGAGATCTCGACCGGCAGCAATCAAGCCGGCATTGGCTGGAGGCCCGGCCCGGCAAGCTTGCTCCCATTCGGCACTGGGAAATTTCGGACGATGATTTCCAGATGCCACCCAAAAACTGCAACTTCGCCATTCTCGACACACCTGCCGGCTTGCATGGAAAACGCCTGAAAGAGGCGTTGAACGCAGCGGACAAGGTGGTCGTGCCGGTCTCCTCGTCGCGTTTCGATATGCTGGCCACTCGCGAGTTCTTTGAGGAGCTTGCCGCAACCAAAGCTGTACGCAAGGAACGGGTGGATATTGGCATTGTCGGTATGCGCGTCGATATCCGTACCCATGCCTACGCCCAGTTGCTGGAATTCCTTCAAGAGTTCGACCTCCCTGTCGTCACGTGCATTGCGCAGTCGCAACGCTACTTGCAGGCAGTCGACACCGGGGTCACGCTTTTCGACAATGATGCTAATTCGGTGGCCGTGGACATCCAGTGGCGTCCGCTGTTGAATTGGCTGGTTAGCCGCCACTGACCGTCAGGTTCGGATTACCTCACGAAATAACAAGGAGACAAAGCATCATGATTCCCATTGAAATCTTCTCTCACAACACGGCAAAAATAACGATTCAGGCAGGCCAGGCACTCTTCCGGGAAGGCGATGAGGGCAATCAGATGTACGTCCTGGAAACCGGCACCGCTGAAGTGTTTGTTCAGAATCGAGTCGTCGAAACGCTTGAGCATGGCAGCGTCGTCGGCGAAATGGGCTTGGTTTCGCCAGGACCGCACTCGGCCAGCGTGATTGCCAAAACCGATTGTGAGTTTGTCGCTGTCGACGAAAAGCGTTTCCTGTTTCTGGTGCAACAAACGCCGTATTTCGCCATTCAGGTCATGCGCTTGATGGCGGAACGACTTCGGGCCACCAACAAGTTGCTGGCGGCCAATGTAGCGTAGGCTCCGTTCGGGTGCTGGGGCGAGAGGATTACACCGCCAGCTAGTGGCTGGCGGCTTTCTCGAGCAAGCCCTTCTTGATGGCAATCGAGGTTGGCCCGTTAAACCTGGATGGTAGTTGCTTGGCCGTGAACCAGCGGAAGTCGCTGTGCTCACGATTGAGGCGTGGTGAAAACTCTCGTTCGGCTTTAATCACGAAGTAATGCATATCCCGCTCATCGTGCCCTGAGCCAAGCCGTCGGGTGACCGTATGCAGTTTTGCCAGGTGACGTGGCTTGACGCTCAAGCCAGCCTCTTCACCCAGTTCGCGAACAAGAGCCTCCCGGGGTCGCTCGCCGTTGTCGACACGACCTCCAAACAGGTTCCAGGAACCGCTTTTGTTAACCTTGGAAGAGCGTTTCCCCATCAGAAATTTGCCGGTGGCCGCACAGTAAATGACAGCCCATGCTCCCGGTTGGTTGTATCCCTTGTCCATGTTTGAATATTGGTAGTAGTAGTAGTAGTAGTTGTTGTTGTGGTCGAGTCGTCTTAAATAATTTAAACGGTTTATACCGTTATATTATTTCAGTTAGATGACATTAGGTTTTCCAACCACGATTGTGTGGTCGTTAGGTGGTGCGTTATCGAAACATGGATTCTGGTCCTTCATATATTGAATCGCCCCGGGGAACCTCTAGACGCTCCAAAGCCTTAAACTCAGGCTAAAGAAGAAGTCCTGTGATCAGAGTCCATCGACTGAACATTTTCCCGCATCCTGAACGATTTCTTTCTGGCGATTCTCGACTGGCAAGGTAGAACCGAAATATGGCTTTGATTAGACTTAAATGCCTGTTGAATTGAAAGCCTCGCCATGGCAACGGAGATTGAACTGAAGCTCTACTGTCCTCCAGAAGAGATTTCTCGTATCGAGTCTCACCCACTCATCACCGTGGGGAGCTTGCAGGAACCGTCGAAAGGTCTGGAAAACACGTACTTCGATACCCCAGACTTAGCGCTAAAGGCAAAAGGAATCGCGCTTCGTGTTCGGAAATCTCCCACCGAACAATTACAGACGGCCAAATGTACAGCCGAATTGGTAGCGGGTTTATCGTCCCGTCCAGCATGGGAAGCTCCCTATGAGGGCAGCTTCAACTTCAAACATGTGGCCAACCGTAAGGTGCAAGCTTTGCTGAAGGAACGACAGTCAGAACTGGTTCCCGTGTTTTCGACATCCATTGATCGCCGGATCTGGCGAATTAATATTTCCAAGAAAATAGCCCTGCGGGTCACGGTTAATATCGGGCATATTTCCTCCCTCGGCCGCATGATGCCTATCTCAGAGGTTGTGCTGGAACTCGCCCAAGGCACACCTGAAGACCTGCTCGATTATGCGATTGCCTTGGCAACCCACCTGCCGCTCGTACCGAACAAGGTCAGTAAAGTGGAGCGAGGATATAGACTATTCTTAAATTCTGAGGCCGGCCCACAGAAGGCAGCCCAAAGTCCACTCACCACAAAGCAAACACCTGCCAAGGCATTCCAGATACTGGCCAGCCAGGGCAGGCAGATTTGGCAGGCCAATCTACTCGGAACACTGACGTCCAAGGATCAGGAGTTCGTTCATCAGCTCCGAGTTTCACTGCGCCGCCTCAACAGTCTCCTCAAGGTTTTCAGGTCAGCTCTTCCTGACCGTTTTCAACGACGGTGGACTCAGCGTCTCAAGGAGTTGTCGCAACTTACCGGGGATGTCAGAGATTTGGATGTCATGCGTGAAGGCATATTGTTGCCGATGTTACAAAGCGATGATCGGCAGGCGCAAGCCACAGCTTCAACAGTGCTGGCTGCTTGGGACGAGGCAAGGCAAGATGCTCAATCGCAAGTTCAACAGCTGAGCTACGGTGGGCCGCTTCTCCTGTTTGTCCGCGAGCTACAAGAGCTATCGACAGATAAATTCCCAAACAACCTGCCTAGGTTCGCCGAGAGGCAACTTTCCGGATTGCATCGCACTGCCGTGAAACGACTGAGCAAGGCACTCAAATTACCGACTCCCAAGAATGCGCACCAACTCCGAATTGCCTTGAAGCATCTGCGCTACTCCTGCGAGTTCTTTACGCCGCTCTTCGACGAAGAGGAGATGCTGCAGTACGCCAAAGCAATAGCCAACCTCCAAGATGATTTTGGGTTTACCAATGATTTCCACGTAGCGCTCTCCCGGCTGCAAGTCTGGGTTGAGCAAGGAGCTATTTCAAAGGAAACACGCGAAGAAATTGCCGCCTGGCACACCGCACATGCTCAGGAAACCTTCGACAATACCTTGCGTCTCGCGGAGTCGTTACTTGGGCGTTCTTCGCCTTGGTGTGCCTGCTGAGACAATGCAATGTCTGCCGCACTACCAACCAAAACGCTTCATTTTGATTCGCTAGATGCGGTGACTCTGCATGGATAGAGAATCACCGACGCGAGCCTTATTTCTTGAGGCACCGGGGCTTGATACGCTCTGGCAGACCATTTTCCTTTACGAATTCGGCATCATTAAGTTTTGGCAGCATCGCAGGACCAGCGAAGAATCTGGTCGGCGCGGATCACGCGGTTGCGGCCAGCCCGCTTTGCCTCGTACATGGCTTCGTCGGCCTCGCTGTAGGTTGTTCCGAAGTCGGCGCCGGCCGGCATCCAGCAAACTCCGAAGCTGGCAGTGATGCGGCTTGCATTAGGCAACGAGAAATCATGGCCAGCAATGGCTACGCGCATACGCTCAGCTATCTGCTGCGCCTGCAAATAATCTTGCTGCGGCAGGATCACCGTGAATTCCTCGCCGCCCACCCGACCAATCTCGCCCGGCGTCACGAGCGTCCGTCGCAGGCATTCGACCAAGCCACAGATTACGGCATCCCCGGCCGGATGGCCGAAGCTATCGTTAATCAGCTTGAAGTGGTCTATGTCGAGCACGATCATGGCCATGTCATTTTTGGCCAGGAAGTGCTGGGCGCGCTCGATTACTGCCGCGCGGTTTAGCGCACCGGTGAGCGAATCGTGGGTAGCTCGGTGTTCCAATTCGTTGGCCAGATCGGTGAGTCGATGGTTAAGCTGGTTCATCTCGAACTCTTGGCGGTCGCTGCGACGAATTAGCCGACGAGTTTGCCGCATCAACTGATCGTAGCAGTTGATGAGTTCGCCAAGGGCCATGCGGTACGTATTGGCATCGCCTGATTCGATGTTGTACACGGTACGGGCGGACAACAGCGCGTTGTTCTCTTGATCGAACAGATCCGGATCGGGCTGAGACATGACAATCGCCTAGGCTGATTTCACAGGGTGATCGACGAAGGTGATCTCCGGGAAATCGACATGCAATTCTTGGCCGAACTCAAGGATGGTGTCGTCCTCTTCGTAGTGGTACCAGTTAAGTACGATCTCGTTCCCAGCGTCTACTGCATTCTTGAATGCCTCGAAAATATTGAACAGCATCTTGGTGCTGGAGCTATTGAAGTAGGCCAGCGAGATATCCACGTTGACGCTGGTCTTGTTGCAACTGGCCAGATACTCACGCAGGCGCTTAATGATATCGCCGTAAAAGGCAGCCGCATTTTCGGGGTAGGACTCGCCACGTATGCTCAGCTGGTGCTGGGCAAAATCGAAATTCACTTCCGGTGAACTAGGCGTGGCGGCGATATACAAAGTTTCCATACATATTTCTCGCTATTGTCGTATCGGTGTTCAGATCGTGGCCTTGAGGTTAAATACCACCGTGTCTGGGTGATCCTCCAAAGGCTGGAAGTCGAATTCCAGCGGTTCGCTCGAGTCGCGCGCCATAGTCAGGAAGCCAAGGCCGGCACCCTTGCTGCCCTCGGGCGCCTCGGCGCGCAGTGATTCCTTGTATGCCTGCTTGATTTCCTCCAGCGTCATGCTGCGCAGTGATTGCAGTCGCTCACGCAGGCCTTCAGCTACCGTGGCATCGATGGGATTTGCGCACTGCAGCAGGTATTGCCCTTCCTTCTCGCTAATGCAAACTGAACCATGACGCAACTCGTGATTGTCTTGGTCGATAGGGGTCAGCGAGTCGGCCGAGTAGTGAATAATGTTCTGCGCCATCTCGATGAAGGAAGAGAACAGCTTGCGGCGGGTCGGACCGTTCACTCCGCTCATTTCCAGCTGCAGTCGGACCGCGTCGGCCATGGCTGCCACTACGTTCTGCGAGAAATAACCAACGTAGTAGAAAATCACCCGTTGCTGGCATGCGATCTCGAAGAAAGTGCCAAAGTCTTTTATGATACGTGATGCGTTCATTGCGGTTCCTGTACGCGGAAGCAGAAGAAGGTAACGTCGTCGCGGCGGTGGTTCGGACCCTGCCAGCCACCCATCGCCTCCTGCATGGCGCGATTGATCTCACTGGCCGGACGGTCGCGGTTGGCCAGGATGAGGTCGCGAATACGGCGCTTGCCGAAGGCGATGGACTTGGGGCCGCCGACCTGATCGATCAGACCGTCGGTGGTCACAAACACGAGGCTACCGGTTTGCATCTGCACTACCCGCTTCTGCCAAGTAAAATCTAGCCCGCTGTCGACGTAGCCCACGCACTTGCGGTCACCCTCAACCATCTCCACGCCATCCTCGCCCGGGTGCAGCACGAAGAGGCTTGATTTTGCGCCAGCAAATAGCAACCGGCGGCTGCCGGCGTCGTACCAGAAGCAGGCAGCATCCATACCGTCATCCGATTCAGGGGTTTCGTCCTGCCCGTCGACCTGGCCAAGCATCTGCTTGATTCCACGGTTGACACTGCCTAGCAATAGCGATGGGTCAGTTGGGCCGTGCTGGTCAATTGCTTGACCCAGGCAGCTGGAAGCAATCAGCGTCATAAACGCGCCGGGCACGCCGTGGCCGGTGCAATCGGCAACGGTTCCAAACCAGCCGTCGCTACGAGCGACGAAGTAATAAAAGTCGCCGCCCACCACATCACGCGGCTCCCAAACCAGATCTGCATCCTTCAGGGTGTGCAGCATTGTGTCACGCGAAGTACGCAGCATGGAACGTTGAATCACGCTCGCATATTCGATGCTATGCATGATCTGGCGGTTACGGGCTGCCTGCATGTCCGCCACCACCCGCATCAATTGCAGACCGTGACCGATGCCTGCAAAACGGCCGCCACAGGTGATAATGAAGCCGTCGGCCAGTGCCTTCTCGCCGTACTCCACCGCCTTGAAGGTCAGCGCCTCGATGTCCATGCTGGCTTCGACCACCAGCGGCTCCTTGTCCATAAAGGCAATGGAACTCTTGCGGCTGTAAACCTCTTTGTGGAAGGGCTTGCTCATCTGCGATAGGAAGATGCCGCGGTTGATGAGGCCGATGGGCTTGCCAACCTCAATTACTGGCAGACTGGTGAGATCACGGTACTTGGAGAATATCTCCATGACAATTTCATTGTTGTCTTCGGCGGTGACCGAGGGAGTCTGAACGCAAAGATCCTCAGCGGTCGGCTGCTGGAAGCGTGGGCGGCAATCGAGCGGGAGCAGGGTGGATATTTCCAAGGTGGGCATTCCGGGGAACAGTGATATACGTTAAATAACCGCAGTATTCGCGTTCGCCTCAGTTTACGCAGTTCACATGTCCAATCGGTGACAAGGCTGTCGTTTACTCACAATGAAATTTCAGCAATTCCGCCAGCCCACGAGCAGATCCCCCGATTTTTCGCGGCCTCAATGTCTGATCGGAGTCAGGCGGTGTCTTTCAGGTCGGCGAATCCAATGGCCGGGGCCGGCTGCATTGCAACTGCTCAAGGGAGAAACCGGATTCCGAAACGTGAGCAACAGCTTTTGAATTTCGCAGTCAAGCGATGAATCACTGGCGCCATATCTTGCAGATGATGGCAATAGGTACGAAGCGGAACCGCTCGAACCTCTGCCAATCAGATAGCGTGATTTGCGCCTCGCTATGCGTCTTCGATTGGCAAGTCAGGTTATGGAAGCCACTATCAGCCACGCTTTCCACCGTCATCCGGCGTAAAGAACAAGCCAACCCCGAGCAAAATCAGCACCAGCGGCCACCATTTCTTGATCAGCCCGACCAGATCCAGTTCAAACAGGTCGAGATTGACGGCCAGGGCAATGGCGCCGATGGCGATCAAGGCGACGGCAGCGAAATTGCCTTTCATGCTTTCTCCCGGTAAACCCGACTGCTCAGGCGCGGCGTACGCCAACGACGCCTTCGACCTCGTGGATGAGGGTCAGCGTCTTCTGCATTTGTTGCAGGTTGGTAATTTCGACGGTAAAGCTCATGTGCGCCTTGCCCTGCTTGGACTGCGTGTTCACGCCGATGACGTTGAGCCGCTCGCGGGTAAATATTTCGGAAATATCGCGCAGCAGGCCCTGACGGTCATGCGCATCGACAATGATGTCGGCAGCAAAGACGCCAGTCGTCGTCAGGCCCCAGTCGGTTTCGATGACCCGTTCCGGATGCAGTGCAGCGAGATTTGAAAAATTGGGACAGTCCATGCGATGGATGGAGATGCCTTTGCCACGCGTGATGAAACCCTGGATTTCATCGGGTGGAGCCGGCTTGCAGCAACGGGCGAGTTGAGTCAGCAGCTTGTCGACGCCAACGATCAGGATGCCCTGGTTGCCCTGGACCGGCTTGCTCGGCTTGGCCAGCACTTCGTCCGGCAACTGGGTTTCGGCCAGCAGGTCGCCACCCTTGGCGACGGCCTGGAACTGCCGCTGGTTGAGGTCGCCACGGGCAGCAGCGATGTACAGGTCGTCGGCCTTGGCGAAACCGAGCTTGTGCGACAACTCTTCAATATTCGCCCCGGTCTGGCCGGCCCGCTGCAATTCCTTGGCGATCAGGCCACGGCCTTCGCTCAGCGTTTCTTCGAGCGCCAGATTGGAGAACCACGCGCGCACCTTGACCCGGGCGCTCTTGGTATGGATGTAGCCCAGCAAGGGGTTGAGCCAGTCGCGCGACGGACCGCCGACCTTGGCGGTGACGATCTCGACTTCCTGCCCGGTTTCCAGCGCCGTATTGAGCGGCACCAGATGGCCGGCGATCTTGGCACCCCGGCAACGGTGGCCGAGATCGGTATGCACGCGATAGGCGAAATCGACCGGCGTCGAGCCGGCCGGCAAGTCGACGACCTTGCCTTGCGGCGTGATGACGTAGATGGTCTCGTCGAGTGCCGCCTGCTTGTAATGTTTGACCCAGTCCGAACTGTCGGCGACTTCGTCCTTCCAGGTCAGCAGTTGGCGCAGCCAGGCGATCTTTTCGTCGTAGTCGTCCTCGGTCGTCCGCTTACTGCCTTCCTTGTAGCGCCAGTGAGCGGCGACGCCGAGTTCGGCGTGCTTGTGCATTTCCCAGGTACGGATCTGGATTTCCAGGCTGCGCCCATCCGGGCAGCGAACGGCGGTATGCAGCGAGCGGTAATTGTTACCCTTGGGATTCGAGATGTAGTCGTCGAATTCCTTGGGAATCGGTAGCCACAGGTTGTGCACGATGCCCAGCGCGGTGTAGCACTCGCGCAGGTCGTCGACGATGATGCGCAAGGCGCGCACGTCATAGACTTCCGAGAACTCGACGCCTTTTTTGCGCATCTTGTTCCAGATGCTGTAGATATGCTTCGGCCGCCCGTAGATCTCGGCGTTGTGCACACCGGCGGCTTCGAGTTCGGTGCGCACTTTGGCCACGGCATCGACGATGAACTGCTCGCGCTCGCTGCGTTTTTCGTCAAGCAGTTTGGCCAGCTTCTTGTAGGTTTCCGGGTGGATGAAGCGGAAGGACAAGTCCTCCAATTCCCACTTCAATTCCCAGACGCCAAGGCGGTTGGCCAGCGGCGAATAGAGTTCGAGCGTTTCGCGCGCCACCTGGACGCGCAGGTCGTCCGGATTGGCCGCGTAAAACCGCAAGGTCTGCGTCCGGCTGGCCAGACGCAGCAGCACGACGCGAATGTCCTCGACCATGGCCAGCAGCATCTTGCGCAGGACTTCAATCTGCGCCTTCATCTCGACCGGATTGACCTCGCCGGCCTCAATGTTGGTAGCGACAAAGCCCTTGGCAATCGGCCGCAGTTTATTGAGGCGCGAAATGCCCTGCACGAGATGCGCCGCCGGCTTGCCGAAGCGTGTTTCGATGCTGGCGATGCCGTGCTCGTCCTGAGCTGGAATGGCGAAGAGCAGCGCGGCAATGCGCGACTCGACGTCGAGCTTGAGGCCGGCGATGATCACCGCCATGCCCAGCGCGTGCGACCAGATGCGCTCACCGCTGCCCAGCGTGCGTTCGCCGTAGGTGGTCCAAGCGTATTCGACGGCAGATTTTAGACGTTCTGCATCGGCAGGGGCCAAGCCCTCTGCCAACGTGACCAGGAACTGTTCGAAGTCGCTTTGCGAGGCGACAGAATGGACGACGGAAACCATGGCGCAATTATAAGACCGATCTTCCGGGGCCGGCATGACAAGCGCCAAATTGCCCACGACACGGCCATGCAGCGCGAGCTTCAGCCCGATCAGGCATAATCCGGCGACAATGAAAAAACTGTTTGCCAACCCCTACCTCCTGCTGATCCTGACCGTGCTTTTCTGGTCCGGGAACATGGTGGTCGGCCGAGGTGCCCGTGGCGACATTCCTCCACTGGGCTTCGCCTTCTGGCGGTGGACCATCGCCTTTGCGCTGATCCTGCCGCTCGCCCTGCCCCACCTCAAGACCCAGTGGCCGTTGCTGAAAAAAGGCTGGCGACCCCTGCTCGTTCTCGGCCTGCTCGGCGTCGGCGGCTACAACACCTTCGCCTACATCGCCCTGCAGGACACCAGTGCAACCAATGCGGCGCTGCTCAACTCCTTCGTGCCGATCGCCACCATCGCCATCTCCTGGGCCTTCCTCGGCAAGCACCTGCGGCGGATCGAAGGCATCGGCGTCTTCATTTCGCTGTGCGGCGCGCTGACCATTGTGTCGCGCGGCGACCTGGCCGTGCTCGCCCATCTCAACCTCAATGTCGGCGACGTCTGGATGCTCGTCGCCGTGCTCGACTGGGCCATCTACACCGTGGCGCTGGCCTGGCGCCCGGCCGGCGTGCATCCGATGCTCATGCTCGGCGCGACCACCGCCATCGGCCTCTGCGCGCTCGGCCCTGCCTACGCCTGGGAACTGGCGCAAGGCCGGCACATCAACCTCCACCTCGGCTCGCTGACCGCCCTGGCCTACGTCGGGCTCTTCCCGAGCTTCCTTGGCTACATTTTCTACAACAAGGGCGTCGCCGAAGTCGGCGCCAACAAAGCCAGCCTGTTCATCCACCTCATGCCGGTGTTCGGCACGCTGCTCTCCTTCCTGTTCCTTGGTGAAGTACCGTTCTGGTACCACTATTTCGGCATCGCCCTGATTTTCTCGGGGATCTGGCTGACCATGAAAAAATGATGCGCTGGCTCGACAGGCTGCGCGGCAAGAAGGTTGCGGAGATTCCCGACGCCTTGTGGGCGAGCACCGTCGCAGCGCTGCCCTTTCTCGACGATCTCACGGTCAACGAGAAAAAAGAGCTAAAAATGAAAGCCGAAGCCTTCCTCGCCGAGAAGGAATTCAGCACCGCCGGCGACCTCGATCTGACCGACGAAATCTGCGTGTCCATCGCCGCCCAGGGTTGCCTGCCCATCCTCAAGCTCGGGCTGGCGGCCTACCGCGAGTGGGTCGGCATTGTTGTTTACCCCGATGAATTCGTCGTGCCGCGGCGCATCGAGGACGAATCCGGCGTCGTCCATGAATACGACGACGTGCTCTCCGGCGAAGCTTGGGAAGGTGGCCCGCTGATCATTTCGTGGCACGACGTGCAAATGGCCGGCGACGGCTATAACGTCGTGATCCACGAATTTGCCCACAAGCTGGACATGCTCAACGGCGAGGCAGACGGCATGCCGGCGCTGCATTCGGGCATCACTGAAACGGAGTGGGAAGCCAAGTTCTCCGATGCCTATGACAACTTTTGCCAGCGCGTGGACAGCGGCGAAGATACGCCGATCGATCCCTATGCCAGCACCGACCCCGCCGAGTTTTTCGCCGTTCTGTCGGAAAGTTTCTTCGACATCCCCGACGTCGTCGCCCGAGAATATCCGGCCATCTACGGCCTGCTTTGCCGCTACTACCTTCAGGATCCGCTGACCCGCCGATTGACCTGCCGCCCTGGCCATTGACCGCGCCCAGCCTCGGCCGACAGCCACCTGAATAGCAGGCAAGCCAGCGGCAAGGCAAATTCCCATACTATTGACAGGGGTATGATGTCTGGTCATAACCAACCTGCGCCCGAAAAAAGTTTGTTCGATGTCCTTCGAAACGCACAGCGAATCCTTTCGCGCCACCTTGCAAAGCGCCATCCTCAACGAGGCGCCGGGCGGCATTCTTGTTGTCACCCCGGAAAACACGGTGGCCTCGGTCAATGAGCGCTTTTTCGCAGTGTGGGACATGCCCTGCCCTGCTTCGCCGCTCGAAGCACTGATCGGCACCTCCGACTCCCCCATTCTCGAACAGGTGCTGGCCCGTGTCCGCGACAAAGATGTCTTCCTGACGCGTATCCGCACGCTTTACGCCGATCCGAGCCTGAAAGACGACTGCAACATCCCGCTCAAGGATGGACGTACCCTGCACCGCCATTCGGCTGCGCTGCAGGGCGACGACGGACGATACATGGGCCGGGTGTGGTTCTTCCGCGACATCAGCGACATCATCCTCTCGCAGCAAGCAAAGGAGGACAGCGAAAGGCGTTACGCCACGGCCTTCGAGACAACGCTCGACGCCATCGCCATTACCAGCTTGGAGGACGGCATTTACATCGACGTCAATCAGGCCTTCCTCGACATGAGCGGCTACACGCGCCAGGAATTGATTGGCCGCAGTTCGCTGGAACTGTCGATCTGGGCCGACCCGCTGGATCGCCAGAATTTCAGCCAGAAGCTCCGCGAAAAAAAGTCGCGCTTGAACTTCGAGGCCCGCTTTCGCAAAAAGTGCGGCGAACTCTTCTGGGGCATGTTCTCCGTCTCGCCAATGAGCTTCAACGGCCAACCCTGCCTGCTTTCGATCACCCGCGACGTAACCGAGGCCAAGGCCGCCCAGGATGAATTAGCCAGCCATCGCGACCGCCTCGAACAACTGGTTGCCGAGCGCACGGTCGAACTCTCGCGCGCCAAGGAAGCAGCAGAAGCGGCCAGCATCGCGAAAAGCGCCTTTCTGGCCAATATGAGTCACGAAATCCGGACCCCGCTCAATGCCGTCACCGGTATGGCCCATCTGATCCGGCGCGGCGGTCTGACCCCGTTGCAGTCCGGGCAGCTCGACAAGCTGGAAAACGCTGGCCAACACCTGCTCGGCATTATCAACGCCATTCTGGAATTATCGAAAATCGAGGCCGGGAAACTCGTTCTCGCCGAAACGCCCCTCAACGTCGGACAGGTTCTCGATAACGTCCTGACCATGCTGCAATCCGCAGCTCAGACCAAGCACCTGAATCTGTCCAGCGAAACCGAAAATCTGCCGCCCAATCTGCTGGGCGATCCGACTGCGCTCCACCAGGCCCTTCTCAACTACGCCGCCAACGCCGTCAAATTTACCGATGCCGGGACGGTTACCCTGCGGGTTCGCCTGCAGGCCGACGAAGCGGATAGTGCGGAGCTGCGCTTTGAGGTGGAAGACACCGGCATTGGCATCCCGGCCGAAGCGATGCCCAGATTGTTTGCGGCCTTCGAACAGGCGGACAACTCATTGACCCGAAAATACGGCGGAACCGGCCTCGGGCTGGCCATCACCCGCAAGCTGGCGGAACACATGGGCGGCGCGGCGGGAGCCAGCAGTACGCCGGGCCAAGGCAGTATATTCTGGTTCACCGCCCGCCTGAAAAAAGGGGGCCAGGCTCTTCGGAATATTCCGGACCTCACCCCGAGCCATCCCGAAGCCCGGCTGGCCCGTGAATTCCCGGGCAGATTCTGGCCGAGGCCGGACTATCCGTTGAGACAGCCGAAGACGGCAAACAAGCGGTCGACCTGGTCCGCCGCAACAATTACAACCTGATCCTCATGGACGTCCAGATGCCGACCCTCGACGGGCTGGCCGCAACCCGCCAGATTCGTGCCTTGCCCAACGGCCGGCAAGTACCGGTCATCGCCATGACCGCCAACGCCTATGCCGAGGATAGGGCTCTTTGCCTGGCCGCCGGCATGGACGACTTCATCACCAAACCGGCCAGCCCCGAACTGCTTTTTGCGACGGTACTCAGCTGGCTCGAAAAGGCCGACCCGGAAGGTCGGGCCGACTCAAAACTTAGCTGCGAAAGCAGCTAGGGCGGCCAATACCACCCCTTCCTGATCGCGGTGCGGCGAGTGACCGCATTCGGCCAGTTTGAGCAACTGCGTACCGGGTAGCTGTTCGGCAATGGCATCAATCTGGCGCATCGTGGCGTACTCGTCATCCTCGCCCTGAATGGCGAGTACCGGGCAGCGGATTTTCGGCAGATATTCTTCAATATTCCAGTCGCGGAAAGCCGGCGACAACCAGGTGTCGTTCCAGTCGCTGAACACCCGCTCGGTCTGCGCATGATGGTAACGCGCCAATTTCGTCGGCAGATCAGTCGTTTGCCAGGCCACCCTGGCCTCACGGATACCGGCCAGCGTAACCTCTTCGACGAACTCGTGCGGCGCCATGACGGCGATGCCGAGCGGCACTTCCGGGAAGGCGCCGGCGAAGATCAGCGCAATGCTGCCACCGTCGCTATGGCCGATGAGCAGTGGTCGTTTGATCTCCAAGGCGGCGAGCAGGGCCGGCAGCATTTCCTCGCCCTCGCGGTGCATGTAGCGTGGCATGCGTGGCTCCGGGCAGGCCTGCGAACCACCGTAACCGGCGCGTGACCAGACGATCAGTCGGCAACCGGTTACCGCCGCCAGCTTTTCCGGAAAATGCCGCCACATGCTCACACAACCGAGGCCCTCGTGGAGCAGCAACAGCGTCGGCCGCCCTTCGGCGGTGGCCGGGTAATCGCGATATTCGAGCTTCAGCCCGTTTATAACAATGTGCTTCATGCGCTCAACAGGAAATCGCGAACAACGGCAATCTGGTCCTCCGACTGAAACATCGGCGCATGGCCGACGCCTTCGATTTCGGCCAATTTAGCCCGTGGACCGCAGGAGGCCATCTTTTGCCAAGTGTCACGGGTCAGCAGGTCCGACTGGGCACCACGAATAACCAGCGTCGGGCACTTGATCTGTTCGTAAAGCGGCCAGAGGTCGACATCCTTGTCGGCAAAGGCGGCCCGGAACGGCTCGGCGATCAGCGGATCGTAACGGAAGCGCCAGCGGCCGTCGGCGCCCTGGACGACGCTGGTCTCGGTCAGGTGGTACCACTGCGCCTCGGTCAGGGCGCCAAATGGCTCGCTGACGAATTTGACGAAGGCCAGCGCCTCATCGAAGGTTGCCCAATCCGGGTTGGCGCCCACATAGGTGCCGATGCGCTGCAGCGATTCGGCGGTGATCACCGGCCCGACGTCATTGAGCACCATCTTGTGGATCGGCGTCCCTTCCTGCGCGGCCAGCCCCATGCCGATCAGCCCGCCCATCGAGGTGCCAACCCAATGCACGCTCTCGACATTGAGGCGGGCGATCAGCGTCACCATGTCGGAAACGTATTGCGGGATGGCGTAAGCCGCCGGGTCTCGCAAATGGCCGCTCTGGCCCCGGCCGACGACATCCGGACAAATCACCCGGTAGTGACCCGACATGGCTTCGGCCAGCGCGTCAAAATCCCGGCCGTTACGAGTCAGGCCATGGACACAAATCAGGACGCGCGGATTATCGCGGGCGCCCCACTCGGTATAGGCCATCCGGTGCAGGCCCGATGGCCCGAGGCATTGCACGATCTGTTGTTTGAATTGCATGTTTGCTCCTCCGCCTCAAATGTATCACCGGCCATGCCAGTAACGATGATGTTCACGTCGCCAGCCGGACAAGGCCGTACCGCCTTCGCCGAGCTTTATACGCACGGCGCCATCGCGGTCGGTGCGCCAGATAGTCGTGCCCATCGCCTCGTAACGGGCCAGCACGTCCGACTTGGGGTGGCCGAAACGATTGCGATAGCCGACCGGGATGACAGTCTGCGTTGCGCCCACCGCCTGCAGGAAAGCCGGCGTCGATGACGTCTTTGAACCGTGGTGCGGCATGAGCAGGACATCAGCCGCCAACCGGTCCGGATAGCGCTCAAGCAAGGCGGCCTCGTCGGGCGCTTCGATGTCGGAGGTCAGCAACATGCGCTTTCCGCCAGCCTCGACGCGCAGCACGCAGGACAGATGGTTCGGCTTGCTGTCGGCCGAGTAAGCCTCAGCCACCGGGTGCAGCACCTCGAAAACCACGTCATCCCAAACCCAGCGCTGGCCGGACGTGCAGTGCTGACCGCCAATGCCGGCGACTGACGAATAAACCTCGTCGACCGCCAGCGCCGCCCGCACCGACGCCGTGCCACCGGAGTGATCGGTATCGCGATGCGTCACCATCAGGATATCAACATGGCCAATCCCCTGCGCCCGCAGATAGGGAACGACGACCCGCTGCCCGGCATCCGACTCGGCGCTGTAGAGCGGGCCGGGATCGTAGATCAACGTGTGTTCGCGCGTCCGGATGATGCTGGCCAGACCCTGTCCGACATCGAGCACGCTGATCCACGCCTCGCCCTCGGGCGGTTTTTCCACCGGCCAGAACAAGGCCGGCACGAACAGGACGGCGCCCAGCCAGCGTCCGGGCAAGCCGCGTGGCAACAAGCAGATAGCGACGCCAACGCCCGCTGACAGCGCTGCCCACAACGGTGGGGCCGAGGCCAGCCAGACCGGCCAGGTGGCGCACCAGTCGAGAAAAACCATGAGCCAGGCCATCACCTGATGGGCCAGCCAGAGGATCGGCCACCATGGCACCAACGCCCCGAGCAGCGCCAGCGGCGTGACGATGAAACTGATCACCGGAATCGCCAGCGCATTGGCCAGCGGCGAGACCAGTGAAAACTGCTGAAAAACGAGGAGCAGGATGGGCAGCGAAGCTAGGGTTGCTGCCCACTGGACGACGCCCCAGGCGCGAATTTTGGCCCAGCGGTCAGTTGCCTCGCCGACCGAGGCTGATCCGATGTAGAGCAGCGCACCGACCGCGCCGAACGACAGCCAGAAACCAGCCGCCAACACCGCCCAGGGATCGAACAACAGCACGACAAGCAAGGCCAGGCACAGGATTCGACTCGGCGCCACGATGCGCCCGGAGAGCATGGCCGCGGCGGCAACCAGCAACATGTAGAGCGTACGCTGGGCGGGCACAGCAAAGCCGGCAAGCAGCGCGTAGGCCAGGGCAGCGAGGCAGGCGGCGAGCAGTCCCGCCTTTTGCGCCGGGAGCCGCAAGGCCAGTGCTGGAACACGACGCCAGCCAAACGACACTAGCCAGCCGAACAGCGCGGCGACCATCGTGACATGCAGGCCGGAAATCGACATGAGGTGCGTCGTTCCCGTCCGGTTGAAGGTCGTCCATAGTTCGCCCTGAATCGCCTTCTGGTCGCCGATGACCAGTGCCACGAGAATGGCAAATGAATCGCGGATGGCATGGCGAAGCCGCTCGATGACGTAATCCCCCCGCCACACCATGTCGTCCAAGCGCTGCGCCGGATTCGGGCGGATGTAGCCGGTCGCCCGGATATTGCGCTCAAGCAGCCAGGCTTCGTAGTCGAAGCCGCCGGGATTTGCATTGCCGTGCGGGCGTTTCAGGCGCACCGTAAAACGCCAGCGCTCGCCAGGACGGACCTGCAGACGCTCGAATTGCTCATCGTCACGCCGTCCCTGATACCAGGAGAGCATGATTCGCTCGGGAACGACGGGTTTGACGGTTTCCACGGTCAACCGGAAATTTACGTCAAATTCGAAACGCGTACCGTTGCTGAAGTCCTGCGGCAATCCGGCGACGACGCCGACCACTTCGACATCGCGCCCCTCCCATTCGGCACCGAGTTCGTCGGCCAGCCGAACTTCGGCCCGCCAGGCGCCCCATGCCACCCCGAGGGCCAGACAGCCGAGCAGCGCCAGAAGACGAACCGGCCAGCCCGACCAGCGCAGCCGGGGCAACACCAACAGCCCGCCAATTGCCGCCCACAGCGCCCAGCCGGGCAGCTCCGGCTGCATTTGCACGCCGAGGATGCCGGCGGCGAAGGCGAGAATATTCAGGCGCATCCTGCAATAATACGGGCATGCGCCGGACCCTGAAAAAATACCTGCCCGATCCCCAAACGATCCGCGACAACCCTTGGCTGAGACCGTTTGCCTCATCGCTGCTGCACCCGCGGCTGTGGCACCTGAACCGCCATTCGGCAGCCGGCGCGGTGGCGGCCGGCCTGTTCTGCGGGCTCATTCCCGGCCCATTGCAAATGCTCGGTGCCGCCGCCTGCGCGCTGGCATTTCGCGTCAATCTGCCCCTGGCAATGCTGATGACGCTCTACACCAACCCGTTCACCATCGTCCCGCTCTACCTGTTGGCCTACCAGATCGGTCGGCTGACCATCGGCGAAAGCAACGGATTCATTACGCCACCAGCCTTCAGCGCAACCGACTTCATCGGCTGGACGAACGCGATGCAAAACTGGATGCTGACCGTCGCCCAGCCACTGGGCATCGGCCTGATCATGCTCGCCAGCGGACTGGCGGTAATCGGCTATTTCGCCACGCGCGCGGCGTGGCGGGTTTACCTGATCAACGCCTGGCGGCGCCGGACGAAACTCAGGTCCGGAAGCGGGCGATAGCCGTCGTCAACGCGTGCGCCAGCTTGCGCAGCGTATCTGACGTATCGGCGTTGCCACTGGCCGCCGCGCTGTTTTCCTCGGCCATCTGGGCGATGCGCTCGACGTTCTGGGCGATCTCGGTACTGGCCGCAGCCTGTTCGCGCAAGGCCACGGAAATCTCGGAAACGGCGTTGAGAACCTGGCGTGACTGGGCCTGAACCTGGCCAATCGCTTCGCCAGCCAGGCGCGCCTGCTCGACGCCGGACGACACCCGCGAAACACCCTCCTTCATGCTCGATACCGCCGTTGCGGTGCCTGACTGAACAGCCGAAATCATGGCCGAGATTTCATGCGTCGATTTGGTCGTCCGTTCCGCCAGCTTTCTGACTTCATCGGCGACCACGGCAAAACCACGCCCCGACTCGCCGGCCCGCGCCGCCTCGATGGCAGCATTGAGTGCCAGCAGATTGGTCTGATCGGCAATATCCTTGATCGTGCCGACGATGGCCGAAATCTGTCCGGATTGCTGCCCCAGGGCCTCGACCGCTGCCGCCGATTCATTGACGGTCTGGGCGATGCCCTGAATTTCATTGACTACGCCCTGGACGATCAGGCCACCGCGCGTCGCGACCTCATCCGATTCGCGCGAGTACATCTGCGCATCCTGCGCATTGCGGGAAATGTGATCGATACCGACGGTCATTTGTTCGACAGCGGCCGCCATGCTCGAAGCCGAATCGCTCTGTGATGCGGTGCCCGACGATATCTGCTGGCTCGACGAAGCCAGTTGTTCGGCCGCCTGATTGAGTTGCCGAACATCTCCCTGAATGCCGCCGAGCAATTTGCGGAAGGCCGCTGCCATGCCATTGAAATTCTGGCCGGCGCCATGCAGTTCATCGACCCCATGGGTGTCGAACTCGATCGTCAGGTCACCATCAGCCAAACGGCTGGCCCCCCGGGAAAAGTCCCCGACGCTGTTGATGACCGAATAATAGGTACCAATGCCAAGATACATGACAAGCAGAGCAATCCCGACAGCCATCCCGACCTGAAACAGCAGCACCTGGCGCGACTGATCTATCCGCCTCTGCAATTGATGCTCGAATTGCGGAATCAGCGTGTCGAACATGACCTTGTAGCCGAGATCGATGACCTGCGTCGTCATCGCAAAATAGTCCTGAGGGGCGGTCGCATACTTTTCACCAAAAATATCGTCGCGCACCAAGGCGAAAATTTTCTCAGCCCCCGCTGAAAATTCCCTGGTCGGCCCGGAAAGCGCCGACTGCAGCGCCGGCGAGTAACGCATCACCTTTTCCAGATTGATGTTCTGGGCGCGCAGCGTGCCTTCCATCTGCGCCAGGATTGACGAAAACTCGACACGCTGCTGCTGCGACAATTCCTTCTTGGTCAACAGGCCGGTGCCACGCGCCCGCGTAATCCCCATCTGTTCGAGCATGGCAGGCATCTTGGTGACCAGCGTGTCCATGAAATAGTAGGTATCCATGACCGGATCAAGGGTCATTTGCGTCTCGTCGGCCACCGTCACCATGAACTGAAGGACGTTACCAATCATTTGCGAATGGCGCTTGATATTCTCCGGCGGCGTCCAGGTCAGCCCTTGCCCGGCAATGGTCTCCCAGTCCCGACGAATCGCCCTCCAGTCAGCGGTTTCGCGCAACAGCGGCGAGAGCGCCGCATCGGTTGCCACGATGGCCGCAGCCACCTCTTTTTCCTTGGCGGCCCGCTTGTCCTTCATTCCGTCGTTGCCATTGAGCACGCCAGACGACAACCCGCGATGTTGCTGCATCGCCTTTGCCAGGCTATTGATCGGCTTGATCATCTGCAGCCCGGCCATTTCCTGCTCGGCCGTTTCGATATCCCGACTCAGGAAGGAAAAGACCGAGTACAGGAGAACCAGCATGACAAACAAAACCGCCGAGCCGAGCAGCAAGAATTTGCTGTTGTAACGGAGCCGGTTCATCAGGGCAACAGCCGGGGAAAAGAGCGCTTGCATTAGGGATCTCCTCAACGTCGCTCCGCTTGCGACATGCCAAATATTAAATTAAATACATTCTTTACATTTTATCACTTATCAAACTATTAACAAAGAACACCGTCATTCAAATTTAGCACCCGATCCGCCTTTGCTGCCAGGCGCTGATCGTGGGTTACGACAATCAGGCTGGTTTGCTGCTCGCGCACCCGATCAATCAGCAAGCCAAAAACGACAGATGCCGTATGACTATCAAGATTGCCGGTTGGTTCATCGGCCAGCAAACATGAAGGATCGCTGACCAGGGCACGGGCGATGGCGGCGCGCTGGCGCTCGCCACCAGAAAGCTCACCGGGTCGATGTTCTACCCGGTGGCCGAGGCCGACGGCAGTCAGTATCTCGCCCGCTCTGGCTAGCGCTTCAGCTCGTTCCATGCGACGAATCAGCAAGGGCATGGCGACATTTTCCAGCGCCGAGAACTCGGCGAGCAGATGGTGGAACTGATAGACGAAGCCGAGATGCCGGTTGCGCCAGTCGCCCCGGGCAACCTCGCCGAGCGACGAAAAATCGCGGCCCATCAAGGTCACATCGCCGGCTGTTGGCGTGTCCAGCCCGCCCAGCAAGTGCAACAAGGTGCTCTTGCCCGAGCCGGAGGCACCGACCACGGCAACCGTTTCGCCGGGATTGACCTGCAAGTCGATGCCGGAGAGCACAGGCACTTCGAGCCCGCCGCCACGAAATACCTTGGATAGCCCGCGGGCGATCAGAATCGGTTCACTCATAGCGCAGGGCCTCCGCCGGATTAACGCGGGAAGCCCGCCAACTGGGGTAAAGCGTCGCCAGCAAGGCGAGCACGAAGGCAATCAGGGTGACACCCCAGACATCGCCCCATTGCAACTCGGACGGCAGGTCGGAGATGTAGTAAACCTCCTTCGACAGGAAATGTACACCAAGCATCTGCTCGATGAACGGGACAACGACATCGATATTTAGCGCCAGCAATACGCCGCCGACGATACCCAGGCCGAGCCCGATAAAGCCAACCAGCGCGCCCTGCACGACAAAGACCGCCATGATCGACAACGGCCGCGCCCCGAGCGTGCGCAGGATGGCAATGTCGGCCTGCTTGTCGGTGACCGCCATGACCAGCGTCGAGACCAAGTTGAAGGCGGCGACGGCGACGATCAGCGAGAGGATGATGAACATCATGTTTTTCTCGATCGCCACGGCGCGGAAGAAATTGGCGTGGCTCTTCGTCCAGTCGCTCAGGTAGGCGTCGGCATCGATGTAGCGGACCAGTTCGCGGGCGATGCGCGGCGCCTGGAACAGATCGTCGACCTTGAGCCGCACGCCGGTCACCCGGTCCTCCATCTGGTAGAGCTTCTGCGCGTCTTCGAGATTGATCAGGGCCAGCCCCGAGTCGTACTCGAACATGCCGACCTCGAAAATGCCAACCACCTTGAAGGATTTCAGGCGCGGCATCACGCCGGCCGGCGTCACCGTGCCCTGCGGCGCGATCAGCGTCAGCTTATCGCCGGTAAAAACACGCAGCGAGCGGGCCAGATCGGAACCCAGCACGACACCGAATTCACCCGGCCGCAGATCGTCGAGGCTGCCGCTCTGGATGGTCTTGCGGAAATCGGCAACGCGGTCCTCCTGATCGGGAATGATGCCGCGCACGATGGTGCCCTTGACCGTGCCATCGACGCTGAACATCCCCTGCGACTGGACAAACGGCGCGCTGGCCCGGACTTCGGGGTGCTTGGCGGCCTGCTCGGCGACCAGTTGCCAGTTCGGCAACTCGCCGTTGATGCCGGTGATCTGGATGTGCGAGGCGACGCCGAGAATGCGCGTCCGCAACTCCTTCTGAAAGCCGTTCATGACCGACAGCACGACGATCAGCGCCGCAACGCCAAGGCCAATGCCGAGCATTGATATCAGCGAGATGAATGAAATGAAGTGATTGCGTTTCTTGGCGCGCGTGTAGCGCAGGCCAATCAGCAACTCGTAGGGTAATGCCATCGGTATTCCCGCAATGCAACAAAACCGCTATGGTACACGCACCCGGAAAAAGCCGGCCCATCAACCTGTTCAGGAAGCTTTCGCAATGATCGTCACCAATATTGAAACCGTACCCGGCCAGACCATCGTCAAGCACCTCGGCCTGGTCAGCGGCAACACCGTGCGCTCCAAACACGCCGGCCGCGACCTGATGGCCGGCCTGAAAAACATCTTCGGCGGCGAACTCAAGGGCTATACCGAGCTTCTGACAGAATCGCGCGAGGAAGCTGTGCAGCGGATGATCGATCAAGCCAAAGCAGTCGGCGCCAATGCCATTGTCAACGTGCGCTTCTCGACGTCATCGGTCGCTGCCGGCGCCGCCGAGCTGTACGCCTACGGCACCGCCGTTGTCGTGGAATAAGCCATGTACGACCTGATACTTTTCCTGGTCCTGCTGCTACTCGGCTACGTCTTCGGTCAACGCGCCGAAAAGAGCCATTTCCGTTCGATCATCGAACGCGAAAAGCAACTGCGCGACATCCTGGTTTTTTCCGAGCGACGCATTCCCGACGAAGACAAACTTGACGGCACGCTGGTCTGCGGCAGTGTTGTCGTTTCGGTCGACTTTTTCAAACGCTTCGTCGCCGGCCTGCGCAATCTGGTCGGCGGTCGCGTCAGTGCCTATGAATCCCTGCTCGAACGCGCCCGCCGCGAGGCCATCCTGCGCATGAAGGAAGAAGCGCGGCGGACCGGGGCAAAGAGCGTCTGGAACACCCGTCTGGAGACATCGTCGATCTACAAGGGCGCGCAGCAGAGCATCGGCGCGGTCGAAGTCCTGGCCTACGGGACCGCCGTCAAGCCGCGCTGACCAGATGGCCGAATACGAAAACCCGGAGATTCCCGAGGGCATCAATGTCAGCCCGACTCACCCGCTCAAGGATTTCGCCCTGCTCGTCGCCGGCATCAGCGCCCTGATCATCGTCGCCGTGCTGGCCCTGTCGCTGCTCGCCGGCCAGCTTGCCCGCCACATCCCGTTCGCACAGGAACGGGCCTTGGCGGCCAGCCTCGGCCGCTGGCTTCCGGAGCCACCTGATTCGGCGGTCGCCAAGCAGCGCCAGCACTATTTGCAAACCCTGACCGACCGTCTCGCCAGCGCAATGGCTCTGCCACCGGACATGCCGATTACCGTGCATTACTCGTCGAGCCAAACGGTCAATGCGATGGCCACGCTGGGCGGCCACGTTGTCGTCTTCCAAGGCCTGATCGATACCCTGCCCAGCGAAAATGCGCTGGCCATGGTCCTGGCCCATGAAATCGCCCACGTCCGCCACCGCGACCCGGTTGTCGCCATGGGCCGCGGCTTCGCCGTCGTGCTCGCCCTCTCCAGCCTGGCCGGCTTCGGCGATGGCGCACTGCAGCAATGGCTGGGTGGTGTCGGCATGCTGCCCATCCTTTCCTTCAGCCGCAGCCAGGAAGAAGCCGCCGATGCCACGGCACTGCAGGCGGTACTCGATCTCTACGGCCACGTCGGCGACGCTGCCGCCTTTTTTGAGGAGGTAGCCGAGCGCCAATCGGCGGCACATACTCCGACGATGTTCAACACCCATCCCGACGTCGACCAACGGATTGCCCGCATTCGCGAATTCGCGGCCCGCCATGCGAAGCCGGAACAAGCGCCGGCGACGCCTCTGCCGGGTTTCATGAAGGCTGACTGACCAGCGATTCGGCGCCGCCTG
The DNA here is from genome assembly GCA_008080565.1 of Rhodocyclaceae bacterium. Taxonomy (GTDB): domain Bacteria; phylum Pseudomonadota; class Gammaproteobacteria; order Burkholderiales; family Rhodocyclaceae; genus Azonexus. The sequence continues at coordinate 18,265 of VIKE01000040.1, read as the reverse complement.
CCGGCCGATGATAGACTCCCGGCTTCCCCAGCCTGAAGCCCTCCCCGTGCGCCTTACCCTGCTTGTCCCCGAACTGATCTGGCCCGAACCGAACGACCAACTGACCCTCGGAAAACTGGCTGCCCCCGGCTTTGAATGGCTGGCCGCCCATGCTGAATTTTCGCGCCAGCCGCGCCGGGCTTTCGAACACAGCCTGGCCGACAACTTCGGGCTGACCGACGCACCTTTCGGCGCCCTGCGCCTGCTCGGCGAAGCGGGCGAAAAGCAGGTGAGCGAATGCAACTGGCTGTGCGCCGACCCGGTTCACCTGCGCTTCCACCACGAACGCATCGTTCTCGCCGATGCCGGCGCCTTCGAACTTGAACTGGAAGAAGCACAGGCCATCACGGCATCCCTGAATTCAGAATTTGCCGACATTGGGCGATTTCATGTCGCCACCGCCCGCCGCTGGTATCTGCAACTGAATTCCACGGTCAACGAGAAATTTGCCCCAATTTCAACCATTGCCGGCCGTCGCCTCGATAGCGACCTGACCGACAAGAACGGCCGGCTCAACCGCTGGCTCAACGAAGTGCAGATGTTCCTGCACGGCCACCCGATCAACGAGCGCCGTCAGGCCGAAGGCAAGCCGGCCGTCAACAGCGTGTGGCTGTGGGGTGGCGGGCCGCTTTCGGCCGTCTGCAGCGACAATCCGCTGGCCACCGGCCTGGCACTCGCCGCCGGCATCGAGGCGCCACCCTGCCCGGCCAGCCTGAGCGCCCTGCTCGCCGACTCGGCGCCCAACGACAACCCGCTGGTCGTCCTGGACAACCTGCTGCCGCCGGTCCTCTACGAAAACAGCGACGACTGGCGCAACGCCTTCGCCGCGCTCGAACGCGACTGGTTCGTCCCGCTGCGCACCGCGCTCGGCGGCAAGATCGAAAGCCTGACCATCGTCGCCCCGACCATCTACGGCCAGCTGACCTGGACCCTGCACGGCAAGGACCGCTGGAAATTCTGGCGCAAGAGCCGCCCACTGCAGACCATCGCCAAGGATTTGGCTGAAACTCCGGCCGAAGGAACAACCCCGTGACCAACATCACCACCCGCAGCGCACCGCAGCGCGTCGTCTGGCAACTCGAACAACAGGGCCTGCACCCGCTGCTCGCCCGGCTCTACGCCGCACGCGGCATCAAGGACAAATCCGAACTCGACTACGAACTCAAGTCGCTGATTCCGCCCACCGCGCTGACCAACGCCACCGCCGCCGCCCAGCTGCTGGCAGACGCCATTGAGGCCGAGGCGAAAATGCTGATCATCGGCGACTACGACTGCGACGGCGCCACCGCCACAGCCGTCGGAATGCGCGCCCTGAAGTCGCTTGGCGCCGATGTCGATTTCCTGCTACCCGACCGCTTCAAGCTCGGCTACGGTTTGTCGCCGGAAATCGTCGATGTCGCCGCCCAGCACTCGCCGGACCTCATCATCACCGTCGATAACGGCATCGCCTCGCTAGAAGGCGTCGCCCGCGCCCAGCAGCACGGCATCGCAACACTGATCACCGACCACCACCTGCCGGCTAAAACGCTGCCCGAGGCCGATTGCATCGTCAATCCCAACCAGCCCGGCTGCGACTTCCCGTCGAAATGCATCGCCGGCGTCGGCGTCATGTTCTACGTCATGCTTGCCTTGCGCGCCGAACTGCGCGAACGCGGTTATTTTGCCGAACGCCCGGAACCCAATTTCGCCAACCTGCTCGACCTCGTCGCGCTGGGCACCGTCGCCGACGTCGTCAAGCTCGACCGCAACAACCGCATCCTCGTCAGCCAGGGCCTCAAGCGCATGCGTGCCGGCCAGATGCAGGCCGGCATCGCCGCCCTGTTCAAGGCCGCCGGACGCGATCCGAAGAAGGCCACGGCGATGGATCTCGGCTTCATCCTCGGCCCGCGCCTCAATGCCGCCGGCCGCCTCGCCGACATGCGCCTCGGCGTCGAATGCCTGCTCACCGACGACCCCAGCCGCGCCCTGCAAATCGCCCAGGAACTCGACACGCTGAACCGCGAGCGCCGCGAAATCGAATCCGGCATGCAGGAACAGGCGCTCGTCCTGCTCGACTCGCTCGACGCCAACGAGGCTTCGCCCGGCATCGCGCTCTTCGACGAAAGCTGGCACGAAGGCGTCGTCGGCATCCTCGCCTCGCGCATCAAGGACAAGCTGCACCGCCCGGTCTTCGCCTTCGCCCCCGGTGAAGGCGGCATCGTCAAGGGTTCCGGCCGCTCGATCCCCGGCCTGCACCTGCGCGACGCCCTCGACCTCGTCGCCAAACGCGCCCCCGGCCTGCTCATCCGCTTCGGTGGCCACGCCATGGCAGCCGGTGCCACGGTCAACGCGGAAAATTTCGAAAAATTCAAATCCCTGTTCGCCGAAGTCGCCGGCGAACTTCTCGCCCCGGCCGACCTGACCCGCACGCTGGAAACCGACGGCAACCTCGAAGGCAGCTACATTTCCCTGGCCACCGCCCACCTGCTCGAAAACGAAATCTGGGGCCAAGGCTTCCCGGCACCGCTGTTCATGGACGATTTCGAGGTCGAACAGCAACGCGTGCTCAAGGACAAACACCTCAAACTCCGCCTGCGCAAAGGCGACACCCGCATCGACGCCATCCAGTTCAATTTCAGCACCCAGCCCGGCCCTCGCACCCGCCTCGCCTACCGGCTGACCATCAACGAATACATGGGCGTCGAAAGCCCGCAGTTGATGGTGGAACATCTTGATGGCGCTAAGTAACTCGAGGCATCCCGACAGAACAACGCCGGCTAGTACCCGATTCGGGCAGACGGTACCGCCAGAGCGACATTTACAGTTGCCAACTTAGACGCCCTCGCCCGACAATACGTCGGGAATGCGGCGACTACTTGACGAAGACGATCTTGTGCTTGTCGTCAACCTTGTTCAGGTAGTAAGCGTCACCCTCGCCCTTGAGCACCGAGGCGCACCAATCCTCACTGGCTCGCTTCCAGTCAATCTCGACGCAGTACTTGCCTTCATCGCTGACTTTCCATCTTCCTGCCTTACCCGTTGTCTGGGATCCTGTAGCGCTGCCGTAGTTCTTGTTGTTCGTAGTCGCATACAAACTTCCGTCCGGCTCGTTCGTCCAGTGGCGCTCACTCCCGCCCGAGGAAATGTGAGTCACCTTGGTTCCCGGCAGGAAAGACAGCAATTCGTCCCGCGTCATCTTGACGGCACTATCCTGAGCAAACGCGCTCATTGCGACAAGGCTTCCAAGGACTGCAAATGCAAGTTTTGACATGGCATTTCTCTCCAGAAAAGACAACCGCTTCAACATGACAATCGAGACTGCGAAAACAGCAAATTGTTCTCGATCATATGCCATCCAGAGTCATGGAGCGAAGTGATTCACTGACCAGTTTCGCGCATAGCCTCAATCGACGATTGCTACGGTCAACCGGGAAAAACGGCCAAAATCGAAATAGCGCGGAGCGATGCCGAATCGCGTTAAATGCGATGGATGTATGGCTCAGTTGTGCCCATAGCTGCAATATGTGACGCACGGAAGCAGACGTAAGGAACCGACTAGCTCAGCCGCCTGCTGAGGCGTAACGTCATCGCTTCGGATATTTGTCTGACTCATTTCAAACTTGGTTGGCTATTCGAATGAGCGCTGTTGTGTAATGTCGTCTTGGCTGGTTGCGGGCGGTTACTGCCTGATACACCGTCTCGTCCTGGAAGCGCGAGACTGCTCCAAAGCCTATCGGAATTCTAGCTGGTGATGGGTTAGACCTACGATGAAAGCAATCCCAAACATTACCCAACCAATCTTTCTTGATAGCTCTCCGAGCCTCTGATAAAGGTGTTCATTGTTACGACGATCATAGTGATCCATCACGACACCCGCCAAGTGTACCGAAGCGCATAGCATTGCCGCATACATTATCCATGCGGAAATACTATGGAAATGTGATGCCGTTCGCTTTGCTATCGGCACTATTAGATCGTCACGGCGAATGCCCCAGAACCCGTAGGCAACCATTCCGAGGGATAGCAGGCAGTTTGCGATCCTCGTCTTTAGTGCGACTTGATTTGGAACATACGTGCCATCGGCTGCGATATATCCGGGTGATCCAACGGATGACTCAGACTTAGTTAACACGCCAGTTCCCGAACTCTGGTCGCCTGTGTTGTAGGGCGCATCATGGACCGATTTGAGATCCTTGTTAATCCGCTCAATCGCTTCCTGCCGACGCTTTTGTGCAACGTCTGATGGATTTTGAAGCTCTTCATTCATTTGATGACTGTGTTCTTTTATTTCTTGAAATCAAAGCGGCCTGGCTCGCGTTTTCAGTAGTGGCCGAGCAATCATATCGCATAACGAAGGCTGCTCATGGCCGAACTCCGCCATTCAGCCCCTCAATACCTAACCCCGTCCGGCGGCACAAACGAATTCAGAACATGCAGATAAGAAGCCCGGGCAAAGGTACTAGGGTTAGGTGAATTCTGCTGGCTCATCGAGCCTTTCATTTGTGCGACCGAGGTGTACTCGCGCTCGCGCAGCCAGTCGGTCATGCCGTGCAGGACCTCGCTGAGGGCTTGCGGGCCGCGTTTGAGCAGGGCGCTGGCCATGTGCACGACGTCGGCGCCGGCGAGGAGCATTTTGAGGGCGTCCGCCGCTGTATGGACACCGCCGGTGGCGGCCAGCGACAGCTTCGTGCTGCCACGCAGGATGGCGATCCAGCGCATGGCGAGCAAGGTATCGGCCGAGGACGACAGTTGTACGCGGTCGACGACGCTCAGGGTTTCCAGATCTATGTCGGGCTGGAAGAAGCGGTTGAACAGGGAGATGCCGGCTGCCCCGGCGGCTTCGGCCTGATGGACGAAATGCGGCAACGAGGAGAAGAAGGGCGAGAGTTTCATGCCAACCGGGATGGTCACCGCGCCCTTCAGTTCCTGCAGCAGCGAAATGTGGTGGTCCTCAATCGCCGCGCCAGAAACCTTGGGGTCACTCGGCATGTACCAGGCGTTGAGTTCCAGCGCATCGGCACCTGCGGACTCCAGTTCCTTGCCCAGCTCGACCCAGCCGTTCAGTGTTGAGCCGTTGAGGCTGGCGACGACGGGGATGGAGAGGCGCGACTTAAGGCGCAGGATTTTTTCGAGATAGCTGTCGAGCCGGCTCTGGTAGTCGTGACCGAAAGGCAGGTGGCCGGCCGATTCGCCGAAGGTGTCGGGATGAACGAGGAAGCGGTCGATCATCCGCTCGTCGTGGCGAACATCCTCCTCGAACAGCGAGTGCATGACGATGGCCGCGGCACCGGCATCTTCGAGGTGGAACACGGCATCGAGATCATGGCTGAGCGGGCTCGATGACGGGACCAGCGGGTTCTTGAGGTGCAGGCCGAGGTAGGTTGTGGACAGATCAGGCATTGGGCTCTTCCTTCTTGTCTGCGGCCGCCTGGGCCTTTTCATCAATGGCGGCTTCGGGCAGCACCATTTCCGACAGTTCGACATATTCCTGATGGCGCAGGCGGGCATCCTTGCCGGCTTGGGCCATAAAATAGACCGAAGCGTCCGGCTTCAGTCGCTCGAGGATTGTAAAGCGCGCCTCATTACGGGCGAAATCGCTGAACGGGATGCTTGGCGCTGCGCTGTCGACCGTTAGCGGATTTTCGCCCTGCTGACGCCGGCGCGGGTCGTAGCGGAGCAGCGGCCAGTGCCCGGACTTCACGGCCAGATCCTGCTGGCGATGGTTGTTCGACAGATCGACACCATGGGCGATACACGGGCTGTAGGCGATGATGATCGAGACACCAGGGTAACTCTCAGCGTCGAGGAAGGCTTTCAGCGTGTGAACATCCTTGGCGCCGTAGGCGACCTGGGCGACATAGACGTTTTCGTAGTCCATGGCGATGCGCGCCAGATCCTTTTTCCGGTTCGGCTGGCCGCCGGCCGCAAACTTGGCGACAGCGCCGCGTGGCGTGGCCTTGGAGTTCTGGCCGCCGGTGTTGGAATAGACCTCAGTATCGAGGACGAGAATATTGACGTCCTCGCCCGATGACAGCACATGGTCGAGACCACCGAAACCGATGTCGTAGGCCCAGCCGTCACCACCGATGATCCACACGCTGCGCCGGATCAGGTATTCGGCGACGGCGGCGAGATGGTCAGCGGCCAGCGAACCAATGGCCGACAGTTTTGCCTGCAGTTGAGATACCCGTTGGCGCTGGTCATGGATGCCGGCTTCGCTTGTCTGGTCAGCGTTCAACAGCGCCTGCACCTGGGCGTCACCGATTTCCAGCGCCATGGCGCGTAATTGCACGCGTGCCGTCTCGGCCAACTGATTGGTGGCAAGGCGCATGCCGAGGCCGAACTCGGCGTTATCCTCGAACAGCGAATTGCTCCAGGCCGGGCCGCGGCCGTTGGCATCAGTGGTGTATGGCGTGGTCGGCAGGTTGCCGCCGTAGATCGATGAACAGCCCGTGGCGTTGGCGACCAGCATGCGGTCGCCGAAGAGCTGCGTGGCCAGCCGGATGTAGGGCGTCTCGCCGCAGCCAACGCAGGCGCCGGAAAACTCGAACATCGGCTGCAACAGCATTGAGCCGGGAATGGTGTTGCGCTTGGCGACGGTACGGTCGTAATCGGGCAGCTTGAGGAAGAAGTCCCAGTTTTCAGCTTCCGGTGTGCGCAGCGTGGCCTGTTCGGCCATGTTGAGCGCCTTGCGCGAAACGTTCGATTTGTCGCGGATCGGGCAGACCTCGACGCACAGCGTGCAGCCCGTGCAGTCCTCGGGCGCCACCTGGTAACTCATCTTCCAGCCGGCTGGATAATCCTTGCTGCGGATGGCCATGGTCTTGAAAGTGGCCGGCGCCTCGGCAACCAGCTCGGGCGGATAAGCCTTGGCGCGGATGGCCGAATGCGGACAGACGAAAACGCACTTGCCGCACTGCGTGCACAGGTCAGTCTCGAGGACGGGGATTTGCAGCGCCAGATTGCGCTTTTCGTATTTGGCCGTGCCGGTCGGGAAGGTGCCGTCGACCGGGAAGACTGACACTGGCAGGCTGTCGCCCTTGCCGGCGATCATCGGCAGGGTAAGCCTACGGACAAATTCGGAGGCTTGCTGGACGGTGCGTTCGGGAATGCGAATTTCGGATGCGGCGAACTCGGCCGGCACCGGCACTTCGTGCAGGCAGACCAGGGTCTTGTCGATCGCCTTGTAGTTCAGTTCGGCGATGCGCCGGCCCTTGCGGCCGTAAGTCTTTTCAACAGCATGCTTAATCGCGGCGATGGCTTCGTCCTGCGGCAGGATGCCGGAAATGGCGAAGAAACAGGTCTGCATGACCGTGTTGATGCGCCGGCCCATGTCGGCTTCGAGGGCGACCTGGTAGGCGTCGATGACGTGAAAGCGAATGCGCTTGGCGATCATCTGCTGCTGCATGGCAACTGGCAGCGTAGCCCAAACCTTGTCGGCCGGAACCGGCGAGTTGAGCAGGAAGACAGCGCCCGGCGCGGCATGCGCGAGCAGGTCGTGGGTTTCGAGGAAAAGCGGCTGGTGACAGGCGATGAATTTGGCATCGCCCTCGCCGGTCAGGTAGGTGGCGCGGATCGGCTGCGAGCCGAAACGCAGGTGTGAGACGGTCATCGCCCCCGACTTCTTGGAGTCGTAAACGAAATAGCCCTGGGCGTGCAGGTCGGTTTCGTCGCCGATGATCTTGATCGAATTCTTGTTGGCCGAAACGGTGCCGTCCGAACCCAGGCCGTAGAACACGGCGCCGAAGGTTTCGCGCACGGCGTCGGTGCGGAAAGCGTGGTCGTAGGGCAGCGAAAGGTGCGTCACGTCGTCGTTGATGCCGACGGTGAAGTGGCGTTTTCCCATTCCCACGGTCAACCGGAAAAACACGGCAAAAACCATAGCCGGCGTAAATTCCTTGGAGGCCAGCCCGTAACGCCCGCCGAGCACTTTCGGCAAGGTGGCGAAACGCGGCGACTCGCTACCGACATTCTCGGCCAGGGCGACCAGTACATCCTTGAACAAGGGCTCACCATCGGAACCGGGTTCCTTGCAGCGGTCGAGTACAGCGATGGCCCTGGTCGTCATCGGCAAGGCTGCGAGCAGCGCTTCCGGCGCCCATGGCCGATAGAGGCGAACCTTGAGCAGGCCGACCTTCTCGCCCAGACGGTTCATGTGTTCAACGGTTTCCTGTGCCGTTTCCGCCCCGGAGCCCATCATGATGATGACGCGCTCGGCGTCGGGCGCACCGACGTAGTCGAACAGCTTGTATTGCCGCCCGGTCAATTCGCCATACCGATCCATGGCCTGCTGGACGACGCCCGGGAAGGCATCGAACCACGGGTTCTGTGCTTCGCGGGCCTGGAAGAAGACATCGGGATTCTGCGAACTGCCGCGCAGCACCGGGTGTTCCGGCGACAGCGAGCGATGACGCAAGGCGGCGATCTGCTCCTGCGGCATCATTTTGCGCAGGACGTCGTCGTCGACACCGGTAATCTTGGCCACTTCGTGCGAGGTGCGGAAACCGTCGAAGAAATGTAGCACCGGCAGGCGGCCGGCCAGCGTCGCGGCCGAGGCGATGGCTGCCATGTCCTGCGCTTCCTGCACCGAATTCGACGAAAGCAGCGCGAAACCGGTGCCGCGCGTCGCCATCACGTCGGAATGGTCGCCGAAGATCGACAGCGCGTGCGTCGCGATGGCGCGGGCGGCGACGTGGAAAACCGTCGGCGTCAGTTCACCAGCGATCTTGTACATATTGGGGATCATCAGCAGCAGGCCCTGCGACGCCGTGAAGGTCGTCGCCAGCGAGCCGGCCTGCAGGGCGCCGTGGACAGTGCCGGCGGCGCCGCCTTCGGACTGCAGTTCGACGACGCGCGGAACGCAGTCCCAGACATTGGTTTTGCCTTGCGCTGCCCATTCATCGGACAGCTCGCCCATGCCGGACGATGGGGTGATCGGGTAAATCGCGATCACTTCGGAAACGCGGTAAGCCACGTTGGCGACGGCTTCATTGCCGTCGATGGTCAGCATCTTGTTCATGTTCAGTCCAGCCCCGAAATGTGTGCCGCCCAGGGAGAGTACTCTCCTCTCCTCTTAATGTTGCGGCGCAACAACCTCATTCTACGCTGACTTGGCGAGAATTTATGCCAGACAACAACAGCCCGCTATTGCGCCGGCCGCCATCACCGCAATCTCGCCTGCAGGTAGTCACCCACCGAGGCCATCTGCATCGGCCGCGAGAACAAATAGCCCTGAAACTCGTTGCAGCCGCAAACCGACAGCGCATCTTTTTCAGCCTCGGTTTCGACCCCCTCGGCGACGATATGCAGATTCAGGGTCTTGCCCAGGAAGATGATGGCGTGCGGAATCGCCATCGCCTTGCCGCCACGATCGCAACCGGAGACAAAGGAGCGGTCTATCTTCAGGGTATCGATCGGCAAACGTTGCAGATAACTCAGCGAGGAATAGCCGGTGCCAAAGTCGTCGACGGCAATCCGCACGCCCAGCGCCTTGATCGACTTGAGCACGCGGATGGTGTGCTCGACATCGCCCATGATCATGCTCTCGGTGATTTCCAGCTCCAGGCACTCCGGCGGCAGGCCGGAAACAGCCAGGGCATCGGCCACCATCGCCGGTAGCCCGGGTTCCGTCAACTGCCGCGCCGACAGATTGACAGCGACGCTCAGGGCCAGACCATCGATCAACGGCCAGCTGGCCGCCGCCCGGCAGGCGGCATAGAGCACCAGCTCGCCAATCGCCAGGATCTGGCCGGTTTCCTCGGCCAGCGGAATGAAGCGGTCGGGCGTCACTAGCCCATGCCCGGCACTGTTCCAGCGCACCAGCGCCTCGAAGCCCCTGACCCGCGCCGCGGAATCGACTTTCGGCTGGTAGACCACGGTCAGTTCGTTGTGCTCGATGGCGCTCTGCAAGCTGCTTTCAAGGACAAAACGATCCTGAGCGACCTGGTTCAGGTCACGGGTATAAAAATGATATTGGCCCTTGCCGCTTTTCTTGGCGTGATACATCGCGACATCGGCGACCCGCAGCAGGCTGTCGAGATCCTGCGCATCGTCCGGATAGACGCTGACCCCGATGCTGCAATTGATGCGCAGGGCGTGCCCTGCCAGCATCAAAGGGGCTTGGATGGTGGCCAGCACGCGCTCCAGCAAATGCCGGGTGTCCTCGCTCGACGCCTGCTCGCCCATGATCAGCACGAATTCGTCGCCACCGTAGCGGGCGACGGTATCGATCCCGCGCAAGGCCTGGCGCAGGCGGCTGGCGATTTCGATCAGCAACTCGTCGCCGGCGGCATGGCCGAGGCTGTCGTTGATCACCTTGAAGTTATCGAGATCGACGAAAGCCAGGACGACCTTGCTCATCTGGCGCTGGGCCAACTGCACGGCCTGTTCCAGCCGATCCTGCAGCAGATTGCGATTGGGCAGGCCGGTCAGCGGATCGTGCGTCGCCTGGTGTTGCAGCACCGACTGGTAGCGATGGCGTTCGGTAATGTCCTCGACCGTGCCTTCGTAATAGAGCAGCGTGCCATCTGGTGCGCAAACGGCATGGGCATTCTCGGAAATCCAGATCCGGCTGCCGTCGCGACAGATCACCTCAGACTCGAAATCGCTGACCCGGCCATCTTGCTGGATCATGCGTTTGAAATCGGCGCGCCGCCGCTGGTCGACATACAGCCCGGAGGCGATATCGGCCAGGCTGCTGATCAGCGCCTCCGGCGTCGGGTAACTATAAAGCGTCGCCAAGGCCTGGTTGGCCGCTAGATATCGCCCATTTTCGGTGCTCTGAAACATGCCGATGACTGAATTCTCGAAAATGCTGCGATAACGCAACTCGGTTTCCGCCAACTGGATCTGGGCCAGGACCCGATCGGTGATATCTTCCAGATAACCTTCGATAATCCGCCGCCCGGCCTCGTCGCGCAGGCCGATGCCACGCTCCAGCACCCACTTTTCCTCGCCGTCCCGGCAAACGATGCGGTACTCGATGCGGTAGCGCGCCCCGGTGTCGAGCGCCGCCAGTATGGTGCCGCGCACGGCAGCCCGATCTTCCGGGTCGGTCAGGGACTCCAGCGAGTGAGTCACACTCCCGACCAGATCCTCGGCCACATAGCCAGTCAGATCCCGGCAGCCGGGACTGACCGACAGCAAGTGCCGGCAGTCGTCCACCAGGCAACGAAAAAGCATGCCGTCCAGGCCGGAAAACAAGGTACTCATGGCCGGCATGCTCCGGGCACCACCGCCACCCACACCACAGGCCGGCCCGAAGCCGAACCCCATGCGCTGGACCGGTCTGGCTAAAAAGCCGAACCTAGACACGCTGCAATCGAGTTGATGCTCCAACATCAGCCTTCCCGGTTCCTGCCTGCATCAATTCGTCGCCACACTCGCCTATCCAGGCGAACACACTGTCCACGGCAGCTGTAGCGATAGCGAAATACTCCTCGGCAGCAACGCTGATGCCGGAACTCAGCAGCATCTGTGTGCGAATCACCCGCGCCATCTGTTGCACCGCGATCGCCGCCTTCTCCGCCTTTGGCCCCCGCCCGCCCGCCTCATTCGCCTGGTTAAGCAGTGTCTCGGCGCGCGCCACCAGGAACATCAGGCGGACCCGCGCCACAGCAGAGCAACCACGCCGGGCAGCTACACTCATTCCCAAGGCTCGGGCCTGACCAAGGCACTCGGTGAGGGCCGGCAAACGGCTGGCATAGTTGCGAACCAGACCGCGGGCGGAACGATCCCCCAGCAGCAACTCGACCCGGGATTCACCCAAAGCGGCCAACCACTGCAGCAGTTGATCGATGAGAAAACTGTGCTGGGCGATGCTTTGCTCGACGGAAAGCCCAGCCAGCTTTTCCCGCAACTGGCCCCAGTTGTACTGAAACAGCGAAAGATCGTTCAGCGTCAGGCAGGGATGCGCCCGGGCGCTTTCCGCTCTGGCCACCTCCCGCAAGGAAGGAATCAGCCCTTCGATCTCGCGCCCCTTGCCATCGAGCCGCGTCCTGAAACACTGGTCGCCGGACAGCAAGGCGGAACTCATGCCGCGGTGCTGCTGAAAATGCCCGACCAGGGCGAGCAGCGAACGGCAGGCAGCCAAGGTGTTGTCCAGCGACTTTTCGGCATCGACCCAGCGGCGACGGCGATAGAGCATCGTCGACACCGCCAGGATGAGGATGGCCAGCGCCAGCATCGTGTAAATGGTCCAGTTCATGCCGACCTCACTCGTATTGGTATTTTTTCAGGGCCCCGGTCAGCTGAACGGACAGGTCGTTCAGGTAACGGGACAGCTCGCTGTTCTCGCGGACCAGGTGTTCATTGGCATCAGCCAGTTGGGCGACCTGCTCGATATCGCGGGCGATGTTCTGACCGGCCTCGCTCTGCTCCTGGCTGGCGGCAGCGATATCACGGATCAGCGCCAGCGTCTGGCGGGCGTTATCTTCGACCCGGCGAAGGTCGGCGACCGCGTCGCCGGCGTCGCTCAGGCTCTTGGCGGCCTGGCTGGTCGTCGCCGCCATGGCATCGATCATGCCACCAACATCATTCCGGACTCCTTCGATGCGCTCGCCAATGTCGCGAGTGGCATTGCTGGTCCGCTCAGCCAGCTTGCGCACCTCGTCGGCAACCACGGCAAAACCACGCCCCTGTTCGCCGGCCCGGGCGGCCTCGATGGCGGCATTTAGCGCCAGCAGGTTGGTCTGCGCAGCAATTTCCGCGATCAGCTCGACAATGACGTCGATCTCCCGCGAGCGCAGACCGAGGCGACTGGCGCTCTCCGAAGTCTGCTGAACCGTCGCGGCGAGATTTTCCAGACTGCAGGCCAGGCGGCTGACCCGTTCCGCACCCGCCATCGCCATCTCCCCGGAAGCCTCGGCCACTGAGGCTGCCCCCTGGGCACTTTCGCTGGTCATGCCGAGGCTGACCGTCAGTTGCTCCAGCGTCGCCGAAGAAGACAGGGTGATATCGCGCTGCCGGCGGACACCGTCGTCGCCGCCAGTGGCATTGACACTGCTCTCGCCGGCGACACTTGAAATTTCCTGCGACATCCGGGCAAAGGTCAGGAACAGACCGGACAGCGAGCGTGCCATGCCGTTCAGACGTTCGGCCAGCGGCGCCATGGCACCGCAACGCCGGGCATCGAGGCGGCTGACCAGACGCCCGGCCGCCAGTTCGAGCGCAAAACCGTCGATCAGGGCCAGTGCCGTTTCCAGTCCATACTGCAGCCTGACGGCGACCAGCAGCGAAACGCCGAGCATGGCCACGGCAGCGCTGGCCAACAGTTCGGCCTGACTCGTCAGCACCAGACCGGCCAGGGCTGCACCGCCGCCTAGCGCCAGCAGCCAGGCCCAAAACAAACGCAGCCGCAACGAGTTCATACAGTAGCGCAAGGCAGATTCCGATTCGTTGCTTGTCATATCAGTCATGCACAGTTATTGGATTGTTAGGACAAAAGCAAGTCTCTTGCCATCCAATGCACCAAAATATTTACCAATTTACAATCAATCAATTAGACTGCACATTAGCGTTTATTAATACACAAAAATACCAAACTATAGTTATTCGTCATCGCCACTTCGGGGTATTGCACCAACAAAGTGCCTTGACCTCCGGATTGTTTACTCGACCGCGCACTCAATAAGTGCAGCCAAACCCTGCCTTGCCCAGCAGCTATAATTGCGCTTTTGCCACGCAACGAGACGAACATCATGGAAGCCGAACACATCAACAGCATCTCCAACAAGCTCGACGATCTGGCGCAGCGCGCCGCCGAGCTGCGGAGGTATCTTTGACTACGATCAGAAACGCGAACGCCTGACCCTCCTCACCCAGGAGATGGAAGACCCGAAGATATGGGACGACGCCAAGCGCGCCCAGGAACTCGGTCGCGAGAAGAAATCACTGGAAAACATCGTGCTGGTTCTGGAAGAAGTCCAGTCCGGCCTTGACGATGGCCGCGAACTGTTCGACATGGGCAAGGAAGACGGCGACGAGGAAACCCTGCTTTCCGTTGAAGCCGACAACGCCGAGCTGGAAAAGAAGGTCGCCGCCCTCGAATTCCGCCGCATGTTCAACAATCCGTCCGATCCGATGCCCTGCTTCCTGGAAATCCAGGCCGGCGCCGGTGGCACGGAAGCCCAGGACTGGGCCTCGATGCTGCTGCGCATGTACCTCAAGTACGGCGAAAAGAAGGGCTTTACGGTTGAAGTCATGGAAGAGTCGGAAGGCGACGTCGCCGGCATCAAGGGTGCCACCGTCAAGTTCACCGGCGACTACGCCTACGGCACGCTGCGCACCGAAACCGGCATCCACCGCCTGGTCCGCAAGTCGCCGTTCGATTCGGCCGCCCGCCGCCACACCTCGTTCACCAGCGTTTTCGTCTTTCCGGAAGTCGATGACTCGATTGAGATCAACATCAATCCAGCCGATGTCCGTACTGACACCTACCGGGCCTCCGGCGCCGGCGGTCAGCACATCAACAAGACCGACTCGGCAGTGCGTCTGACCCACGTCCCGACCGGCATCGTAGTGCAGTGCCAGAACGACCGTTCGCAGCACCGCAACCGCGACGAAGCCTGGCAGATGCTGCGCGCCCGCATCTACGAGTTCGAATTGCGCAAACAGCAGGCCGAGCAGCAGAAGCTCGAAGATGCCAAGTCCGACATCGGCTGGGGCCACCAGATCCGCTCCTACGTGCTCGACCAGAGCCGCATCAAGGATCTGCGCACCAACCACGAAACCGGCAACACCCAGGCAGTGCTTGATGGCGACCTCGATCCGTTCATCGAGGCCAGCCTGAAACAGGGCGTTTAAACAGGCCGGTGAGTCAGCCATGACTCGCCTCCTTGCCTGGCTGGCTGGCACGCTGCTCGTTCTCGTGTTGGCCGCCGGCGGACTGTTACTGGCGGCACTCGACAGCCGGCCACTGGTCGAACGCAGCGAAACCATCTCACAAGCCGCCGTCAATCAGGCGCGCTGGCTGTTTCACACCAACGACCCGCGCCACCTGCAATCCGGCGAGGCCCGCCGGACCGCCGTTCCCGCCGCGCTGATCGACGAAGGCATCAACTATCTGGCCGGCCGTGCCCTGCATGGTCGCGGCGCACTCGTGCTCGGCGAGGAAACGGCCGAAATCCGCCTCAGTCGCCGCGTGCCGCTGCTACCGGGCGACCACTATTTCAATTTTCGCGCCACACTGCGCGAGGGCAAAGGCGAACCGAAAATCTTCGCCGCCGCCCTCGGCCGGCTACAGATTCCGTCACAGTTACTTGAATTCGTCCTCGCCACTGCTATTCAGGGCGCTGGCTACGGAGCGGAATGGACGCTCGCCCGCCAAGCCATCCGCGAGCTGATCTTCGACCCACAACGCCAGCGAATCGTCGTCGCCTACGTCTGGGAACCAGCCCTGCTCGACCGTGCCCGTTCCATCGCCTTCAAGCCGGACGACCTGGTTCGCATTCGCTCGGCGCATGAATCGCTGGCCGCCCAGCTCGACCACCACGCGCCGGGCCGACCAGTGCCTCTGGTCAGCGTCCTGCGTACCGTGCTCGATATCAACGGCACCGATCAACATGAAAACCGCCGCGCCGCGCTGCTCGTCCTCGGCGTTTATCTCGCCGAGAAAAATATTGCCTCGCTCATCCCTGAAGCGCGAAGCTGGCCGCAGCTTCGTCCGGTCGCGCTGATGCTCGCCGGCCGGAACGACAGTGCGCAGCATTTCGTTGTCTCCGCCACCCTTGCCGCCTGGGCTGGCGAACCGGTCGCCGATGCCATCGGGGTCTACAAGGAAATGGCCGACTCCCGCCACGGCAGCGGCTTTTCGTTTGCCGACCTGGCCGCCGATCGGGCCGGCACCCGTTTTGGCGAGTTACTCAATCGCGGCGACTCGCGCCTGGACGCACTTCGGACAAAGGAGTTTTCCGACGGCGACCTGATCCCCATCATAAGCAACCTCCCTGAATCAATCAGCGCCGCCGATTTCCAGCGCCACTTCGGCAACACCAGCAGCCCGGCCTATCGGCAACTGACGGCGGAAATCGAACGCCGTCTCGATGCCCTGCCGCTCTACAAGCCGGAGTGACGATGACTGACAACCTGTTTTCTGATCTTCCACGGTCAACCGGGTTTACTACGCAAAGCGTAAAAAACGAGCAATTTTCAGATCTGCTCAATCGCCCCGGCCTGCGCATCGAACGAATTGTTTCGACTGGCCAGTGCAGCCCCGAGGGTTTCTGGTACGACCAAGCCGAGGGCGAATGGGTGGTGCTTTTGCAAGGCAAAGCCATTCTCCGCTTCGAGGACGCGCCTGAAGCACTCACGCTGACCCCTGGCGATTTCATCGACATCGCCCCGCATCGCCGGCACCGGGTGGAATGGACAGACCCGGAGCAGCCAACAGTCTGGCTGGCAGTTCATTACATCTCGCCCTAGCATCGCCATCAACTTTTTGGCACAACCTAGCGATGCTGTTCTGCTCAAAGTTGCTCATCGCGCTTTTTCAATTTGCCAATTGCATACATCATGGCGCGTCATTCCGTGATTTCGAAAAAACGTTTGGAGAATGCCGCATGAAAAACATCGTCGCGATCCTCGCAGCAAGCCTCTTCGCCACCATAGCCACCCCGTCAGTCGCCGGCCCTGCTACCGATGCGTTGACGACCTGCCTGGCGGACAACACGACCGGCAAGGATCGGAAGGACATGGCGCGCTGGGTCTTTATCGGCATGTCAGCCCACCCGGAAATACAAAGCCTTTCCAACGTTACCCAGGCGGATCGAGAGGCTTTCGATCGGAAGATGGCTACGCTGGTTACCATGCTGATGACCGAAAATTGCACAGAACAAGTCAAATTGGCGCGCGACAAGGAAGGCAGCAACGCGCTCAAAGATGCTTTCGAAATCATCGGCAGGCTGGCCATGCAGGAATTGATGAGCAATCAGAACGTCAACGTGGCGTTTACAACTTTCACGAAATACGTCGATCAGAACAAATTCAACGCGATTTTTTCGAAATAATCGCACCACGACCAGCTGCCGATCAGATGCGCTTGTTGCTTATTTCTTGATCGGCTGATTCCGCCCGGAAAGCTCATCGCTCATGCGCATCGCCGCATCGCTGATCTGCCCTGTCGGATTCCGGCTGCAATACTGATTCAGTTTCAGTTCCAGCGTACCGCTCGAAAAGCTCGAAACCTGCTGGTTCGGCAAGGCGTAGTTATGGCCGGTCAGGAAGCCGCGGACCCAGACAACATAGGCGGAACGCTGATCGGGGTCATCCTTCGACTTGCTCCATGCCGCGCAGGACATATCGTCGAAACCGAGCAGATTCAGGGGGGCCGCCGAGGCTCCGGCCATCATCAAGCCGGCGCTGGTAGCCAGGATCAAGCGAGTCAATTTTGGTCGGTTCATACGGCAAGTATATGTCCGACAGTGCGTACAGCGATACCGATACAGGCACCGAGGGCGGCCGGTTTCCACACTGCAGCGATACGCGGCCCGGCAGAAATCAGCACCGCCACGCCGGGCAGGTCGAAGGGAGAAATCAGGAACCCGGCGCTGGCGTTGAGCAGCTCGACGCTGATCTGGCCGGCTTTGCGCATCTCGTCCATGACGCCCATCATCGCCGTGCCGCCGGCCATGTACTTGGTCAGCGTCGGCAGGATCAGCGCACTGTCGATCGAAGCCGCGGTCAACACCGGCGCCAGCAGGCGGGTCAGCGCATCGATGGCGCCGCCACTGCGCAACGCCGTGACGACGACCAGCGACAGCACGAGCATCGGAATGGCCCCGACGGACAGCTTGAACGCCTCGGCTCCGGCCCGGTTGATGACATCGAGAATGCCCTTGGCGCTCTCGGCGACCGGATGATGCAGGGTTTCATCGAGCCGGCTTTCGGTATTCGATAGCGCCCTACCGAACAGGTAATAGGTCGCCGCCGCAGCCGTCAATCCGCCGATCAGCGAATAGGTCAGGGTCAGCGCCAGATCAAGGCCCATGGTCATCATCGGCAACGCTGCGTTGGCCTGCGACATGGCAAAGACCATGGCCAGCGTGGCAGCGATGTGGCGGTCCGAAGCGCCGCGCTGCTCCATCATGGTCAGCGTCGCCATCGGGGCGGCGAAGCTGACGAAATTGATCTGCAAGGCCGCGAAGACACCCAGCCCGGTCAGGCCGACCGGTTTGAGCAGCGGGGCCAGGCGGGCGACGATCCAGTCGAGGACGCCGCGGGCTTCGAGCAGGCGCATGAGCGAGAGCATGAC
>VIKE01000039.1:31516-52890 GCA_008080565.1 Rhodocyclaceae bacterium | reverse complement strand
CCGGCCAGCTTGAAAAGACAAAGGCCATGCGAGTGCATGGCCTTTGGCGTTGTGGGGGCAGGGGCGTTTAGTTCAGCGCCTCGACCTCGGCGATGAAAACGTAGCCTTGCGAGCGCAGTGTCTTGATAAAGCTGCTGCCATCGGCCTGTTTGCCGAGAATTCGCCGGATCTGGCTGACATGGACGTCGATGATCCGGTCGTAGGGCACATATTCGCGCTTGAGGACGCGCGATAGTTGTTCGCGTGAGAGCGGCTCGAAGGGGTGCTCAAGGAAGGCAGCGAGCAGTGCAAAGCCCGACACGCCAAGCGGCGTCGGCTGGCCACCGGTTCGGGTCAGTTCGCGCGAGGCGGTATCCAGTATCCAGTCGCCGAAGTGCAGGCGGCGCATCTCGCCACGGCCAGTGGTGGCGCGCTGGCTCCGGCGTAGCAGGCCGCGGGTGCGGGCCAGCAATTCACGCATATTGCAGGGCTTGGGCAGAAAGTCGTCGGCACCGATTTCGATGCCGATAATGCGCTCGATTTCGTCGGAGCGGGTCGAATGGATAAGAACCGGAATTTCGGAGTGCTGGCGAAGCTGGCGGAGCAGTTCGAGGCCATCGGCGTCGGGCAGGCTTAAATCAAGAATGATGACGTCGGGCTTTTCGTCAAGACGTCGCCACATGGCGGCGCCGGTTTCCGCAAAAATGCAGTCGATGCCGGCGGTGGCCAGTGTTGTACTCAATACGTGGCGAGTTCCCGGGTCGTCTTCAACGATGAGCGCAGTCTGACGCATGGTTATTCGTTTCGGTTACACGATAAAGCGGGGATTGTAATCCATTGCAAAACAAAGGCTTTGTTTTACTAATTTTTAACATTGAGCCAGCGTCTCGGGTGACAATTGCCCTCTGTTTGTGACCTCTCCGACTGATTTATATCGTGCCGCACTGGATGTCTGTTCCCCGTTCCCTGGATGGTTTTGATGTGGCTGCAGCTGTCGCGCGCATGCTCGATCAGCCCATGCTCTGGTGGCAGGCGGTCGGCCTGTTCGTTGAGCATTTCGCCGACTGGGAACTGGCGTGGCGGGAGAGTGCCGGCGACCACGCCCAGGAGCAAAAGAAGGTGCACGCGTTGCGCAGCGCGGCGGCAAATGTCGGCGCGACGGCGCTGGTGGAGGCTGCTGCTGCTCTCGAGGATCAGTTGTTGAAATGCCAGGCCGGGCAGGCGACATCCGTTCAGGAAAGCTTGCGTCAGGACTTGCGGGCATCATTTCGGCAAACCTGGCTTTCGGCGGAGGAGGCTCTGAAAGTGTCAAAGCCGGATCCGGAGGGGCGGGTGTGATGAACCAGATGCCGACCGTTTCCATTCGCGCCCGACTGGCCAGCATCAATTTTTATGTGCTGCTGCTGGCGATTGCCTTTGTCAGCGTATTTATCCTGTGTACCGCTGGCTGGATGGCGATGCGCGGGCATCTTGCCGAAGGCTATGCTCGCCTCGAATCGCTCAACGAGAGCTTGAGTCCGGCATTGGCCGGAGGGGAGCGCGAGGCATTCAACGAAAGGTTTGCCCTTCTGCGCAGCATGCCTTTTCTCCATTCGGCTGCGTTGTACCGGCAGGATCATTCCGTGTTTGTTGCCTACGACAGGTACGGGGCTGAAGACGCCAGGCCGATGCCCTTGAGTAACCCGGTGGCCGGGCATCGGTTTTCCTGGAGCCGGATCGATTTTCTGGCCCCGGCCGGCCCGCCAGACCAGCCTTTTGGCTGGTTGAGGCTGAGCATCGATTTGAGCAGCGTTTATCAACAGTTGCTGATTTATCTTGGTTTGATATTGTTTGAAACGGCAGTCGCTCTGGCCGTCGCCTTGCGTTTGCAGGCGCGGCACGTGGAAAAGTTGATTGAGCCCTTGCAGGACCTGACGCTACGCATGGCGGAGGTATCGGTCGGCCGGCTCGATATTCGTGCTGCCGACAGCGGGGTGACGGAAATAGCCCAGCTGGCCAATGGCTTCAACCAGATGGTCGAACAGATTCGTGAGCGCGATCACTGGTTGTCGACGCACCTGGGGAATCTCGAGCAGATTGTCGAGCAGCGGACGCGTGAACTGCGGCTTGCCAAGGAGGCGGCCGAGGCCGGCAGCCTGGCCAAGAGTGAGTTTCTGGCGACGATGAGCCATGAAATACGGACGCCGATGAATGGTGTGCTGGGCATGACAGAGCTGCTGCTCAATACTGAACTGGCGCCGACCCAGCGCCAGTTTGTCGAGGCGGTCGAGCGCTCGGGAAAACACCTGCTCGGGATCATCAACGACATTCTCGATTTTTCGAAAATCGAGTCGGGCAAGCTGGAACTCGATGTGGTCGATTTCGATTTGCGTCACTTGCTCGAGGAGTCGCTGGAACTGTTTTCGCAGCAGGCCGGCAAGAAAGGTCTGGAGCTGCTGGCCGATCTGCCGCCGGACGAGAGTCTGGTGGTCCGTGGCGATGCGCTGCGTTTGCGGCAGATCGTTGTTAACCTGCTGGGCAATGCCATCAAATTCACAGCAAGCGGTGAGGTTTTCCTGCGTTTGCGCGTACTCGAACATTCCGAATTTGGCCTTAAATTCCGGTTGACCGTGCGAGACACCGGTATCGGCATCCCGCTCGATGCCCAGCAGCGAATTTTCGAGCACTTTGCCCAGGCTGATGGCTCGACCACCCGGCAGTACGGCGGGACGGGCTTGGGGCTGGCCATCTGCCAGCGCCTGGTCGACATGATGGGCGGCGGTATCAGCGTCGACAGCCAGCCGGGGCAGGGGGCAAGTTTTTCGGTAGAGCTGGCCATGCCGCTTGGCAAGTTGCCGGAGCAAAAGCCGGTT
Organism: Rhodocyclaceae bacterium; assembly: GCA_008080565.1. GTDB lineage: Bacteria > Pseudomonadota > Gammaproteobacteria > Burkholderiales > Rhodocyclaceae > Azonexus. Next base: position 50,059 of record VIKE01000039.1, on the reverse strand, counting down.
CACGCGCCAGCCGTCGTCGCTGGCCGGCGCTTGCTGATCGTCGACGACACCCCGGCGCATTGCGACATTCTGCTGGCCCAGCTGAACAGTCACCGGCTGACGGCGGATACGGCCGGTTCCGGTCTGCAGGCGCTGGCCATGGCCGGCGCCGCCATGGCCAAGGGCGAGCCGTATGCATTGTTTCTGGTCGATATGGAAATGGCCGAAATGTCAGGAATTGACCTGGTGCGCGCCCTGCGTGCGGATTCGCGGCTGTTGGCGAGCCGGGTCATCGTTTTCTCGGCAGCACCCGACATGCCTCAGCAATTGGCGCAGGCCGGGATGGAGGTCGCGGCTTGCCTGGCCAAGCCCTTGCGCCAGGCAGATTTTCTGCGTGCGGTCGACGCCGCTCTCGGCCGCCCGGAGCGCAGCGAACGCCCGAAAGCGTTACCGGCCAGCCAGAAGTTGCGGGGCAAGGTACTGCTCGCCGAAGACAACGAAAGCAATCTGATTGTGGCGCGGGCTCAGCTGGAAAGACTGGGACTGGAGGTCGTCACCGCGGGGGATGGGCAGCAGGCGCTCGACCTGCTGGCTACCGAGACGGTCGATCTGGTCCTGATGGATTGCCAGATGCCGATTCTCGATGGTTTCGCCGCGACCTCGGTACTGCGCGAACGCGAAGCGCTCGGCGGCCAGCATCTGCCGGTCATCGCGCTGACCGCCAATGCCATGAAGGGCGACCGTGAGCGCTGTGTGGCAGCGGGGATGGACGACTATCTGGCCAAGCCTTATACCGGCGAGGCCCTGTTGAAGATGCTGGCGCAGTGGTTGCCCGCTGAGCGGCGAAAGCCGCCGATTGTCGTCAATGATGCGGCCCGCCCCGGGCAGGAGCGCAGCGATGGTGCGGCGCTTGATCCGGAGGCCCTCGAGAAAATTCGCGCCCTGTCTCCGGACGGTGCGGAGGCGCTGGTTGGGCAGGTGCTGACGGCCTATCTGAAAGCAGCGGAGCGCGAATGGGTGAACTTCGACCGGGGCCTGGCGGAAGGCGATGCCGGCTTGCTGGCAAGCGCCGCCCACGCCCTCAAGTCGAGCAGTTTCAACGTCGGCGCCAACGGCCTGGCCAGGCGGTGCAGCGAGATCGAGCAATTCGGCCGGGATGGGAACATGCGACAACTGGTGACCCGCGTGGATGGCGTTCGGGCCGAATGGCTGCGCGTCGAAGCCGCCCTGAGAGGGCTTCTGGCCAGGCCCGAGGCATGAGCGCCGCGCCCTGGCGGGTTCTTGCGGCGGATGATGATCCGACGACCCGTTTGTTGATGCAGGCAGCGTTGGCAGGCAGCGACTTTGCGCTGACGCTGGCTGATAGCGGCGACAATGCGCTGGCCTGCTTTCAAGTCTCTGCCTTCGATCTTGCCCTGCTCGATGTCGAAATGCCCGGCCTCGATGGCTTCGCGGTGTGCGCTGCCATCCGCCAGACGCATGGCAGCGGCTTCCCCGTCGTTCTGATGACCGGGCGCAGTGATCCCGAATTTTTCGAGCGGGCGCGCCAACTGGGGGCCCGCCACATCGCCAAGCCGATTGACTGGACCTCGCTGGCCGGCCAACTGCGTTCCCTGCTCGCCGCCGCACAGCGCTAAGCCCCCGGTTTTCCCGCCGCCCCGCCGGGCAAGGCTTGTGGCAGAATCGGGATAAGTGGCATCAATGCCAGGGGCCGCAGAACGGGGGAAAGAGATGCGATATCGAAAATTCTGGCGAAGCTTGTTGTGCGCCTTTGTTTTTGGCAGTTTTTTGCCGTCGACCGTGGCATTCGCCCAGGAGGCCAGGCCCTTGGTCAAGGGGCAAACGCTTTACCTGCCGATCTACTCGCACATGCTCTACGGCAATCTGGGCAAGAGTGGCAAGGCATCCAACGTCTTGCTGTCGGCCCTGGTCAGCATTCGCAATACCGACATCAAGCGCTCGATCCGGGTGCTGTCGGCCAGGTATTTCGATACCGGCGGCAAATTGCTCGGTGAGCGCGTGCCAGCGCCGACCGTTGTGCCGCCGCTCGGCACGCTTGAGCTGTTTGTTGAACTCAACGACGCTTCCGGTGGCTCGGGCGCCAATTTCATCATCAAATGGGATGCCGAGCAGCCGGTCAACCCGCCGCTGGTCGAGTCACTGCACGTCAATATGGACGGCGGCAAAGCCGTCATTTTCATGACCCAATCGGTGCCGCTGACTGAATGAACGGCAACTCGAGCGCGTCCCCGATCAGGACCCTGCAGACCGGCTATATCGTCCGGCTGCTCTATGTCGCGCTCGGCATGCTGTTTGCCGTGCATTTGTTCGGCAGCATCGGCTACATGGTGCTGACCGAAGGCAAATATTCGTGGTTCGACTGCTTCTACATGACCTTCATCACCGTTGCCACCATCGGCTTCGGCGAAATCATCGACATGGCGAGCAACCAGCCGGCACGGATCTTGACGGTGGTGATCGGCATTCTTGGCGCCGGCAATCTGTCGCTGCTGTTTTCGGTCGTCACCGTGGCGCTGCTCGAAACCGACCTTAATGGAACCCTGCGGAGAAAACGCATGGAAAAAGCAATCAAGAAACTCAAAGGCCACTACATTTTGTGCGGCTTCGGCCGGGTCGGACGCAACATCGCGCACGAACTGGAAGCAACCAACCGGCATTTCGTCGGCATTGATGAAGATCTGCACAAGCTGGAAGAGTACAAGGAAAAAAACATCGGCTTTCTCTACCTGAACGGCGACGCCAGCGACGACGACGTCCTGATTGCCGCCGATCTGGAAGATGCCAAGGGTCTGTTCGCGGTGACTGGCGACGATTCGCGCAACCTGATGATCGTCATCACGGCCAAGCAGCTCAAACCTGAGTTGCGCGTCGTGGCGCGCTGTACTGAAACGCGCAACATCGAAAAGATGCGCAAGGCCGGGGCCGATGCCATCGTCTCGCCCGACTTTACGGGTGGCATGCGCATCGCGTCGGCGATGATCCGGCCACATGTGGTTTCCTTCCTCGACGAAATGTTGAAGTCAGAGAAAAATCTGCGCGTCGAAGAGGTGCCAGTGCCGGCCGGGTTCATTCCCAAGCCGCTCGGCTCGCTGCAGTTGCGTAGCGCCAACTACGTCTTTCTCGCCGTGCGCGAGCGGAACGGCAGTTGGCAGTTCAATCCGGACAATGACTTTCTGCTCAAGCCCGGCTTCATGCTGATTGCCATGGCCAGCCCGGTCGGGCGCACCGAAATCGAGACCTTGTTGATCGAAATGGCGTCTTGAAGAGATTTTTTGGTTAGGCGGTTTCTCGGCGGGTATTTCCGTCGGCCGCAATTTTTCGGGGGAAATAAACATGCAAAAAACCATCATGATTGCCGGCGCCTTCCTGTTGCTTGCCGGCACGGCACAGGCATCGCCGGAACTGGCCAAGGCCAAGAACTGCATGACCTGCCACGCCATCGACAAGAAAATTGTCGGCCCGGCGTACAAGGATATCGCTGCCAAGCGAGCCGCTGAAAAGGGTGCAGAGGCCGCGCTGACGGCGAAGATCAAGGCGGGCAGCAAGGGCGAATGGGGCCAGGTGCCGATGCCGGCGAACAATGTGACCGATGCCGAAGCGGCGACCCTGGCCAAGTGGGTTCTCGCCCAGAAGTAAGCGCTGGCGCCGGATGACGAGAAGCGAGACTGAATGAAAGCACTGACCGACGAACAGATGCGCCGCCGCTGGATAGCCCTCGGCGTCGTTGCGGTGGCCTACATTCTGTCTTTCTTCCAGCGTTTTGCCCCGGCCGGCATTGCGCCGGATCTGGCCGCCGCCTTCGATACATCGGCGGCCTCGCTCGGTGTCTTGGCGGCGACTTATTTTTACGTTTATACGCTGATGCAGGTGCCGACTGGCATCCTTGCCGATACCCTGGGACCGCGCCGGATCCTGGCCTTGGGCGGGGTGATTGGCGGCGCCGGCAGTTTCCTCTTCGGCATGGCGCCAACGCTCGAGCTGGCGCTGGTTGGGCGGACGCTGATCGGGCTGGGCGTGTCGGTGACTTTCATCGCCATGCTCAAGTTGATCGCTGTGTGGTTCGAGGAGAGCCGCTTCGCCACCATGGTCGGCATCTGCATGCTGATCGGTAATCTTGGTTCGGTGCTAGCCGGCGCGCCGCTCTCGGCGGTGGCGCAGGCGACCGGCTGGCGCGGCGTGTTCATCGGTGTTGGCTTCGTCTCGGTGGTGCTTGGCGTGCTGTGCTGGCTGATCGTCCGCGATGCGCCGGAAGGCGGCAATGTTGCGCCGAAGCCGCGCTTCGACCGGACGGTGGTGATCTCCGGCCTGCTTTCGGTGATTCGCAACCGTGACACCTGGCCGCCGCTGCTGGTCAATACCGGCATGTGCGGCGCCTTTTTTACCTTCGCCGGATTGTGGGCGACGCCTTACCTCATGCAGGTGCACGGCCTGGCGCGATCGGTCGCCACCACGCATCTGTCGCTATGGTTCGGCGGCTTTGCTGTCGGCTGCCTGTTGCTGGGCAGCCTGTCCGATCGTCTGGGCCGGCGCAAGCCGGTGCTCATCGTGACCTCGCATCTGTATGGCGCGATCTGGCTGATCATGTTGTCCTGCGTCAGCATGCCGGTCGCGGTTTCATATGCGCTTTTCGCCTTGCTCGGCCTGACCACAGCCGGCTTCAGCCTGACCTGGGCTTGTGCCAAGGAAGTCAATCCGCCGCTGCTCTCCGGCATGTCGACCAGCGTCGCCAACATGGGCGGCTTCATGACAGCAGCGCTCTTGCAGCCCTTCGTTGGCTGGGTCATGGACCTCGGCTGGACGGGCGAAATGGTCAGCGGTGCTCGTGTCTACGATGTCGAAACCTGGCGCCACGGGGTGCTGGTGGTGACCGTCTGCGCCATCCTGGGGGCAGCATCATGCTGGTGGATCAAGGAAACGCGTTGCCGGAATATCTGGCAGGCCTCATGATCTACGCAGTAGGTTTGGACAAAACGCAATAAAATCAATGAATCAGAAGCGCATGGCTTGTGCCGCCTCTATAAATTAGCGTATGCTTATATTTATGAACGCAAACATTCTCCGTCCTTTCGTTTTTAGCCTTTTTTTCGGGTTGACCGTGGCATTCGCGGCTGAACCCTTGCCCGTCATCACCGTCAAGCCGCACGCCGTCGATCTGGCCTTTCCGGCCGAATCGCTGGTCGAGGCCGTGCAGCAGGCGACGGTCGGTGCCCAGATCGCAGGCCGCGTCCTTGAGGTCAAGGTCGACGCCGGCCAGTCGGTCAAAAAAGGCGATGTCCTGATGCGTATCGACGGCCGCGAGTCAGCCGAAGCGGCGCGCGCTGCCGAGGCGCAATATGCCAATGCCAAAGTCAGTTACGACCGGACCAAAAGCCTCGTCTCCCAGAAATTCATGAGCGCCGCCGCGCTCGACAAAGCCAAAGCCGATCTCGATGCCGCTGCTGCCAACCGCGCTGCCGCCGGGGCGGGCCAAAGCCACGCCACTATCGTCGCGCCAATGACCGGCATCATCGCTCGCCGCCATGCCGAAATGGGCGACATGGCAACGCCCGGCAAGCCGCTGTTCACGATCTACCAGCCGGGCACGCTGCGCGTCACGGCGAGCATTCCGCAATACCGCCTGAAGGCGATGCGCGATGTCAAAACCGCCCGCGTCGAATTCCCCGAGCTGGGCAAGTGGGTCGATGCCGTCAAGGTTCAGGTCCTGCCGACGGCCGATGCCGCGACGCACGTTTCGCAGGTCCGTGTGACCTTGCCCGATGTGCCGGAAGCGACGCCGGGCATGTTCGCGCGTGTGCATTTCATCACCGGCCAGTCGGAAAAGCTGACCGTGCCGGCCAGTGCCGTGCTGCGTCGTGGCGAAGTGGCCGCGGTTTATGTGCAGACGGCCGACAATCGCCTGTCGCTGCGTCAGTTGCGTCTCGGCGACGCCGTCGGGCAGGGCGAGATCGAGGTGCTGGCCGGCTTGTCGGCCGGCGACAAGGTCGTCACCGACCCGGTCAAGGCTGGTATTCAGCTGAAATCGGCTAATTAAGTCATGAGCAGCGAGAAGACTACGCTCGGCGCGGGCTTGGGTATTTCCGGGCGCATTGCCGCCGCCTTCCAGAATTCGCGGATGACGCCGCTGCTGGCGCTGGTCGCCTTCCTGATGGGCCTTTTCGCCACCCTCGTCACGCCGCGCGAGGAAGAGCCGCAGATCGACGTGACCATGGCCGACGTCATGATCGCCTTCCCCGGCGCCTCGGCCAAGGATGTTGAAAATCTGGTAGCTCGTCCCGGCGAACAGGTGCTGTCGCGCCTGCATGGCGTCGAGCACGTGTACTCGGCCTCGCGCCCCGGCATGGCCATCATCACCGTGCAGTTCGACGTTGGCGTCAAATACAACGACGCGGTGCTCCGTCTCTACGACACCGTGCATTCGAACAGCGACTGGCTGCCGGCTAACCTTGGCGTCATGGCGCCGGTCATCAAGCCGCGCGGCATCGACGATGTGCCAATCGTTGCGCTGACTTTCTGGACCAAGGACCCGAACCGTTCCGCCTTCGACCTCCAGCAGGTCGCTCGTGCCGTCGAGATCGAACTCAAGCGCATCAAGGGAACGCGCGACATCTCGACCATCGGCGGCCCCGACCACGCCATTCGTGTGCTGATGGATGCCGAGCGGATGAATGCCTTCGGCATCACGCCGCAGGACATCGCCGGCGCGCTCAAAGTCTCGAACGCCCTGCAATCATCCGGCAACCTGACCTCCGGCAATCGCGAAGTGCTGGTCCAGACCGGCACCTACCTCGAATCCGCCGCCGATGTTAAGCAACTGGTCGTCGCCGTGCGCGGCGAAGCCAGCGAGCGCAAGCCGGTGTACATGAGCGATGTGGCGACCGTCGAAGATGGCCCGGATCAGCCGAAACGCTACGCCTGGTTCGGCGACCAGAGCGGCGAATTCCCGGCTGTCACCATGCAGATTTCCAAGCAGCCGGGCGTCAATGCGGCCGATGTGGCGACTGCTGCGGTCAACCGGATAAATGACCTGAAAAACACCGTTATTCCGGATGGCATCGAGGTCACTGTGACGCGCAACTACGGCGAAACGGCGACCGAAAAGGCGCAGAAGCTGATCGGCAAGCTGATTTTTGCGACGGCCTTCGTCGTCCTGCTCGTCTTCTTCGCACTCGGCAAACGCGAGGCGGTCATCGTCGGTGTCGCCGTCACATTAACCCTTGCTGCAACGCTGTTCGCCTCCTGGGCCTGGGGTTTCACGCTTAACCGCGTCTCGCTGTTCGCGCTGATTTTCTCGATCGGCATCCTGGTCGATGACGCGATTGTCGTTGTCGAGAACATCCACCGCTGGCAAGGGTTGTACCCGGAAAAAAGCCTGCTCGAAATCATCCCGCCGGCCGTCGATGAAGTTGGCGGTCCGACCATCCTCGCCACCCTGACCGTCATTGCCGCGCTACTTCCGATGGCCTTCGTGACCGGCCTGATGGGGCCGTACATGAGCCCGATCCCGATCAATTCGTCGATGGGCATGGCCATTTCGCTGGCCGTCGCCTTTGTCGTCACGCCCTGGCTGGCGGCAAGAATGATGAAATCGCATGGCAACGCCCACGGTGAACATCAGCCGTCGAAGCTCGATGCAAAACTCGACAGCACCTTCCGCAAACTGCTGACGCCTTTCCTCGACCCGGTCAAGGGTGGCGCGATGCGCGTCAAGCTGGCCATTGCCGTCGTCCTGCTAATCCTCGGCTCGGTCTCGCTGGCTTACTTCCAGCTCGTCGTCCTCAAGATGCTGCCCTTCGACAACAAGAGCGAATTCCAGGTCATCCTCGACATGCCGGTGGGTACGCCGGTCGAGGAAACAGCGCGCGTGCTGCACGAAATCGGTGCAGAACTGGCGCTCGAAAAGGACGTCACCAATTATCAGGCCTATGCCGGCACGGCCAGCCCGATCAATTTCAACGGTCTGGTCCGCCAGTACTACCTGCGCGCCTTGCCGGAAAAGGGCGACATCCAGGTCAATCTGGCTGACAAGCACAACCGCTCGCGCCAGAGCCACGAAATCGCCGCTTCGCTGCGCGATCGCATTGAGGCCATCGGCAAGTTCAACGGCGGCGTTGCCAAGGTCGTCGAAGTGCCACCGGGGCCGCCGGTCATGTCGCCCATCCTGGCCGAAATCTACGGCCCGGACATGAAAGGCCAGATGAGCGTCGGCAAGCAGGTGCGCAAGGTTTTCGAGGAAACCAAGGATATCGTCGCGGTCGACGACTACATCGAAGCCGATTCGCGCAAGGTCATCCTGCATGTGCTGCAAAGCAAGGCGGCGCAACTCGGCGTGGCGCAGAGCGACATCGTCGAGGTCGTCAGCATGGGGCTGGCCGGGCAGGATGTGACGCCCGCGCACAACACTGAGTCGAAGTTCGAAATCCCGGTGCGTGTGACCCTGCCGGCCGAGAAGCAATCGAGCCTCGATGCGCTCCTCAAGCTGCGTGTCCGCTCACGTGACGGCCAGTTGGTGCCGGTTTCGGAACTGGTCGAAGTGCGCGATGCAGCCCGCGAAAAGGCCATCTATCACAAGGATCTGCTGCCGGTCGTCTACGTCGTCGGCGACATGGGCGGCAAGCTCGATTCGCCGCTTTACGGCATGTTCGACATCCGCAGCAAGATTAACGGCATGGAGCTCAAGGAAGGCGGCACGCTCGGCGAATGGTTCATCCGCCAGCCGAACGATCCTTACGCCGGCTACAGCGTCAAATGGGATGGCGAGTGGAAGGTGACCTATGAAACCTTCCGCGACATGGGCATCGCCTACGGCGTCGGCCTGATCCTGATCTACCTGCTGGTCGTCGCCCACTTCGGCAGCTATCTCGTGCCGCTCATCATCATGGCCCCGATCCCGCTGACCATCATCGGCGTCATGCCCGGTCACGCACTGTTCGGCTCGCAATTCACGGCAACCTCGATGATCGGCATGATCGCTCTGGCCGGCATCATCGTCCGCAACTCCATCCTGCTCGTCGATTTCATCAAGCTGCAAGTGGCGACCGGCATGCCGTTCCGCGAGGCCGTCATCCAGTCGGCCGCGGTGCGCGCCAAGCTGGCCGCCATGCTCGGCGCCATGTTCATTCTCGACGACCCGATCTTCAACGGCCTGGCCCTCGCCCTGATCTTCGGCATCATGGTGTCCACGCTGCTCACCCTGGTCGTTATTCCCGTTCTCTATTTCTCGGCATTCCGCAAGGAGCATCAAGCATGACCATCGAACGCATCATCCGCATCATGGCGGGTTTTTTCATCCTTCTTTCCCTGGCCCTGGGCTTCGACGGCAGCCCGATCTTCGTCTCGAAGTGGTTCCTCGCCTTTACCGCCTTTGTCGGTTTCAACTTGCTGCAAAGCGGCTTCACCGGCTTTTGCCCGCCGGAAAAACTGCTCGCCAAAATGGGCGTCAAGCGCAGCAACGGATCTTGCGGCAGCTAGGTAAATTGCGGTAAATCCACTTTCAGATCAGGGGTTAAGCCAGGGCAAGATTGCCCTGGATATGAAGGCTGATTTTTATGTGAATCGGCTTTAGAAAAACTTCGTGAAACATTGTTTTTATTGGGTTAAACTGCCTTTATATAACTAAAGGCTTACTTACCCTGTGGTGCAGAATCCGGCTTTCGCTGGCCGTAAACTCGTATTGTTCGCCCTTGGGGCAATTGTCCTGACCTGGTGCTCCCTTGGTCTGGATTGGTGGTCGATCGACCGACAACTTGCCGCTGACTCGACTGGCGATTCCGCTCGTAGCCTCGGGATGGGGGCGCCGGCATGGGGCTTTGTGTTATTGACGATCGGGCTTGTCGCCGCCGTGTTGATCATCGAAGGGTGCCGTCTGTTGTTCGGCATCCGCGATCAGGCCAGCCGCCAGCTCGCCCTGCAGCGGCGCATCATTGACCACGCTTCCGAAGCCATGATCCTGACCGATGGGGCGCAGCGGATACTGTCGGTCAACGCAGCTTTTGAGCGGATGACCGGATACGCCGCAACAGAGGTCATCGGTTTGACCCCGACCATGCTCAGCTCGGGTCACCAGGGGCTGAACTTTCATCGCAGTATCTGGGATTTCGTCGCCGAGAACGGCCTCTGGGAAGGCGAGATCTGGGACCGGCGCAAGGATGGCGCGATCTATCCCAAGCAGATGCGCATCACGGCGATTCGCGATGAGTCAGGGCAGGCTACGCATTTTGTCGCCACCTTTGCCGACATCAGCGAAGCCAAGGCCCAGGCCGAACGCTTCGAGTATCTGGCTCATCACGACCAATTGACCAACCTGCCGAACCGTCTGGCCCTCGACGGTCACCTTGGCCACCTGCTCGACAGCGCGGTGCCCGGTATCAACCATCTGGCGCTGCTCATCATCGATCTGGACAATTTCAAGACGGTTAACGATTCGTTGGGCCACCACGCCGGAGATCGCTTGCTGGCTGAAATCGCCCGCCGGCTGACGGCCGAAATGGACCGCACGAAACGCCTGTTCCGTCTGGGTGGAGACGAGTTTGTCGTTGTCTTCGATCAGCTCGACAACAGTGCTGCCGTGGTCCGGTTGATTGATCGTCTGGTCAGCGCCATCGGCCAGCCTTGTGACATCGACGGTCATCAGTTGCACAGTACGCCGTCGATCGGCATCAGCCTGTATCCGCAAGATGGCCGGGACGGCCTGACGCTGATCCGCAATGCCGATGCGGCGATGTACGCGGCCAAAGCGGCCGGGCGAAACAATTACCAGTTCTTCGCCGAGTCGATGAACGCCGCCGCCAACAAGCGCCTGCATCTGGAAAGCGAGTTGTGGCGGGCCCTCGCCGAGAATCAGCTGGTGCTGCACTATCAGCCGCAGATCGATCTGCTGAGCGGCAAGGTCGTTGGCGTCGAGGCGCTGGTCCGCTGGTGTCACCCGCTGCGTGGCATGATTGCCCCGGCCGAGTTCATTCCGGTGGCCGAAGAGTGTGGCCTGATCCTGCCGCTCGGGCACTGGGTACTGTTGACTGCCTGCCGCCAGGTGCGGAGCTGGCTCGACGCCGGCAGTTCCGCCAGCCCGATTTCGTCCAGACCGTGCAAGGCGTGCTGGCCGAAACCGGCCTGCCGGCTGAGCGCCTGGAGCTGGAAATTACCGAAAGCACTGTCATGCATGGCGTCGATGCCGCCATCCAGACGCTGGCCCAGCTCAAGGCCATGGGGGTCCGGCTGGCCATCGACGACTTCGGTACCGGATATTCCTCGCTGTCCTACCTGCGTCGCTTCCCGCTTGACCGGCTGAAGATCGATCGTTCCTTCCTGGCTGATGTCGATACCGACACGCACGCCGCCTCGCTGGTCACCTCCATCGTCATGCTCGGCCGTTCGCTCGGCCTGCAACTGGTAGCCGAGGGTGTCGAAAGTTTTGCCCAGGCGGAATTTCTCCGCACGCTCGAATGCGAGCGTGTTCAGGGATTCCATTTTTACCAGCCGGTGTCGGCTGCCGAGGTGGTTGGCTTCGGTCGCTGCGAGGAATACGCCGCGCTGTCTGCCTGAGACTGTTTGAGCGGGCGGTGTTGACGGCTAAAATCTAGCCTTCTCGCGACGGAGTTCAGTATGAAAATCGGATTTGTCGGCCTTGGCATCATGGGGCGCCCGATGGCGCTCAATCTTATCAAGGGTGGCCATGCCGTCACCGTCTGGGCGCGCCGCGCCGAATCGATGCAACCGCTGCTCGAGGCCGGGGCCAAGGGTGCCGCCAGCCCGGCTGACGCCGCCCGCGGCAACGAACTGGTCATTTCGATGGTGGCCGATGCGCCGGATGTTGCCGACGTCATGCGCGGCGTGGCCAGCGCCGGCCAGCCCGGCCTGGTCGCTGTCGACATGAGTACCATCGCCCCGGCCGCTGCACGCAAGATTGGCGAAGATCTGGCCGCAGCTGGTGTGGACTTTGTCGATGCGCCGGTCTCCGGGGGTGAAGTCGGCGCCATAGCCGGCACCTTGTCGATCATGGCCGGCGGTTCCGAAGCAGCGTTCGCCAAGGCAAAGCCGGCTTTCGAATGCATGGGCAAGAACATCGTGCACGTCGGCGCCAGCGGCGCCGGGCAGGTCACCAAGGCGGCCAACCAGATCGTCACCGGGATGGGCGTCCTGGCCGTCGCCGAAGCATTTGCATTTGCGGCAAAAAACGGCGTTGACCGTGGCAAGGTGCGCGAGGCGCTGCTCGGTGGCTTTGCCTACTCGAAAATTCTCGAAAATCACGGCCAGCGCATGCTCGACCGCAATTTCAAGCCGGGTTTCAAGAGCTGGATGCACGAAAAGGATTTGAACATTGTCATGCAGACGGCGCACGAACTCGGTCTCTGTCTGCCCGGCTCGGCCGCAACAGCGCAGATGTTCAATGCCATGGTCGGTTCCGGCATGGGCGAAGAGGATTCGATCGCCGTGCTCAAATTGCTCGAGCGCTTGTCGGGGCAGGAATGAAAACAGGATTCATCGGTCTCGGCGCCATGGGGCGTCCGATGGCCATGCACTTGCAGCGCGCCGGCCACGAGTTGGCCGTCTGGGCGCGCCGCCCGGAAAGCATCGGTGATCTGTCGGCCCGGGTCTGTTCGACACCGGCCGAATTGGGGCGCTGCTGCGAGGTGGTGTTTACGGTGATCACCTCGAGCCCTGACGTCGAGGGCGTGGCGCTCGGCAATGATGGCCTGATTGAAGGCATGGCGCCTGGTTCGGTGCTGGTCGATTGCTCGACCATTGCGCCCGATGCAGCGCGGCAGATCGCCGGCAAGCTGGCCGAAAAAGGCATTCATTTTATCGACGCCCCGGTTTCCGGCGGTGAGCAGGGCGCCATTGACGCAACGCTGGCCATCATGGCCGGTGGTGATGCAGCCGTGCTCGACCGGGTGCGGCCGTTGCTCGATTGTCTGGGCAAGCGCATCGTCCATATCGGTCCGAATGGCGCCGGCCAGGTCGCCAAGGCGTGCAACCAGATGATCATGGTCGCCGCTATCCAGGCAGCAGCCGAGGCGATGCGCCTGGCCACCGGTGCCGGCGTCGATTGTGGCAAGGTCAGGCAGGCGCTGGCCGGTGGCTCGGCCGCCTCGCGCGTGCTCGATGTGATGGGCGAGCGGATGGTCCGCCGTGATTTTTCGGCCGGCATCGACGCCCGCCTGCATCACAAGGACTTCGGGCTGGTCCTTGAAGCGGCGCGGCAGAGCGGGGTGCCCGTGCCGCTGACGGCCGTTGTGGCGCAGCAGCTCAATGCGCTGATGGCGCAGGGCTGGGGGCGGAATGATACGTCTTCGCTGCTGCGCGTGCTGGAGCTGGCATGAGTCAGATCGCCCAACTTTCCGAAGCCGAGATCGAAGAGCGCTTTCACGTCACCGGTACCCTGCCGATCGCCTTTTTACTCGTCGGTTTTGCCCGGAACAAGGATCAATTCACGGTTTCGTTCGGCGGCGAGGAGATGATGCTGACCACCCTGCTCGACGCCGAGCCGGCTGGTGACCGGCTGATTTTCGATTGCAGCGGCAGCGCCGAGGTGAACCGGCATCTTTTGCAGAGCAACCGCAATGTGTTTTCCGGCCGCCCCGGCGGCATCCATGTGCAATTCAGCACCGGGCGGGCGACGGAAACGGTTTTTGAAGGCAGCAAGGCATTTGCTGTCGCCTTGCCCAAGTATGTTGTCCGCCTGCAGCGGCGGGATACCTTCCGGATCGAAACGCCGCGCAGCAAGCCGCTGCAGTTCTTCGGCCGGCAGGCTGGCGGGCGGTTGCTCAACCTGCCGGCACATGACATCTCGGTGGCCGGCCTCGGCATGACGGCCTTGAGTCTGCCCGACGGGTTGGCTCCCGGGGTACGGCTGGAGAATTGCCATTTTGCCCTGCCCGAAGACGAGCACGAGTTGTTCTTCAGTGCGACGGTGTGCCACGTTACGCCGCAGGTCGGACGAACCGGCCAGCAGCAATGGCGGGTCGGCCTGCACTTCGAGAATATGCCGACGGTCGAGGAAAACCGTATCCAGCGCTACATTGCCCGGGTCGAGCGCGAGCGGCACGAATTGCTGGCCAAGTGATTTCCGCTAAAAGCTGAGGACCTAGCAGAGGTCGCAGCGGTGAATTTCGACCGTGGCATGGACGATTTCTTCATGCACGGCGAGCGCATCGCGGATCTGCAGGGGGGTCAGTGTTTCGTCGTGGGTGAGCAGGCTCAGGGCGCAGGCGTAGGCGCCAGTGCCGACGCGCCAGACGTGGAGGTCGGTGAGCTCGGTCTGGCCAGCAGCCGGTAGCTGGGCGATGACGTCGCGAATTTCGGCGACCACCGGGTGATCCATTTCGCGGTCAAGCAGTACGCGGCCGCTTTGCACGATCAGGTTCTTCGCCCACAGCGCAACGAGAACGGCGCCTACGATACCGGTCGCCGGGTCGAGCCAGGCCCAGCCATAGAGCCAGCCGCCGGCCAGCGCGGCGATGGCGAGCACCGAGGTGGCGGCATCGGTGACGACGTGGATGTAGGCCGCTTTCAAATTCAGGTCGTGGTGATGATCGTGGCCGTGTTCATGGTGGTGGCCATGGTCGTGCCCTTGGTCGTGCCCGTGGTCGTGCCCGTGGTCGTGCCCGTGGTCGTGGGCCTTGCCGAGAATCAGCGCGCAGATCAGGTTGACCGCCAGGCCGAGGACGGCGACGCCCATCGCCTCCGGGTAGTGGATTTCCTGCGGCGACCACAGCCGTTCAAGCGAACCGAGAATCATCGCGGCGGCGACACCGAGCAGGAAGATGGCGCTCGTATAGCTGGCCAGTACCTCGATTTTCCAGGTGCCGAAGGCGAAGCTCGGGTCGGCGGCGTACTTGCGGGCAGCACCGTAGGCAAAGGCGGAAAGGCCGATGGCCAGGGCGTGCGAGCTCATGTGCCAGCCGTCGGCAAGCACCGCCATCGAGTTGAACCACCAGCCGGCAGCGATCTCGAGCAGCATGGTGGCGATGGTGATCCACATGACCAGGCGGGTGCCGCGTTCGGCCGCCGCGTTGCCCGCCGAATAGCTATGGTTGTGCGCCCAGCGCGTCAGGTCGTGGTTGGCGTCGCTCATTGTTGGCCGTAGCTCGAAAATTTTTCCAGCACGGCAGCCATTTCCTCGGCCGACAGCAGCACCGGCTGACCGAGTTGGCAGGCCCGCCAGTATTGCTCGCAAAGTTCTTCCAGTTCGATGGCCAGCGCCAAAGCTTCGTCGAGATCGCGCCCGGCAACGAGCATGCCGTGGTTGGCCAGCAGGCAGGCCCTACGTCCGGCCATGGCGGCCATTGCCACGGTCGACAGGGATTCCGAGCCAAAAATGGAATATTCGGCGCAGCGTATGGTGTCCCCACCAAAGCGGGCGATCATGTAGTGAAAGGGCGGAATGTCGAGGCGGAGGCAGGCCAGGCTGACGGCAAACGGCGAGTGGGCATGCAGCACGGCGCCGACTTCGGGGCGACTGGCATAGAGGTCGCGGTGAAAGCGCCATTCGGACGACGGCTTGCGGCGGCCGACGTGCGAGCCATCGAGCGCCATGAGCGGGATGTCGTCTTCGATCAAGCTGGCGTAGGCCATCTCTGCGGTTCAATTGCATTTTTCTTCCTCCGGATAGAGCGCCAGCAGGCCGTCGCGGCTGGCCGGGCAGACGCCGCGCTCGGTGATGATGGCGGTAACCAGGCGGGCCGGGGTGACGTCGAAAGCCGGGTTGGCCACCGCCTCGTGCTCCGGCAACTGGTGCAGGGCCGATGGTACGCCCCGGGCATCGAGGCCATGGACAAGGCGGAACTCGTCGCCATGGCGCTCTTCGATGTCGATGAAGCGGCCTTCCGGCAGATCAAAATCGATCGTCGAACGGGGCGCCGCGACGTAGAACGGAATGCCGTTGTCGGCACAGGCCAGCGCTTTGAGATAGGTGCCGACCTTGTTGGCGACATCGCCATTGGCCGCAATGCGGTCGGCGCCGACGATGACGGCATCGACCTTGCCCTCGCGCATCAGGATGCCGGCAGCGTTGTCGGCGATCAGCGTGTGCGGCACGCCATGCTGGGCCAGTTCCCAGGCGGTGAGCAGGCCCTGATTGCGCGGCCGGGTTTCCGACACCCAGACATGCACCGGCAGTCCGGCGTCGTAGGCGACATAGACCGGCGACAGCGCGGTGCCCCAGTCGACCGTGGCCAGCCAGCCGGCGTTGCAGTGCGTCATGACGTTCAGGGCCGAGCCGTGGCGACGGGCGATCTGGCGCAAGAGGCCGAGCCCATGCTGGCCGATGGCCAGATTCTGCGCGATGTCTTCCGCCGCGATGGCGGCGGCTTCCTGCCATGCCGCCTGGTGGCGAGTGGCCGCCGGCAAGGGCATCAGGTGCCGGCTCATGCGGGTCAGTGCCCAGTGCAGGTTGACGGCAGTCGGCCGGGTCGCCCACAGGATGTCGATGGCTTTTTGCAGGGAATCATCGTCAGCACCCTCGCCCAGCGCAATGGCCAGACCGTAAGCAGCCGTGGCGCCGATCAGCGGCGCACCACGCACCTGCATGGCGCGGATGGCGTAGGCCGCCTCGTCGAGCGTGGCAACGCGCACCCAGTGCAGCGCGTGCGGCAGCCGGGTCTGGTCGATGATGTCGATGGCGCGCTGTTCAGGATGGGCGCGCAGGGTGTGGGTGGGAATGCCGTCGATGTTCATGGAGCCGCATTGTGGCATAGTGAAGCGATCCAGAACTACCCGAAATATCATGCAAACACCTATCCGTATCGACTCTCGCTTCCCGGATATGGGGACGACAATTTTCACCGTCATGTCGCGCCTCGCCGCCGAATGCGGGGCGGTCAACCTGTCGCAGGGTTTCCCCGATTTTCAGGCCGAGCCGGCGCTGTTCGACGCCGTGCATCGTCACATGCTGGCCGGGCGCAACCAGTACGCGCCGATGGCCGGCATGCCGGAATTGCGCCAGGCCATCGTCGACAAGGTGGCGGCGCTCTATGGCGTGCGCTACGACGTCGAGTCGGAAGTCACGGTGACCGCTGGGGCGACGCAGGCGATCTTCACGACCATCGCCGCCTTCGTGAGGCCGGGCGACGAGGTGATCGTCTTCGAGCCGGTTTACGATTCCTACGTGCCGGCCATCGAAACAGTCGGTGGCACGGCGGTCTACGCTCAGCTGAGCTTTCCCGACTATGTGCCGGACTGGGATCAGGTGGCGCAACTTGTCACGCCGAAGACGCGGATGATCATCGTCAATTCGCCGCACAACCCGACTGGCAGCCTGCTTTCCACGGTCGACCGGGAAAAACTCGCAAAATTGATCGCCGGCACCAACATCGTCGTGCTTTCCGACGAGGTCTACGAGCATATTTTGTTCGATGGCGAGCCGCACGCCAGCCTGTGCGCCCATCCCGAACTGGCGGCGCGCAGCATCGTCGTCTCGAGCTTCGGCAAGACCTACCACATCACCGGCTGGAAAATCGGCTACGTCGTCGGCCCGGCGGCGCTCATGGCCGAGTTCCGCAAGGTCCACCAGTTCAACGTGTTCACCGTCCATACGCCATCGCAACTGGGGCTCGCCGAATACATGCAGGACGCCGGCCGCCATTCGAATTGCTGCCTTGTCGCGGCACCTATTTCCAGCTGGCGCGCTACGACCGCATTTCGGATTTGCCCGACCGGGAATTTGCCGAATGGATGACGCGCGAAGTCGGCGTTGCGGTCATTCCGGTCTCGGTGTTTTATGCCGACGGGCGCGATGATCGCGTTGTCCGCTTCTGTTTCGCCAAACAGGAAAGTACGCTGAAGGCGGCGGCTGAAAGGCTCGCTAAAGCTTTTTTATGAGGGCGGCTTGAGCATTTGGTGGTGCCACGCTGATTCCCACGGTCAACCGGAAAAAATGCCCAAAATTGAAAACTGGCCGGTGATGTGCCGGCCTAGACTTCTCCGTCAGTAGCGAAGTCGACGCAAACTTTTGTCCCTTCCCCGGGGCGGCTTTGAATGTCGATTTTCCAGCCGAGCTGTTGGCTGATGCGCGCCACAATGGATAGGCCAAGGCCGTGCCCGGTGCTGTCTTCCCCCTTGGCGTGCCGCTGGAAGAGCGACGGAAAACGCTCCTCGGCGATGCCGATGCCGCTGTCCGTTATTTCCAGGCGATGGCTGTCGAGATAAACCGCGATGCTGCCCTCGCGGGTGTAGGCACAGGCATTGCGCAGCAGATTGCTGACCAGCACATAGGCCAGCGAGCGTTCGACTGGCAGGATCGGACGTTCCGCCGCCTCGAAGGTGATTTCGACTGGCCGTCCGGCCAGGGCCGGGTTGGCATCGGCAATTGCATCAGCGACGACCTCGGCCATGGCGCAGGCAGGGTCGCCAGCCTCACCCCCTTCGGTGGCGAGGAGCAACATCGCTTCGAGCATTTGCCCCATGCGCACAGTTTGGCGATGGATCGTGCCCAGGCGCTGGCGGAGCGGCTCGGGGAGGTCGGGGTTTTCGATCAGCACTTCGGCTGCGCCGCGTATCACGGCGACTGGCGTGCGCAGTTCGTGGCTGACATCGCCGGCAAAATAGCTT
>VIKE01000039.1:0-31500 GCA_008080565.1 Rhodocyclaceae bacterium | reverse complement strand
CGTGGCTGACATCGCCGGCAAAATAGCTTTCACGTTGAAGAAAACCGTGGAGACGCAGGGAAAAACGGTCCAGTGCCTGGACCAGTCGGCCTATTTCATCGGGCGGGTAGTCCGCCACCGCGAAGCTGAGCGGCGCATTGGCCAGCGGGTTGGCGCTTGCCGTCTTTTCGGAAATTTCGTTCAGCAACTTGCCTATCGGCCGTACGACCTTTCCCGCCAGATGGTCGCCAAGCAACCAGGAGAGCAGACTCATCAGCGTTGTGCCGACCAGCAGGAAGAGGGCAAGACGCCCGAGGTTGGTGGCGACATAGCTTCGATCGAAGAACAGCGCGTAAGGTTTGTCGTCAATATGGGTGATGAGGACGGAGTATTCCTGGCTGTCCTTGAGGAAGCGCTCGATTCGATCATTTCCCGGCTTGACCGGGGTAACCAGGGGAAACGCTTCGACGGGCAGGAAATATCCGCTCAGAACAGACGTCGATGGCGGCAGTGCGAGCGGATTTTGTGCTTTCCGATTGCGGAAGTTTTCCATCTCGACTTGCAGAATGCGCACGATGGCATTTTCTTCAAGCTCGGCAACCAGGCCAAAAGTGACCAGACTAAGCAGTGCGCTGACCGAGAAACCTAGCAGGACAAAGGGAAGGACCAGCTTTCGGCGCAGGCTGTCATAGGGCTGATTGTTCATGGGCGATACGATAGCCGAAACCCCTTACGGTATGGACGAGTTGCCGCTCGAAGGGTTTGTCGACGGCATTGCGCAAGGTGTGCATATGAACGATGAGGGCATGATTGTCGCCCGGTTCGTCGCCCCAGATTTCACGATGGATGGCCAGACGATGAACGACATTGGGCGAGCGTCGCATCAACAGCATCAGTATCTTGGTCGGCACCGGCGGGAGCGTGATGGCCTGGCCGGCCCGTTCGATCTTCATGGTGCCCACATCCATGCGCAGATCGCCAATGACCAGCAGATCGCTGTCGCTTTCACGCCCGGAACGGCGGATAAGGGCGCGAATCCGCGCCTCGATTTCACGTAGCGAGGCGGGTTTGACGACGTAGTCATCGGCGCCGATATCGAAGGCGGCAATCTTGGTGTCGACCTCATCCTTGGCGGTCAGCATGACGACCGGCACCTTGCTCCGGAGTTGCTGCCGAATCCGGCTGCAGATGGTCAGGCCGTCGACGCCGGGCAGCATCATGTCGAGTACCACCAGATCGTACTCATTGCTGGTCAGCAGGTTCAGCGCAGCATGGCCGTCGGCGGCATAGTCGGTGACGTAGCCTTGAATTTCGAGAAAGTCGATCAGATTCCCGGCCAGATCCCGGTCATCCTCAACGATCAGCAGGCGACTTGCCATTTTTTGCCGAACTCCTGAAATAAATTTAGTGCGGGGAAAATCACTTGCCTGATGCCGGGCTGCCCTTTTTGCGCCCGATGATGATCGGATGCGCCTGACGGCTCAAAATGAAGTCAAAAATGAATTTCATCCACAGCGTCGAACCGGCAATCGCGCTCCAGGTCTCGTATTCCAGGCTGCCGCTAAGGATGCCAATGATGACGAACACGATGATGATGCCGGCGATGAAATTGATTGCTGCGGCATAGGGCGCAAATTTCTCCGGATTGGCCGGCGACTCGCCGCGCTTGAGGGCGACTTCAGAGAAATCGTGTTTGACCAGGATGCGCCAGGCGCGACGAAACCAGTAAAAGGCAATGGGAAACAGGGCCAGGAAGAGAATCCAGGTCAATGCAACGCTGACATCAAATACCATCAACTACTCCTGCTGCCTTGTACGAAGGCAGGAAATGCGACTCGACAAATAAAAACCCCACCAGCGCAGCCGGCGGGGTTTGCAGACTGCCGCGACCGTTGTCGGTCAGCGGCAGGAATCATACGCCAGAGAACGCTTAGTGAGCACCATCCACCAGCTTCGAGCCGCGCGGAATACGCACGGACTCAACCATGTGCTGGATATGCTCAGGCGGTTCCTTGGTGACCTTGTCGACAGCGAAGGCAACGATGAAGTTGACCAGCGCACCGATCGCCCCGAAGGCTTCCGGCGTGATGCCGAAGAAGCTGTTGGCGCCACCGATCATCTCGACGAAATCAGTACCCTTGATGAAGAAGATACCCTTGTGAGCAAACACGTAGAACAGGGTGACGAAGAGACCTGCCAGCATGCCGGCCATGGCGCCTTCCTTGTTCATCTTCTTCGAGAAGATACCCATCATGATGGCCGGGAACAACGACGAAGCCGCAATACCGAAGGCCAGGGCCACCGTACCGGCCGCGAAGCCAGGGGGGTTCAGGCCAAGGTAACCGGCGACGACGACGGCCACAGCCATCGAGATCTTGCCAGCCAGCAGCTCGTTCTTTTCGCTGATGTTCGGAGCAAAAACGCCCTTGACCAGGTCATGCGACACGGCAGCAGAGATCGCCATCAGCAAGCCGGCAGCGGTAGACAGAGCAGCAGCCAGACCACCAGCAGCGACCAGAGCGATAACCCAGTTCGGCAGCAAGGCGATTTCCGGATTGGCCAGCACGATGATGTCGGCGTTAACCGTCAGCTCGTTGCCCTTCCAGCCTGCCGCTTCGGCCTTGCCCTTGGCATCGGCGTTCTTGGTCTTGTCGTTGTAGTACTGGATACGGCCGTCGCCATTCTTGTCTTCGAACTTCAGCAGACCGGTCTTTTCCCAGCGCTTCATCCAGTCCGGACGCTCGTCAGCCTTGATGCTGGCTTCCGGTGCGTACAGATCGCCGCCCTTGATAACAGCGGTGTTAACCGTGGCATGCAGGTTCAGCTTGGCCATTGCGGCAACGGCCGGCGCGGTGGTGTACAGCAAGGCGATGAAAACCAAAGCCCAACCAGCCGAGCTGCGTGCAGCAGCCACCGTCGGTACCGTGAAGAATCGCATGATGACGTGCGGCAGACCGGCTGTACCAATCATCAGCGACATCGTGTAGACGAACATGTTCAGCGTGCTGCCGGCTGTCGTTGTCGTGTACTTGCCAAAGCCGAGATCGACAACCACCTGGTCGAGCTTGGCCAGCAGGGACATGTCGGATCCGGACATGGTGGAACCCAGGCCGAGTTGCGGGATCGGGTTGCCGGTCAGGCTTAGCGAGATGAAGATGGCCGGAATGATATAGGCAGCGATCAGTACGCAGTATTGTGCAACTTGCGTATAGGTGATGCCCTTCATGCCGCCAAACACGGCGTAGGCGAAGACGATGGCCATGCCGATGTAGATGCCGGTGTCGCTGGAAACGCCCAGGAAGCGGGAGAAGGCGACACCAACGCCGGTCATCTGACCAATGATGTAGGTCAGCGAAGCGGTCAGCAGGCAGACCACCGCAATCGTCGAGGCCGACTTCGAGTAGAAGCGGTCGCCGATGAATTGTGGCACGGTGAATTTGCCGAACTTGCGCAGGTACGGGGCCAGCAGCATCGCCAGCAGAACGTAGCCACCGGTCCAGCCCATCAGGAACAGGCCGCCGCCATAACCCATGTTGGCGATCAGGCCGGCCATGGAGATGAAGGAGGCTGCCGACATCCAGTCAGCAGCCGTTGCCATCCCGTTCATCACGGGGGGGACGGAACCACCTGCGGCGTAGAACTCGCTGGTGCTACCGGCGCGTGCCCAGATGGCGATGCCGATGTAGAGCGCGAAGCTCGCACCGACAAACAGGTAAATCGTTGTTTGCAGATCCATGTGGTCGCCCCTTAGTCTTCGTGAACGTCGAATCGACGGTCAATGTCGCCCATTGCCTTGGCGTAGTAAAAAATCAGGGCAATGAAAACGTAGATCGAACCCTGATGGGCGAACCAGAAGCCCAGCGGGTATCCACCCAACTTGATCCCGTTCAGCGCGTCGACAAACAAAATGCCGGCACCGAATGAGACCAGGAACCAGATTGCCAGGATTTTTCCCAGCAACCCCAGCGTGGCAGACCAATAGCCTTTGCTGACGTCATCCATAGTTAACTCCTCCAAAGAATTTATTGTTGACTCGGTTAAACACTTGTTTGAGCCACCGGGCCAGTTTTTAGGTTGAAACTTACAGATTGCTGACAAAAGTTGTCAGCAATCGCCCCAATTTTGAAGCCTTGATCGTTTGTTGATCTAACGTTTACCTAAACAATACAAATCATTGGTTTGATGGAAATTAATGTTATTTTTTGGATTGATTTGTAAACAGTAACAAGCTCAGTTGTTGCTTGTTTTATTGACAAATAGTTGGATTTATTTGAAATGAATAGATTAGTTCCGATAATTGAACGTTATTAGCGATATTGGGTAGTATGAGAAGGGTTTCATGGCTAAGGACAAGGCTGGGGGGGGCTGATTGCCAATCAACTTTGGGCCTCGTTCCGGTCCGCCAAATCGAGCGCAGATGAATCGTGAATTCAAACATTGAGCCTATCCTGGCAAGCGAACTCGACGCGCTTGCCTCGCTTCCACCGTTTGGTCGAATGGAGCGTAGCCGTCTTGCATTGCTCCTGTCCAACAGCAGCGTTGTTTTTCAACGGCAGGGCAGCCGGATTTTTCATCCGGGGATCGCTTTGCGGGAACGTTCGTTCTGGATCATTCGGCAGGGAAGTGTTGCCCGGAGCGGCGGTTCGATCCGCCAAGCAGTGCCGCTGTTGAGCGTGGGCGGCATCTTCCCGGTCGAATCGATTCTCGATGGCAGCGATGGCGGTTATGCCTACATCGCGGAAGAAGATTGCTTTCTCTGGCGGATAGAGGGGCTGGCGATCGACGAGTGGCTTGGCGAACTACCGTTTCTGCGTTGGCTGGCCGAGGCCTTGCAGGCCGAACAGCAAGCGATGCAACGCTTGATGGTCGAGTTGGTGCATAGCCGACAGGTTGCCGATCAGGCATTGGCGCTGCCTGCGCGGTCAATCGGCGCGACGCAAGTGACCTGCGTGCCACCCGATTGCTCAATGCATGATGTTGCCGGCTTGATGAGTGAGCAGGGCATTGGTTCGGTTCTGGTTGGCACGCCGCAGGCCGTCGAGGGCATTGTCACGGCAACCGACCTGGTGCGGCGCGGCATTGCCCGGCGATTACCCGATACAACCCCGATTTCCGAGATCATGACGAGCAATCCGGTGGAGGTTGACGACGCTATCTCGGTCTTTGGTGCAGCCGTCGAAATGGCTCAGGGTAAATATCGCCACCTGTTACTCAAGAACTCGGAAGGCCTGATAGCGGGTGTCGTTTCCGAGCGGGACTTGTTCCATGCCCAGCAACAAGGTGTTTCGCATGTTTTCACGCCGATTAACGAGGCAGGCAGCGTTGATGAGTTGGTCACGCTGGCTGCTGCGGCCCGCGAGTTCGGTGAGCGCGTCTTCAACCAGGGTATGGATGTCAGCCAGTTTCTGCGCCTGACATCCTCGATCAATGATCGCATTGCCAAGCGTTTGCTTGAGTTGCTGACAGTCCGCCATCCGCCGCCCGCCCCCTTTTGCTGGCTGGCCTTCGGGTCGGAAGGGCGCGAGGAGCAGGGTTTTGTCACCGATCAGGATAACGGCCTGGTTTTTCTGCCACCTGCCGGGGCCGATGTGGCTGCAATTCGGGAGCGCTTTCTCGAGCTGGGCCGGGAGATGAACGATGCCCTCCATCGCTGTGGTTTCGAGCGCTGCAAGGGCAATATCATGGCCGGGAATCCGGAGTGGTGCCTGAGCCTCGGCGAATGGAAGGCGCGCTTCTCGTCGTGGATCCATGCCACGACACCGACGGCGATCCTCAACTCGACCATCTTTTTCGACTTCCGGCCGATCTTCGGGGAAATGCAGCTCGCCGAAGAAATGCGCGATCATCTGCTCGCCGAGGTCAAGGGCAACAGCATTTTCATTCATCTGCTGGCTATCAATGCCCTCGAGGTTGCGCCGCCACTTGGGCGGTTGAGCCGCTTTGCCACGGTCAACGGGAAAATAGACGTAAAAACGCAAGGCACGCGCCTGTTCGTCGATATCGCGCGGATTTATGCGCTGCATTGTGGCGTGAAGGCGGTCAATACCGAACAGCGACTGGCCCTGGTTGGTCAGCGCATCAAGCGTTCGGTCAGTGCCATACAGGGCGACATCGCCGCATTCCACCATGTCCAAACCCTGCGTTTGCAGCGTCAACTCGCATCGCTTGCCGATGGCGAGGCGGCGAACAGTCTGGATCCCTACGCGCTTGATGAACTGCAGCAGCGCATTCTTCGCGAATCATTTCGCCAGGCCGCTTCGCTGCAGGAGCGACTGAAACTGGATTACAAGCGATGAGCATTGCATCCTGGATCCGGCAAAAAATTGGCCAAAGCCCGTCGGCCGAATCCCCGGACGAGCAGTTGTTGGCCGAACTGGAATTTGTGCTGCTTGACGTCGATCTGACCGGCACCGACGCCACTCAGGATTCGGTAGTTGGTCTGGCATTCCTCCCTCTGGTCGACGGGGCTTTTCGGCCAGCCGAATTGTGTTACGTCCGCTTCCCTGACCCGGCCACTGAAGCAGGGCGTTGCGCCCCCGAAATTGTCGCTGGCTATCAGGCTTGTCTGGATCTGATGGCAAGCCGTGTTGTGGTGACCATCAACCCGAATTTCATCCAGCATATGCTGGCGCTTGCGGCTGATCGCTTCCAGTTGCCTCCCCCGGTCGGGACGTGGCTGGATTTGTCAGCGGTGGCGGGGGTCATCGGTGGCGAGGGCGTTGCCGCCACGTCGTTGAGCCGTTGGCAAGAGAAGATGAAAACCGGCGGGAGGCGTGAGCACGATGCGATTTACGATGTCTTTGCCATGGCTCAGCTGCTGCAGGCGCTGCTGGCCTATGCAGAAGATTCGGGGATCGAGACCCTGGCCGATTTGCGGCGCAATCAAAGCGCCGAGTCCTGGATGCGGCCTTATTAGTCGCTTGGCGAAAATGGGGACAGGCCAAGGCGGGGCATTTGAAAAATACCCGGATGTTTACCGTTTCTTGATCTGCTCGTGACATACCGTTAATTCGTCTGAGGGTACTCTGGTCAGGCTTCTCGAACGGAGAGTGACTCCCAAAGAGATTGCTGCACGGTCCAGACAAGACCATTTTTCAACCCACTTCGGTGGGTTTCTTTTTTACCCATATTCGTGACGGGAATGCTATTCACCACGGAGCTATTCGCCGACAGGCAAACCGATGCGCTGGGCTGACTGGGTTACCGCCAGGACGCTTGGATGGGTCAGGCGCCGTTCGACCGAAATGGCGAAGTAGCTGACCTGAACATCGGTGGTCCGCCCGATAACGGCCAGTTCACCGGAGGTGAGAAATTCGCCTTCCGCAATGGTGGGAACCGGAAAAGCGCCAATGCCAGCCTTGCCAAATGCCGCCATCAAGGCGGTGTCATCGAACACACCGACGACCCGTGCCTGGATGCGCTCTCTTTCCAGCCAGGGCAGAAGATTCGTTCTGACTGTTGAATCCTCCCCCGGTAAAAGCAGGGGCAGTTCGTTGAGGCAGGCGGGAAACTCGGGGGGCGTTTCAGCGATCAGACGTTTGGTCGCCAAAAAGGAAATTCCGGAATCGAGCAGGCGATGGTTATAGGCCCGAACACTGAAGCCCGGTGGCACCGGGGCGTCCGAAATGACCATGTCGAGTTCATGCACCGCCAGCTGGGCCAGCAAACGGTCGAGCTGCCATTCGCGGCAAACGATGCGTGTCGATTGTTCGCCATGGATGGCGGGCTGGAGCAAGGTACAGGCGAGGGATTTCGGTACCGCATCGGAAACGCCGACGCGGAACTCGGACGGTCGTCCCTTCGGATGATGCTTGATCATCACTTCCAGTTCGGCGCTCAGGGCGAAAAGCTCGTCGGCGTACTCGAGGGCCATTTTGCCGGCCTCGGTCAGGACGATGGAGCGCCCCTGGCGGGCAAACAGCTCGGTCCCCAGGTTGCTTTCCAGCAGGCCGATCTGGCCACTCAGGGTTTGCGGCGTGACGTTGATTGCCTCGGCCGCCCGGGCAATGCTGCCGGCCTTGGCCACCTTCCAGAAATAAAACAGATGCTTGTGGTTCACGGCACAATCAACTCATCGAGAAAATCATATTGTTTAATGAAATAAATCGAATTTATTTTAGTCGTCAGTTGCGCTAACTTACTAGCCCAATTTGACCGGGGCGGGCTAATTGAGTCACGCCAGAGTTCAATCCCGCTGAGGTTTTGCATGCTAGCCACCATCGTCGTCATTTTCGTCATCGCCTACGCCGCCATCGCGTTGGAACACCCGCTCAAAGTCAATAAATCGGCCTCAGCCCTGATCGGTGCTGGCTTGCTGTGGACTGTGTACGCGCTCTCGCTGGGCGATACGCATCTACTGACGGAGCAATTGGGCGAGTCGCTGACTGGTACGGCGCAGATCGTGTTTTTCCTGATGGGGGCGATGACCATCGTTGAAGTCGTCGACGCGCATAACGGCTTCGAGGTCATCACCAAACGGATCAGGACGACCAAATTGTCGTCCCTGATGTGGCTGGTCGGCTTCGTCACCTTCTTCCTGAGTGCGATTCTCGACAATCTGACGACGACCATCGTGATGATCTCGCTCATGCGCAAGCTGCTGGCCAAGCATGAGGACCGCCTTTTCTTTGCCGGGATCATCGTTATCGCCGCCAATTCGGGGGGCGCCTGGTCACCGATCGGCGACGTGACGACGACGATGCTGTGGATCGGCGGCCAGATTACCTCGCTGGCGATTATGAAGGCGGTGCTCTTGCCGGCCTTGGTCAGCATGATCGTGCCAATGGGAATAACCGCCTACGTGTTACGCGGCCGCGAGGTAGCGAGTCCAGAAATTGTCGATGATGAGCATGGCGTACGCACCACGGAGTTTGAACGCAACCTGATGTTCTTCATGGGGCTCGGCATTCTGGTGGCCGTTCCCGCCTTCAAGACGATTACCCACCTGCCGCCATTCATGGGCATCCTGTTCGGTCTGGGGCTCCTCTGGCTGGTCGGCGATCTGGTCCATCGGCACAAGGAAGACGAATTCAAGGTCCATTTCACCCTGGCCCACGCCCTGAGCAAGATCGACTTGAGTTCGCTGGTGTTTTTCATCGGCATTCTGCTTTCAGTCGCCACCCTGGAACATACGCATATCCTGACCTCGCTGGCCCAATGGCTGGACCAGACCGTCGGAAGGCAAGATGTCATCGTTCTGATCATCGGCATCGTTAGCGCCATCGTCGACAACGTGCCCTTGGTTGCGGCCTCCATGGGTATGTACAGCCTGACGACCTTCCCGCCTGACCATTTCCTCTGGCAATTCATGGCCTATTGCGCCGGTACGGGCGGCTCGATCCTGATCATCGGCTCGGCGGCCGGCGTGGCCGCGATGGGGCTCGAGAAGATCCACTTCTTCTGGTACGTCAAGAAGATCAGCGGCTTGGCTCTGGTCGGCTATTTCGCCGGCGCGGGCATCTATCTCCTGCAAATGAACGTGCTTTCGTAGGCGCGCTCATCGGATCCGCGCGTCTTTTTTGCCCAGCAGAAAAGCGTGCGGAAGGCCGTTGCCGCGCGGCTCTGTAAAGCTTTGTAATGAAACCTGAAATTATGAAAAATGCTTGACCTGCTCGCGCCACAAAGCGAATAATCCGCCGATACAAAACGTATCCAAGGAGAGAAATATGGGAATGGTCCAGGAATTCAAGGAATTCGCCGTCAAGGGCAACGCGATGGATCTGGCGGTCGGCGTCATCATCGGCGGCGCCTTCGGCAAGATTGTTGATTCCATCGTCGGCGACCTGATCATGCCGTTGGTCAGCCGCCTCGTCGGCAAGCTCGATTTCTCCAACCTGTTCGTCGTTCTCGGCGACAACCCGAACAATCTGGCCACGCTGGCCGACCTCAAGAAGGCGGGCGTGGCCGTTTTTGCCTACGGCTCCTTCCTGACCATCCTGGTCAACTTCGTCATTTTGGCCTTCATCATCTTCATGATGGTCAAGCAGATGAACCGAATGCGCAAAGAAGAGCCGGCGGCCGCGCCCGAAGCCCCGGTGACCCCGGAGGACGTCGTGCTGCTGCGCGAGATTCGCGATTCGCTGAAGAAGTAAGCGACTTTCGCTCCGATCAAGGCCGCCGTGTGCGGCCTTTTTTCATGGCGGCTGCGCGTGGCCACGGTCAACCGGGCTTGCTACGGTCAACCGCAAAAAATGGCCAAAATTGAAATGGTCATGGCGCCCCTCAGCCAGCAAAAACCGCCGCCCACAACTGGCGGACGGCGGCGATATGCTGTTCCACCTCCTCGCGCGGAATCGGCCCCTTGGGAAAGGCCGACAGCCGCTTGGCGTGCTGCAGACGACGGTATTCGCGGTAGGCGTTGCCAGCCGCTTCCCCTTGCTGCGGGTCAATCAGGCCGAGTTCGCCGGCCATGCGCAGCAACGCGATGTTGCCGAGATTGCCGGTCAGGCTGGCGTGCTGGTGCGAATAACCGAGGATCAGGTACTGGACGATGAATTCGACGTCGATAATGCCGCCTTCGTCGTGCTTGAGGCCGAACTCGGTTTCGCTTTTCGTGCCATGCGCATCGACCATCTTTTGCCGCATGGCGACGACTTCCTCCCGGAGCTTGGCCAGGTCGCGCGGCAGGCGCAGGATTTCACAGCGGATTTCCTCGAAACGCTTGCCGACGGCCGGATCGCCAGCGCAGAAGCGGGCCCGGGTCAGGGCCTGGTGTTCCCAGGTCCAGGCGTTCTTGAGTTCGTATTCGCGGAAGGAGTCGACGGAAACGGCAAGCAGGCCGGAGTCGCCATTCGGACGCAGGCGGAGGTCGGTTTCGAACAGGATGCCGGCCGGCGTCTGGCTGGACAGCCAGGAATTCAGGCGCTGGCCAAGGCGGGCGTAGTTTTCCGGGGCATCCTGGTCGTCGTCGTCATAGAGGTAAACGAGGTCGAGGTCTGAGGCGTAGCCGAGTTCCTTGCCGCCCATCTTGCCGTAGCCGATGACGGCAAATTTCGGTGTTTCGCAGTGGCGATTCTTGATCTTGGACCAGACCAGCGGCAGCGTTTCCTGGACGATGGTGTCGGCCAGCTCGGTCAGGTGGTCGGAAAGGCGCTCGATGGTCTGCAGGCCGGCCAGATCCTGGGCCAGCAGCCGGAAAACCTGACCGTGGTGCATTTCGCGCAGGATGTCCATCTCGCGTTCGGTGTCGTCGGCATGCTGGGCCAGATTGTCGCGCAGGATTTCGCGGAAACCGGTCCAGTCGGTGGCGATCTCGTAGAGGCGCGGGTCGAGCAGTTCGTCGAGAAGCAGCGGGTGGCGGTTCAGGTAATCGGCCGCCCAGTTCGAGGCGCACATCATGTCGGCAACGCGGCGCAGGGCCATCGGGTATTGCTGAAGCAGGGCGAGGTAGGAGCCGCGGCGGGCAATGCCTTCGAGGAAACTCAGGCCGCGGGCCAGCGTCGTATCGGGGGCGGGGGTCGCGCTGGCCGCCTCGATCAGGCGCGGGCCGACGGCGTCGAGACGGGCCCGGTTGGTCGCCGGCAGTTGCAGGTAGCGGCTGGCGGCGCGCAGTTCGGCCAGCCGCGCGATGGCCTCCTTCGGCTGGCGGTAGCCGAGATTGCCGAAGGCTTCGATGGCTGTGTCCTCGTCGAGCTGGCCTTGCCACAGGCCGGTCAACGGGTGCTCGCCGGCTTCCGGGTCGGAGAAAATGGCGCCGAAGTGCTGGCTGACCTTTTCGCGGTGACCATCGAGCACGGCCAGCATGGCCGGCCAGTCGGGAAAGTCCATGCTGACAGCGATGTTTTGCCGATTTTCGGCGTCGATCGGCAGCATGTGCGTCTGCTTGTCCTCGACGTATTGCAGCCGGTGCTCAAGGCGGCGCAGGAAAACGTACGCTTCGCGCAATTCCTGCTCGGTTTCGGTCGGGATCAATTTGCGGTCGACGAGCAACTTGAGAACGGAAAGGGTCGGCCGGATCTGCAGCGCCGAATCGCGGCCGCCGCGGATGAGCTGGAACACCTGGGCCATGAACTCGATCTCGCGGATGCCGCCGGGGCCGAGCTTGACGTGGTCGGCCATGTCCTTGCGTGCCACTTCGCGGCTGATCTGGGCGTGCAGGTCGCGCATCGCGTTGATGGCACCAAAATCGAGATATTTGCGGAAGACGAAGGGCCGG
Organism: Rhodocyclaceae bacterium; assembly: GCA_008080565.1. Lineage (GTDB taxonomy): Bacteria > Pseudomonadota > Gammaproteobacteria > Burkholderiales > Rhodocyclaceae > Azonexus. Next base: position 19,367 of record VIKE01000039.1, on the reverse strand, counting down.
GCGATTTTCTGCATGGCGGTAACCCACGCTGGTTGCAGATTTTCGCCGGCATTCATGGTGCGGCCCTTGATCCAGGCGTAACGCTCCCATTCGCGACCCTGGGTGATGAAATAGTTCTCCAGGGCGTCGAGCGAACAGACCAGCGGGCCGGAGTCGCCATTCGGCCGCAGGCGCATGTCGACGCGGAAAACCTGGCCGTCGGCCGTCAAATCGCCGAGCGCGCCGATGATGCGTTTGCCGAGGCGGGTGAAAAAATCGAAGTTCTCGATGCTTTTCGGGCCGGCCGTGTCGCCGTCTTCGGGGTAAACGAAAATGTAATCGACATCGGACGACACGTTCAGCTCGCGCCCGCCCAGCTTGCCCATGCCGATGATCAGCAGGCGCTGCGGCTGACCGGCCTTGTCGAGTGGTTCGCCGTAAGTGGCAACGAGCTGGCGGTGATAGTACTCAAGCGCGAAGTTGGTCGTTACGTCGGCCAGCAATGTCATGCACTCGACGATTTCAGCCAGCGGCGCCAGGCCGCCCAGATCGCGCAAAACCAGATGGGCCATGGTGCGTTGGCGCAGGCGGCGCAGGGCGGAGCGAACCGCATCGTCATCGGCAAACTCCCGTTGCAGCGGCGCCTGCAGCATGGCTTCGGTGAGCGGCTGTTGCCAGGTGGCGAGCAGTTCGGGAATCAGTTCCGGGTGCGCCTGCAGCAAGTTTGCGAGATAGCGGCTGTGGTGTATAGCCACTTGCCAGCGGGGATCTAGGTTGGTGTCCATGATGGTCCATCGGCAGCAGGGCCGAAAAGGTAGAATGTCGTTTTTATCCAGTATTCGATTGTAGTGATCTATTCCCCCCTCTGGCAAAGCGGTTTGACGCGTGAGTGAGCCGCTCCACCACAAAACCCAAGTGATTTCGCCCGATGTGCGCGTGGCGCTGTATCACCGGCTGCACTGGCTGTGGCCGCTGCTTGCCGGGCGCAGCATCCGCGTCCTGGGCTGGGGGCTGTTCGCCGCCTGGCTGGCTTTTGCCGTCCTGGTGCTGGCCTTGCGCTACGCGGTGTTGCCCAGGATTGGCGACTACCAGCTCGAGATCGAGCAGGCGGCAACACGCGCCGTCGGGCAGCCGGTCAGTATTGGCCGGATCGAGGCACGCTGGCGGGGGCTGAATCCGGATCTGGTGCTTAATGACGTGGTGATTGCCGACCGTCAGGGCGCCCCGGCTTTCTCTCTGACCCGGGTCGAAGGCGTGCTGTCCTGGCAGACCCTGTGGCGCCTGCGGCCGACCCTGGCCCTGCTGGCTTTTGATGGCCCGGTGCTGCATGTCCGGCGCGACGCCAACGGCAAGATCACGGTGGCCGGTGTCGATACCGAAGGCGAGAGCGATCCGGCGTTTGCCGAATGGGTGCTCGAACAGAAGCGCATCCGCATCCGCGATGCAACGATTGTCTGGGACGACCGGCTGCGCAAGGCGCCGCCGCTGGTCCTCGAAGACCTGCAATTCGCCCTCGATAACAGCGGGCGCCGCCATCGCTTCGGTATCTCTGCCGCTCCGCCCGATGAACTGGCCTCCCGCGTCGATATCCGTGGCGAGGTGAAGGGCGACCTCGGCGAGGCGCTCGAGCATTTGTCCGGACAGATTTTTGTCGAACTCGATTACGCCGATCTGGCCGGCTGGCGGGCTTGGGTCGATTACCCGGTCAATCTGCCACAGGGCCGGGGCGCCCTGCGCATCTGGGGCGATCTTGACGAAGGTGCCGGCAAATTGACAGCTGACGTGGCCCTCGAGGAATTGCGCATCCGCCTTGGCCGCAAGCTGCCCGAGCTTGATCTTGCCAGCATGCGTGGCCGTCTCGAAGGGCGTTACAAGACTGATGAGTGGGCGGTTTCCGGTCATCAGGTCGAACTGCAGACGCAGGATGGCATTCGCATCGCGCCGACCGACTTCAAGGTTGATTGGCGCCAGGACGCGGCCAGTGCTGCGGTCAACGGCAATGCCAGCGCCAGTTTTCTCGATCTGGCGGTGCTCGGCCGTCTGGCTTCCTATTTGCCGCTCGATGCGCAGAGCCGGGACTTGCTGATCCGCCATCGGCCACAGGGCCAGATTGCCGAATTGAAGGCGAGCTGGTCGTTGGCCGGCGACACGCTCAAGCGCTACAGTCTGAAGGCCGGCTTCCGTGAGATGGGCATCGAGGCGGACGGCATTTTCCCCGGCGCCGGGGGCGTTTCCGGGACCATCGACCTGACCGAAAAAGGCGGTGATCTGAAGCTGGATTCCGGTGTGTCCAGCCTGTCCCTGCCGGCCATTTTTCCCGAACCGAACATCGCGCTCGATACGCTGAAAGTCAAGGCGAACTGGAAAAACTCGGCGCAAGGGACCGACATCAAGCTCGAAAAACTCGAATTCGCCGGCCCCGATGCCGCCGGTTCGGCCCAGGGGACGTATCGCTACACCGGCGAAGGGCCGGGCGAAATCGATCTGACGGCCAGCGTCGAGCGCGGCGAAGGGACGGCTGTCTGGCGCTACATGCCGCATGCCGTCAATGCCGGTGCCCGCAACTGGATCCGGCGCGGCATCGTCGGCGGCCGTGGCTATGACGGCAAGCTCATCCTCAAGGGCAATCTCAAGGATTTCCCGTTCCGCGACGGCAAGGGCGGCAAGTTCATCGTCACCGCCAAGGCGACCGGCGCCAAGGTCGATTACGCTGACGGCTGGCCGGTCATCGACGACATCGATGCGGACATGAGCTTCGATACCGGCATGCGGATCAAGGCCAGCAAGGGCCGCATCCTTGGCGCCTCGCTGGCCGACGTCAAGGTTGATATTCCGGATTTCGAGTCGCACGAAGAGATGTTGCTGGTCCGTGGCACGGCACTGGGGCCAACCAGCGAGTTCTTCCGCTTCATCGAACAAAGCCCGGTGGCGGAGCAGATCGATCGCTTCACCGACGGCATGAAGGCGGTCGGTAACGGCAGCCTGAATCTGGAGCTCGATATTCCGCTGCGCCATGCGCTCGATACCAAGGTACGCGGCGACTACCGTTTCCAGAACAATCAGCTGCAGCCGCTGGCCGGCTTGCCGATGCTGACGCAGGTCAACGGGCGCCTGCTGATCACCGAAAATACCGTTGCGGCCAAGGATATTGCCGGCCAGGTTTTTGGCGGGCCGCTCAAGGTCCAGGTCAAGAGCGCCGAGGGCAAGGTTGGCGTGGTGGCGACCGGCACGGCCTCTATTGGGGAGGTGAGCAAGTATTTCGGCTGGCCGTTGATCAACCATCTGAGCGGCAATGCCGCCTGGAAAGCGGATATCAGCATTCGCCGGCGCAATGCCGACGTGGTGGTCGAATCGGACTTGCTTGGTATCAGCTCGCCGCTGCCCGAACCCCTGAACAAGAACGCCACGATGCCGCTTCCGCTACGTATCGAGCGGACGGCGCCGGACGCCCTGCGCGAGCAATACCGGATCACGCTCGGCAAGGTTGCCCAGGGCTTGATTGTCCGAAAGGGTGAGAGCTGGGAGCGGGGCGTTTTTGCCGTTGGTGATGTCGAGCCGCGCCTGCCGGAAAAGGGGCTGGCCGTGCGCGTGGCGACGCCGCGCATCGATGCCGATGCGTGGAAGAATTTCCTGCCCGAGGGGGCGACCGGCGGCGCCGATAATGGCGGTCTGGCCCTCAATGTAGTGACGCTCAAAACGCCCCAGTTGCGCCTGTTTGAGCGCGATTACAACCAGGTTGATGTCAGCCTGCGGCCACGCGACAGCGGCTGGCAGATCGGTCTGAATACCCGCGAGGCGGTCGGCGAGGTGTTCTGGAGGAGTTCCGGCGAGGGCTGGGTCGAGGGCAATTTCAAGCGACTCATCGTGCGTCCGGCCACCGAGGCGACCGATGATGCGTCGTCGCTGATCAATACCCTGCCCGGGATGAGCCTGTCGGTCGATGATTTCCACCTCGGCGAGAAGGCACTGGGCCGGCTCGAACTCAAGGCACGCAACGACAAGGGGGCCTGGCACCTCGATACCTTGAACCTCGAGAACCCGGATGGCGCCCTCAAGGGCAAAGGGGTGTGGACGCAGGGTCTTCGCCCGCAGACGCGGCTTGATTTCGAGCTGACGGCCAAGGATGTCGGCAAGCTGCTCGATCGTCTTGGCTACGGCGACACCGTCCGTCGCGGCAAGGCAAAACTGACCGGCGACCTGCAATGGAACGGGCCGCTGACCGGCATTCACTACCCGTCGCTGACCGGTCAACTGGCTGTCGAGGCCGAAAAAGGCCAGTTCAACAAGCTCGAACCGGGAGTCGGCAAACTGCTTGGGCTGATTTCGCTGCAATCTCTGCCGCGCCGCCTGACCCTCGATTTCCGCGATATCTTCAGCGACGGACTGGCTTTCGACAGCATCGAGAGCAAGCTGTCGATCCGCAAAGGCATCATGCGCACCGTCGAGCCGCTGCGCATCTCCGGGCCGGCGGCGCAGGTCGAAATGCGGGGCGAAACCGATCTCAAGGCGGAAACGCAGGACCTGCAGGTGGTCGTCCGGCCGGAACTCGGCGGGCTGGCTGCCGTCGGCGCCGCAGCACTGGTCAATCCGGCCATCGGGGCAGCGGCGCTGCTGGCCAATACCGTGTTGCAAAAACCGCTCAACCGGTTGTTCAGCTACCGCTATCATGTGACCGGCACCTGGGCCGACCCGCTCGTCGACAAGGCGGGCGAGTCGGTGCAGGAAGTAAAACCCGAGCCGGAAGACGCCAGCAAACCCATGGAGAGCAAGCCGTGAGCAAGCAGAATTGCCGTATCGCCGCAGTGCAGATGATTTCCGGACCGCGCGTTGCCGACAATCTGGCCACCGCCGGCCGGCTCATCGACGAGGCCGTCGGGCAGGGTGCCCAGCTCGTCGCCTTGCCCGAGTATTTCCCCATCATCGGCGCCGCCGATGCCGACCGGGTGCGGGCGCGCGAGGACTTTGGCGCCGGACCGATCCAGTCCTGGCTGGCCGAAATGGCGCAGCGCCACGGCATCTGGGTTGTTGCCGGTTCCCTCCCGTTGACCGCCAGCAGTCCGGACAAGATGCGCAATTCCAGCCTGGTCTACAACCCGGCTGGCGAATGTGTCGCGCGTTACGACAAGATTCACCTGTTCGGCTTCAAGAAGGGCGATGAGTCCTACGACGAGGCCAGCTTCATCGAGCCGGGCGATACGCCGGTCGCGGTCGATACACCGTTCGGCAAGGTCGCCCTGTCGATCTGCTACGACCTGCGCTTTCCAGAGTTGTACCGGGCCTTGGCGCCGGTCGATCTGATCCTCATGCCAGCTGCCTTCACGGAAACGACGGGCAAGGCGCACTGGGAAATTTTGCTGCGCGCTCGAGCCATCGAGAACCAGTGTTATCTTCTCGCTGTCGGACAGGGCGGGCGCCATGAAAATGGCCGCATGACGCACGGCAACAGCATGATCATCGACCCGTGGGGCGAGATTCTCGACCGCAAATTGAAGGGGCCGGGCGTCGTCATCGCCGACCTCGATCACCAGCGCATTGCCGAAATTCGCGAGAGCCTGCCGGCGCTCGCACACCGCAAACTTTAAGGAAGTATCCATGACTCAAAACAGCGCGTTGGCCCAAGCCGAATCCCTGCTGCTGGCCCCCTTCTCGCTCAGCGAAGGCGACCTGTCGCGAACCTTCGGCCAGATCCTGACGCACCAGGTCGATTACGCCGATCTCTATTTCCAGTACTCGCGCTCCGAGGCGTGGAGCCTCGATGAAGGCATCGTCAAGTCGGGCAGCTTCAACATCGACCAGGGCGTCGGCGTGCGCGCCATCTCGGGCGAAAAAACGGCCTTTGCCTACTCCGACGACATCAGCTCGCAAGCACTCGGCGATGCCGCCAACGCCGTGCGGGCGATTGCCGCAGCCGGGCAGGATTCCAAATTTGGCCAATTTTCCCGGTCGACCGTGGCAAGGTCGCTGTACGTGCCGCACGACCCGATTGCGTCGCTGCCGGCAGAAGCCAAGGTCAAGTTGCTCGAACGTCTCGAAGGTTTTGCCCGGGCGCTTGATCCGCGTGTCCTGCAGGTCATGGCGTCGCTTGCCGGCGAGTACGAAGTGGTCCTCGTCGCCGGTTCCGACGGCCGTCTGGCCGCCGACATCCGGCCGCTCGTGCGTTGCTCGATCTCGGTCATCATCGAAGAAAACGGCAAGCGCGAGCAGGGCTCGTCTGGCGGCGGCGGCCGTTTCGATTTCGGCTATTTCGACGACGAAATCCTCCAGCGCTACGCCAAGGAGGCGGTCCATCAGGCCGTTACCAATCTCCATGCCGATCCGGCCCCGGCCGGCCAGATGACTGTCGTGCTCGGCGCCGGCTGGCCCGGCATCCTGTTGCACGAAGCCGTCGGCCACGGCCTCGAAGGCGACTTCAACCGCAAGGGCAGTTCGGCCTTTTCCGGCCGGGTTGGCCAGCGCGTTGCCGCCGAGGGCGTCACCGTCATCGACGACGGCACGATTGCCGACCGGCGCGGTTCGCTCAACATCGACGACGAAGGCAACACGACCCAGCGCACCGTGCTGATCGAGGATGGCATTCTCAAGGGCTATCTGCAGGACAGCCTGAACGCCCGCCTGATGGGCGTCGCCCCGACCGGCAACGGCCGGCGCGAATCCTTCGCCCACCTGCCCATCCCGCGCATGACCAACACCATGATGCTGGCCGGCAAGCACGATCCGGCGGAAATCATCAAATCGGTCAAGAAGGGCATCTACGCCGCCAATTTTGGCGGTGGTCAGGTCGATATAACGAGCGGCAAGTTTGTCTTTTCGATGAGCGAGGCCTACCTCATCGAAGACGGCAAGGTGACCCGCCCGATCAAGGGCGCGACGCTGATCGGCAACGGCCCGGACGCACTGACCCGCGTTTCGATGATCGGCAACGACCTCAAACTCGACCCCGGTGTCGGCACCTGCGGCAAGGATGGACAGAGCGTTCCGGTCGGTGTCGGACAGCCAACCTTGCGTATCGATGGACTGACGGTGGGTGGAACGGCATAATACCGGCACATTTTGTGGGGGTATTTTGATGCGCGCGTTGCTTTTTTTCGCAGGCTGCTTGCTGTCTGCTTCGGTGTTCGCTCAGTCCGCTGCTCCGGGAAGTGCTGCACAGGACCGCCTGAAGTCTCTCGGCGCCGATCCGGTCGCCTTGCGGGCGGCGATCGATGCCGGCAAGAAGGCCACTTTTTTCTGCGCCAATTGCCACGGTGAAGACGGCATCAGCAAGACGCCGGATGTCCCGAATCTGGCCGGCCAGAACCCGGCCTACCTGCTCGAACAGATTCGCAAGTTCGGCGCCGGCGAGCGCAAGGATCAGTTCATGCAAGGCCTGATCAAGGTGCTCAAGGACGAGGAGCGCGTTCAGGTTGCCCACTACTACGCCAGCATCAAGGTGCCACCATCCGTCGCCGATAATAGCCAGGTCCCGCGCGGCAAGGAGCTGTTCAGCAAGCTGTGCATTCGTTGCCATGGCGAGCAGGCTCGTGGCAACGAGTTGTACCCCCGTCTGGCCGGTCAGAAAGTGCCGTACCTGAAAAGCTCGATCACCCGCTATCGCGACATGACCGGCGTGCGCAACAACCAGTTGATGTCGATTGCCACGGCAACGCTCAAGAACGAAGACATCACGGCCATAGCCAACTACCTGACGCAGATGCCCTGAGCGACGAATTTACCGTCGTGTGACATTGTTGATTCGTATCATGGTCCTGCGGTAAACGCCGCGGCTATCCTCTTGGCTCGAAAAAGCCATCCCGGGAGGCCTCGTGAAGACCGTGTTGTCAGCATTGCTCGCATTTTTCCTTAGCCTGGCCGGCAATGAGGCGCAGGCGCAGATCAGCGACATCAATTCGGCGATCAACAAGGCCGGCCGCCAGCGGATGCTGTCGCAGCGCATGGCCAAGGCCTATTTCCAGATTGGGCAACAAATCGACGTCGACCGCAGCAGGAAGATTCTCGATGGTTCCATTGCCGTCTTCGACCGGCAGCACGTCGAGTTGAAGAACTACGCGCCGACACCGGAGATCAAGGAAACCTACCTCAAGCTCGAAAAGTCCTGGCTAGCCTACAAGGATGTGCTGGTCGGGGCGACGCCATCGCCGGAAAACGGGCGAAAAGTGCTGGCCATTTCCGAAGAGGTGCTGGAGCTGGCGCATCAGGCCACCGTCCTGCTGGAAAAGAAATCAGGTTCGAACGCCGGCCGCTTGGTCAACGTCTCGGGGCGCCAGCGCATGTTGTCGCAGCGGATGGCCAAGTATTACCAGGCCGCTTCGTGGGGCATTGCCGACAGCAGTGGCGCCACCAATCTGGGCAAGGCGCGTAAGGATTTCAGCGAGGCATTGCAGGAGCTGGGCGGGGCTCCTGCCAACTCTGCTCTGATAAACGATAGCCTCGGCCTCGTCAGGCAACAGTGGATATTCTTCGAGAGCGCCCTCAATCAAAAAACCGGCGGTGACAAGCGGGCGCAGCTGGCCGTGGCGACGACCAGCGAACGCATCCTTGAAGAGATGGAGGGCGTTGTCGGTCTTTACGAAAGGCTGCCGAAGTAATCAGATCAGGCTGGGTTGCCGCTCGTTCCAAGGCGGGCAGCGCGAAATCTTCCATGGCCATCCGGTAGAATGCTGGGTTTTCAGCATTTCTGAATGAGACTGGCCATGACGCAGCACAGCACGCAAACGAGCAAACCCAACACCGACGACCTGCGCATCAAGGAAATCAAGGAACTGGTGCCGCCGGCCCACGTTTTCCGCGAATACCCGGTGTCCACCCGCGCCGCCCAGACGACCTATGCCGCCCGCCAGGCCATTCACCGCGTCCTGCATGGCGCCGACGACCGCCTGCTCGTCGTCATCGGACCCTGCTCGATCCATGATCACGACCTGGCCATCGATTACGCCAAAAAGCTGGCCAAGGAAGCCGAGAAATACGCCGAAGACCTCATCGTCGTCATGCGCGTCTATTTCGAAAAGCCGCGCACGACGGTGGGCTGGAAGGGCCTGATCAACGATCCGCGCCTCGACAACACCTTCCGCATCAACGAAGGTCTGCGTCTGGCCCGGCGCATCCTGCTCGAAATCAACGAGCTCGACCTGCCCTGTGCCACCGAATTCCTCGACACCATCACGCCGCAATACACCGCCGACCTCATCGCCTGGGGCGCCATCGGTGCCCGCACCACCGAGTCGCAGGTGCATCGCGAGCTGGCCTCCGGCCTGTCCTGCCCGGTCGGCTTCAAGAACGGCACCGACGGCAACATGCGCATTGCGGTCGACGCCATCCGCTCGGCCAATTCGCCGCACCATTTCCTGTCGGTCACCAAGTCCGGCCACACCGCCATCGTGTCGACGACCGGCAACGAGGACTGCCACGTCATCCTGCGCGGCGGCAAGGAGCCGAATTACGACGCCGCCAGCGTCGATGCCGCATGCACCGAAATCGCCAAGGCCGGCCTCGCCGCCCGGCTCATGGTCGATTTCTCGCACGGTAACAGCCGCAAGCAATTCAAGCTGCAAATGGAAGTCTGCGACAGCGTCGCCGCCCAACTGGCGGCCGGTGAAGACCGCATTGTCGGCGTCATGGTCGAATCGCATCTTGTCGAAGGTCGCCAGGACATCGTCCCGGACAAACCGCTGACCTACGGCCAGAGCGTCACCGACGCCTGCATCAACTGGGAAGACAGCGTCAAGGTACTCGACCAGCTAGCCGCCGCCGTGCGCGCCCGGCGGGTGGCTGAAGCGGCCGAATAGGCCGGCCGATCAAGCTGGGAACAGGCATCAAGCGGCAAAGCTCCGGCCTGGACTGACTTTTCCTGAGCGGTGCATTCTGGCCCGATTGGCGCAAGCCGGTCGGGCCTTCCTGTCTTTGGTTCGCCTGTTTCCGGCTCAGTCGGTGAAATCCGGCCGACGCTTCTCGCGCTGGGCGGCGATGCTCTCGCCGAGGTCGGCCGAAAGCAGCATCGCCGCGTTCCAGCCGGCGACGTAATTGAGGCCGTCGGCCACCGAGTGGTCACGGCTGAAATTGAGCACGTCCTTGGTCCCGCGAACAGCCAGCGGCGACTTGGCGGCAATGGTTTGGGCGATTTCGCGGACGCCCACGGTCAACCGGGAAAAATCGCCAAATTTGAAATTGATCAGGCCGAGTTTCTCCGCTTCGTCGGCATCCACACTGCGGCCGGTGTACGCCAGTTCGCGCGCCATCCCTTCGCCGATCAGGCGCGGCAGGCGTTGCAGCGTGCCGACATCGGCGACCATGCCGAGATCGATTTCCTTGATCGAAAAAACCGCATCCGGCGCCGCGTAGCGCATGTCGCAACAGGTCACGAGATCGAGCGCACCGCCCACGCACGCGCCCTGGATGGCCGCGAGCACCGGCTTGCGGCAACGTTCGATGCTGCTCAGGCAGTCCTGCAAATCGAGGATCAGCCGGCGCAATGTTTCGCGGCTACGGGCGCCATCGGCGTGAGCGGTCTGTTGCTGGATGCTGCCGAGCATGGCGAGGTCGATCCCGGCGCAAAAGTTCTTGCCTTCGCCGCTCAGAATCGCGACGCGGGCCTCCGGCGTGGCATCGACCCATTCGAAAGCCAGACGGACTTCCTGCCACATCGCCTCGTTCATCGCATTCGACTTGTCCGGCCGGTTGAGACGGACATCGGCGATGTTGTCGACGAGCGTGATGGCGAGGGTGGTGAATTCTGGCGTATTCATGGGCTTGTCTCCGGGGGGCTGGATTGTTTGCCGATGTTAAGCCTGTCCGGCGCAGGCCGCCCGCTCAGGCCATCCCGGCCAGTGCTGCGGCGAGGTCGGCGTTGTCGTCATCTTCACCGCCGCCGGCATGGATGTTCTGACTCTCGATGCTGACCGCGTAACCGGCGGCACGCAGTTGTTCGGCCCAGTGCTCGGCGACCTTGCGCGATTCGTGCCAGGGGCCGTGCTCGATGATCGGGCGGTCGGTGCCGGTGCGGTAGGTGGTCTTGACGCGGTACACGGTTTAACCAGAAATGGCGTCGATGGCCGGCCGGGACGGATTACACGGCATTCTTGCCCTTTTGCCAGAGCACATCGCCGCGGCCGCCGGCCCGGTTGAGGGCGCGGCCGAGGATGAAGAGCAGGTCGGACAGACGGTTGATGTAGCGGCGAGCGGCTTCGGACAGCGGTTCGGCGCCGTGCAGGCGGACCATGGCCCGCTCGGCGCGGCGGCAGACGGTGCGGCTCAGGTGGGCGAGCGCGGCGGCGCGAGGATGAATTCCTTGAGCATTGGCAGGTCGGCATTGAAGGCTTCGGCCTGCGCTTCGAGACGGGCGACCTGGGCATCCTTCATGACGGCCATGCCGGGCAGGCAAAGTTCGCCGCCGAGGTCGAAAAGGTCGTTCTGGACGTCGAGCAGGGCGGCGCGCATGGCTTCCGGCATGTCTTCGCAGAGCAGTACGCCGAGGCCCGAGTTGAGCTCGTCGACTTCGCCGATGGCGTCGATGCGCAGGCTGTCCTTGGTCGTCCGGCTGCCATCGCCAAGGCCGGTCGTGCCGGCGTCGCCGGTGCGGGTGACGATCTTCGACAGGCGGTTGCCCTTGCGTTCTTGTTCAGTGTCGTTCACGGTGCTTTCTCCAGAGTCAGTGCAGATTATACTTTTGGTCCGCACTACAGACAGCCACCCTTATGCCCCAGTTCGCTGCCAATCTCAGTTTTTTATTTGCCGACGTGCCGTTCGGGAAGCGCTTTCAACGGGCGGCAAGCGCCGGTTTTCGCGGCGTCGAATATCTTTTTCCCTACGAGTGGCCGGCGCATGATGTCGCCGAATGGCTCAAGGCAGCCGCTGTCGAGCAGGTGCTGTTCAATCTGCCGCCCGGCGACTGGGCGGCCGGCGAGCGTGGCCTGGCCTGTTTGCCGCACCGCCAGGGCGAATTCGCCGACAGTGTCGAACTGGCGCTCAACTACGCGATGGTTCTCGACTGCGAGCGGGTGCACTGCATGGCCGGGCTTCGTCCCGATGGTGTTGGCGAGGCCGAACTGGAAGCCACGTACATCGCCAACCTGCAATTCGCCGCCGATCGTTTTGCCACTGTCGGCGTGACGGTGATGATTGAGCCAATTAACAGCCGCATCGACATGCCGGGCTACTGGCTGGACGACGTGAACAAGGCGCCGCGCCTGCTCGATGCCATCGGCCGCCCCAACGTCAAATTGCAACTCGACCTCTATCACGCGCAGATCATCCAGGGCGATCTGGCGCGGACCATCGAAGCCAACATCGGGCGCATCGGCCACGTCCAGATCGCCGACAACCCGGGACGCCATGAACCGGGGACCGGCGAAATCAACTATCCGTTCCTGTTCGATCAACTCGACCGGCTCGGCTACGCCGGCTGGGTCGGCTGCGAATACAAGCCGCTGACGACGACCGAAGCGGGTCTCGGCTGGATGACCAAGTGACCCCGCGCGACATCCTGCGCCGCCTGTTCGACGCCGCCATCGCCGCGGCCGATCCGGACTCGTGTGTGCCGCCGCATCTGCCCCCTGACGACGGTGGCCGGCTCATCGTCATTGGCGCCGGCAAGGCCTCGGCCGCCATGGCGCGGGCGGTCGAGCAACATTGGTCGGGGCCGCTCGAAGGAACGGTCGTCACCCGCTACGGCCACGGCGTGCCGTGTGAACGGATCAAGATCATCGAAGCCGCACACCCGGTGCCGGACGCCGCCGGCGAGGCGGCAGCACTTTCCATTTTTGAGCAAATTTCCCGGTTGACCGTGGAAGACCGCGTTCTCGCCCTGATTTCGGGCGGCGGCTCGGCCTTGCTCGCCGCCCCGGCGCCTGGCGTCACGCTGGCCGAAAAGCGGGCGCTCACCTCGGCGCTACTTCGCTCGGGGGCGAGCATCGGCGAAATCAACTGCGTGCGCAAACACCTGTCTGCCATCAAGGGCGGGCGCCTCGCCGCTGCCGCCTGGCCGGCCTCGGTGCTGACCCTGGCCATTTCCGACGTGCCCGGCGACGACCCGGCCGTCATCGCCTCCGGCCCGACCGTCGGCGATCCGACGAGCTGCGCCGATGCGCTCAAGGTCCTCGATTTCTACGCCATCGCCCTCCCGCCCGACCTGCGCCAGCGCCTCGAGTCCGGCGAACTCGAAACGCCCAAGCCAGGCGACCCGCGTCTGGCCAACAGCGAATTCCGCCTGGTCGCCAGCCCGCGCCAGATGCTCGAAGCGGCCGCCGCCGAGGCGCAAAGGCTCGGCATCACGCCGCTCATCCTCGGCGACGCCATCGAAGGCGAGGCACGCGAAGTCGGCAAGGTCCTGGCCGGCATGGCGCGTTCCTGCGGTCAACACGGATTTCCGGCCAAAACGCCCTGCGTTCTGCTTTCCGGTGGCGAAACGACGGTGACCATGCGAGGCAACGGCCGTGGTGGGCGCAACACCGAACTCCTGCTCAGCCTGGCCCTGGCCCTCGATGGTGCGCCGGGCATCCATGCTCTGGCCGCCGACACCGACGGCATTGATGGCAGCGAAGACAATGCCGGCGCCTTCATCGACCCGAGCACGCTGGCCCGGGCCAAGACCGCCGGTCTCGACCTGCGCGCCCGACTGGCCAACAACGATGCGTGGACCTGCTTTTCCCTACTCGGCGACCTGCTGGTCACCGGCCCGACGCGAACCAACGTTAATGATTTTCGGGCCATTCTTATAGGCTAAAATGGCAAATATGGCGCAAAACGGCAATAACGACATTTGCATTGACCTGGCAACGCTGGAACGGCGGCTCCGCCTCTTCCTGCCTCCACACTGCCTGCTGCTCGGTGAAGAGGATCTGCGCCCCTACGAATGCGACGGCCTCACTGCCTACCGCGAACTGCCACTCGCCGTCTGCCTGCCGGAAACCGAGGCCCAGGTCATCGACATCCTGCGTACCTGCCACAGCCTTGGCGTGCCGGTCGTCGCGCGCGGTGCCGGCACGGGGCTGTCCGGCGGCGCCATGCCGCACGCCCACGGCATCGTGCTGTCGCTGGCCCGTTTCAACAAAATCCTGCGCGTCGACCGCGCCGCCCGTCTCGCCGTCGTCCAGCCCGGTGTGCGCAACCTCGCCGTCTCGGAGGCCGCCGCGCCCTTCGGCCTCTATTACGCGCCCGACCCGTCGTCGCAGATCGCCTGCACGCTGGGCGGCAACGTCGCCGAAAACTCGGGCGGCGTGCATTGCCTGAAATACGGATTGACTGTTCATAACGTCCTGCGCATCCGCGTCGTCAGCATCGAAGGCGAGGTCTTCGAGATCGGCTCCGAGGCACCGGATGCCGCCGGCTACGACCTGCTTGCCCTGATGATCGGTTCCGAAGGCATGCTCGGCGTCGTCACCGAAGTCACCGTCAAACTCGTGCCCAAGCCGGAACTGGCCCAGGTCGTCATGGCCTCGTTCGCCGATGTCGCCCGGGCCGGCGATGCCGTCGCCGCGATCATCGCCGCCGGCATCATCCCGGCCGGGCTGGAAATGATGGACAAGGCGGCGACGGCGGCCGTCGAACCCTTCGTCAAGGCGGGCTATGACATGAATGCCGAAGCCATCCTGCTCTGCGAGTCGGACGGCACGCCGGAAGAAGTCGCCGAGGAAATTGCCCGCGTCACCGAGGTTTTGAACGCCGCCGGTGCCAGCGACATTCGCGTTTCGCAGTCCGAAGCCGAACGCCTGCGTTTCTGGGCCGGGCGCAAGGCGGCGTTTCCCGCCGTCGGCCGCATCACGCCGGACTATTACTGCATGGACGGCACCATTCCGCGCAAGCGGCTGGCCGAAATGCTGTCGGCCATCGCCGCCATGGAAACCAAATACGGCCTGCGCTGCGCCAACGTCTTCCACGCCGGCGACGGCAACCTGCACCCGCTGATCATGTACGACGCCTCGAAACCCGGCGACTGGGAACGGGCCGAAGCCTTCGGCGCGGAAATCCTTGAACTCTCGGTCGCCCTGGGCGGTTCGATCACCGGCGAGCACGGCGTCGGCATCGAAAAAATCAACCAGATGTGCGTCCAGTATTCGACGCCCGAAATCGAAGCCTTCCATCGCGTCAAGGCCGCCTTCGACGAAAGCGGCCTGCTCAACCCCGGCAAGGCCGTGCCCAGCCTGCACCGCTGCGCCGAATACGGCCGCATGCACGTCCATCACGGCGACGTGAAATTTCCCGAGCTGGAGCGCTTCTGATGCTGACTGCACATTCGCTTGACGATATCGTCGCCGCCGTCCGCAACGCCGACGTAGGGCGCGCACCGCTACGCATCCGTGGCGCCGGCAGCAAGGATTTCTACGGCGGCCTGCTGGCCGGCGAGGTGCTCGATGTTTCCGGCCATCGCGGCATCGTCGCCTACGAGCCGACCGAGCTCTACATCACGGCCAAATGCGGCACGTCGCTCGCCGAGATCGAGGCCACGCTGGCCGAAAAGGGCCAGATGCTGGCCTTCGAACCACCCCATTTCGCTGGCGCCACGGTCGGCGGCTGCGTCGCCGCCGGCCTGTCCGGCCCGCGCCGGCAACAAGCCGGTGCCGTGCGCGACTTCGTGCTCGGCGTCAAGCTGGTCGATGGGACCGGCCAGGTGCTCAATTTCGGCGGCCAGGTCATGAAAAACGTCGCCGGCTACGACGTGTCGCGCCTCATCGCCGGCAGTCTCGGCACGCTCGGCGTCATCGCCGAAGTCACGCTCAAGGTTCTGCCCAAGCCTGTGGCCGAAACGACGCTGGTCTTCGAATGCGATGCAACCGAAGCCATTCGCCGGCTCAACGAATGGGGCGGCCAGCCGTTGCCCATTTCGGCTTCCTTCTGGCACGACGGCCAGCTCTGGTTACGCCTGTCCGGTGCGCGGGCAGCCGTTGAAGCGGCCACAGCAAAGCTCGGCGGGGTTTCCACGGTCAACCCGGAAAAACACTGGAATTCGATACGTGAACAAACGCATCCTGCCTTCGCCGCCAGCCCATTGTGGCGACTCGCCTTGCCATCGACCGCGCCGTGCCCGGATCTCGACGGCCTGCGCGCCATCGAGTGGGGCGGAGCGCTGCGCTGGTATGCCGGCGAGGTCGATGGCGATCACCAAGCGATCCGCGCCGCCGCGATCCGCCTCGGTGGTCACGCCGTGCTCTACCGCGCGCCGGAATCGTTGCGCTGCCTCGAAGGCGCTTTCGCTACGTTGCCGCCAGCCTTGCTGGCCCTGCATCGCCGCCTCAAAAAAGCCTTCGACCCGCAGGGCATCCTCAACCCCGGTCGGCTGTACGCGGAGTTCTGATGGATACCAAACTCACCGCCGAACTGCGCGCCACCCACGCCGGCCAGATCGCCGAGGAAATCCTGCGCAAGTGCGTGCACTGCGGCTTCTGCACGGCAACCTGCCCGACCTACCAGCTGCTCGGCGACGAACTCGACGGCCCGCGCGGCCGCATCTACCTGATCAAGCAGGTGCTCGAAGGCAAGCCGGTCACCGAAAAGACGCGCACCCACCTCGACCGCTGCCTGACCTGCCGCTCATGCGAAACGACCTGTCCGTCGGGCGTCAAATACAGCCATCTGCTCGATGTCGGGCGCGCCGTGGTCGAGGCAAAACTGCCGCGCCGTTTCGCCGACCGCGTGACTCGCGCGCTGTTGAGAACCGTATTGCCCAACCCCGCGCTGTTTGGCCCGGCAGTCGCCCTTGGCCGCGCCGTCCGGCCCTTGTTGCCAACAAGCCTGGCCGACAAGCTGCCGCCTGCCCAGCCGGCCGGTGCACCGTGGCCGACGCCGGCCGCCCTCCGGCGCCGAATGCTGGCCCTGGGCGGCTGCGTCCAGCCCGCGCTGGCCCCCAACATCAACGCCGCCACGGCGCGCGTTTTCGCCAAGCTGGGGATCGAATTGTTTGAAGAAGCCAAGGCCGGTTGCTGCGGCGCCGTCCGCTTCCATCTGAATGACCACGAAACGGCCAAGAACGACATGCGGCGCAATATCGACGCCTGGTGGCCGCACATCGAAGCCGGCATCGAAGCCATCGTCGTCACGGCCTCCGGCTGTGGCGTACAGGTCCGGGACTACGCTCATATCCTGGCCGATGACACGGTCTACGCCGAAAAAGCGGCAAAAATCAGTGCGCTGTGCCGCGATCCTTCGGAAATTCTGGCGGGTGAAAAAGCCGCGTTGCTGCCCTTTTTGGCGCGCCATCCGGAAAAGCGCGGCAAGCTGGCCTTCCATTCGCCGTGCACCCTGCAGCACGGCTTGCAGATTCGTGGCAGCATCGAGGTCTTGCTGCAAGCGGCCGGCTACGAACTTACACTGGTCGCCGACAGCCATCTGTGCTGCGGTTCAGCCGGCACCTATTCGGTCCTGCAGCCCGACCTGGCCAACAAACTGCGCGCCAACAAGCTGGCCGCCCTCAATGCCGGTGGCCCGGCGCTGGCGGCGACGGCCAATATCGGCTGCCTGACCCACCTGCAGGCCGGCAGTACGCTGCCCGTGCGGCACTGGATTGAATTGATTGATGAGGCAATGGCATGAGCCAGGACGTACCATCCGTATTTGAAATCACCCAGTCGCTCGGCGCCGAAGATGCCGCCCGGATCAAACGCCTGCTTGAGAACGGCGTCAAGATTCCCGCCCAGCCGCGGGTGCTCGAAGAGCTGCGCCAGCTCATCAACCGCAGCGAACTCGACGTCCGGCTGCTGGCCCGCGTCATCAACAAGGATCCGGGGCTGACGGCGATGCTTTTCAAGGTCGTCGGCAATTCGGCCTACCGGCAGCACCAGCCGTTCGATTCAGTCGAAGCCGTCCTGCATGCCGTCGGGGTTCGCCAGACTTTTAATCTGGTCCAGGCCATTGCCCTGTCCGGAGCTGGCGAGATCAAGAAAAATCGGCGCGTTTACGAGGCCTACTGGGCCCGCTCGCATGCCGTTGGCCAACTGGCCATGCTGATTGCCGACGAGCGGGTTGCCGTCTGCAATATTTTTCCCGATCAGGCTTACCTGGCTGGAATTTTTCATGATTGTGGCGTCCCGCTGCTCATGCAGCGCTTTCCGACCTACTGCGCCGAGATGAAACTCGGTGCGCCGGGCATCTGGATCGACCTGGCCGAAGAGGACCGGAAGTTCAATGCCGATCATTGCGTCGTTGGCTACCTGATTGCCCGCCACTGGCACTTGCCGGAGTTCATCTGCGATGCCATCCGTTTTCACCACGCCATCGGCGAACTGGGGCAGCACGACGCGCGCAGCATGGTGGCTATCGTCCAGCTCGCCGTTGATATCTATTATCGTGATCAGCGCATTGCCAGCCCGGAATGGGAGCGAGTGAAGAGCGATGTGCTGCCCGAGCTGGGGCTCAACGAGGAGGCCTTGCCCGAGTTTGTCGATATCGTTCTTGAACGATTCGGTTGCGCCACAGAGGCCTGAATGTCCGCAGTAAAAGCAAGACTGGACACAGTGTTAATAGTCGCACAACCCTTCCGTGATAAGCTTCCTCGCAAAAAGGGGATTGGATGTCCATAGCACTCGACGCCTGCGCGGCGCAGCACCAAGGGGATCGCAAGGAACAACAAGATCGCGTGGCGATCCTTCCGCACGCGCGGAAACGTGGCGTCGCCCTGGCTGTCGTCGCCGACGGCATGGGCGGCCACACCGGCGGCGCGCTCGCCGCCGAGCAGGTTGTGCATACGGCCAAAACAAATCTCGACCAGTTTTCAGCGGTTGATGAGAGTCCCCAGCGCATGCTCGAAAATGCCATGCGCGAAGCGCACACGATGATCAAGGCATCGCGTTTCATGAATGAAATGGACCCTCACAGCACTGCCGTGATGCTGCTCCTGCAACCGGGAAAAATCACCTGGGGACACTGCGGAGACAGCCGGATCTATCATTTTCGCGGCAACAAGCCGGTTGACCGTTCGGTCGATCACTCCTACGTCGAGTACCTCCTGTCAACCGGGAAAATCACTGCCGAGCAGGCGCTGACCCATCCCAATCGCAATGTGCTTCTGGCCTCGCTCGGCGGCCAGGACGAACCGAAAATAACCCTTTCGGAAACCGTCGATCTTGTTGCCGGCGATGCCTTCGTGCTTTGTTCGGATGGTCTCTGGGGCTATTTCGACGACGAAGAACTCGGCGCGCTGGTCGCCCAGAATTCAGCCCGGCAAGCCTGCGAAATTCTGATCGACATGGCCCGAAGGAGGGCCAAGGGTGGTGGCGACAATCTGTCGCTGGCGATCATCAAGCTGGTTGAAGCGCTGCCGGCCAAAGGGGCTACGGCGCGGGGCTGAGTTTACGCGTTGTGCCATTGAGCATCTGCTAAATGGGGTTTTCCCGGTTAATTGGCTTGGGTTTCCGCCTTGTTGGCGGGCGTACTTTCTTTTGTGTGGCCAAAAGAAAGTAGCCAAA
>VIKE01000038.1 GCA_008080565.1 Rhodocyclaceae bacterium | reverse complement strand
CGGCGAACGCTGGCGACCATGGTGCCGACGGCGGCGCTGGCCGCCGATCTGGCTGGCGAAGGGCTGACCGGGGTACGCGTCGTCGGCCGTGGCGTCGATACGCAGTTGTACGATCCGGCCCGGCGCAGCAAGACCTTGCGCCAGACCTGGGGCGTCGAGGGAGACGGGCCGGCCTGCCTCTACGTTGGCCGGGTGGCGGCCGAGAAGAATCTGGCCCTGGTCAAAAAGACCTTTGCCGCCATCCAGGTCTGGCATCCCAAGGCCAAGATGGTCTGGGTCGGCGATGGCCCATCGGCCAAACAACTGGCCGCCGATCATCCCGATCACCACTTCGCCGGCATGCGCATCGGCGAAGACCTCGCCGCCCACTACGCCAGCGCCGACCTCTTTCTCTTCCCCAGCCTGACTGAAACCTACGGCAACGTCGTCGCCGAGGCGATGGCCAGCGGCCTGCCGGTTATCGCCTATCGCAGCGCGGCGGCGGCCGAACTGATCGCTCAGCAGAAAAACGGCATGGTCGCCTCCCCCGGCGACGAGCGCGGCTACGTCGAAGGCGCGCTGTGGATGCTCGACGAAGCCGAGCGCCTCGGCGAAATGGCCGAAGCCGCCCGCCAGACGATGCTGCCGCGCAGCTGGGCCGGCGTCGTCGAAACCTTCGAAAGCGTCGCGCGCGAAGCGATGTCAAATCGAGCCTGAAGAACGAACAATGCGCAATTTGGTTTGCCGGCCGGAGCGCTATGGTCAACCGGGAAAAATGGCCAAAATCGAATCTTGAACCAGAATGCCCCGGTTGGAGGCGGCTGGATGTGTGTGGGGGCGGGACGGCTGGCGCGAAGCAATGCTGCCGCAGGCTGAAGCGTCAAAAAAGCGCCGACGCCGGGCGTTCCCACCGGCAATTGCTTGCGCCGCTAACCGCTCGTCGTGGATACGCCCTAGGCCATCGCCTGGCGACAGGTAACTCTATTGCGCCCGTTGCGTTTTGATTCGTAAAGCGCCTCATCAGCCGTCAGTATCAGATGTTGGACATCGACCAGTTTTTCCGTATCGACAACCTGGGCGACGCCAGCACTGACTGTGACTGAGTACGTCGTGCCATCGCAATTTATCGGTTTCATGTCGATAGCGCTGCGCAGTCGTTCAGCTATATCGTGTGCGTGATCGCAGTCTGCTTCATCAAGCAAGACAAGGAACTCCTCACCACCCAATCGGCCGACATGGTTGTATTCGCGGACGCTGTTGGTCATTCTTGAGGCAACCTCCCGGAGCACCTCGTCTCCGGCGATGTGGCCACCCGAATCATTGATTCTCTTGAAGTAATCGATGTCAACCATGATCAAGGCCATGCGGCGGTTTTCCCGCTTTGCCTTGGCGACGGCGGCGTCGACCAATTCGAGAATGCCTCTGCGGTTGTAGATGCCCGTAAGCTGATCGCGCGTCGCCAAGTCCTGCAACTCCTGCTGCGTAATCGCCAGGCGCTGGTTAATGTCGACAATTTCCTGGTAGAGCCGACTCTTTTCAATCAGTGTCGATAGTTGGGTGGCAATCCGCCGGAAAATTCCCTGATGCAGGTCCTTGTAGGTGCCAGGCTCAAGGCTCGAGAAGAAAATAAATCCAATGGGTTTTCCTTGACTGATCAAGGGGCAGGTCAGACTGGAGCGAATGCCTTCGGCGACCATCAGGCGCGTCGAATGGGAATTTGGGTTCTCCGAGAGATATTCGGTCAGGTCATTCAAAATTCGCGGTTGCCCGGTATGCACGATGTTGCTCAGGCTGCTCCCGGCAAGTTTGGCCGTGAACCCGTTTGGCAGATGAGTCTCCGGATAATCCGCACATGACCAATAGGTTGAAACGGACAATTGGTCTTCGTTGATCAGGGCGCAGCCGAGCCGGTTATATGGAATGACAGCCCGGAAGGCATCAAAAATTCTTTTCAGGACATCGTCAAGGAATAAGCCGCCAATGACCGAGTCGGTGACTTCCTGCAGTTTTCGCGCGTGATCAAAATGCCATTCAAGATGCTCGGCAAGTCTTTGCAATTCTTCGCCAAGGATACCTACGGCATCTTTCGGCTCGGTAGGGAACTCAATCGCGAAGTCGCCTTCTCGCATGCTGCGTACGGCGCGTTGATAGCTGACTATTCGTTCTTCATCGCAGGCCAAAATGTCGCGCTCCGTTCGGTGTGTGCTGGTTTAGGAGCTGTTGGAACCCAATTCGTTCCCCAAATCGGCTTTTTGCCGCGAACCGCATTGAATTCTATTTTGACTGGATCAACTCAACCTTGTAGCCATCCGGATCTTCGACAAAAGCAATGATCGTCGAGCCATGCTTCATCGGCCCGGCTTCGCGCACAACCTTGCCGCCGCGCGCCTTGATTGCCGCACAGGCGGCAGCAGCATCGGGCACGGCCAGGGCGATGTGGCCGTAGCCGTTGCCGAGCTCATAGCTCGGGGTGTCCCAGTTGTGGGTCAGTTCGAGGACCGCTTCGCTGGCTTCATCGCCATAGCCGACAAAGGCCAGCGTGAAGCGGCCTTCCGGGTAGTCGGTGCGGCGGAGCAATTGCATGCCGAGGATTTCGGTGTAGAAGGCGATCGATTTGTCGAGATCGCCGACGCGAATCATGGTGTGCAGAATGCGCATGTTTTTCCTTAAAAGTGGGGGATTTGCCGGGCCAGCTGGCGCAGTTCGAGCCGGTGCGCCTTCCAGTCGGGGCAAAGTTGCTCAACTACAGACCAGAAGCGCGGGCTGTGGTTCATTTCCTTGAGATGGGCCAGTTCGTGGCAGACGACGTAATCGACGATGGCCAGCGGCATGAGCACCAGCCGCCAGTTCAGCGCAATGCCGCCGTGGTGGCTGCAACTGCCCCAGCGCGTGCGGGCCGACGACAGGCGCAGCGGTGGCTGGCCGACGCCAAGCCGAGGCGCGTGGATGGCCAGACGTTCGGCGAATACTGTGCGAGCTTTCTCGCGCAGGGCTTTTTCGAGCAGGTCGCTGGCGGTGTGGGTGGCGTCGGGGCGCAGGTAAAGCGTGCCGGGGCCGAACTGCCAGCGGCTACGGCCGACATCGGTGAAGGCTACGGTCAACGGCTCGCCAAGGGTAAAAACCACGGTGCCGTCGGTGATCTCCAGCTTGCCTTGGGCCGGCCGGTCGCGCCAGGCGGCCAGTTTGTCGAGTACCCATTGGCCGTGCTCGTGGATCAGGCTTTCGATGTCGCCGATGCGGGCCCGGGTCGGGGCGCCGACGCGCAGGCCGCGGTGGTCGATGGCCAGGCCGATGGTCCGGCGCTGGCTGCGCCGCAACTGGTAGGCGACGGCTTGGCCGGCAATGACGATGCTGCGCGCCGGCTCAGGTGGCGTTGTGCGAGGCATCCGAATAGCGATGCGGCGAGATGCGGTGCATCTCGTCTTCGATCCAGGCTTCAGCCCGCTGATTGACTTCGGCTTCGGTCATGCCGGTGGCGTCGAAAGCCGGACCGATGCTCATCGTGACGGTGCCCGGTGTTTTCAGGAAAGCCTGGCGCGGCCACAGTTCGCCGGCGTCATGGGCAACCGGCACGACCTTGCAGCCGACACGGGTGGCGAGGTAGGCGCCGCCCGGCTTGTAGCGTTTTTTCTGGCCCGGCGCAACGCGCGTGCCTTCCGGGAAGAGGATGACGTAAAAGCCCTGTTTGAGGCGCTCGCGGCCCTGGACGACAACCTGGTCGAGGGCGTCCTTGCCGGCGGCGCGGTCGATCGAAATCATCTTCATGGCACCCAGACCCCAGCCGATCAGCGGGACGCGCAGCAGTTCCTTCTTGAGCACGAAGACGCAGTAGGCGCCGGCCGGCACAAGATCCTGGAGGGTCATCGTTTCCCAGGCTGACTGGTGCTTGGCGAGGATGACGCAAGGCTCCTTCGGCATGTTTTCAAGGCCGATGACCTTGGGCCGGATGCCGAGGATATTTTCGACCCCGAACTGGATGCCGAGGCGCCACAGCTTGCCGAAGCGATAGCCCCACAGCCCGCGCAAGGCGAGGGCGGCGATAACGACGAGCGGCGCCGTGAGGATCGACCAGACGACGGCGTAGGCCATGAACAGCGTCGAGCGCACCGCCCTCATGGCGTGGTTTCCTTGAGGATGGCGTCGACCGCCGCCGACAGGTCCTTGTACTCCAGCGTGCCTTCCGGCAATTCGTTGTCGGCCTTGGTTTTCTCGCCCTTGCCGGTCATCACCAGCATCGGCTGACAGCCGGCGGCAGCGCAAGCCTGCAGATCGCGCAGCGAATCGCCGATGGCCGGGACACCCTTGAGGTCGACATTGAGTGTCTCGGAAATGCGCTTGAACATGCCGGGTTTCGGCTTGCGGCAGTCACATTTCGAATCGGCCGCATGCGGACAATAGAAAATGGCGTCGATGCGCCCACCCAGAGAGACGACTGCCTTGTGCATCTTGCTGTGGATCAGGTTCAGCGTTTCCATGTCGAACAAACCGCGGCCGACACCCGACTGGTTGGTCGCCACGACCACCCGGTAGCCGCACTGGGTGAGGCGGGCGATCGCTTCCAGGCTGCCCGGGATCGGCTTCCATTCGGCCGGCGTCTTGATGAACTGGGCCGAGTCGAAGTTGATGACCCCGTCGCGGTCGAGGATGACGAGCTTGGTCGGCATGGCGTTCTTCCCGTTCTCAGACAGACAGCTTGGAAATGTCGGCGACCTTGTTCATCGCCACATGGAGCTTGGCGAGCAGGCCGAGACGATTGGCGCGCAGGGCCGGATCGTCGGCATTGACCATGACGCCGTCGAAGAAGGCATCGACCGGGGCGCGCAGGGCGGCCAGCGCCAGCAGGGATTCGGCATAGTCGCCGGTGACGAAGGCGGCGTCGGCCTGCGGCACGACATCGACGAGCGCATCGTGCAGGGCGATTTCGGGCGCTTCCTTGAGCAGGGCGTTATCGACGGTTGGCTCGACCGGGTTTTCGACCTTCTTGAGGATGTTGCTGACCCGCTTGTTGGCGGCGGCCAGCGCGGCAGCTTCGGGCAACGCGGCGAAGGCACGGACGGCGGCCAGGCGCTTGGGGATGTCGCCAAGGCGCTGCGGCCGCTGGCTGACCACGGCATCGACTTCCTGTGCCGTGTAGCCCTGCTCGCGCAGGCTGCCGGCCAGGCGGTCGTAGATGAAGTCGGCCAGTTCGGCTTCGGCACTCTTGAAACCGTCGACCGATGCAAAGGCGCTGCCTGCCACGGTCAACAGGGAATTCAGCGGTAAATCCAAATTGCCTTCGGCCAGCATGCGGATGGTGCCCAGCGCGTGGCGACGCAGCGCGAACGGGTCGCGGTCGCCGGTCGGGATCTGGCCGATGCCGAACATGCCGACCAGCGTTTCGAGCTTGTCGGCCAGCGCGACGACCGTGCCGACATGGCCGCGCGGCAGGCTGTCGCCGGCGAAGCGCGGCTTGTAGTGGTCTTCGATGGCATCGGCGACTTCGGCGTTGAGGCCGTCGTGCTGGGCGTAGTAGCGGCCCATGATGCCCTGCAGTTCGGGGAATTCGCCGACCATGTCGGTCAGCAGGTCGGCCTTGGCCAGCACCGCAGCCTGTTCGGCATGCAGGGCCAGCGCTTCACCGCCCAGCTCTTGGCCGATGGCCCGGGCAATCGCGGCAACGCGCTGCATGCGCTCGCCCTGGGTGCCCAGCTTGTTGTGATAGACGACCTTGGACAGGCCGATGACGCGGCTTTCCAGCGACTTCTTGCGATCCTGGTCGAAGAAGAACTTGGCGTCCGCTAACCGTGGACGCACGACGCGCTCGTTGCCGCCGATCACGGCCGATGCATCTTCCGGGCTGATGTTGCTGACGACGAGAAACTTGTTGGTCAGCTTGCCGGCCGCGTCGAGCAGCGGGAAGTATTTCTGGTTGGCCTTCATCGTGAGAATCAGGCATTCCTGCGGCACGGCGAGGAATTCCTCCTCGAACTGACCGACCAGCACGTTCGGGCGTTCGACCAGCGCGGTGACTTCGTCGAGCAGGGCGGCGTCGTCGATTGGCCGTAGCGGAGCAGCGCCATTTGCCCCGGCCCTGGCGGCAGCGGCGGCAAGTTGCCGGGCGATTTCGGCGCGGCGCTCGGCGAAGGAGGCGATGACGGCGCCGTCGGTCGCCAGCTTGCCGGCGTATTCGTCGGCGTGGGCGAAGACGACCGGATCGACGGCCGCTTCAAAACGGTGACCGTGCGTTTCACGACCCGAGTTGAGGCCGAGAATGGCCAGCTGCACGACGTCGCTGCCGTGCAGGGCGACGAGGCCATGCGCCGGGCGGACGAAATTGACGCTGCTCCAGCCGTCCTGCAACTGGTAGGTCATGACCTTGGGAATGGGCAGGGCGGCGAGGGCGGCTTCAAGTGCCTTTTGCAGGCCTTCGGCCAGCGTGGCGCCCTTGGCCAGGCTGTCGTAAAACAGGATGTCGGCCTTGCCGTCGTTTTCGCGGCGCAGATTCGTCACGCAGGAAGCGGCGGCGCCCGCATCTATTCCCAATCCGGCGAGCTTCTTGAGCAGGGCCGGCGTGGCGTTGCCGGCGGCATCGAGGCCAACGGCGACCGGCATGAGCTTCTGGACGACCGGCTTGTCGGCAGCAACGGCAGCGACTTCGGTGACGTGGGCGGCCAGACGGCGCGGCGAGGCGTAGGCGGTGACAGTGGCCCTCTCGGTAGCCAGGCCATCCTTTTGCAGTGCTGCGGCCAGCGTGGCGGCAAACACTTCGCCCAGCTTCTTGAGCGCCTTGGGCGGCAGTTCTTCAACAAACAGTTCAACGAGCAGGTTTTTCGACGACATATCAGGCAGCTTTCTTTGCGTTCTGTTCTTCCAGCTTGACCAGCACTTCGGCGGCCCATTCCTTGGGCGCCATCGGGAAGCCGAGGCGGGCGCGGGAGTCGAGGTAGGCCTGGGCCACGGCGCGGGCCAGGTTGCGGATGCGGCCGATGTAGGCGGCGCGCTCGGTCACCGAAATGGCGCCGCGGGCGTCGAGCAGGTTGAAGGTGTGGGCGGCTTTGAGAACCTGCTCGTAGGCCGGCAGGGCGAGCTGGTTGCCCATCAGGTGGACAGCGGTTTCTTCGTGCTTGCCGAAGGCGTGGAACAGGAAGTCGACGTTGCTGTGTTCGAAGTTATAGGCCGACTGCTCGACTTCGTTCTGGTGATAGACGTCGCCGTAGGTCAGGCCTTCCGTCCACGTCAGGTCGAAGACGTTTTCGACGCCTTGCAGGTACATCGCCAGGCGTTCGATGCCGTAGGTGATTTCGCCGGTGATCGGCTTGCAGTCGATGCCGCCGACCTGCTGGAAGTAGGTGAATTGCGTCACTTCCATACCGTTCATCCAGACTTCCCAACCCAGGCCCCAGGCACCGAGCGTCGGGTTTTCCCAGTCGTCTTCGACGAAGCGCACGTCGTTTTTCTTGAGGTCGAAACCGAGGGCTTCGAGCGAGCCGAGGTAGAGCTCGAGGATGTTGTCCGGGGCCGGCTTGAGCACGACCTGGAACTGGTAGTAGTGCTGCATGCGGTTCGGGTTCTCGCCGTAGCGACCGTCCTTCGGACGGCGCGACGGCTGCACGTAGGCGGCTTTCCACGGCTCCGGGCCAATGGCGCGCAGGAAGGTGGCGGTGTGGCTGGTGCCGGCGCCGACTTCCATGTCGTAGGGCTGGAGCAGGGCGCAGCCCTTGTCGCTCCAGTATTGCTGCAAACGCAGGATGATTTCCTGGAAGGTCGGTTTCTTGGTCGTGCTCATCGGATGCAATCGGTGATGTTCTGAGACGCACGATTTTACTTGCTTTTGCCATGGATGGCGCGGAACGAAGCCTGCGGCATACTGTCTTCAGGGTATCTGAATGGAAAGCGGGAATGAAAATGGCGCAAACGACGATGTCGCAAAAAGCGACGCTGGGCGGGGGGTGTTTCTGGTGTACCGAGGCAGCTTTTGAGCAACTGGATGGGGTGATTTCGGTGCTGCCCGGCTACATGGGCGGGCACGACCCGCACCCGAGCTACGAAGCCGTGTGTCGCGGCGACAGCGGTCACGCCGAAGTCGTCCAGATCGAGTTCGATCCGGCGAAAATCGATTTCGAGACGCTGCTCACGGCCTTCTTCACGATCCACGATCCGACCACCCTGAACCGCCAGGGCCACGACGCCGGCACCCAATACCGTTCGGCCATCTTCTTCCATGATGCCGGCCAGCAGGCCGCTGCCGAAGCCATGATCAGCCGCCTCAACAGTGATGGCATCTGGGACTCGCCCATCGTTACCGAGGTGACGCCGGCGTCGACTTTCTTCGTGGCCGAGGAGTATCACCACCAGTATTTTCGGCGTAATCCTTACCAGGGATATTGCATGGCCGTGGTGGCGCCCAAGGCGCTCAAGTTGCGCCAGGTTTTCGCCGGGCAGATCAAGGCTGGCTAGACGATTCCGTGGCGATTCCACGGTCGACCGGAAAAAATGGCCAAAATTGAAATGTCGTATTTCGGCCTGGTTTTTCCGGGGCGCCAGGGTGCCGTTTTACGTGCGTTTGTTGCGGCGATGCAACACTGAGTGCTCCATGTGAATCGCGCTGGATTGACAATAACCATATAAATCAATACACTGGGATCAATGCTGCGGTGCAGCACCGGTTTTCGTGGCAATCCAGTAGTCTGGCTGCGGTCTCCAGCGCTCCCTTTTGCGGGCGCATGGCCGGTGTCGTACCCCCTGTAACCGTTCGCTGTCGAAGATACTTTTTGGCAGTGGCAACAGTGAAGGAGGTCGCATGTTTACCTCAACAGTTTTCCCCTCATCGATGCTTCGCCTATCGGCGCTCGCGTCTTCAATGTTTCAGAAGTTCCTGATGCTGGCCGGCGTATTTTTCGTTCTTGTCCTGGTCGGCGTCCAAAGTGGCAACCCCACCATGCTCGGTGGCTTGAAGTTCCTGCTGCCGGCGAGCGAGGAAGTGGCGCTTGATGACGAACTGGCGGTCGACGATATCGATCCTGTTGGCGAAGCGCTCAGTGCCCGCATGCGTGGTGCGATGGAGTACGTCTCCCATCGCTATCGCGTGGCACCGGATGCCCTCGAGCCCATTTTTGCCACGGCCCAGGCGGCCGGCCGGCAACTGCATCTCGATCCGCTGCTCATCATCGCCGTCATCGGCATCGAGTCGCGCTTCAACCCGTTCTCCGAAAGCGTCGTTGGCGCCAAGGGCCTCATGCAGGTGATGCCGCGTTTCCATCAGGACAAGTTGCCGGAAGACGCCGACCAGGCCGCCTTCCTCAACCCGGTGATCAATGTTCAGGTCGGCGCTCGGGTGCTCAAGGAATCGATTAGCCGCAACGGCGGACTGGAAAACGGTCTGCAGCAATTTGCCGGGGCGATAAGCGATCCGGAGCGGCGCTACGCGACCAAGGTTCTGGCCGAAAAGCAGCGCCTCGAACAGGCCGTCCAGCATCTGCGGGCCAGCCGCACAACCCAGGCTGCCGTGGCATCGGCCAGCAAGGCCGGCTAAAGCGAAGGCGCCGGTCCGGGCTGTTGTTTCCGGCGCTGGCCGGTAAGCCTCAGCTTAGAGATCAGTGGCCGGCGGGGCGTCGTTGATAAAGTCGACCAGTTCCCGGACAAAGCGCTCGCGTCGCCACTGGTGCGGCGAATGATCAGTACCTTCGTAAATGCGCAGCACGGCGTTCGGGATGTTGTCGGCGACGTAGTGCGCGGTCGATGCGTGGTAGAAATTGCTTTCGCCGCCATAGACCAGCAAGGTCGGTAGCGGGATATTGGCCAGCACGTCGCGATAATCGGCGGCGGTCAGGCTCAGCCAGCAATTGATCAGCGGCTCCGGGTTCTGGGCCTGCAGCGCAGCGCGCGAGCGTTGCCAGCCCGAGGCGTTCTGCAGGTACTTCTCCTCGGCCCGCTTGTTGAGGCCGTGCGCCGTCAATTTCAGCACACCCTCGGCAAAATCGTCGCGCAGCCATGAGACCAGCTCGTTGTTGCGATCAACGCCAAAATCGCCGTAAATACCGTGTGCCCAGTCGTTGGCCGTCAGCAGCTTGGGCGACTGGTCAATGAAGCAGAGCTTGCCGAGGCAGTGCGTGCCGTGGTCGCGCAGGTATTGCCAGAGCGTCAGGGCGCCCATCGAATGGCCGACGGCGGTGGCATCGTGCAGGCCGTAATGGTCGATCAGGTTGCGCAGATCGCGCGCCATGCGTTCGACCGTCGCCGAGCCGGGGTGGGTCAGCGCATGGCCGCCGTGGCCGCGCGCATCCCAGCGAAAAACGCGGTGCCGGGCATTGAGCTCGGCCATGAAGGGGAACCATTCCTGGCTGCTTGACGTCCAGCCATGGAGCAGGATCAGCGGCGAACCTTCGCCGGAAATTTTGAGGTGGATCTTTTCTCCATCGTCGGCCACGAAATGCGTCATCGGCTCACTCTTTGAAATCGTCAGGCCGCCAGTATAATCGCCGCCATCAATACGCAGGAGTATGGAAATGTTCGACTGGAGAGACTACGGCAACGGCATCATCGCCTTCGACGCCGGCTACGTGCGCCCGATCCTGGCTGCCATCCACATGATCGTTGAAGATGGCCGCGTCGCCTTCATCGACACCGGCAGCAACGACTCGCTGCCCAATGTGCTCGAGGCGCTGACCAAGGTCGGCCTGGGCCGCGACGCCGTCGATTACGTCATCCTCACCCACATCCACCTCGACCACGCTGGCGGCGCCGGCTCGCTGATGCGCGAATTCCCGAACGCCAAACTCGTGGTCCATCCGCGCGGTTCGCGCCACATGGCCGAGCCGTCCAAGCTGGTGGCCGGTGTCACCGCCGTCTACGGCAAGGAGTACGTCGATACGGTCTACGGCGACATCCTGCCCATACCCGCCGAGCGCATCATCGACGCCCAAGAAGGCTTGACCATTCAACTTGGCGGCCGCGAACTGCTCATGATCGACACTCCGGGCCACGCCAAGCACCACATCTGCATCGTCGACCAGAAAGCCAAGGCCATCTTCACCGGCGACATGTTCGGGCTTTCGTATCGCGAATTCGACGTCGACGGCCGCCAGTTCATCCAGCCGACGACCAGCCCGACCCAGTTCGACGTAGCGGAAATGCGCGCCTCCATCGACCGCCTGATGAGCTACGGTCCGCAAGCCATGTACCTGACCCACTACGCGCAAGTCACTGACCTGCCGGCCCAGGCAGCCAACCTGCACCGCCGTCTCGACGCCCACGTCGCCATCGCCGAAGCCCACTCCAACGATGGCGAAACCCGCCACGCCGCGACCAAACAGGATCTCACCGCCTACCTGCTGTCCGAACTGCGCGCCCATGGCTGCACGCTGCCGGAAGCGACCATCCTCGACATCCTGGCGACTGACATCGAACTCAACGTTCAGGGGCTGACCTGGTGGATTGATCACCGCGACTGAAAAAGGTGAATCCATGATCGTGGGGTAATCCCACGGTCAACCGGAAAAAACGATCAAAATTGAAATCTGCCGGCCTCGTGTCTTGACGCAATAAAGCCCGAAAGCGATCCGCTTCCGGGCTTTTCTTTTGTGGCGTGGGGGTTCAGAGCATCGACCACTCCGCATCCTGCTTGCTGGGCGGGTGCAGTTCGGGGCGGCTGGGCGTTGGCGCTGCTTTTGACTTGTTTGGCGCGGACAGGGCGCGGGCAAGCTTGCCCAGCTTGAAGCTCGAAACCTGCCGCTTCAATTGTTCCGCCTGTTCTTCGAGCGATTCGGCGGCGGCAGCGGCTTCTTCGACCAGGGCGGCGTTTTGCTGGGTCACTTCGTCCATCTGGGCGACGGCCTTGTTGACCTGTTCGATGCCGATGGTTTGTTCGACCGAGGCGGCGCTGATGCCGGCGACGATGGTGGATAGGCTGGAGATGGCGGCCATGATTTCGCTCATGCTCTGGCCGGCCTTTTCAGCCTGGCTGGTGCCGTGTTCGACCTTGCTGGCCGACTCGCGGATCAGGGCGGAAATCTCCTTGGCAGCCTGTGCCGTGCGATGAGACAGGGCGCGGACTTCGGTGGCGACGACGGCAAAGCCCTTGCCCTGTTCGCCGGCGCGGGCGGCTTCGACGGCAGCGTTGAGGGCGAGGATATTGGTCTGGAAGGCGATGCCTTCGATGACGCTGATGATGTCGCCGATTTTGCGCGAACTGTCGCGGATTTCGAGCATGGTGGCGGCCGAAGCATTGACGATTTCGCCCCCTCGCTGGGCGATTTCCGAAGCGGACTGGCCAAGGCGGTTGGCCTGTTTGGCGCTGTCGGTGTTTTGCTGGGCGGTGGCGGTGAATTCCTCGATGCTCGCCGCCGTTTCTTCGAGGCTGGAGGCTTGTTCCTCGGTGCGCACCGAGAGGTCGCTGTTGCCGGCGGAAATTTCCTTGGCGGCGGTCGAGATCGCATCGACGGCGCCGACGACGTTGCCGATCAGCTCCTGCAGGTTGGCTACGGTGGCGTTGAGGCCTTCGGCCGTTTCGCCAAACAGCCCCGGGTAATGCTTGTCGATCTTGTGCGTCAGGTCGCCCTCGGCCAGCGCTTGCGACACCCAAGAAATGTCGGAAAGCGCCTGTTCGGCTGTCCTGCTCAGGCTGTTGAGCAGGTCGATCAGGGTCTTGGCGTAGCCCTGCTTGCGCGTTGTATCGATTTGCTGGGCGAAATCTCCCTGCGCCGCTGCATCGACAATCGAGCGGACTTCGTCGACTACCTGCACCAGTGCACTCACCGTGGCATTGACGGCGCTCGCCGTCTGCCCGAAGGCGCCGGGATATACCGCATCCACTTTTTGCGAAAGATCACCGGCGGCCAGCGCCGAGGCGACGCGCGAAACGTCCTGCAGGCTGGTGTCGGTGACGACCATCAGCTGGTTGAGGGCGGCGGCGATTTCCTTGCCGAAGCCCTGTTTGTCGTCCAGTTTGATCCGCTTGCCGAGATTGCCCTTTTCCGCCGCATGGACCATTTGCCGGATTTCATCGACGAGACCGTCCAGGCTGTCCTGCATCTGTTTCATGGCGGCCAGCATGCTGGCGGTGTCGCCCGGCTGAACGACGACGGTGCCGCCCAGATCGCCGCGGGCGATGCGGTTGGCCACCGCGACCGCTTCGGCCGGTTCGCCGCCGATTCGCCGATGGAGCGATGTCGCCAGCGATTTCATGCCGAACATGACCAGAGCGCAGCCCAAAATACTGGCGATGATGGCGACGACGCTATTGGTCTGGCTGGTGTCCATCAGCTGCTTCATTGACGCTTCGGCAAACTGGCCGGCGACGCCGACCGTCTCCTCGACGCCTGTCCGGTGCGCTTCGTAGTGTTGGCGCATCTGCCTGAGCGAAACTTCGAGCGCTGCCGTGTCCTGCGCGGCGACGGCCGGCAGGAACTTGTTGTCGAGTTCGGCCCAGAACTGGTCGGCCTTACTACGCTGCTCGCCGAGCAACTTCTGTTTTACGCCGGCATCGAGGTCGCTCTCGGTCCAGTATTTGTTGCGATCATCGTAATCCTTCTTCAGCTGACGGATTTTTTCGATCAGTTTCGGGCGCTGATCGACCGCCGCGCTGGCAATGTCGTAGGCCACCAACTGGGCTTCGATGACATAGAGCGGCGGCGGCAGAATGTCGGCCACGACATCCTTGCCCTGTCCCATTAACGTGGCCGCTGACGAGACTTTTTGCAGGGCGGCGATGCCCACACCGCCGACAATCAGCAGCACCACAAAGACCATCAAGGATATGACGCGCAGAAATTTGCCCAGCGGCAGATTTTCAAGAAATTGCATGCTCATTCAGCCTGTGGTGAAGGGATGGGAAGAAAGTGGAAAATCGCAAGCGAGCGGGGATTCAGCGCCCAATTATAGAGGGAATCTTTTCGTTGAATGTTTACACGACAGAGCCCGGCAATGCCGCTTCCATGGTCAACCGGGATTACGAAGTGAAACGTAAAAATGGCCTGGTTTTGAAAATCCAGCGCTTTCTTTTTTTCTCTTTTTCCGGACAGGGTTTCCAAGTCTGACAATCGTCACCGATTCATTGCAATTAAGTACATTCTGCCAAGGCTGCTTTCAAATCCTCATCGCCAATAGGCTATTCTTGTATGAATTTTGTTTTGTCGAGGTTTACAAATGCCTACGAAAGTTGATTCAGGCAAGAATTTCAAGGGGAAAACAGGGGTTGTCGCATTGGTTCCCGATAAGTGGAACGGAATATGGATGCCGCGCCATCATGTGGTTGGGCGCTTGGCGCGGCATTTCGAAGTGGTTTGGGTCGAGCCAGCAGCGGGCTGGCGCCAGTATTGGTTTCCCGGCTCAGCCAAGGAGAAAACGATCCAGTCGATCCAGCCAGAGGTATTTGGTGTCACCCTGTTTGATCCCGGGCGATGGCTGCCGGAACTTTACCGCCCGAAGATGCTGGCTGACTGGATTCGGTCCCGGAGGGTGGCGCGGGCGCGCCGGATACTCGAGAAACGCGGCTGCGACCGCATTGTTCTCTATCTATGGCGCCCGGAGTTTGCTTTTGCGCTCGACGCAATCCAGGCCGACTTGACCTGCTATCACATTGACGACGAATATAGTTTTTCGGTGAATGACCAGCCGAACGATCCCCACGAAGTCGCGCTGATCGAAAGCGTTGACCTGGTCGTGATCCACTCGCGAAAACTGCTGGAGAAAAAAGGCGGCATCAACCCAAATACCATGCATGTGCCAAATGGTGTTGATTTTGCTGCCTACCAGTCGCCAGTGCCCGAACCTGAAGACATGGCGTCTATTCCGCGGCCGCGCATGGGCTATGTCGGCGTGGTCAAGTCGCAACTCGACTTGGGTCTATTGCTGCAACTCTCCGTCGAGAAGCCCGAATGGTCATTCGTCCTGGTCGGGCCTATCGGCTATCTCGGAAACAAGGCCAACATTCTTGATCTGCTTGCTGAGCGACCCAATGTTCATATTTTGGGAAATCGCCAATTGCACGAATTGCCCGCATACATGCAGGCGATGGACGTCTGTATGATGTGTTACGACGTTTGTGATTACACCAACAATATCTATCCGTTAAAACTCAATGAGTATTTGGCTACCGGTCGGCCGGTGGTGTCTTCACCGATTGATTCAGTGCTTGAGCTTGATCATGTCGTCCGGATTGCGGAAAGTCCCCAGCAGTGGGTAATTGCCCTTGAAGAGGCAATGCAGGAAGATCGGAACAGACCTGTTGATATTGAGTCCAGGCAGCAACAGGCCAGTCTCCACGACTGGGATGCACTGGTTCAAAAAATCGCCGACAAGTTCGGTGCCTAATTTCAATTGAGGACGGATAGCGTGAGTAGAATTAGGTCATTGGTCACCGGCGGGGCCGGCTTTCTCGGCTCACATCTCTGCGAGCGTCTGCTCGATGACGGCCACGAGGTTATATGTGTCGACAATTTTTTTACCGGGCGGCGCGCCAATGTCAGCCATCTGCTGAACAACCCGCGATTTGAGGTGCTGCGTCATGACGTGACGTTTCCCTTGTACGTTGAGGTCGACCATATCTACAACTTGGCCTGTCCGGCCTCGCCGGTGCATTACCAGCACGACCCGGTGCAAACAACGAAAACCAGCGTGCACGGCGCGATAAACATGTTGGGTCTGGCCAAGCGACTTGGCGCCAAAATTCTCCAAGCTTCGACCAGCGAGGTCTATGGTGATCCCGAAATCCACCCTCAACCGGAAAGTTATTGGGGTAAGGTCAATCCCATCGGTCCGCGCAGTTGCTATGACGAAGGAAAACGGTGTGCCGAAACCTTGTTCTTTGATTACTACCGCCAGCATCGAACCCGAATCAAGGTTGTCCGAATCTTCAATACTTATGGCCCCCGCATGCTTCCTGACGATGGTCGCGTGGTCAGCAACTTTATCGTCCAGGCGCTGACCGGACAGCCCATCACAATTTACGGAGATGGCAGCCAAACTCGCTCTTTTTGCTATGTCGACGATCTTATCGAAGGAATGGTACGGGCGATGAATACGCCGGACGAATTCACTGGCCCGGTGAACCTCGGCAACGCGGACGAATACAGCATGATCGGACTGGCTCAGGAAATCATCCGGTTGACCGGTGGGAAGGCGGAAATCATCTTCAAGCCCCTACCGGTTGATGATCCGAGACAGCGCCAGCCCGACGTTTCATTGGCAAAAGATATTCTTGGCTGGCAGAGTGGAACCTCTTTGGAGAATGGGCTCAACAAGACCATCGAATATTTTTCGAAAGTCCTCGTCGCCACGCCGTAAGCCGGCCTGCGCCCCTGTTCGGGTATTGAGGTTCAGTGGCCGCCGAAAGGTATTTCGGTCGTTGAATGACCTGCAGAAATTGTCTGCAAATGGCGAGCGTCAGCCAGTTCGCCGACGCCGTTTCGATAGGCCAACAAGGCCTAGAGCTACCATCAAGCCCAGCGCCAGCCAGTTTCCAAAGCGGGCATAGGGCGTCATGCCTTGGTAGGCGCGCACATCGCCGTGCAGCACGCCTGTCGTGAAGGCGGGCAGGGTGGTGCTGACCCGGCCCTGGGCGTCGATGATGGCGGTCATCCCGGTATTGGTGGCGCGCAGCATCGGGCGGCCGGTTTCGGCGGCGCGCATCTGGGATATCTGCAAATGCTGCGGCTGGGCCAGCGAATGGCCGAACCAGGCGGTGTTCGACAGGTTGGCCAGAATGCCGGCCTGCGGCAGGGCGCGGATGATTTCCTCGCCGAAGACGTCTTCGTAGCAGATGTTGGCCGCCACGTGCTGGCCGGCGACGGCCAGCGGCGTCTGCACTTCCGGGCCGCGGGTGAACGACGACATCGGGATGTTGGCGTAGGCCATGAACCACGCGAAGCCGGCCGGGATGAACTCGCCGAAGGGGACCAGGTGGTTCTTGCTGTAAACCTGCAGCGGTGAGTTGCCGACACTGACGGCGCTGTTGAAGTAATTCTCGCCAACGCCGGTCAGCGTGCCGAAAATGATGTCACCGCTCTGGCGCCTGGCCAGCGTTTTGAGTTCATCAAGGAATTCGCCCGGAATCTGGTCGATGAAAACAGGGATGGCCGTTTCCGGCAGGACGGTCAGTTGTGCCGGGTTTTCGCGGATCAGTTCACGGTATAGGTCGAGGGTACGGAAAAAGGCTTCCGGCCGGAATTTCATTTCCTGCGGCACGTTGCCCTGGACCAGCGCGACGCTGATCGGCTTGCCGACTGGCGTCGTCCATGCCACCTGCTGCAGGCCGAAGCCGCCCATGGCGAGCAATGCGGCAAAGGGGGCGCCGACTCGCCAGTGGACGAGCAGGGCGCCACTCAGCGCGACGAGTAGTGACAAACCATGCACGCCGAGCAGCGGCGCGAAGCCGGCCAGCGGACTGGGCGCCGCCTGCGAGTAACCGACGGTAAGCCACGGGAACCCGGTGAAAATCCAGCCTTTGAGCCAGTCGACCGCAGCAATCAGCGCGGCGAAGAGCAGTGCCTGCCGCCAGAACGCTGCCGGTTGCCAGCGCTTGAAGACATAGCCGGCGACCATCGGAAAGAGCGCCATCACGGTGCAGAACAGGAAGGCGGCCGGCCCGGCCAGCCACCACGGCATGCCGCCGAACACCGAGAGGCTGACAAAGACCCACGACACGCCGGTCAGGAAAAAGCCCATCCCGAAAGCGAGGCCGGTGAGCAAGCCTTGCCGCGGGCTGTCAGCATTGAGCAGCAGCCAGAAAAAACCGAGCCAGACAAGCGGCGCCAGCCAGAACAGGCCGAACGGCGCGAAGCAACCGACACCGACGACGCCTGTGGTCGCGGCGATCAGATAGCGCGCAGCCCGGTTTCTAGCCAGTAATGTCTTGAGCACCGGCAAGTGGCTTGGGTGCCGGTGTCACCAGCAGGGTGTAGAGGCGGCGGCTGTCGGCGCGCAGCACCTGGAAGCGGACGCCGTCGATGTCCATCACTTCGTTGCGCTTCGGCACGCGGCCGAGATGGCGCAGGACCAAGCCGCCGACGGTGTCGAACTCCTCGTCGGAGAAGGTGGTCTTGAAGGCTTCGTTGAAGTCTTCGATCTCGGTGCGCGCCTTGACGCGGTAGCGGCCGGAGGCGTCGAGGCGGATGTTGTCGTGGGTTTCGTCGAAGTCGTATTCGTCCTCGATGTCGCCGACGATCTGTTCGAGCACGTCTTCGATGGTGACCAGGCCGGCGACGCCGCCGTATTCATTGACGACGATGGCCATGTGATTGCGCGAGACGCGGAATTCGCGGAGCAACACGTTGAGGCGCTTCGATTCGGGGATGAAGACGGCCGGACGCAGCCAGTCGCGCAGGTTGAATTCGGGTTCAATCTGGACGCGCAGCAGGTCCTTGGCGAGCAGCACGCCGAGCACCTTGTCTCGATCGCCATCGACCACCGGAAAGCGCGAGTGGGCGGCTTCGATGACGACGGGAACGATTTCGCTCAGCGGGTCGTCGATGTCGATGACATCCATCTGGGCCCGGGGAATCATCACATCGGTCACGCGGGTGTCGGAGGCGGCGAGCGCGCCTTCGATGATAGTCAGCGCATCGGCGTCCATCAGGTTGCGCTCGTAGGCGCCGTGCAGGATTTCTAGCAGCTGTTCGCGGTCTTCAGGTTCGCGCAGCAGCAGGGAAGTCAGTCGTTCAATGAAACTCGGTTTACTGTCACTGTCCATAATGTTTAAACCGCATACGGGTCTGGATAACCCATGGCGGCGAGAATCTCCCTTTCTTCGTCTTCCATGGCTTGGGCATCATCGTCGTTTTCGTGATCCCAGCCCTGTAAATGCAGCATACCATGCACCGTCAGGTGCGCGTAATGCGCGGCCAGCGGCTTGTTCTGCTCGGTTGCCTCGCGGGTGACGACGCTCGGGCAGATGACCAGGTCGCCCGTAACCACCGGCTCCGTATCGTACGGAAAGGACAGCACATTGGTTGCGTAGTCCTTGCCGCGGTACTCGTTGTTCAGCGTCCGGCCTTCGTCGGCATCGACCAGGCGGATCGTCACTTCGCCGCCGCCGACCAGCGCGGCACGCGCCCATTTAACGAAATCTGCACGCAAGGGTAGGCCCTTACGATTACAGGCATATTGCACCGACAGGTTAAGGCGTTTGCTTGGTGTTGGATTCATAGGCTTCGACGATGCGCGCGACCAGCGGGTGGCGCACCACGTCTTCCTTCTTGAAATGGGTAAAAGCCAGACCGCGCACGCCCTTGAGGATGCTGATGGCTTCGTTGAGGCCGCTCTTGTGGCCCTTGGGCAGGTCGATCTGGGTGATGTCGCCGGTCACCACCGCTTTGGCACCGATGCCGATGCGGGTCAGGAACATCTTCATCTGCTCCGGCGTCGTGTTCTGCGCTTCGTCGAGGATGATGAAGGCGTGGTTGAGCGTGCGGCCGCGCATGAAGGCAAGCGGCGCGATCTCGATGGCGCGCTTTTCGTAGAGCTTGCTGACGCGGTCGGCGCCCATCAGGTCGTAGAGCGCGTCGTACAGCGGCCTGAGATACGGGTCGATCTTCTGCGTCAGGTCGCCGGGCAGGAAGCCGAGGCGTTCGCCGGCCTCGACGGCCGGACGGGTCAGGATGATGCGTTCGACCAGATCGCGTTCGAAGGCGTCGACTGCGCTGGCGACGGCGAGATAGGTCTTGCCGGTACCGGCCGGGCCGATGCCGAACGTGATGTCGTGTTCCTGGATGTGCTTGAGGTACTCGACCTGGCGCGGCGTTCTGCCGTGCAGTTCGGTCTTGCGGGTGATCAGTTGCGGGCCGTCGACCGGGCCTTCGGCGCGGCGCGACACCCGGCGCACCGGGGCGTTGAGCAGTTCGATCAGGCCGAGCTGGATTTCATCGACGGTCAGCGCCTGACGGGCCATGCCGTAGAAATGCTGTAGCGCTTCCACGGTCAACCGGGATTTTTCGCCAAAAACGGAAAACCGTTCGTTGCGCCGACGGATGACGACATCGAAAGCGGTTTCGATCTGCCGGATGTTTTCGTCGAGCGGGCCGCACAGGTTGGCGAGCAGGACGTTGTCGACCGGCGCCAGGGCGAGTTCCACAGGCTTGGTCTTGGGTGCGGGCTTGGCCCGCACCGCCGGTTTAGTCTTCTCGGATGACAATTTCGCCTCGCAGCGT
Source organism: Rhodocyclaceae bacterium (assembly GCA_008080565.1). GTDB lineage: Bacteria > Pseudomonadota > Gammaproteobacteria > Burkholderiales > Rhodocyclaceae > Azonexus. The sequence goes on along the minus strand of VIKE01000038.1, from coordinate 6,340 downwards.
GTGCGACAGTGACGACGTGATGCGGACATCGACGAAGGTGTTGATCAGCCGCGGATTGCCGGCAAAATTGACGATGCGGTTGTTGTCGGTACGCCCGGCCAGTTCATGCACGTCCTTCTTCGACGTGCCTTCGACCAGCACGCGCTGGATGCTGCCAACCATCGTCTGGCTGATCGCCTGGGCCTGTTCGTCGATGCGCTTCTGCAAACGCAGCAGGCGAGCCGACTTGACCTCGGGCGGCGTCGCATCGTCGAGTTCGAGCGCCGGGGTACCCGGGCGCGGGCTGTACACAAAGGAGAACGAACTATCGAAGCCGACTTCGTCGATCAGCTTCATCGTCTTCTCGAAATCCTCGTCCGTTTCTCCTGGGAAGCCAACGATGAAGTCCGACGACAGCGAAATGTCCGGCCGCGCCGCGCGCAGCTTGCGGATGATCGACTTGTATTCGAGCGTCGTGTAGCCGCGCTTCATGGCCGCCAGCACGCGGTCCGAGCCGGCTTGCACGGGCAGGTGCAGGTGCGATACGAGTTTCGGAACGTTGGCGTAGGTATCGAACAGGCGCTGCGTCATTTCGCGCGGATGTGAGGTGGTGTAGCGAATGCGTTCGATGCCCGGCACTTCGGCGATGTACTCGATCAACATCGCCAGATCGGCCTTCTCGTCGGTCTCGGCCATGTCGCCGCGATAGGCATTCACATTCTGGCCAAGCAGCGTCACTTCGCCGACGCCATTGGCGGCCAGTCCGGCCACTTCGGTCAGCACGTCGTCGAACGGCCGCGACACCTCGCCGCCGCGTGTGTAGGGCACGATGCAGAAGGTGCAGAACTTCGAGCAACCTTCCATGATCGAGACGAAGGCTGAAGCACCCTTCACTTCGGCCGGCGGCATCGAATCGAACTTCTCGATTTCCGGGAAGGAAATATCGACCGCCGCCTTGCCCTTGGTCTTGCGCTCGGCCATCAGCTGGGGCAGGCGATGCAGGGTCTGTGGCCCAAAGACGATATCGACGTACGGCGCCCGGGCGACAATCGCATCGCCCTCCTGGCTGGCCACGCAGCCGCCAACGCCGATCACCAGATCGGGATTTAGCTTCTTCAGGTGACGAACCCGGCCGAGGTCGTGGAAAACCTTCTCCTGCGCCTTCTCGCGCACCGAGCAGGTGTTGAACAGGATGATGTCGGCTTCTTCAACGTTGTCGGTTCGGACAATCGGCTCGGAGGCATTGAGCACGTCGGCCATTTTGTCCGAATCGTACTCATTCATCTGGCACCCGAAGGTGCGGATGAATAATTTCTTGGGCATGGGTAACACTTTACAAATCAGTGGGTGCCGCTTAGGTCATCCTGCGGCACAAAAGTTCGCCATTATAACCGACCGGAAATTCGGTTGACCGGCCAAGCCCCCGCAAACTATAATCCGCGCCCTCAAGCGTGGTGATGTAGCTCAGTCGGTTAGAGCGATGGATTCATAACCCATAGGTCGGCAGTTCGATTCTGCCCATCACCACCAGTTACCTGTTTCAAGACGTGTCACAGCATCCCATAAACCCGCCTAAGTGCGGGTTTTTTATTGGATTTCTGTCTCGCTGTGTGTAATATCGTTTCATGACAACCCGCTTCTCATGTGTGTAAGTGTGTGAGTAACAGGAGTGGTCTGGACAGGAGTTACACGCGATGCCGTTAACAGATACGACTATCCGCAACACCAAGCCCGGCGACAAACCGAAATCGCTTGCCGATGAGCGCGGGCTTTCAATCCTCATTCAACCAAGTGGCGGCAAATGGTGGCGCTTTCGTTACCGCTTTAATGGCAAGGCCAAGATGCTTTCTTTCGGCGTCTACCCTGATATTGGCCTCAAGGAGGCACGGGAGCGCCGAGAGGAGGCCCGTAAGCTGCTGGCACAAGGGGTAGAGCCAAGCGAGAACCGAAAGGCGCAAAAGGCAGCGAAAAATGAGCGGGCGGCCAATAGCTTTGAAGTCATCGCCCGTGAGTGGTTCGAGAAGAGCCGGGCAACATGGGCAGTCAGCCATTCTGACAAGGTTATCAGGCGGCTTGAGGTTGATATTTTCCCCTGGCTTGGTGGCAAGGCGATTGCAGAAATTACCGCCAAGGAGTTGCTTGAATGCATCCGTCGGATTGAAAAGCGTGGGGTACTCGAAACAGCTCACCGCGCCCTGACTAACTGCGGGCAGGTTTTCCGTTATGCAGTGGTAACGGGCCGGGCAGAGCGTGACCCGTCCGGTGATTTGCGTGGTGCATTGCCGACTGTAACGCACAAAAACTTTGCCAGCATAACGGACCCCAACGAAGTTGGCGGGCTGCTACGCTCTCTGGAGGCGTTCAAGGGTACGTTCGTTGTGCAGTCGGCGCTACTCCTTTCTCCTCTTCTGTTTGTTCGCCCTGGAGAGTTACGGAAAGCAGAGTGGGCAGGCTTCGATCTTGAGAAAGCCGAATGGCGCTATTTCGTCACCAAGACGAAAACCGAGCATTCCGTCCCTCTGGCAACGCAGGCAATAGCCATCCTGAAAGAGCTACACGCTCTGACCGGGCACGGTCGGTATGTTTTTCCCGGCCGCGATCCTCAGAAGGCTATGAGCGAGGCAGCTGTCAATGCGGCTCTTCGCCGGATGGGGTACGACACGAAAACGGAAATTACCGGTCATGGCTTCCGGGCGATGGCTCGAACCATCTTGGCTGAAGAACTGCATCAAAAGCCGGAAGTGATTGAGCACCAGTTGGCCCATAAGGTACCAGATGTACTTGGCACTGCTTATAACCGGACAAAATTCATCAAGGAGCGCCGGGCCATGATGCAGTTGTGGGCTGACTATCTCGATAAGTTGAAGGCAGGGGCTGAAGTCATATCGCTGCATGGAAGCACCGCGTAGATAGCAAGCCTGTATCGCAAAAGGTGCTCGCTGCGACAAGCTCGATATCAATGTCGAACTGTATTCAAATGGCCTTTTCTTGACGGGGCCGAGCATGTGATCAAAACCGGACCGTATGAGGCTAGGGCTTACGCCTAGAATATCCTGAAGTTTCAATCCACGCCCCCCGTTGCCGGGAGGCGATGCGTCGAGTTCATCACCTGCAAGGGCGAATCAGCGTGTTTCAATCCACGCCCCCCGTTGCCGGGAGGCGATGCCCCTGCAGCCAGTCGCCTTTGTCTTTTTTGAACGCGTTTCAATCCACGCCCCCCGTTGCCGGGAGGCGATGCCTGGGAGTACTCCGGTGAGCTGCCGGAAGAAGAGGTTTCAATCCACGCCCCCCGTTGCCGGGAGGCGATGCGTGCGAAAAACCTGAGAGTCACGGACCCCAAGCGTGTTTCAATCCACGCCCCCCGTTGCCGGGAGGCGATGCCAAGCGAAATAAGTTGCTTGTCCTTGGCGAGTCGTTTCAATCCACGCCCCCCGTTGCCGGGAGGCGATGCCGATGAGCATGCGCAGCGCATCGTCAAGCTGGCTGTTTCAATCCACGCCCCCCTTCGCCTGACCGCCGCGCAAATGTTTCAATCCACGCCCCCCGTTGCCGGGAGGCGATGCGCAGATGACCAACGCCGATACCGTCTGGTCCGAAGGTTTCAATCCACGCCCCCCGTTGCCGGGAGGCGATGCCATCGCCGTCTTCAATGCCTGCGGCCTATGTCCTGTTTCAATCCACGCCCCCCGTTGCCGGGAGGCGATGCTCGGGATTACGTCGCCCGTGTTAGTGGTCGTGTTGTTTCAATCCACGCCCCCCGTTGCCGGGAGGCGATGCTTCAGTTGCCGATACTTATGGCGCTGGCGGGTGCTGTTTCAATCCACGCCCCCCGTTGCCGGGAGGCGATGCATCGCGAGGTGATTGCCATGCTGACCGCCTACAAGTTTCAATCCACGCCCCCCGTTGCCGGGAGGCGATGCGTGGGTCAGGAAGCCGACGGCGAGGGCGCAGGGGTTTCAATCCACGCCCCCCGTTGCCGGGAGGCGATGCTGGCTGTGGGATGTCGCCATCAGACCGCTACTGAGTTTCAATCCACGCCCCCCGTTGCCGGGAGGCGATGCGGAGCTTTTCAGCCATTACTCACCGCCCTTCTTCAGTTTCAATCCACGCCCCCCGTTGCCGGGAGGCGATGCGATGCTATTGATCTTGGCAGGCGAGGCAGAGGTGGTTTCAATCCACGCCCCCCGTTGCCGGGAGGCGATGCGTTACGTCCTCGGTCACTACGCCGGCAAGGCCAAGTTTCAATCCACGCCCCCCGTTGCCGGGAGGCGATGCCGCCCATCGCCTTGACTTGCTCAAGGCCAGCGAAGTTTCAATCCACGCCCCCCGTTGCCGGGAGGCGATGCTTTCGCAAACCTTGCGGTTGGCCAGTGGTTCCGTCTGTTTCAATCCACGCCCCCCGTTGCCGGGAGGCGATGCTTCGAGCTCAGCCTTGGCGCGCTCTTCGTCGGAGGTGTTTCAATCCACGCCCCCCGTTGCCGGGAGGCGATGCGTGGCGAGATCCTGCAGGGCGCCGCCGTAGATATTGTTTCAATCCACGCCCCCCGTTGCCGGGAGGCGATGCCCAGGGCGCCAAAGTTTTTCGGGTTGGTTGGGTAGGTTTCAATCCACGCCCCCCGTTGCCGGGAGGCGATGCCGACAAATGACAAGTTGATTCGCTGTTACTTTGTGAGTTTCAATCCACGCCCCCCGTTGCCGGGAGGCGATGCATTGCAGCTCGAAGGCTGGCGCTATCGACTCTTTACCGTTTCAATCCACGCCCCCCGTTGCCGGGAGGCGATGCCATCATCCCGCCGCCAATCCTGCGCCTTATTGATGTTTCAATCCACGCCCCCCGTTGCCGGGAGGCGATGCCTGGCTGAAGGAACACCCGTACAGCAACCGGATGTTTCAATCCACGCCCCCCGTTGCCGGGAGGCGATGCGCCAGCATCTTCGGCTGGGTCAATCGCGATACCGGGTTTCAATCCACGCCCCCCGTTGCCGGGAGGCGATGCCCATCGACGACTTCCTGAGCGCCATTACTTATTGGGTAGAGTTTCAATCCACGCCCCCCGTTGCCGGGAGGCGATGCACCACCGTCGGCGGCGTCGCATCCGCCACCGTGTTGTTTCAATCCACGCCCCCCGTTGCCGGGAGGCGATGCCGCGGTGGCCGACGCCGAAAGCGAACGATGCAGAGTTTCAATCCACGCCCCCCGTTGCCGGGAGGCGATGCGAGAAGTTCGCCGAAACTCCATGGGTAATGTGGGTTTCAATCCACGCCCCCCGTTGCCGGGAGGCGATGCACAACAGCGGCTCAAACAAGACTTACGGCATGCTGTTTCAATCCACGCCCCCCGTTGCCGGGAGGCGATGCCCTGCATGGGTTTGATCGCACAGCCTATGCGTTGTTTCAATCCACGCCCCCCGTTGCCGGGAGGCGATGCCTGGATTGAGTCTGGCTCCATGGTCGAACTATCGGTTTCAATCCACGCCCCCCGTTGCCGGGAGGCGATGCAGTTGGCCGCCGACGGTCTGACGACCCATCCAAAGTTTCAATCCACGCCCCCCGTTGCCGGGAGGCGATGCGGACGATTCGAATACGCTTTCGCCGGAGCACACTGGTTTCAATCCACGCCCCCCGTTGCCGGGAGGCGATGCCCATGATCCGGTTCAGATGCCACTGGTAACTGGGGTTTCAATCCACGCCCCCCGTTGCCGGGAGGCGATGCTTCCCGGCGTGACACGCGCCTGGTGTTATCCGCTGGTTTCAATCCACGCCCCCCGTTGCCGGGAGGCGATGCGTCAGCGGGGCGCGATCGGGGGACCGGTAGCGGTGTTTCAATCCACGCCCCCCGTTGCCGGGAGGCGATGCGCAGTACGACGTTACGCTGGACAAGTGGGTGCTGTTGTTTCAATCCACGCCCCCCGTTGCCGGGAGGCGATGCCCGTTATAGGCGCGCAGCGCGGCCCACCAGCGGTCGTTTCAATCCACGCCCCCCGTTGCCGGGAGGCGATGCTCGATACGCTCAAGGTCATTGCCGAGTATCTCAAGTTTCAATCCACGCCCCCCGTTGCCGGGAGGCGATGCTGCCGGTTTGTGGCCTCGACCGCAGCAGACGTGAGTTTCAATCCACGCCCCCCGTTGCCGGGAGGCGATGCACTCAGTGACAAAATCATATATGCCGGTCGTAAAGTTTCAATCCACGCCCCCCGTTGCCGGGAGGCGATGCTGGAACCTTTTTCTGTACTTTGTTAAGAAAGTGCGTTTCAATCCACGCCCCCCGTTGCCGGGAGGCGATGCCATGGACAACGAGCATTCGATGCGCCATACCGTTAGTTTCAATCCACGCCCCCCGTTGCCGGGAGGCGATGCCATGG
>VIKE01000136.1 GCA_008080565.1 Rhodocyclaceae bacterium | reverse complement strand
GTGCGCATTGAACGGCTGACGCGCCAGCCAACGATGCGTCGGGCAAAAACGTCAATGACGAAAGCGACATAGACAAAGCCTGCCCAAGTGGACACGTAGGTGAAGTCGGAAACCCAGAGCTGATTCGGCCGGTCCGCCTTGAACTGCCGTTTGACCCGATCCAGCGGACAGGGCGCCGCCGTATCTCCGAACGTGGTTCGTACCACCTTGCCGCGCCTCACGCCGCGCAGACCCTGCAAGCGCATCAGGCGTTCGACAGTACAACGCGCCACCTGAATCCCTTCCCTCTGCAATTGCCGCCAAACCTTGTCGGCACCATACACCTGAAAATTCGCCTGCCAGACCCGCTGGATGTGCGGCATCAGAAACGCATCCCGGCGAGCCCGGGCACTCAGCAGAGAGGGATCGCGCTGGCGTGCGGCATGGCGCCAGTAAGCGGACGGGGCAACCTGTAATAACTTGCAGATACTTCTTCTTGAGGCGGTCGAGCTCCGCCTGTGCGAAAAACGCACTGGCCAGTCTCAGAATCTCGTTGGCCTGGCGCAATTCCTTGACCTCGCGTTCCAGCGCCTTGATGCGCTCACGCTCGGCCGTCGGTATGCCATCGCGTACGCCGGTATCGATTTCGTGTTTCTTGACCCACTCGTGCAGTGTGACCGTTGAACAGCCAATCATCGGCGCTATCGATTCGACGGCTGCCCATAGCGATGGCCGATCCTTGCGAGCCTCCTGCACCAGCCTCACGGCACGCTCTCTAACTTCCGGGGAATATTTGTTCGTCTTGCTCATGGCTCCATTCTCTCGAAATGGGGCCTCCTCAATTCCCGGGGCGATTCAGTTTAACTCGTGGCTTTGAGACTGTGCAGCTGTACTCCCGAGGCAAAAGAATACGATGCTGAATTGGAGAGCAAGTCTCGTAGACACATAGGGACGAAGCCTACCACTCAAGCCCAAGGGCAAAATTGGACTCGTATTCAATCGAGATCGAATGTTGAGTTGTTCCACAACACTCTCAGCAGACATGCTAAACCCAATTATTTGGCAGTCTGAAGCACTGTGGAATAGAACGTACACGAAGCCGTAACCAGCAGTAGGGCATCCAGCCGTTTACGAAGCCTTGATTCGAACGTCGCCGCGTCCTCCACATCGGCAGGCGGCAACTGGCTATAGGTCTGCAACTCGGTCTCAATTTTGGTTGACAGTTTGGACAATGCGTCCTGGCTATCTTGTGGCGAGTCATAATTGTCCCTAAATGTTTGCTGCAACGGGTTGGCCAAACCCGCGACGCCTGCCGCCAGCGCGGCGTGTTACCGGTGGCGTAAATCCGTAGAAATTTGGCGGCATAAAACGGCGGCGGAATTTGGCGTCGAGCGGTTGACGAACAAGGGGCCCGGCGGGCCCCTTGTTTTTGATGCTGCATGAGAAGCGTTCAGAAAGGCGGATCGGTCACCGGTCGATCGTTACGCGTGATGCGTTCGTCACGGTATTTGTCGAGTAGCGCGCTTTCATAGTGCGTCCATATCCGCTCGCGCAGATCGTCGAGCAGTTCAATCACGGCCATGGCCTGCTCGGGCGACCACTGGGGATCGATGAACAGTGGCAATCCATAGTGCAGGCCGGAGGGTTGATGAGGCGATTTCATGGCACCTCCCTGGCTTTACGCTTTTTCGATTTAGCCGCAGCAGCCTCCTGCGCCTCCTTACGCCGGAACGAGTCGCCCTTGATGGCGAGGATTTCCGCGTGATGCACCAGACGATCGATCATGGCGACGACACAACTGGCGTTGGGAAACACCTCGGACCATTCCGAGAAGGCCTTGTTGGTGGTGAGCAAGGTGCTCTTCTTCTCATGCCGGCGGTTGATCAACTCAAAGAGCAGATCGGCATGGCGGTTGGAATAGGAAAGGTAGCCAACCTCGTCGACGACCAATAGGTCAGGGGCCGCATAGCGGCGCAGCCGGTAACGCAGGGCCGAATCACTGTCGAGACTGGCCAGTTCGCCGAGTAACTGCCCGGCGGTGGCGAACAACACGGTATGCCCCTGCAACACCGCCTGATGGGCGATATTCTGGGCAATCATCGTTTTGCCCAGGCCGCTGCTGCCGATCAGGATGGCGTTGGTCGCTGAATCCAGGAAGTCGAGAGTCATCAATTCGGCAATCGCCCGTTGATCGCATTGCTCTGGCCAGGCCCAGTCGAAGTCGGCCAGCGGCTTGAAACGGCCAATATGGGCGCAGCGTAGCCGTCGCTCCAGCGAGCGGCGGGCCCGTTCGGTTTCCTCCCAGTCCAGCAAAGGATTGAGCCAGGGTTGATTGGCACACTCGGACCAATGCGCCAGCACCCCGTGCAGTTGTAAGGCAGACGCCCGTTGGCGTGGGTCAGGCGTGCTCATCAGCGTTCTCCATCAAGGTGTCGTAGTCATCGAGGCGATGCGGCCGCACCGGAACATCGCGACGTTTAACGTGATCCGGCAAACACACCGCCAGCGGTGGCGGCTCTGCCTGAGCTTGCCGGCGACGTTCCAGCGCCAGGCGCACAGCATTGGGATGTGGCACCCCGCGAGCCAGGGCCTCGTCAATCGCCACGGTGAGTTCGGCGACGCCATAGCGTTCGAGCAATTCGGCCAGCGCCCGCACGGTCTGCCCCAGCGGTTCGCCCCGTTCGACGGCACCGGTCAAGAGGGCCCGACTGGCCGGCACGGCCTGAACCAGTTGGTCGGTACCCCGATGCGCGCTGGCCTGATGCTTGTCCGCCACCAGTGCCGCAATGTGTTCGGGCATTTCAATCTGCTGCTGGCGGTCATAGCTGCGCGGATGGGTCGCGATCACGGCCTGACCGTCGAGAATGCGCACCTGATCCGGCGTGGCGGACACGGTCAGCGAGCGCGACACGCAGGTATGCGGAATCGAGTAGTCATTGAGATCAAAGCGCACATAGGGGGTCTTGCCCGCCGAGACGACTTTGATCTCATCGCTCGGAAAGGGATTGCCGGGCAATTCAAGGAGGCGGACTCGTTCCTGAGCAAACGCCTCACGGACGGTGAGCGCTTCGTCCTCTGGGCAGCGCCGTTCTCCGGTCTGTTCGATCACCCAGGTATCGGCCTGGGCATTGAGGTCGGCGAGATCAGTGAAACTGCGGCCGGCAAAGAAGGCATCACGGATATAGCGGATGGCGCGCTCGACACGTCCCTTCTCGTTGCCCCGGGCCACCGCGACCGGACGGGGCTCGAAACGATAATGTCCGGCCAAGGCCAGCAGGGTCGGGTTGAAACGGATGACGGGGCCTTGCCGCTCGAGTACCGCACTCTTGAGATTGTCGTAGAGCGCGACGCGGGGAATGCCCTGCCAGGCCTCAAACGCCGCCACGTGTCCACGCAGGAAATTCTCCATGTGAGCCCCGAGGTAGAAACGCAAGAAGATTTGCCGCGACCAGGAGAGGACAGTAACGAAGGCCATCAATGGCCGGCGTGCCTTGCCGATCTCGAGGTGGCCGAAGTGCCCCCAGTCCACCTGCATCTGTTCGCCCGGCAAGGTCGAGAGGCGCAGAAAGGCTTCGCTCTTGGGGCGGGGTCGATGGTGGGCGATCAGATGCCGGAAGTGATCCGGGCGTCCAGGGTATCCGCGATCCTTGACCATCTCGTAGAGTCGTGAGGCGCGCAGACGTGGAAATTGGGCGAGGGTCTCCAGAACAAAGGGAAGATAAGGATCAATCGCCGACGGTCGGTGGATTTGCTTGATGGCTGGCAAGCCAGCCTGGGCCAGAACGCGGGCCACACTGTCGCGATGAAGATGAAGTTGGCGGGCGATGGTGCCAAGCGGCCAGCGTTCGGCATGGTGGTAGCGCAGGATGTGCGCTTCAGTTTCGGGGGTAAGGGCCAAGTGTGCTCCTGTGAGGTCGGTTTCGGCGAATCCGACAGCGCAGGAAGTCCTGGCGTACCCAGTCCGGCAAGGGGCAATGGCAACGACAGCACTGCCAGGATGCCGGAATCACCGGCACTATCGGTTCAGATCGCAGTGGAACAGGCGGGGTCAAGCACGGGGAACCCTGATGCGTCACTTTCTGCGGTTTGGCCCGATACCGGCGCTGGCGTTCGGCGTGTGCATGACGGCCTCGCCGGCTCGCCTGATAGCGGCAACCGGCAGCCTGGATGGCGGTGCGTCGTGCCTGATCGGCACACCTTGCGGTGCAGTAGCGATGACCCCGATCACAGTGGCTGCAGATGATCACGGCGGTGCGGCAACGCGCACACAGGTAGCGTCTTCCAGGGAGATCCATGGGCAGAGAAGGCCAATGGGGGAAGACAGCAATGCCCGCTTCGTGAAATACTCGGCATGCAGCGTTGCCCGTCAGGACAGCGGGGCGCGGCATCGGAACTGGCTTGGCGGTTGGGACCGTTGTCGCGCCGGCATCGCCACCGGCTGAGGTGCTTTTACCGTATCGGCAGCATAGGCGCTACCGCCTCGCCCAAAACCACCATTATCCCCGGCCCTGCCGCACTTCGTTTGCCAGACGGCGGTTTGCTCCGCAAACCACCTGCCGGGAGCCCTGCGGGCAGCCAGCTAAAACCACTATAGATAGGCCCAACAGGCAAAATCAAAACCGCCGCCCCTGACTGTCTTCAGAACGTCGACGCCAAATTTGTGCGGAAATTGAGCGCCGTTAACAGCGCTTGGCCGGCTGGTTTGAAAACCGAAGTAACCGACTGGGTGAAAGCCAACCAGAAGGCATTGATGGAGGAATGGACGCTATGGCACTCATGAAACGACCGCGCCTGACGGCGGCGCAGCCCTTGCCGGGGCACTTGCTGCGCTTGAGCTTTGTCGATGGCAGCATCTATACCCTGCGTTTTGCTGAATTCTTTGCTGAATCGCCGGGCTTGGCACCTTTGCGCGAGGAAAGCGCTTTTCTGCAAGGTGCTGCCGATGAA
>VIKE01000037.1 GCA_008080565.1 Rhodocyclaceae bacterium | reverse complement strand
CGGGAAGAAGACATGCCGGTCGATGTCGAGGACCCGTCGATCCGCTGCAAGCCGATGATGACGGACGCCGACATGGCGATGAAATTCGATCCCGAGTACCGCAAGATCGCCGAACGCTTCCACAAGGATCCGGCCTACTTCTCGGAAGTCTTCGCCCGTGCCTGGTTCAAGCTGACGCACCGCGACATGGGGCCGAAGGCCCGTTACATCGGCCCCGAAGTGCCGCAGGAAGACCTGATCTGGCAGGATCCGGTGCCGGTCGGCCGGGCCGGTTATGACGTCGCCACGGTCAAGGCCCAAATCGCCGCCAGTGGTCTGAGCATCGGCGACATGGTGGCGACGGCCTGGGATAGTGCGCGGACTTTCCGTGGTTCGGACATGCGCGGCGGGGCCAATGGCGCGCGCATCCGTCTGGCGCCGCAAAAGGACTGGGAGGGCAATGAGCCGGCCCGGCTGGCCCGGGTGCTCGGCGTTCTCGAAAGCATTGCCGCGCAGACCGGGGTCAGCGTCGCCGATGTGATCGTGCTGGCCGGTAATCTGGGCGTCGAGCAGGCGGCCAAGGCGGCGGGTGTCGACATCACCGTTCCCTTCGCCCCGGGCCGTGGCGATGCCAGCCAGGCAATGACCGACGCCGAGTCCTTCGAGTTCCTCGAACCGGTGGCCGATGGCTACCGCAACTGGCTCAAGAAGGATTACGTGGTCAGTGCCGAGGAATTGATGCTCGACCGCACCCAGTTGCTCGGTCTGACCGCCCATGAAATGACGGTGCTGGTTGGCGGTATGCGCGTGCTCGGGACCAACCATGGCGGCACCCGGCATGGGGTACTGACTGACCGTGTCGGAGCGCTGACCAACGACTTCTTCGTCAACCTGACCGATATGGCCTACACCTGGAAGCCGGTGGGTCGGAACCTGTACGAAATCCGCGACCGCAAGACCGGCACGGTCAAGTGGACGGCGACCCGGGTCGATCTTGTTTTCGGGTCAAATTCCATCTTGCGCGCTTACGCCGAGGTTTATGCCCAGGATGACAACAAGGAGAAGTTCGTTCGGGACTTCGTCGCCGCCTGGACGAAGGTCATGAATGCTGACCGCTTCGATCTGGCGTAGATCCGGCGGGCAATAAAAAAGGCGCGGTTCCGAAGAACCGCGCCTTTTCTCGTTATTTCAGCTACTTGCTGATCAAGCCGTCTTTTCTTCTTTACCACCGACAAAGAAGCTGACGATGTAGAGGATCAGACCGATCAGGAAGACCACACCGGCCCATTCACGCATCCAGTAGAACAGCGCGATCTTGTCCTGCGCCACCATGAATGGCAGCGGAGTATCGGAAACGCGTTGCAGCCAGACTTGCAGGATGCCGGCGGCGGTCAGGAACAGCGTGATGAAGACGATAGCCGTGGTCATCAGCCAGAACGACCACATTTCCAGCACTTGCGACTTGTTGCTGTTGGCAGCACGGCCGCGCAGGATGGGCATGGCGTAGGAGATCATCATCAGGTTGACCATGGCGTAGGCGCCATAGAAAGCCATGTGACCGTGCGCCGCAGTGATCTGCGTACCATGCGTGTAGTAGTTGACCGGAGCCAGGGTGTGCAGGAAGCCCCACACGCCAGCGCCCAGGAAAGCCATGACACCGGTACCCAGCGCCCACAGAACGGCAGCCTTGTTCGGATGCTCGCGACGACGACGGTTCACCATGTTGAAGGCAAAGACGGTCATGGCGAAGAACGGAATCGGCTCCAGAGCGGAGAAGATGGAACCCCACCACTGCCAGTATTCCGGCGTACCGATCCAGAAGTAGTGGTGACCCGTACCGATGATGCCGGTAATCAGCGTCAGGGTGACGATGACGTACAGCCACTTTTCGATGACTTCGCGGTCAACACCGGTCGTCTTGATCAGCACGAAGGCCAGGAAGGCGCCGAGGATCAGTTCCCATACGCCTTCAACCCAGAGGTGCACCGTCCACCACCAGAAGAACTTGTCGAGAACGACGTTCACCGGGTTGTAGAAAGAGAACAGGAAGAAGACGGCGAGGCCCCACAGACCGAGCAGCAGAACGATCGAGATCGAGGTCTTCTTGCCCTTGAGCACCGTCATGGTGATGTTGAACAGGAAGGCCAGGGCAACGACGACGATACCGAGCTTGGTTGGCAGCGGTTGTTCGAGGAACTCGCGGCCCATGGTTTCGACGAGGTTGTTACCGGTCATTTCCGCCAGCGCGGCATACGGCACGGCCAGATAGCCGACGATGGTCAGCGCCCCGGCGACCAGGAAGACCCAGAACAGGATCAGCGCCAGTTTCGGGCTGAACAGTTCGGTCTCGGATTCTTCCGGGATCATGTAGTAGGCGCCACCCATGAAGCCGAAGAGCAGCCAGACGATGAGCAGGTTGGTGTGGACCATGCGGGCCACGTTGAACGGGATGGCGGGGAACAGGAAGTCGCCGAGCACATACTGCAGGCCAAGAATCAGGCCGAACAGGATCTGACCGACAAACAGGCCGATAGCCGCGATGAAGTAGGGTTTTGCAACCGCTTGTGATTTGTATTGCATGTTCAGTTCTCCTCTCGATCAGCCCTGGCTGTTAGGCGGCCAGTTGTTGGTGTTGATCGAATTGACGTGCTTCAGGAAGGCCACGATGGCGTTCAGCTGCTCGTCGGTGAAATTGAACTGCGGCATGCTGCGGCGACCCGGGATGCCTTCTTTCGGACGACTCTGGATGAAAGCCTTGACGCCTTCGTCGCCGTAGCGAGCGATGACGTTACCCAGTTCCGGGGCGAAATAGGCGCCTTCACCCAGGAGGGTGTGGCAACCGATACAGTTATTGACTTCCCAGAGCTTCTTGCCCTCGGCGATTTGCGGCGTGATATTGGCCCGCATGTCGCGTTTAGGCAGTTGCGTATGGGTGTCGAAGGACAGCGCGAGGAACAACAGGAAGAAGAAGACAGTCCCCCCGTAAAATATGTTCCGCGCCATCGATTTGGTGAAAGCGCCACTCATTGTTTTCCCCCTTTCGGAAATTGTTTGGCCGACGGATGGTAGGTTGCGGGGGTAGGGGCAATCTTTGATGCCCGCTAAAAATGCGGAATTACTTGAGGCATCGGGGGAAACGGTGTCGGCGGTATACTGGCGCCTCTTCAAGTTGAAAGCATTCCATGGCCGCAGCCAACGACAACGCCAGCATGGCGCTCTTTTGTGATTTCGAAAACGTTGCCCTTGGCGTCCGCGATGCCAATTACGAGAAGTTCGATATCAAGCCGATTCTCGAGCGCCTGCTCGCCAAGGGCAGCATCGTCGTCAAGAAAGCCTATTGCGACTGGGATCGTTACAAGGCCTTCAAGTCGGCCATGCACGAAGCCAATTTCGAGCTCATCGAAATCCCGCACGTCCGCCAGTCAGGCAAGAATTCGGCCGACATCCGGATGGTCGTCGATGCGCTAGACCTCTGCTACACCAAGGCCCACGTCGATACCTTCGTGATCATTTCCGGCGATTCCGATTTCTCGCCGCTGGTCTCCAAACTGCGTGAAAACGCCAAGAAAGTCATCGGCGTTGGCGTCAAGCAATCGTGTTCCGATCTGCTCGTCACCAATTGCGACGAATTCATCTACTACGACGACCTCGTCCGTGACCGCGAAGGCCGTGGCAATGCGCGGCGTGACCGCGAAGCGCCCAAGCGCTCGCCGGAAGAAGAAGCCAATCGCAAGCTGAAACAGGAAGAACGCAAGACCAAGGCCGTCGACCTCGTTACCGCCACCTTCGTCGACCTCATGGCCGACCGGGGCGAAAGCGAGCGCATCTGGGCCTCGGTCCTCAAGGAAGTGGTCAAGCGTCGCAACCCGGGCTTCAACGAAAGCTATTACGGCTTCCGGACCTTCGGCAATCTGCTCGAAGAAGCCGCCAGCCGTGGCTTGCTCGGCTTTGGTCGTGACGACAAGGGCGCCTTCGTTTTTCGCGGGCAGGGACGTCCTGCTTCGGGTGAGAGCGAGGCCGGCGGCGAGTTGCCGGTGGAGCAGGAGGTGGCGGCCATCGAAACAACTGCCGCTTCCACGGTCAACCCGGAAAATCAGCCAAAAATGGAATCGCCGGCCGGTGAGTCGGAAACTTCAGGAAACCCCCGCCGACGTGGTGGCCGTCGCTCGCGCAACGGTCGGGAACGGACGGTCAGCGAGCCGCTCGAACCGGCAGCGGTCAGCGCTGAAGCTGCGCCGGCCGAAAGTCTGTCTGAGCCGGCGATCAGCGAATCTGCTTCGACCGAAAAGGCCGAAAGCAAGCCACGCCGTGGCGCTCGTCGTCCGCGCAAGGAGAGTGTCGGACGGAGCACTGAAGTAGTTGTGGCGGAGACTTCATCGACTGAGCCTGTCGCTGTTCCGGTGTCCACAGTAGTCGCTGATGCGGAGTCGCCGACCAAAGTAGCGCGCCGCCGAGGCGGCAAGAAGGTTCGCCAGGAGCCTGGAGAGCCTCCAGTTTCCGAGTCGGCAGTGGAGTCTGCTGTTTCAGCTGGCCCGGTGCCTAAAGCCCGCAAACCACGCAGCCGCAAGCCAATAAAGTCGGCCGAAAAAATCTGATCGCCGCGCGAAAGCCCCGGCTCCCTGGTCGGGGCTGAGAGCCGGGTTCGCTGTTTGCGAATTGGGCTGTTAGATAACCTTCAGAAGTTCTGCCCGCAGATGTTCGGCTCGGCGTTTGCCCTGGGTTGTTTCGATGATGGCGGCAAACCATGGGGCGAATTGCTCACGCAGCGCCTCATGGGAGGTGGCAGCAAACACGGCTTCGACGATGGTCAGGTGGGAGTACGGACCGACGAAAGCCTTGAGCGAATTCATCATGTAGTTCTTGGCCATATCGAGTTCCTTCGGATTGGTTTTGTCCGGGAGGCTTCGGAAGGCTGTAATCGATGGCAAGGGAGCATCCGGTATCGAAGCCCGCCCTTTTTCATCGAGTACCGCAGCAACTTCGATATAACCCTCTTCTTCCAGCATGCCCAGCGTGTGCTGCAAGTCGTCCGACTGCAACATGCCGCGCAATTCGTCGACGGTCCTTTTTCCGTCGACGAATATCAATACCCGCCTGACCCGCGGTGACAGCCCGCCGGCCTTTGTGGTGATTTCGTCATGCCCCTTCGGGGTCTTGGCGAAAGCAATGCCCATGGTTTGTCTCCATTATTTGTGTGAATTTTTGTAGTGCATTGTACACAAAAGAAAAACCCGCCGAGAGGCGGGTTTTGAGCAAAGCTGAACTACTTCACGATCAGGCGGCGGCTTGCACCGGAATCTTGTGACCGCGTCGCGTGATGCGGTTCTGCGAATCGACGTAAATCAGATCGGGCTCGTGACGGGCCAGTTCGACTTCGTTATAGACGGCGAAGGTGGCGATGATCAGGATGTCACCCGGCGCGGCGCGGCGGGCAGCAGAACCATTGACGGAAATGACGCCCGATCCGCGTTCGGCGCGGATGGCGTAGGTGGTGAAACGCTCGCCATTGTTTACGTTCCAGATGTCGATCTGTTCGTATTCCTTGATGTTCGCCGCTTCAAGCAGGTCTTCATCGATGGCGCAGGAACCCTCGTAGTGCAGGTCGGCGTGGGTTGCAGTCACGCGGTGCAACTTGGATTTCAGCATTGTTCTCTGCATGGTTTCACTCATCCAGATAGTTGGGGGAAGCGCATTGTAACGACAATGGATTTGCTGTCAACGGCCGTAATTATGGATATTTTTTCTGCGTCAAATCTCGATGTTGTCGATCAGCCGCGTGTTTCTCAGGCGACTGGCGGCAAGCACCACCAGTGGGGCATCTACGCCTTTCGGCAGGGACAGGTCGGACTGTTGTCGCACCGCAACATAGTCGGTTTTCCAGCCTGCCACGGTCAACCCGGAAATTGCCTCATTTTCCAAAACAGTATAGTCGGTTCTGCCGCCGCGGATGGCGGCGCGGATTTCGTTGAGCAATCGGTACAGGCGCGGCGCCTCGGCGCGCTCGGCCTCGCTCAGGTAGCCGTTGCGCGAAGAAAGGGCCAGGCCGTCCTCGGCGCGCACCGTTTCGCCGCCGATGATGTCGATCGGCAAGGCCAGTTGGCGGGTCATGTTGCGGATGACCATGAGCTGCTGATAGTCCTTCTTGCCGAATACGGCGGCCTGCGGCTGGACGGTGTTGAACAGTTTGAGGACGACGGTGGCGACGCCACGGAAGTGACCGGGGCGGAATTCGCCGTCGAGGATGTTCTGGATGGCCGGCGGCTCGACCGTGTACTCCTGTGGCTCGGGGTAAAGATCGGTTTCGGTCGGGGCGAACAGGACATCGACGCCGGCGGCGGCCAGCTTGTCGCAGTCGGCCTGGAAAGTGCGCGGGTACTTGTCGAAATCCTCATTCGGGCCGAATTGCAGGCGGTTGACGAAGATCGAGGCGACAACGGTATCGCCGTGGGCCCGGGCTTGTTCCATCAGGCTGATGTGGCCGGCGTGCAGGTTGCCCATGGTCGGCACGAAAACGACGCGGCCGCGCCCCTTGAGCGCCGCACGCAGGTCGGCGATGGCGGAAATGATTTGCATGGCTTTACGCTGAATAGGTGTGTTCGGGGCCGGGATAGCTGCCGTCCTTGACGGCGGCAACGGCGCGGCAGGCGGCGTCATGGATGCTGCTGGCGCCTTCCATGAAATTTTTGACGAACTTGGCCTTCTTGCCGGGCGGGATGTCGAAGGCGTCGTGCAGCACCATGACCTGGCCGGAGCAATCCTTGCCGGCGCCAATTCCGATGGTGATGATGTGCAGGCTGGCGGTGACTTCCGCGGCCAGCACGGCGGGAATGGCTTCGAGGACGATCATCGTGGCGCCGGCATCCTGAACGGCCTGCGCGTCGTCCTTGAGTTTTTGCGCCGCCACTTCGCCCTTGCCCTGAACCTTGTAGCCGCCCAGTGCATGGACCGATTGCGGCGTCAGGCCGACGTGGGCGCAGACCGGAATGCCACGGTCAACCAGAAATTTGACCGTTTTTGCCATTTCCTGGCCGCCTTCGAGCTTGACCATCTGGGCGCCGGCCGCCATCAGCGTGACGGCGTTGCGGAAGGCCTGCTCCGGCGATTCCTGATAGCTGCCGAAAGGCATGTCGGCGATGATGAACGCGTGGTCCGCGCCGCGTTTGACGCAGGCGGTGTGGTAGGCGATGTCGGCGACGGTGACCGGCAGCGTCGTGTCGTGGCCCTGGATGACATTGCCCAGCGAATCGCCGATCAGGATCGAGTCGACCCCGGCGCCATCGAGCAGGCGGGCGAAGCTGGCGTCGTAGCAGGTGAACATGACGACCTTCTCGCCGGCTTGATAAAGCTTGGCAAGATCGGCCTGGGTCAGGCGGCGGGTGGCGACTTGGGCAGACATTCAGGTCCTGAAAACGAAATAGACGGCGCCTAGGATACACAGAGCTGCCCACAAGTAGTCAAGCTTGAGCGGCTGGTTCATGTAAAAGACGACGAAGGGAACGAAGACGGCGAGGGTGATGACTTCCTGCAAAATCTTGAGCTGGCCGAGGCTGAGCTCGGTATTGCCGATGCGGTTGGCGGGCACCTGCAGCAGGTATTCAAACAGCGCGATGCCCCATGAAATCAGCGCGGCGATCCACCATGGCTTGTCGTTGAGGTGCTTGAGGTGCGAGTACCAGGCGAAGGTCATGAAGACATTGGACAGCGCCAGCAGCGTCACCGTCTGCCAGAGCACGGGGATGTGCACGCCGAAGAGGGTCACAGCCTGACGATGCCCTGATTGGCGACGGCCGGCAGCCAGGCGGCGACAGTGCCGCGGCCGGGGATGGCGAGCCGTGGCGCGATTTCAGCCAGCGGCTGGAGGACGAAAGCGCGCAGGTGCAGGCGTGGGTGGGGCAGGGTCAGGCGCGGCAGGTCGATAAACTGGTCGTTGTAGAGCAGCAGGTCGAGGTCGAGCGTGCGCGGGCCGTTCTTTTCGGCGCGGATGCGGCCGAAGCGTTCTTCGATATCAAACAGCGCGGCGAGCAGGGCTTCCGGTGCCAGCGTGGTTTCCAGTTCGGCCACCGCATTGACGAATTCGGGCTGATCGGTGAGGCCGACCGGCGCTGTCCGGTAGAGCGAAGAGCTATGACTGACGCGGCTTTCCGGCAGGTTGGCCAGGGCGGCGAAGGCGGCCAATACGGTGGCCGCCGGGTCGCCAAGGTTGGCGCCCAGCGCAACGTAGGCAGTGTTCATTCAGCGGGGTTGGGCGAGCCACCTTCGGCCGCCGGTTTTTTCTTGCGGCGGCGACGTTTCTTGTCACCGGCTTGTTCCGGCTGCAGCATTTCGGCGCGCTCTTCGCCATCGACCTTCTGGAAGCGCGTCCACCACTCGGCCAGTTCCATGTCGACTTCGCCGGATTCGGCGCGCAGGACGAGGAAATCGTAGCCGGCCCGGAAGCGCGGCTGTTCGAGCAGGGCGTAGGGGCGCTTGCCGGCCCGAGCTTCAAAACGCGGTTGCAATGCCCAGATGTCCTTGATGTCGCCGGCGATGCGGCGCGTGATGGCGAGCTTTTCACCCTGCACGTCGATGACCGTGTCCATTGCCTGATAGAGCGCCGGAATTTTCGCCTCGCCCTTGGCCTTGAGCTTTTCCCAGTGAGCCAGGACTTCGTGCCAGAGCAGCGTGGCGAACAGGAAACCGGGCGAGACGCCTTTTTCCTGACGAATCCGGTCGTCGGTATTTTTCAGCGACAGCATGACGAATTTCTCGCCCATCGGCTGTTCGAGAATGACGTCGAGCAGCGGCAACAGGCCGTGGTGCAGGCCCTCATCACGCAGTTGGGTGATGCATTTGACCGAATGCCCGGAGGTCAGCAACTTGAGCATTTCGTCGAAGAGGCGGGCGGCCGGCACATTTTCGAGCAGGCCGGCCATTTCGCGAATCGGCTTCTTGGCTTCCGGATCGATCATCAGGCCGAGCTTGGCGGCGAGGCGGACGGCGCGCAGCATGCGGACCGGATCTTCGCGGTAGCGGGCGCGCGGCTCGCCGATCATGCGCAGGGTTTTCTGCTTGAGATCGCCGACGCCGTGGTGATAGTCGATGACGGCTTCGCTGGCCGGGTCGTAATACAGCGCGTTGGCGGTGAAGTCACGGCGGGCGGCATCGTCGGCGTGGCTGCCGAAAACGTTGTCGTGGAGGACGCGGCCGTGTTCGTCGGTCTTTGTCTTTTCGTCGAGCATGCCGCGGAAGGTGGTCACTTCCAGTGTTTCCTGGCCCATCATGACGTGCACGATCTGGAAGCGGCGGCCGATGATGCGCGAGCGGCGGAAGGCGCGGCGGACTTCTTCCGGCGTGGCGTCGGTGGCGATGTCGAAATCCTTGGGTTCGGCGCCAATCAGCAGGTCGCGCACGGCGCCGCCGACGACGTAGGCCTTGAAGCCGTGGCCCTGCAGGGTTTCGCAGACGCGCCGGCTGCCGCTGCTGATGCGGTCGCGGGTGATGCCGTGGCTGGAGACGGGAATGACGGCCGGCTCGTGGCGGCTGGCTTTGGGTTTCTTGCCGCTGAAAACGCGGGAGATGAGTTTGCGGATCACGAATTACCGTTCAATGAGCGTTCTGGACGCTACGGGAAAAGGCGGATTCTACCGCAAAGTGATGATTTTCCAGCCCATTTCACTGGCATGCGCGTGCAGCTTTTCGTCCGGATCGACGGCCACCGGCGTCTTGACCTTGGTCATCAGCGGCAGGTCGTTGTGCGAGTCGCTGTAGAAATAGCTGTCGGCGAAGCTGCCCCACCACAGGCCGAGCGATTCGAGCCAGGCTTCGACGCGTTCGATCTTGCCTTCGCGAAAGGATGGCGTGCCGGTCGGTGATCCTGAAAATCGGCCATTTTCCGGGTTGACCGTGGGAACGGTGCCGATCAGGTGCGCAATGCCGAATTCGCGGCCTATGGCGCCGGTGACGAAGCTGTTGGTGGCGGTAACGATGGCGCACAGGTCGCCGGCCTCAATGTGTTGGTTGACCAGCGCCCGGGCCGGCTGTCCGATGATCGGCAGGATGTGGCGGGCCATGTATTCGCGGTGCCAGGCATCGAGTTCTTCCCGCGTATGGCGGGTCAGCGGGGCGAGCTGGAAGTTGAGGAACTCGTAGATGTCGAGCGTGCCGGCCCGTAGATGTCGAGCGTGCCGGCCTTGTATTGCTCGTAGAACTGGATGTTCTTCGCTTCCTGCAACTCGCGGTCGACAACGCCTTTGCTGATCAGGAATTGTGCCCACTCGAAATCGGAGTCGCCGGTGAGCAGGGTGTTGTCGAGGTCGAAGAGGGCGAGATTCATATGGATTCTTGGGCTGTGAGATCAGGGGCGCAGTTTACCGGGGACGGCGCAATTCGTTGAGCAGATCGAGCTGGACTTCCTGGATTTCGATCATCCGTTCCCATTGGTGGGAGAGCAGGTGGTCGATTTTTTCGTGGAGCTGGCGGATTTCCAGCTCGGCCTTGAGATTGACCTGATAGTCGTTGCGGGCGCGCAGGCGGTCTTTTGCCTCCTGGCGGTTCTGGCTCATCATGATCACCGGTGCCTGAATCGCAGCCAGGCAGGAGAGCAGAAGATTGAGCAGGATGAACGGGAAGGGATCGACCGGGCGCCAGTAGAGGACCAGCGAATTCATCATGATCCAGATGACGATGAAAACACTGAAACAGATCAGGAAGGTCCAACTGCCGCCAAAGGTGGCGATGCGGTCGGCCAGGCGTTGGCCGAGATTCCATTGCTCTTCGTAATCGCTATCAATGTCGGCGGCCAGGGTCTGATGCGTTTGCAGGCTGTTCAGAACCTCGTGTTCCAGCTCTGATAATTCGCCTTTTTCGGAGACGAGCAGGGAGTGGACGTACTGCCCGCGATAGCGCGCCAGATCTTTTTGGCAAATGCGGCTGGTGGGTGACCAGTCCGGGTGATCGGCCCGAATGGTATTGAGGATATTGGTGCGGATCAGCGGCTCGGCGATCAGCTCGCGAGACGGAAAGGTGTTGCCGCAGACCTGACAGGTGCCGGTGGGTGACTTGCTATGACTCATGCGTGCTCCCGGGGGTGGCGTAGCATCAACCTGACGGCGATTGCAGCAGTTCGCGCAGCAGGGGCAGGGTGACAGCGCGCTTCTGTTCCAGCGTGTATTGGTCGAGGGCGACGACGATGGCGCTCAGCGTTCGCATGTCGCGCGGGGCGTGGCGCATCAGGTAATCGATGATTTCCGGCGTCAGTTTGAGGGCGCGCTCTTTGGCCTGGGTGGCCAGGGCTTCGGCCTTTTCGGCGTCGGACAGCGGTTGGAGGCGGCAGATCAGGCCGGAACCGAGGCGGGTGCGCAGATCTTCGCGCAGCTTGAGATGTGCCGGCGGCTGCGCTGCTGCGGTCAACAGCATGCCGGAGGCCATTTTCAGGCGGTTGAAATGGTTGAAGAGGGCGACCTGGCCGGTTTCGTCGAGGTTTTCAACGTGATCGACAGCCAGTTGATCCGCAGTTGCTGCGCTTTTCAGCGCCGGGTCGAGGGCCGCATCGACGTAAGCAAAGCCGCTCGCCTGGAGCAGATGCGAGCATCCCGAGCCGGCTTCGCCCCACAGGCAGAACGAGGTGTCGGTGCGCGTTCCGGCCAACCATTCAGTGAGCAAGGCCAGCGTTTGAGCATTGCCGCCGGCGACGAAGTTATCCAGCGTGGGCGAGCTTTCGGGCAGCAAATCGAGAATCAGCTGGCGCATCGGGATAGCGAAAGGGAATGGGGCCGAAATTCTAGCATTGCTGCCGACTGCAGCGCCTAATTGGACCGGTGCCGACGTTCCCGATGGCTGCTTTTCTTGGTTGGCCAGGCTTGCTTGTTCGGAAGCAAGCCCGGTTTTTACACCGAGGCGCGGGCCAGAATGGCGGCCAGCCGCGGGTAGTAGCCGGTTCGGCTGATCCTGATGTGATGTTCCATTTCGAGCGATTCGGCCGCATTGCGGGCCGACGGGGAGCGGCTGAGCAGGTCCGGGAAGGTAGTTGCCGCATCGACCACGGAAAATATGGACATCAGCAGGCGAGCGCATGCCTGGTAATAAGCTGGATCCAGTCGAACGAATTTTGCGCCGTTGTCGCAGGCATCAAGGTAGGCGGCCGCTGTTGTCGATGTTTCGGCAAGCGACCTGATCTGGCTGGAGCTTAAATGGGTCATGGCGCATCTCCTTCGGTAAAGCTTCACCGGAAAACTAACCCGGTAAGTCAATTAACGTCAGGAAATGCTTCACGTTTAGCAAAATTACATGCTGATACACCTTGCTACAGGGCGCGCACAGATCACGCTTACAGCCAGCTGACCAGCCCGTAGTTTTTCTTGCCGCGGCGGAGGATGGTGAAACGGCCGTAGAGGCGCTCGTCGTCGGCGATCTGGTGGTCCAGAGCCTCGGCCTTGGCACCGTTGATGGCGACGCTGCCGCTCTGGATGAAGCTGCGCGCTTCGGATTTGGACTTGGCCAGACCGGCGGCGACGAGGGCATCGATCAGGCTGGCGTTGGCTTTTTCCAGCTGCACACCGGGCATGCCGTCCTGGGCCAGTTGTTCGAGGTCGTTTTCGGTCAGATTTTCGAGTTGACCGTGGAACAGGCTGTCGGTAATGCGGCGGGCGGCCATCAGCGCGACTTCGCCATGCACCAGACGGGTCGCTTCCTCGGCCAGGATGCGCTGGGCTTCCGGCTTGCCACCGCTGGCCTTGTCGGCCGCTTCGATCTCGGCGATGCGGGCGACCGGCAGGAAGGTGAAGAAATTCATGAACTTGTAGACGTCGGCATCGCTGGTGTTGAGCCAGAACTGGTAGAAGGCGTAGGGCGAGGTCTTCTTCGGATCGAGCCAGATGGCGCCGGATTCGGTCTTGCCAAACTTGGTGCCATCGGCCTTGGTGATCAGCGGCAGGGTCAGTCCGAAGACGTGTTTTTGATGCAGGCGGCGGGTCAGGTCGGTGCCGGAGACGATGTTGCCCCACTGGTCGGAGCCGCCGATCTGCAGCACGCAGCCGTAACGCTTGTTGAGTTCGGCGAAATCGTAGCCCTGGAGCAGGCTGTAGGAAAACTCGGTGTAGGAAATGCCTTGGTCTTCGCGGGTCAGGCGTTGCTGGACGGATTCCTTCTTGATCATGGCGTTGACTGAGAAATGCTTGCCGATGTCGCGCATGAATTCGAGGCAGTTCATGCCGCCGAACCAGTCGTAATTGTTGGCCATGATGGCGGCGTTGGCGCCTTCGAACTTGAGGAAGGGCTCGACCTGGCCGCGAATCTTGTCCACCCAGGTGGCGATCACGTCCGGCGTGTTGAGCTTGCGCTCGGTGGCCTTGAAGCTCGGGTCGCCGATCATGCCGGTGGCGCCGCCGACCAGCGCGATCGGCTTGTGGCCGCCTTCCTGGAAGCGTTTGAGGATGAGCACCGGGACCAGGTGGCCGAGATGCAGGCTGTCTGCCGTCGGGTCGAAGCCGCAATAGAGCGTTACCGATTCCTCAGTCAGCAGTTTGTCGAGCGCCGCAGCGTCGGTGATCTGGGCGATCAGGCCGCGATCGTGCAGATCCTGGATGAGGGGGGACTGGTACATTGCATTTTCTCCACGGGACGGGCGCTGAACTATCGGCCGGCGCCGGAAATTCGAACCCGAAATTTTAACAGAGCGGCTCTGTCCGGCATCAGGACGGCCGAACGGGTTTTCGATTTTGGGCGAAATTTCCGGCTGCCCGCTTAGCCGTTATTGTTATTATTGTTGTTATTGTTATTGTTGTTGCTGAATCCGAGTTCGAATCCCGGCTTTGCCGCGGCCGCCTCCGCGCTGCCGGGCAGGGTGAGGAGCAGGGCGGCGGTGCCGAGCATGACCAGCTTGCCGGTGCCGGCGTAGCTCTCGGCGTCGATTTCCGAGAGTTTCTTGCGGTTGCACCAGACCGCCTGGCGTCGGCTGGCGGTGGGAACGGGGATGGTGTCGATGGCGCGGCTGCCTTCCTTTCCGAGATGGCAGAAGATGTTGCCGTCGCGATAAACGGCATAACCCGTCTGGCTATTCGGGCGGCTCAGCCATTTGACCAGCCGTTCCTCGATTTCGGTGCGTGCCCGGCCGTCATCCAGGCGCAGGGCGTTGAGGAAGCATTCGACGGTGTAGGCGGTGCGGGCGAGTTCGGCGGGGGCCATGTCAGGACTCCGGCAGGTAGTGGAATTCGAGATTCTGGAAGGGCAGGTTGATGGCCTGCACATGGTAAAAGGCGTTGGCCTTCTGTTTCTGGTAATGATAATCGCGCAGGTAGCCGGTGGTCACCAGCAGGTTGTTGCGCACGCCACGCCGGAATAGCGGCGCATGCAAGGCGAGCAGCGGGGCGAGGTCGAGCATTGCCCAGTCGGCGCCGAGCGGGCTGTCGGCCAGGCAGTTGGCGAATAGCTGGTAGGTGAACAGGTGTTCCTGCTTGCGGCGCTGTTCGTCGCCATAGACCACCGGCGTGTCGCGCAACACTTGCAGGTAGACCGTGTTGCGCACCGGCTCGGGGCAGGCGACGGCGAGCAGGTCGCGGCGCAGGTGCAGGCGTAGCCGGTCGGCGGGCAGCAGGGTATGGCAGTCGCTGCGGGCGCGCAGGATTTGCGATTCCAGGGCCAGCCATTCGTCGTTGAGTTCAAGTTGCCATGCATCGGCTCGGTAGAGCTGGACGAGTAGTGGGTCGGCGGCGATCAGGGCGCGCAGGCCGTTCCCGGCATCGGTCAGGTCGGTGGGCAGGACGAGGGCGGCCGGTGGTGGCGGCACCGGCGGTTCGGCGATGGCCAGTGCCGGATGGGCGTGGGCGATGTAGTCGCGGGCGTAGGCGGCCCGCTCGTCGCCGATGAGCGCCGGAAAGCGTTGCGGGTAGTCGCGGTAGAGCGCCTTCTGCAACTGGCAGGTGTAGGACCGGGGTTGTTGCCGCTGGAATTTGACGACTGGGCAGCCGCTGTGGCATTGGGCCAGGTGACCGCAGGCGCGGCAGTCGTCGGCGAGGCCGAATTGCTGATGAATGGTGGCGATCTTGCGGACGCCGGTGGCGAGGATGGTATCGACGCTATCGGTGAACACGTTGCCGTAGTGGAATTCCGCCAGCCCCTGGCCGCGCACGCAGGAATAGACGTTGCCGTCGCTCTGCAGCAGGTAGAAGCGTTCGCCGCAATTGACGGCGTTGGTGCAATAGCTCGGGGTGAATTCGTCGAACCAGTTCCGGCGCAGACCTTCCTCCAGCTCGGTGCCGGCGAAGGCGGTGTTGAGCGCGGCGTAGAGTTCGAGTTGCATGGCCTCGTCGGCCGGCGCCAGCGTGATGCCGCGGGCGGCGGTGTTGAGTGCCGAGGGAAAGGCGAACATCAGGTTCATCTGGTTCATGTCGAAACCGAGTTCGCGATGGATGTACCAGATGTCGTCGATCAACGCCGGAATGTCGGCCAGATGCTCGGCGGCCAGCGTCGCCGAAATCTTCTTGGCGTGCGGATAGGTGGCCAGGCGGCGCAGGTTGTCGCAGGCCAGATCGTGCCAACCCTTGCCGCCCAGCGTGCGCCGGTGCCGCTCGTGCAATTTGAGCGGCAGATCGATGGAGGCGCTGATCGATACCTTGTGGCGGACAAAAAGATCGTAGAGCGGTGCAAACTTGTACAGGTTGGTCTTGATGTGCGGTGCCAGCTTCTTGTGGCCGAGCGCCGTGATGGCGTCGAAATGCCGGAGGTAATGGCGGCGGATGAGCTCGAACAACTCGTCCAGCACGGCCGGTGGCAGGGTCGTGACCTCGCCGCCATGCAGCGATACGTTGAAGGCCAGCACGCCGGCCTCGTCGAGCGCCGCCAGGGCGTGACGCAAGGTGGAAACGGCGCGGACGCTGTCTTTCTTGAGTTTTGCCTCGGTCGTCTGCGTGCCCAGGTAGCAGTAGCTACAGCCCAGGTTGCAGGCCAGGGTCGGCACGTAGAGGAGGTGGACGGGACGGCTCGGCGCGTTCATGGTGGACCGTGCTCGCCGATCTAGGCGAAGTCCGCCGCCGGCGACGCCTGGCGCACCCGCTCGGTCAGATGCTTGGCAACCTTGTCGAACTTGGCCGCCCTGTTGCGGGCAATCTTGTCGGCCTTGCGCGCGTTGGTCGGAAACTTGTTGCGTTCGAGCAGGAGTTTACTGCTATCGGCGGAAACCAGGCAGAGCTTGCCGGCACTGTCGTCGCGTTCGACGCGCACGACATTGGCGAAATAGACGATGTGCTCACCGCAAATCAGGTAGCGGGCATTCACCAGCAGTTTTTTGCGCCTGAACAACAGAATGATCACGCTGACAATGAACAGGAAGATGGCCAATGGCCAAATCTGCCTGGCGAGCAGACTGGCGCCGAAAAAACCGGCGGCAAACCAGTACTGAAGCCTGCTGCGATAGCCCGGGCCTTTGTGATCGTATTTCCAGGTGGCGAAACGCGATTTGTTCATGTCGATTGACCGTAGCAAGACGGCATCATGATAACGCCACCCTTGGGGCAAAGGGCTACAACAACATGACAGGCGGTCGCTCCGGGGAGACCGGGTGCTATCCCGTCGCCGAGGCGCGGCCAGGCGCCCATGGCTTGCCTCGGGGCGGGGTCACAGCCGGTTCGTGGCGGCGACGTTTGTGATTTTGGGCATTTTTTTCGGTTGACCGTGGAAGTTCGTTTGCTGGCCGGTGAGCGGAGTATCCGCCGTCAAACGCACCGCCTTCATGCCGTTCGCCACGGCTGGTGCAGACTGCGCGGCGAAGGTGGCCAGACGGCGGTCGCTTTCGGTCAGCCGGGCCGGCGCGATGCGGTGCTCGGCCAAGGCCTCGGCGGCGCCAGCCAGGGCACGATAGACCTGGCGCGGGTCGTAGCTGACCAGCACGAGATCGACGCCGGCGGCCAGCGCCTCGCCGGCCACCCGGCCGATGCCTTTGCGGTAGACAGCGCCCATGTTGAGGTCGTCGGTGATGAGCAGGCCGTCGTAGCCCCAGGCCTGGCGCAGCAGGCCATCGACGATGGCCGGCGAATGCGAGGCGGCATGCCGGGCGTCAAGCGCCGTCAACGTCACGTGGCCGAGCATGATCGCCGCCGCCGGGTGGCCGGCCAGTTGCCGGAAAGGTTGCCAGTCGGCAGCCAGATCGTCCGCCGAGGCGGTGAGGACGGCCGGCCGCAGATGAGTGTCGGTGCGCACCCGGCCAAGGCCGGGGAAGTGCTTGAGCGTGCCGCGCACGCCGACGGCGTTGAGCCCGTCGAGATAGCCGCCGGCGATGTCGGCGACCTGTTGCGGGTCGCTGGCGATGGCGCGGGCGGCGATGTTGCTCAACGGGTCCGGCCAAGGTTTGTCGGCTGGGCGCAAGTCGACGACCGGGCCGAAGTTGAGATTCACCCCGAGCGCAGCCAGGCCCCGGCCCTGCGCTTCGCCGTAGCGGCGGGCGGCAACAGTCGGGTCGGGGTGGTTGGCCAGGGTCGCCAGCGGTGGCAGATATTCGAGCAGCGGTGACAGATGCGACACGCTGCCGCCCTCCTGGTCAGCGGTGACGATCAGCGGCGGCAATTCGGCCCGGCGGCGGATGGCCTGCAATTCGGCGATGTCGGCGGCGACTGCCGCCAGATCGCGACCGCGCACATTGCGCTTGGCAAGGTAAATGCCGCCGATCAGCCCCTTGGCGACCAGCGGGCGCAGCTCGTCGAGATCGGTATAGCCGGCGACAAGGTGAGCGCCCACTGCCTGCATGGCCGGGCTGGCTTCGAGCACGGCATCGCGCGTTTGCCGGTATTCCAACTCGCGGCAGGCAGTCAGCGCGAACACCGCGAGAAAGAGCGGGCGAGCCAGCTTGGGGAGGCGCCGGTGAAAGATCAGGGCAAGCACCGGCAAGCCAAGCAGCAGCGGCGTTTCGACATGGCGGAAGGCGAACAGCAGCGGATGCTTGAGGTGCCAGGCCGGCCACAGCAGCAGGGCGGGCAGGGCGACGCCGAGCCAGCGGCTAACTCGCCCGCTTGGCCCGCCCGGGAGGCGGGTGAATGCGGCGGGCAGGCGGATCATTCGGCTGACTCCATCAGGCGGTTGCCCAGTCCGTACCAGTTCAGGCGGCGGGTGGCGAGCATGACGGCGCCCAGTGCGAGGAAGAGGAGCAGGCTGCCCATGAGCAGCGCGTTATCTTCCGAGAGCAGGACGCCGTAAAGCACGCCGTAGAGGCCGGTCAGGCCGCTGCCGAAGGCAAATCCCTGACGCCAGCCGCCGAGCGCCCCGGCCAGATACCAGGCGATCAGCCCGATACAGGCCGTGGCGGCGATGCCATAGGCGGCGGCGAAAGCCAGGTGTTCCGAAAAGGCGATGAGCAGCAGGAAGAAAATGGCCAGCGCCAGCCCGACCAGCAGGTATTGCATTGGGTGGATCGGCGTGCGGCGCAGGATTTCAGTCAGGAAAAAGCCGGCAAAGGTCAGGACGATGAACAGGACGCCATATTTCACCGCCCGCTCGGCCTGCAAATAGACATTGACCGGGTCGATAAAATCAATGCTCAGCGCCTCCCCGCTGTTCGCCTTGAGCGCCGCGTCGAAATTGCGGGCGAGGTGCGAGATTTCCCATTGCGCTTCGAAGCCCTTGCCGCTGACAGTGCGGGATTGCGGCAGAAAACGGCCGCCGAAATTGGGGTGCGGCCAGTCCGATTTGAGGTGGATGTGGTTGGCCTCGCCGACCGGAGCAAAGGCCAGGCGCGTCGTGCCGGTCAGTTGCAGCGGAAAACTGAAGTCGAAGCGGCTGGCCTGCTGCAGATCGACCGGCCCGAGATCGGCGGTCAGCCGGCGCAAGCCGCTTTCGCCTGCCGGTTCCGCCGAGGCGAAGCGATAGGCCTTGCCATTCACCGTGATGCGCGGGTCGTTGCTGATACCACGCGGATCGCTGACGCCCAGTTGCAGGGCGAGGCGGACATTGCTCACCGTCTTGCCGCCAAACAATTCAGCCAGCGGGCGAACGGCAAAATAGCCGCTGCCATTGGCCGTCAGGCGAAACAGCCGCGCTTGATAAATCCCGCGCTGGCGCGTCTCCACCCCCGCCTCGCCATCCAGATTCAGCTCGGTCGGCGGCAACAGCAACGTGCGCTCCACCACCTGCCGGCGCGGCCCAGTCTTCTCCGACTCGGCCGGAACCTCGACCGTCTCCCGGTAATGAATCGCCAGCACCGGCCCGGCCAACGTCTGCTCACCCGCCGCGCTGTTGGCGATATTGTCCTGAACCTCCCGCTGACGCTGCGCCCGGTCGCTGATCTGGCTCTCCACCATGGCCAGCGGAATCAACAGCAACAAGGCCATCAGGCCAATGGCCAACATCTTGAACAGCAATTTCTTGTCCATCTCGAACTCCCTGGTTGAATGACAGGAGCGAGTCTGGAAGGCGTGAGTGTGGACTTGTCGAAGCGACGGTGAAGTGGGGGTGAAGTTGGGCGGTTAGTCCAGTTTTTTCGGCTTGCCGGAACCGTGGGCCGGGCGCCAGCGCTGCTCCCTTGACGCCTTCAGACAAAATGGAACGGACATCAGCGCTGTGCGGGATAGATTGAATTTGAAAATTGGCCGATTTTTCCGGTTGACCGTGGCAATCTCCAAAAAGGCCTATTCGACCGCCTCCGGCAAATCCCAGGCCCCGACCCGTGGATTGTCGGTCTGGTGAAACTGTCGCACCCAACTGATGAAATGGCGGAAATCGCCATTTTCTTGCGCCAGGCGGTTGCAGGCGTCCCAGTCGATATCTGGGCGCTCGCGAGCAGGAATACGAATTTCGCTTTCCGCAGGATTCTCGGTATCGAGCAGAATCAGGCCAATGCCGTGTGAGGCGGCCAGCAAGCGTAGTTCCTTCATTGTTTCAGAACCCTCGACTTCGGCCGCGACCAGAAAGCCGAAATTGGCCCATGAAGAGTTGGAAACTGCCTGAAACCAGGCTTCCCGAACGTTTGATCGGTTGAGCAATAGCTTGACCTCGAAAGACCACAACCGCGCCCGCTGCGCGCCGGTTTGTTCGACGCAAGCGCGAATTTCCTTGTCCCATTCGGCGCCGATATCCTCCATCGCTACCAAGTCCGGATAAAGCCATTTGTTGCCGTTGGGGCCGCGCCGGTTCGAGGCACGCTTTTCATCGATACGCTTGGGGTACAACCCCAACTCGCTATGCAGGTAACGGCAGAGCAGCGGATACAAATCATGCTCACTCAAGCTCCGTCGCGGTTCGTTTTTGCCTGTTGGTTCTTCGCCACTAAAAATGCTTGGTTTGAGAATGCGGGAGTAGTCCGCCTCGCGGGAATAAAAATAATGGCGAGGGCGCCCCTCCGTGGTGTGTACGTTGTCATCCTTTTTCTGAATGCCCACCCGATTGGCGGCGATCTCGGCTACCAGTTGCTGGATCAGTTCCCCGTCGCTGGTCAGATCCTGTTTGCTCTGCGCGCGCTTTTCTTCGCAGGCCGCCCGATGATTCTCAAAAATCCACAAGGCGATCTGGCGAGCCGTAAAACGCCCTTCCGGGCTGGCTTTGAGAAAATCGATCACGGTTTGGCGCAGATTCAAAGCCATGGTTCAAGCATCCTTTTTGTGGGTGAGACCTTGCTTTTGTAATGCTTCCAGTGTCTGGATGTCGTCAGCATCGGCAAGGAGGGCTGCCGCCTGTCGGTTTCTGGCGGCAAAGGTTTCATAACGTTCCTGCGCCAATTTTTCTGCTACTTCGGCGCGCAGCTTGCCGGCATGCGTCAAAACCTCGCGCTCATTGAAGCTCAGGAAGGCATCAAGCCGACTAGCCCAATCGGCCATCGTCATCGATTTGCGGCGGCGGGCCTGATCCTCGGCAAATTCCAGGTACATGGTGACGATGCGGTTCAACTCGTCGATTTCCTCGGTATTCAGGTAATTTTTGGCTATCGTCACGTCCTTCTGGCGAACCTGAGCGCCAGCCCATGTGGTCAGCCCCATGTTCGGCGCCGAAGCATCGGCCCGGGCAGCAATCAATTCCGCTGCTGTCTGGCCGGTGATCGCCCACAGCATCTTGTTCTGCACCTTCTTGAAGAACAGTTGCGCCGCCTCGCTCTTGCTGTCGTAATCGACCGCTGTCGCGTAAATGTCGCGCACCTTCTGGTAGAAACGCTTTTCCGAAGCGCGAATGTCGCGAATGCGCGCCAGCAGTTCGTCGAAATAATCCCAGCCAACCGGGTCTTTCAGTCGGGCATCGTCCATGACGAAGCCCTTGACAAGGAATTCGTTCAAATGCCGCGTCGCCCACTGCCGGAACTGCGTGCCACGTGCCGAGCGCACCCGCATGCCAACAGCGATGATCATTGGCAGGTTATAGGCCATTGTTTTTCGCTGAACGCTTCTGCTGCCTTCGTTTTGAACTGTCAAATACGATTTGACAGTTGCCTCCGACTGTTCGCCATCAGCCAGAATGGCGCGCACATGGTGGCTGATGTTCTGCTTGCTGGAAGCGAACAATTCGGCCATCTCCTGCTGCGAGAGCCAGACCGTGCCGTCTTCGGCGCGCAGCTTGATGCTGGTTTGGCCGTCTTCGGTGGTGTAGAGGATCAGTTCAGGCATGGGCATTGGTGCTGTGCGTGTTGGATTGAATTTAAAAATTGGCCAATTTTTCCGGTTGACCGTAGCGATCGGAAAAAAAGCAGGTGGTCATTGGATCGGAAATTACTCCGACCCCTTTCGAGCGCCAAGATGTGGAGAGCGGTCGTTCAGGAACGTGCTAGCTCAGGGGCGCGCCGCTGTTTGGCGCGTCCCCTGGAGCGTATTGTTGGGCGCCTTGCTCTCATCGTAGGCTCTGTACCCTTGCCAAGTACGTGACCGCAGGTGATCGGGACGCTTCGAGTTTCGCTCTTTCTATTTTTAAGTCGAGAGTTCCCTTCATGAGCGCCAATGATCCTGCAAGAATTGAGGCCGCAAGCGCGTACCCGGGGCCGCCAATGAAGTTCATCGCTACAGCTGCAACGCTTCCTGCGGCAATGTTTGAACTCATGGAACCTACCAACGTTGGCCAAAGCTTATCTCTGGTTGCTGCAAGTTCCGCGCGATATCCACGTAGATCTGTACGAATTTGTTGCTGGACTTCGTAGCTAGCAACAAGAAAATCTTCTGCGCTGGGCACCTTGCTCAAAATGCGGAGCCGATTGCCCATCTCTTCCATAGCCTGCTTTCTCAGCGGACTTGTCTGCTCACGAAATCGAAGTATCTGCTCCATATCCATTCTCTCGAGCAACTCGCGCGGCACAAGCTCATCAATGAGGGCGGCGACTGTTGAGTGAGTGAGTTGAACGACAACTTTCTCGTCAATTGGTCGAGATCGTTCGTTGGGGTATTCTCGATTCCGAATAAGTTTCCTAATCAAGAGTTCATGGTGCATCGCACTGTCCGTGACTGGCGACAAGCCTAGTTCTTCAGCAACTGATAGATGGACACTAATCGACACCGCAGATCCTGCCTCATATGACAAAGTCCAGGACGAAAAATCGTCGCCTTGTTGAACTAGGTGTCCTCTAAGCAGCGCGTCGTCTGAACACAAAGATTCGACGAATCGCCCAGGCATCTTAGGGAGAAAAATCTGCCAGGTGGCACCGCCGTCACCGCGGAGGCGACGATGCGGCATGCCAAAATGCCCAGGATTCGAGGCAACACTTGTCCAACTGTCATCGAGCAAGTCGCTTAGGGCTGATGCTGTGGTCACCGGGTTCTCTATGGCAGCTACGTTTGCTGGATCGACACGGCGCGCTGCGCCTTCCTGAAATAGAAGGCGGAGGTTGCCGTGTACCTTCTGATATGCGGCAAATCGCTTGTCCTCTTGCCGCTCTAACCCTTCGAAGAGCTTTGCTCTCCAAGAGTCGTCGTCGACGGGGTCAAGAAATGCCACGCTATCGAACACGAGCAACATTTGCTTCAAAGAAGCAAGATCGATAGGACGGGAAAACGGGTAGTACAGCCCGGAGAGATTGTTGACTGTGGTCATGGCTGAGCCCAGCGACCGGAGGGAGCGGCTTTCACCGTAGTGTTGGGCAGAGCGATAATCACTGTTCGTTCCATTTTTTGCGTAGGTGATTTACGGTGGTATCCGATCTTGCCTTGCGGCCAGATGGATATTGCAACTTCACCGAACCTTCTGGGAGGTTGAAGGTTTGCTCGATTTTTTTGACTATCGAATCGACTGGAGCGTCAGATCGTGCTGTGCGGTGGCGTTTTGCACTCTCTGCTTTTTTCTTTGTTTTATTTAGCTCGTCTACTGCATCCTCTGGATACAGAATATCGTCTGATATTAGACCTGCATCTTTTATCTTCCGCAGAGTATGACGGATACCAATAACTCTATGTTTCTTCAATTCGTCCGACATTGAACCCCCCCTTTTTTTAACGGTTACAAATTTTTTGTTTGAATGCCCAACAGTTATTCACGAGCAGAAGCGTCCGGGTTATTGCTAATAATACGGACACGATTGAATCGCTCGTAAGGTTTTGAATGCCATGGAGAGTATCCCGTGCGGGTCTCCTTATCAATCAGCAGTCATACGGACAGAACCAACGTCGGCTATGCGGCCCTTTCTTGAGGGGCCGCCCCTTGCCGTTACCAGCTAGTCGTCACTCCTTCCGAACCCGAATCCACGCCACACCGCCCCCCTCCGGGTGATTTTCGAACCCCGCCTCCCCACCATGCAGCCTTGCCACTTCCCGCACCAGCGCCAGCCCCAGGCCGGTACTTTTCTTGCCGGTGGCCGGGCGGGGCAGGGAGTAGAAGCGGTCGAAAATTTGCGGCAGGGCGTAGTCGGGGGCGCCGGGGCCGTGGTCGCGGATGTGGAAGCTGACGGTGTCGTCGGCGGCGTCGATGTCGAGTTCGATGGTGCTGCCGGGGGGCGAGAAGTCGATGGCGTTGTCGATGAGGTTGAGCAGAGCTTGTTGGAGCAGGAGGGCGTCGCCGCGGATGGGGGCGGTGTGGCTGACCGCGATCCGGGTTTGCAGTTGGCGGCTGCTCAGGGCTTGCTGGCGCAGGGACAGGCAGGTGTCGAGCAGGGCTTTCGGGTCGAGGGTCTGGTCGCCTTCCGGGGCTTGCAGTTGTTCGACGCGGGCGAGGAGCAGCATACGGTCGATGATGGCTTGCAGGCGGCGGCCTTGTTCGGTGACGCTGAGGGTGAAGCGGTGGCGGTCGTCGGCCGGCGGGTCGCTTTCGAGGATTTCGGCGGCGCCGAGGATGGCGGTGAGCGGGCTTTTGAGTTCGTGCGCAAGGTTTTGCACGTAGCGCTCGACGTACTGCTTGCCTTCGAGCTTTTCGCGCATGGTGGCGAGCGCCTGGGCGAGTTCGGAGAGTTGCCGGCCGCCGCCGGTGGGCGCTTCGGCCTTCTGCCCATCGGCGACGGCGCGGGCGTAGTCGCGCAGGCGGTGGATGGACCAGCCGAGCCAGAGGGTGAAGCTGAGGCCGATGGCGGCGGAGGCGGCGAGCAGGATGAGGCCGGATTGCTTGACGCGCTGGGCGGCGCGCTCGGCGTAGGGGGCGACCGAGGACATCGGCTTGGCAAGTGAGAGGACGCCGATCAGTTCGCCTTGCCAGAAGATCGGGGCGGCGACGTGCATGACTGAACTGGCCGGGTCGTAGGGGTCTTCGCGCGATTGGCGGGCGCCGTATTCGCCGCGCAGGACGCGGGCGATGTCGCGCCATTGCGAGAAGTCTTCGCCGACGGCGGCTTGCCGCGAGTCATAGACGACAACCCCGTGGGCGTTGGTGACGTAGACGCGGAAGTCGATGTGTTCCTTGCGGACGCCGGAAATGTCGGCCTGCGGGCTGCGCCGGATGGCGGCTTTCACGGCGTCAGCAAACGTGCCGTGGTCGATGCGCCCGGCAGATAGGTCGAGGGCGGCCATTTCGGCGAGGACGTGGGCGGTGTCGACCAGGGTTTCTTCGGTGGCC
Organism: Rhodocyclaceae bacterium; assembly: GCA_008080565.1. Classification (GTDB taxonomy): domain Bacteria; phylum Pseudomonadota; class Gammaproteobacteria; order Burkholderiales; family Rhodocyclaceae; genus Azonexus. The sequence goes on along the minus strand of VIKE01000037.1, from coordinate 62,849 downwards.
TGGCGGACGCCGGGTTCGGTTTCGTGGGTGACGACGTTGAGCACGAACCAGGCGGCCAGCCCGACGATGAGGAAATAGCCGAAAAAGAGGCGGACGGAGATATTCACGCCGGCTTACCCGATCAGGCTGTAGCCGAGGCCGCGATGGGTGACGATGATGTCTTCGTCGCGGATGCTGCGCAGCTTGCCGCGCAGGGTCTTGATGTGGGTGTCGACGGTGCGTTCGAGGCTGTCGCCGCCGTCCTGCCAGACGCTGTCCATGATCTGGGCGCGATTGAGGATGCGGCCAGGTTTCTGGAGGAGCAGGGCGAGCAGCAGGTATTCGTAGCGGGTCAGGGCCAGCCACTGGCCGTGGTAAGCGATGCGCATGCCGTCCGGGTCGATTTCAAATTTGGCCGTTTTTTCGGGTTGACCGCGCCCCGCAGGAAGCACTCCTGGGGTGTGGGAATGTACCTGTTCGCCGTTGGTGCCCCGGTTTTCCGGATGCAGCCGGCGACTGATGGCGCGGATGCGCGAGGCGACCTCGCGCGGGCTGAAAGGCTTGGTGACGTAGTCGTCGCCGCCCAGTTCCAGCCCGACGATGCGATCCACCTCGTCGGCGCGGGCGGTCAGGAAGAGCACCGGCACATCGGAGTGCCGGCGCAGGGCGCGGCAGACATCAAAGCCGGTCATGTCCGGCAGGCCGACGTCGAGGACGACGAAATCGATGGTGTCGCTCGCCAGCCGGCTCAGCGCCTCGCTGCCGAGCGTGCAGCAATCGACGGCAAACCCCTCGGCGCGCAGGGCGTAGCTCAGGGTGTCGGCAATGGCCGGCTCGTCGTCGACGATGAGAATTTTCATGCGCGACATGATAATTCATCCCATTGCCATCATCATGCGCAGATTGCCAGGTGAAACAGGCTCAGTCGCTTCGGGCTGCGTGCTATGCTTTTTTTGAATAAACAAACTGTTGCCCGGGTGATCGGGCCGTTGTTATTGAGGGGGTGTCATGAGCCGGGCCGGAGAATTGATTGTCCAGACTTTTGCTGATCCGGCGACACGTCCGGAAACGCTGGCGCGTTATCTGGAAGGCGAGCTGGCCGGTGCTGCGGCTACTCCAGAGTTGCTCGAGGCGGCCTTGGCCGCGGCGCTGGCATCCTACCAGTCGGTGCAGGCCGACAGCGCGCGCCAGGCGGCCGAAGGGCAGGAGGCCGAGCGGCATACCGAGAACCTCTTGCAACTGCTTGGCACCATTCTGGAGTCGTCCGACGAGGGCATTCTGGCCCTCGATACCGGGGATCGCATCATCCGCTTCAACAGCCGGCTGATTGCTCTGTTCTGCATTCCCGACGAGGTCATTGCCTTCTGGCGGCACGAAGAGGTAATGGCCGCCATGCTGGCGCAACTGGCCGATCCGGAGGCTTTCAGCCGGTCGTTCGCACAACTCTGCCAGTCGCCCGAGGCCGACTGGCGCGAAACGCTGGAGTGTCGCGACGGCCGCGTCATCGAGTGGCGCTCGCAGCCGCAGCCGGCGGTGTGGGCTGGCGTCAAGCGGGTGGTCAGCTTTCTCGACGTGACCGAACGCTTTCGTTCGGAAACCAACCAGCGCCTGCTCGAACGCAAGCTCGACGAAACGCGCGAACGCTTGTTGCAGGCCGAGAAGCTGGCTGCCATCTTCCAGCTTTCGGCCGGTCTGGCGCATGAAATCAGCAATCCGATCGGGTTTATCCAGTCCAATCTGGAGGCGATGGGGCGCTACGTGCATGCCATGCTCGGCTTGCTCGATCTTTATGGTCAGGCCGAAGGCGAGTTGCCGGCCGACAGTGCCCGGCGAGCCGGGATCGAAGCGGCGAAAAAGGCGGCCGATCTTGAGTTCCTGCGCGACGATGTGATCGATCTGCTCGACGAATCGCTGCGCGGCACCCGACGGCTATCGACCATGGTCGGCAGCCTGCGCGTACTGGCGCACGCCCAGGGCAGCACGATGCAGGCGGTTGGTCTGGCCGGCCTGGTCGACAGCGCGCTGGCCGCCGCCGATGCGACCGCCGGCGGCCGGGTGCGGACCCGTCGCGAGATGGATGATTCGCTGCTGGTCGCGTGTCGCCCCTCCGAATTGACCGAGGCACTCAAGAACCTGCTGGGCAACGCGCGGGACGCCATTGTCGGCGAAGGCGAGATTGTCGTTCGGGCCGGGGTCGATGACCGGCACGTGTGGATCGAAGTCGCCGATAACGGTTGCGGGATTTCGCCGGAGAATCTGGCGCGCATTTTCGAGCCCTTCTTCACCACCAAGCCGCCCGGCGCCGGGATGGGGCTCGGCCTGTCGGTCGCCTATGCCATCGTTTCGATGCACGGCGGCAGCATTTCGGTGACCAGCGAGCCGGGCCGGGGCAGTACCTTCCGGGTCAGCCTGCCGCGCCAACAGGCATCTGTCCCGGCGAACTGAACTGTCTCTAGTCGGCGGTTTCGGCGGGGCGGACCGTTGCCATCGGGTGTCATCTCCTACCGTGATGCCGGCGTCGATATCGATGCGGGCGATGCCCTCGTCGAACGTATCAAGCCGCTTGCCAAGAAAACGCTGCGCGAAGGTGTGCTCGGCGGTATCGGCGGTTTCGGCGCGCTGTTCGAAGTGCCGAAGCGCTACAAGGAGCCGGTGCTGGTCTCCGGCACCGATGGTGTCGGCACCAAGCTGCGCCTGGCTTTCGATCTGAATCGCCACGACACGGTGGGCCAGGATCTGGTCGCTATGAGCGTCAATGACATTCTGGTGCTGGGCGCTGAGTCGCTGTTTTTCCTTGATTATTTTGCCTGCGGCAAGCTTGATGTCGATACCGCTGCGGCGGTCGTTGGCGGCATCGCCAAGGGTTGCGAACTGGCCGGCTGCGCGCTGATCGGTGGCGAAACGGCTGAAATGCCGGGCATGTACCCGGCTGGCGAATACGACCTGGCCGGCTTTGCCGTCGGCGTCGTTGAAAAATCCAAGGCCATCGACGGCAAGGCTTCGATTGCTCCGGGCGATGTGGTGCTCGGTCTGGCTTCCTCGGGGGCCCACTCCAACGGTTACTCGCTGGTGCGCAAGATCATCGAGCGTTCGAATCCGGACATGAACGCCAAGTTCGACGGCGAGCGGACGCTGGCCGACGTCGTCATGGCGCCGACCCGCATCTACGTCAAGCAGGTGCTGGCGACGATGGAAAAGGTCACGATCAAAGGCATGGCTCACATCACCGGCGGCGGCCTGCTCGAAAACGTGCCGCGCGTGCTGCCGGAAAACACCGTGGCCGAGCTGGAAAAGGCCGCTTGGCCGCGTCCCAAGCTGTTCGACTGGATGCAGGCCGAAGGCAATGTGGCCGAGAACGAAATGCACCGAGTCTTCAACTGCGGCATCGGGCTGGTCATCGTCGTTGCTGCGGCTGATGCCGATGCAGCGATGGCCGAGCTCAAGGCGCAGGGCGAAGCGGTTTATCGCATCGGCAAGATCCGGGCGCGTTCGGGTGACGAAGCACAGACGATTGTCGTCTAAATGGCAGTTGCAGGTCGCGGCGATTGCCTGCGGCCTGTTCTTGCTGAACGCCTCGTCGGCAGTCTGGGCGGCGAGCCAGAAGCCGTCGGACAAGACGGCAACCAGACATGTGAAGAAACCGGTGCGGCATTCGCCGCGCCAGGCCGAGTTGGCGCCCGAATTCGGGCCGGCCGACCTGGTTGAAGACGGCGTTCCTGGCCTGCGTGGCCACGCCAGCTTTTACGGCAGGGGCTTTCAGGGTCGCAAGACGGCCACCGGCGAACGTTTTGACGTCGAGCAATTCACCGCTGCCAGCAATCGCTTTCCGCTCGGTACCATGCTCGCCGTTCGACGGCTGGACAACGACCGTTGCGCCATCGTCAAGGTCAATGACCGGATGCACCCGAAACACCGCAAACGCATCATCGATGTATCGCGCAGTGTGGCGGAATACCTCAACATGATTCGCGCCGGTGTTGTTTTCGTCAGCGTCGCACCCTTGAAAAAAGGCTGGCGGGATGGCGATGCAGCGTCCTGTCACGCTGCGTTTGAGCCGGAAGCAGAACCGGCGTGCGTTTCCTGCGGTCAACTGCCAAAACTGCCCGAATTCCTGCCTGGCATCGACGGCTGATTTTTTTCTGCGAATTCAGCCGGTTCGTTACAATTCCGGCTATTGCTGACTGCCCGGTCAGTTCGACCTTTTGCCGAATGCCATGAATAAAAAAACCCGTTTCGGAATTATCGCCATCGCGCTTGTCGGCCTGGCTGGCCTGGGCTACTACGCCTACACCGCCAACCGGGCGCCTGCAGCCGAGCCGGTAACCCCGCCTGGCGGGGCGGGCAAACCGGCGGGGGGCGGCGCGCCGGCCAGCTTTCCGACGGCGGTGGAAGTGGCCCGGGTGGCAGCCAGCGATTTTGCCGATGATGTAACCGCAGTCGGCACGCTCAAGTCGAATGAATCCGTTGTCCTGCGGCCGGAAACGGCGGGGCGCGTGGCCTCGATCGGTTTCAAGGATGGCGCCGTTGTGGCCAAGGGAACGGTGCTGGTTGTTTTCGATGCGGCGATCCAGGATGCCGAATTGCTGCAAGCCCGGGCCAACCTGGCGCTGGCCAAGAGCAGCTACGAAAGAAATGTCGAACTGGTCGGCAAAAAATTCCTCAGTCAGCAGGCACTCGACGCTTCGGCGGCGACGCTCAAGGTGCAGGAGGCTGCTGTCCAACTGGCCGAGGCGAAGGCCGCGAAAATGCGTATCAAGGCGCCATTCACCGGCATGGTCGGGCTGCGCAACGTCAGCGTTGGCGATTACCTCAAGGATGGCCAGGATCTGATCAATATCGAGGATGTCGCCACGCTGCGCGTCGATTTCAAGCTGCCGGAAAACTATCTCGGCCGGATCAGCAAGGGCCAGGTTGTCGAAGTGCAGACCGATGCTTTGCCCAGCGAACGCTTCAAGGCCGTGCTCGATGCCATCGACCCGCTGGTGGACCAGAACGGTCGTTCGATCTCGGCCCGCGCCCGGCTCGACAACGCCAAGGGCAAGCTGCGGCCCGGCATGTTCGTGCGCGTCCGCCTGCTCTTCGGCGAGCGCAAGGCCGTGCTCATGGTGCCTGAGCAAAGCATCGTGCCGGGCGGTCAGCCGGCGGTGTTCAAGGTCGTCGATGGCAAGGCAAATCTGGTCAAGGTCAAGCTCGGGGTTCGGCGGATGGCGCAGGTTGAAGTTGTCGCGGGGCTGGCGGCTGGCGACGTGGTCGTGACGGCCGGCCAGTTGAAGCTGCGCGAGGGCGCTGCGGTGCGTCCGGTCGGTGAGGGCACGCCACCTGCGGCCGCGCAGGCTGTCGCCGCCGGGACGGCCGCCGGCAAATGAAAATTTCCGAAATTTGCATCAAGCGGCCGGTCTTCGCGACCGTCCTGTCGCTGGTCATCATGCTGCTCGGCATCGTTTCCTACGACCGGCTACCGGTGCGCGAGTACCCCAAGATCGACGAGCCGGTGGTCACGGTTAACACAAGCTATCGCGGTGCCTCGGCCGAAATCATCGAATCGCAGGTCACCAAACCACTTGAGGATTCGCTGGCCGGGATCGAGGGTGTGGAAGTGATCACTTCCATTTCACGGGCTGAAAGCAGTCAGATTTCAGTGCGCTTCAAGCTCGAGCGGGCGCCTGATTCGGCGGCTTCCGATGTCCGCGACCGGGTATCCCGGGTCCGCAACAGACTGCCGGACGAGGTCGACGAACCGGTCATCGCCAAGGTTGAGGCCGATGCCAATCCGGTGATCTGGATCGCCTTTTCATCCGACAAGCATTCGGCCCTCGAAGTCACCGATGTCGCCACGCGCATCGTCAAGCCGCGCCTGCAGACCCTGCCCGGCGCCGCTGACGTGCGGGTTTTCGGCGACCGCAAGTTCGCCATGCGCATCTGGCTCGACAAGCAGCGGCTGGCGGCTTACCAGCTGACGCCGGCTGACGTTGAGGATGCCTTGCGCAAGCAGAATGTCGAGGTGCCGGCCGGCCGTATCGAAAGCCGCGAGCGCGAATTTTCGGTGGTGGCCAATACCGATCTCAAGACCACCGAGGAATTCGGGGCGGTCATCGTCAAGACGGTGAACGGCTATCCGATCCGTATCAACGATCTTGGCCGGGTTGAAATCGGCGCCGCATCGGAGCGTAGCTCCGTGCGTTTCAAGGGGCGTTCGGCCGTGGCGCTCGGCGTCATCAAGCAGGCGACGGCCAATCCGCTTGAACTGTCGAAAGCGCTGCGTGCCGAGTTGCCGAAAATCACCAGCGAGCTGCCGGATGGCATGAGCGCCAATCTGTCCTACGATTCGTCGGTGTTCATCGACCGTTCGATCGAATCGGTGTTCAAGACCATAGGCGAGGCCATCCTGCTCGTGCTGGCGATCATTTTCTTCTTCCTGCGCAATCTGCGGGCGACGCTGATTCCGCTGGTCACCATCCCGGTGTCGCTGGTCGGCGCCTTCGGCATCATGTTCGCGCTCGGTTTCACGATCAATACGCTGACGCTGCTGGCGCTGGTGCTGGCCATCGGTCTGGTTGTCGACGACGCCATCGTCGTGTTGGAAAACATCTTCCGGCACATCGAGGAGGGCATGCCGCGCATGCAGGCGGCGCTGCAGGGTTCGAAGGAAATCGGCTTCGCGGTGGTCGCCATGACCCTCACGCTGGCCGCGGTGTATGCCCCGGTGGCGTTCATGACCGGGCGTACCGGCAAGCTGTTCATCGAATTTGCCCTGACCCTGGCCGGCGCCGTGCTGGTTTCCGGTTTCGTCGCGCTGACCCTGTCGCCGATGATGTGCTCGGTGCTACTCAAGCACGAGGAAAAGCACGGCAAGGCTTTCCTGATGGTTGAAGGCTTCCTGAACTGGTTGAATTCCGGCTATAAGCGGGTGTTGACCGCAGCACTCAATCGTCGCTGGATCGTGCTTGTTGGTTTCGTCATCGTCGCCGCCTCCTGCGGCGTTCTGCTCAAGGCGCTCAAGTCCGAGCTGGCACCGGTCGAGGATCGCGGCATCATTTTCGGCATGTTCCTCGGCCCGGAGGGGGCGACGCTCGATTACACCGAAAAATACGCCCGCCAGATCGAAGGCATCTACAGCCAGACCAAGGATGCCGAGCGTTATTTCGTCGTGGCCGGCAACCCGACGGTCAGCCAGGGGATTTCCATTCTCGGCCTGACCGACTGGAATGATCGCACTCGTCGTTCGCCGGAAATCGCCAAGGAGTTGTTCCCCAAATTCGCCGGGATTCCCGGCGTCATGGCCTTCCCGGTGACGCCGCCGTCGCTTGGCCAGAGCCCCCGTGAACGGCCGGTCAATTTCGTAATTGTCACTGCGGCGCCCTACGAGGAATTGCAGAAGGTGACCGGGCAGTTCCTCGCCGAAGTGGCGAAGAATCCGTCGCTGACCAACGTTGATACCGACCTCAAGCTCAACAAGCCGGAGCTGTCGGTCGACGTCAAGCGCGACAAGGCGGCCGACATGGGCGTGCCGGTCGAAACCATCGGCCGGACGCTGGAAACCTTTCTCGGTGGCCGGCAGGTCACGCGTTTCAAGCGCGACGGCGAGCAGTACGACGTGATAGTCCAGGTCGCCGAAGTCGAGCGGCGCAATCCCGAGGACATCCGCGACATCTACGTACGGGGCCGCGATGGCAGCATGATTTCGCTGGAAAATCTGGTCGATGTCCGGGAAACGATCAGCCCGCGCGAACTGAACCACTTCGGCCAGCGCCGCGCCGTGACGATTACCGCCAATCTGGCGCCTGGCTACACGTTGGGCGAGGCGCTGACTTTCATGGATGGCGTTGCCAACCAGGTCCTCAAGCCAGGCTACGCCGCCGACTACAACGGCCAGTCGCGTGAATTCCGGCAGTTTCATTTACCTCGTGCTGGCCGCCCAGTTCGAAAGCTTCCGCGATCCGTTCATCATCATGCTCACCGTGCCGCTGTCGATGGCCGGCGCGCTGCTTGCCCTCTGGCTGAGCGGAGGCACACTCAACGTGTACAGCCAGATCGGCCTGGTCACACTGGTCGGCCTGATCACCAAACACGGCATCCTGATCGTCGAATTCGCCAACCAGTTGCAGGAAAAGGGCATGGCGATCAAGGAGGCGGTCATCGAATCGTCCTTCCTGCGCCTGCGCCCGATTCTCATGACGACTGGTGCCATGGTTCTCGGTGCCGTGCCGCTGGCCTTCAGTACGGGCGCGGGGGCTGAGTCGCGGCAGCAGATCGGCTGGGTCATCGTCGGCGGCCTACTGCTTGGCACCTTCTTTACGTTGTTCGTGGTGCCGACGGTGTATTCGCTGCTGGCGGCGCGCAAGGAGCAGATCGAGAGCTGATCGGCCGGCTTTGCCTGGTCAAACGGATATTTCGTTTTTGGGCTTTTTTTTCGGTTGACCGTAGCAGCGCTTCAGGCAGCACCGAGGAAGCTTGTCGTCCGTTCGGCAATCTGCTCGGCCAAGGCCGGGTCGAGGCAATCGAAACTCTCGGCTTCGAACGAGTTGGTCAGCCAGGTGATCTGGCGCTTGGCCAACTGGCGTGTCGCGAAAATGCCGCGGTCACGCAGTTCATTGCGCGGTAGCGTTCCATCCTGCGCTTCCCAGGTCTGCCGGTAGCCGACGCAACGCATCGACGGCAGGTCGAGGCTCAGCTGGTATTTCCGGCGCAGCAGGCGCACCTCGTCATCGAGCCCGGCCAGCAGCATTTCGTCGAAACGGCGGGCGATGCGTTCGTGCAGAACGGCGCGGTCGGAGGGCAGGAGGGCGATCGACAGCAAATCGTAGGGCGGCTTCTGTTTTTCGCTTTCGGCCAGCAGTTCTGACATCGGGCGGCCGCTCAACCGGCAGATTTCGAGGGCGCGTTGCAGGCGCTGGCTGTCGGTGGAGTGCAGCCGGGCGGCCGTGACCGGGTCGAGTTCGGCCAGTTTGGCATGCATCGCCGGCCAGCCCTCGGCCGCGGCTTCGGCATCAATTTGGGCGCGCAGGGCGGCGTCGGCCTGCGGCAGATCGGCCAGGCCGTGGAGCAGGGCGCGGAAATACAGCATCGTGCCGCCGACCAGCACGGGCACCTTGCCGGCCTTCGTGATGTCGGCCATCGCGGCCAGCGCATCGGCGCGAAAACGGGCGGCCGAATAGCTCTCTTCCGGCGAGATGAGGTCGATCAGGCGGTGCGGGTAGCGGGCCAGCGTGGCGCGGTCCGGCTTGGCCGTGCCGATGTCCATGTCACGAAAAACCTGGGCCGAATCGACGCTGATCAGCTCGACCGGAAAACGGTCGGCCAGCGCCATGGCAACCGCCGTCTTGCCCGAAGCGGTGGGGCCCATGATCAGGATGGCAGGCGGCAGGCGGGGTGAGTTCATGGCGGCGAATGCTACCACGCAGTGCTGCCGCCTTTAATGGCCAAACCATATCGGGGATATTCCATGCTACTCGTTCCATGCCGCGCCTGCGGTCATCAGGTCGATACGTTTTTTGTCACCTGCCCCGGTTGCCGGGCGACCAATCCCGGGCACAAGATGAGCAAGCAGCAGGCGGGTCTCAGCGTCCTGCTGATCCAGCTCATTGTCGGGCTGGTGCTGGGCGTGGGCGTGTGCATCTATGCCTGGAACACGGTCTGACCGATGGTCAAGACGCAACTGGCCAAGCCGGCGCGTTGGGGGGGGCTCGATACGGCATGGTCGGCCGATGCCACGGTCAACCGGAAAAAACGGCCAAAAATGAAATGTCACGCCGGGCTCAGGGCAAGGCGCTTTCCAGCCGGGCGGCCGCCGCCATGTAATCGCGACGGACTTCCTCCGGCGTTCCTCGCGCGGTACGGCTGAGCGGCCGCCACAACGCTTCGGGGATGCCGGCCAGTGTCGCGTGCATGCCGATCAACTGGGTGGCGGGAATCGGCATGACATCGCCGGGGGGCGATTCCAGTGCCGCGCTCATCGTGCCGACATGGGCGGCGAGCAGGAAAACATGGCGCAGGCGCGGCGAGCCCACTTGTTCGATGCGCCCGGCAACCCCGTCTGGATCGTCTTCAATGCGCTGGGTCAGACCGCTGAAATCGGCCGCTGTACGCACCGGCAAACGGCTGACCGGGGCGACACCGAGCTGAACGGCCGTTTCGTCGAGGCGGCGGATGTGTGCTTCGACCGGCCGCGACAACTGCGCCATGATGTCGGCCGGTTGTTGTCCGTAACCGCCCAGCCACTGGCTCAGGTAGCCGAATTCGAAACCGAGCTGGAAGACGCGGCGGGGAAAGCGCGGGTCGAGCCCCTGCTCGCGTTCCCGGGATTTTTCCGCGATCTCGGCTGCTTCGTCGGCGTAGGTTCGGGTCGGGTCGTTGACCGTCCAGCCAACATGCGCCAGCTCAGCCGCACCCCACATCCAGAATGCCTGAATGCCGAGGTAAAGCAGGGTGATCGCCACGGTTGCCAGCAGGAAGCGGCGCGACTCGCGCCAGCGCGTGCGGCGGTCGGTTGTCTCGGGAAGCGAAGTGGTCATGACAGTTTCCTGAAAATGACATTGGCAGTAGGCTAGCACTGTTGTGGCCTGTCGGGAGCGAGCGATGCATGGCGGCGAACCGAGTGTGCATTTCATCAACAGCGTGCTGGTCACGGTCGTTGTCGCGCTGATCGTGCTCTGGCGTTACCGGCTGGCCATCCTGGGCGGGATGATGCAGGGCGATGGCGCGGCGCTGCCTCTGCCAGCCGAGCGTGCGCCTGTTCAGACAACGCTTGGTTCCGGCAACCTGACCAGCCACGAATGCTCAATGCGCCAGCGAATTGCCATCACCTGGTTGCTGACTAGCGCCGTTTGCGGCCTGCCGATGGCCGTGCTCTACATGATTGCCGGGGAAATGAGCGCCTCGCCGACCTATGCCCTGGCGTTGACCTGCAGCTACATGATCGCCGCCTTGCCGATGATTGCCGTCTCGCTGGCCTGGCCAATTCGGCGCATGGTTGTTGCCTTTGTCGTCATGACGCTGAGCTTCGCGGCGCTCTGCCTGCTCGCCGGCATCATCGAGCGCAGCCTGCTCGGCCGGCCCCTGAGCTGGAAAATTCTCGGCCTCGTCCCGCTGTTCTTCGATATCGCCTGGAACCAGCTGTGGATGGCCGGTCTGTTCTGGCTGATGTCCTGGCCGAGCCGGCTGCGCGGCGTCGTGCCGATCACTTTCGCCGCCGTGCTGGTTTTCGCCGCGGCGCCCTTTGCCGGCTCCCGCCTGACCGCCGTGCTCGCTGCCACCGAGATCGGCACGCCGTGGGTCTATACGCTAGGGCTGAATGGCGTTTTCATGCTTATCGCCCTGCCGGTCGGCTGGCTGGCCTGGCTGCGTTTACGCAAGCTGGCCGCTGATTACGAAGCCAAGCGCTTTTCCGACGCCCAATTGCTGGCCCGTACTTGGTGGCTGATGCTCGTCGTCACCATCGGTTTCGACATCCTGGCTGGCCGCGAACGCCCGATCTTCGCGCTGCTGCTGGTTGTGGGCGAGATTGTCCTCTTCCCGCTGGTCAACCATGGCGTCATGCGCTGGCTGGGTGTGGCCAAACTGGCTGCGGCCAAGCCTGCCCCGACGCTGCTCCTGCTCCGGGTGTTCGGCTACACCGCCCGCACCGAGCGTCTGTTCGACCGCGTCGCATCACGCTGGCGCCTGCTGGGTCCGGTTACCACGATTGCTGCCCCTGACGTCACAGCCAGCACCATCGATCCCGGTGACTACCTGCTCTGGCTGACCGGGCGCATCGACGAGCTCTTCGTCACGACACGCGCCAGCCTCGACCACAAGCTGGCGACGATCGATCTGGTCCCCGATCCCGACGGGCGTTTTCGTGTCAGCGAATTCTGCTGCCGCGACTCGACCTGGCAGGCTACCGTCGTCGAACTGATGTTGCGCGCCGACGCCGTGATCATGGACGTGCGCGGCATCAGCGCAGGGCGGCTGGGTTGCGAATTCGAACTGGAGCAACTGGCAAAGCGCCTGCCGCCGCAACGGTTGGTGCTGGTTGTCGACGAAACGACGGACGCCAATATCCTGCAGGCTACTTTCGGCCAGCGCTTGAACGAAGTGCGTATGGTCTGTGTTCGCCGTGGCCGGGACGCCGACAGGGCGTTTGAAGCGCTTGCTAGCCTGGCGACGACTGGTTCAAGCGCGCAGACTGCGTAGCGTATCGGAGGGCAGTTCTCCGAACAGTTCCCGGTACTCTCCGGCAAAGCGCGAAAGGTGCCAGAAGCCCCAATTTGAAGCGATGTCCCGAATGGCCGAAGTACTTCCCGAGCACTCGCGCAATTCACGCCTGACGCCGTTCAGGCGAAGGGTGCGCAAATACTGGACCGGATTGGTGCCGAAGACTTCGAGAAAACAGTAGTTGAGCATGCGCCGGCTGATATTGAGCTTTTCGCATAGATCGCCAACGGTAATAGGTTCCGTCGTATGGGACAGCGCGTAATCGGTGGCGTCCCTGACCACCTGAAGCCGGCCTTTGAATGAGCGCGATGGGGGCGGAGCCTGGGTGGCCGTCCCGAGAACCTCGGCCAGATGTCCGATGATTGCCGAGCGCATGGCTTTTTGAACCTGGGGATAGGCCAGTAACCCGGGTTCGAAATTGGACGGATCAAAAATGGAGAGCAGGCAATTTCTCAACTCGTCCAGCTTGCCGGGGGGAATGACCAGCACCGATGGCGCTGACGGGAAGAGTTGTTTCAGCTCTTCGTTTGAGTGGGGTTGTATCGCGTCAATGAGTGCTTGTTCCGGAACGGCGACGACAACTGCATCGAAGTTATCGGGCGTGGTCAGCGTGAAGTCGTTATCACCACGAAACGCCAGCACCGAATCCTGCGTCAAAAGTTGCTTGGCGAATAGCCCTGGCGTCTTCAGACCAACCGGAATTCCGATGACGAAACTGCCTTTCCAGGTTGTTCCACTTTGTGAAACAGAACGATTGGTCGTTTCGCGGAAAATTTGTATTCCCTCGAACCAGATATCCGTTACCTCTCCCGAAAAAGGGCCGGGCGTTAACTGGTTGTAAATTTGATCCCACTTGCCTAGTGACTCGGCGTGCTCATCCGAATCCGACGTCTTGCGACGCTGGAAGGAGTATGGGGAGCGGGCAAAACGCTGTGGCATATTCGATGAGCAAAATTTTCAAAAATGGATTGACTAGGCTCCAAGCCTGAGCAAATCCGTATCAATAAAGCCTAGCAGAAAATTCCGCTAGGTAAAATTAATTTCTCTGGGCGTAATGGTTGTTGCTGCTTGTCAATTTGGACCGGCCCCTGGATTTTGGTAATTCGTGCACGCTGCACCAGCAAAGGGAGTGTCAGGCAGTTTCTGTTCATTGGTGGTGCATTGTGCGAATCCACACGCATTTGTCGTCTGCAGCCAGCGTGTTGTCGGGAATGAGAAGAAGAATACACGGCAGTTTTTATCTCTAAAAATCATAAAGATATTGCCATCAGCAGAAGCTCAGCAAAGCGCTTTATCCCTCTGGCAGGAGAACCTTTTTCAAATGATGATATTGCGGTGCACAAACTGTGCCTGCTAAATCACTCTTGTCGGCTCTGTCCTTGAGTAGGGGCAACGATTGAGCACATAAATGTCTGATTTTTCCGAAATCGGATATTGATCATCGGATAAGGGACCGTTTGGTTCCGAAATCGGATAACGGCTTTCCATCGACTACGACAACAATGGATCTGTCAGCCGGGGGACTTTCCTGGTTTTGATCGAGACAGTAGAAAAAGGAGGTCGCTGGTGATACCCAAGAGAGTCATTTTGTTTTCGTTACTGGCCGGGCTCGGTGGCACGGTCTTGCCGAGCTTTGCTGAGCTGCCGGTGGACACCATCAGCGTGTCCAGCCTGCCCGCCGCACATCCCTATCGGCTGTACTTCAGTGATGTAGCGCTGCCGCATATTTCCGACGGCAAGCTGACGGTGATCGACGGCCGTAACTTCAGGGTCGAGGGCATGGTGTCGACCGGCGCTTTCGCCCAGACGACGTTGTCGCCTGATCGCTCTGAGCTTTATGTGGTGACGACCTATTACACCAAGCTCAATCGAGGTGCGCGCAGTGAGGAAATCCTGGTTTATGACGCCAAGACTTTGGCCCTCAAGGCGGAGTTGCCCTATCCGGCACGCCATGCCCAGGCGCTACCTTATCTTGGAACGATGCGCACCAGCGGTGATGGCCGCTTCATCATTGTGCAGAATGCGACGCCGGCCACTTCAGTGAGCATCGTTGATCGCCAGAGTGGCAAGATGGTCTCGGAAATCCCGACGCCAGGCTGCTTTATTGTTTATCCGGCCCAGACAACGAGCCGGGTTTCCACGCTGTGCGGTGACGGCACCATGCTCACCCTGACGCTGGACGAGCAAGGCAATCTGGTTGGCAAGAAGAAAACTGCCAAGTTCTTCGATCCGGATGAAGATCCCTTGTTCGCGCCTGCCGCGCAAGATGGCGACATCTACCACTTCGTGACCTACAAGGGCAATGTAGTGAGTATCAACGTCGCCGGCGAAGTGGCCGTACCCGAAAAACCCTGGCCGCTCGCGCTCCCCTCGGAAGCAAAGCAGAACTGGCGGCCCGGTGGTTATCAGCCGGCTACCTTGCACAAGGATAGCGGTACCCTCTATGTCGGCCTGCATGCCAAGGGCTTCGAGGGTAGCCACAAGAATCCTGCACAGGAAATCTGGGTGTATGACCTGAAGGCCAAGGCTCGTGTTGCTCGTGTCAAGACACCGCACGCGACCGGCCTTGCAGTAAGCCAGGGTGAGGCACCCCGTCTTTTCGCCTTCAATACCGAGGGCGCCAGCATTACTGCTTTCGATGGCGGCCGCCGCTTGAAGAAGGTAAGCGCCGGCAGCGGTTTTGGCGATACCCCGACCCAAATGGAAGTGCAGTGATGGAGATACTCCTCGCTTTCTTACTCGATCCCGTCGTTACTCGCGCCATTGGGGCAACGCTCTCCATCGTCCTGCTCTTCGGGGCCTTGCAGAAGTTGCGCGATCCGGTGGTCTTCGCTGCTGCAGTGGAGAACTACCGGCTCCTGCCGGATGCTCTGGTGCCAATCACCGCACGCGGCTTGCCCTTGCTTGAGCTTGCGGCCGGACTGTTGCTGCTCTTCCCGGAAACTTGTCTTCTGGGTGGCTGCTTGGCGCTCGTGCTACTCGCTGTGGTGACTTCCGCCGTCGCCATCAATCTTCTCCGTGGAAATGCCAGCATCGACTGCGGCTGCGGTGGTGTTTCCAGCCAGCCGCTGTCCTGGGCCCTGGTTGGGCGCAACGCCCTGCTCATGGTGCTGGTCGGTGTGGCGATGCAGGAAAGTGTCGGGCGCGACCTGGTCTGGGCTGACTACTTTACGGTCGGTGGCGCCGTTCTCGCCCTGGTCGGCCTCTATGTCTCCGCCAATCAATTGATGACCAACGCTCCCCTGGCGCTGGCTGTTCGCAAGTAAAGGAAAAAACATGAATGACGCACTGCTCGTTTCCAACATCTTCCTCTGGGGGGTCGTTCTCGCCCTGGTCGTCGTTGTTCTCGCTCTTGCCCGCCAGATCGGCATCCTTTACGAACGCGTAGCGCCGATGGGGGCGCTGATGATGGATCAAGGCCCCAAGGTTGGTGAAGTTGCGCCTTCCTTCAGCCTTGATTCCATTGGTGGCGGCAAGATGCAGGTGGGTGGTAATTCCGGTCGCAGCCAGTTGATCTTCTGGTTGTCGCCGACCTGCCCGGTGTGCAAGAAACTGTTGCCTATCCTCAAGTCTATCCAGGGTGTCGAGAAAGGCTGGCTCGATGTGGCACTGGCTAGCGATGGCGATTTGCCGGAACACGCCGAGTTCTACAAGAAAGCCGATCTGAAGGGATTCCAGTACGCCCTGTCCCACGATCTGGGCATGACCTACCGGATTTCCAAGCTGCCCTACGCCGTCTTGATTGGCGAAGACGGCCGCATTCGCGGCAAGGGCCTGGTCAATTCCCGGGAGCGACTGGAGAGCCTGTTCGCCGCCAAGGAAGCTGGCGTCGCATCGATCCAGGAATTCATCGATCAGCGTGCCTGATCAGAACCTTCTGCAAGGAGCTCAAAAGTGAAATGGTTAGATAGTTTCTTCGAGAAGAAGACCCGTCAGGTCGCCCAGTCGGCATCGCGCCGCAGCGCCCTGGTCAAGGTCGGCAAGCTCTTCGTCGGCACGGCCTTCATCCTGCCGGTGCTGCCCTTCGACCGCATGAATCCGAATGCCCACGCCGCCGAAGGAAAGAAGGTAGCGCCGCATGACGACGAAACCAGTTGCGATTACTGGCGTCACTGTGCCCTCGACGGTTTCATCTGCAGTTGTTGCGGCGGAACCGTCTCGACCTGTCCGCCCGGCACCGAAATTTCCAAGGTGACCTGGGTCGGTACCTGTCGCAATCCGAACGACGGCAAGGATTACCTGATCAGCTACAACGACTGCTGCGGCGTTACCCAGTGCGGTCGGTGTGCCTGTAATCGCAATGAACGCGAGCGTCCGGGCTATCGCCTCGGGGTGCACAACGACATCAATTGGTGCATGGCCAATACCAGCAACACCTACAACTGCACGGTGGCCGCCATCGTCGGTGTCGGCGAGCAGCGAGGGTAAGACCGATGCGCCAGTTGTTTGCCGCCTGCCTGCTCATGCTCCCCGCCGGAGTGCTGCTTGCCCAGGGTTCTCCGGGCAAGCCGGGGGCAGGCGTATACGCTGCACATTGCGTCGCCTGTCATCAGCCCGAAGGGCTGGGGGCGCCGGGTGTGGCGCCTCCGCTGGCCGGCAATGTCGGGCGGCACGCTGCCACTCCGGAAGGGCGCAACTATTTGGCGCGGGTGCCCCTCACCGGCATGGTGGGCACCATCACGGTCGATGGTGTGCGTTACATCGGGAACAACATGCCATCGTTTTCCGTGCTCTCCGATGCCGATATCGCCAGTGTTGTCGGACACGTTCTGCGCGACTTCAATGGCATCGCCGACATCTCGTGGCTGACGCCCGAGTTCGTTGCCAGTGTGCGTCAGACGGGCGGTACGCCTAACGAAACCCACAAGCAGCGTGGCCGCCTGGCGGCTGCGTCAGGAGGGTAGGGATATGAAAAAAATATTCTCGGTTGCAGTACTTGCACTACTGGCCAGCCAGACCTGGGCAGGCCCGGATGCCGGCTCGCCGCGCATGAACTATATGTTGCATTGCTCCGGCTGCCATGGACAGGACGGTTCGGGCAGCCCGAGCTCCGGGGTGCCCAGCATGCGCGGTACCTTGGGGCATTTCCTCAAAGCCAAGGAGGGGCGGGAGTTTCTGATTCAGGTGCCGGGAACTTCGCAGTCGCCCCTTTCGGATAGGGAAACGGCGGAACTGGCGAACTGGCTTTTGAAGACATTCAGTCCGCAGGAGGTTCCCGCCAACACGGTGCCCTACAAGACTGAAGAAGTCGCCTGGTTACGCGGGCATCCGCTGGCCGATGCGCCGGGGCGACGCAGTGAGATTGTGCAGCGGTTGAAGGAGCAAGGCATTGTCATCGAGTGAATCGGTCGGCGATCTTTAGTTTGGAAAATAAATCAGTCAGAAGGGGATCAAAAATGGGTAAAACCAACAGAGTGTTGCCAATCGCTGCCTTTGTGCTCGGATTGGCTGGAATTTCCGGAGTTGCCGGCGCGGCAGTCAGCGACCAGGAGGCTGCCCAGCTGGGCAAGGATTTGACGCCGGTGGGGGCGGAAAAAGCCGGCAACAAGGATGGCAGCATTCCCAAATGGGAAGGCGGCGTACCCAAGGGCAAGCACAAGCTGGGCGATGCACGCGTTGATCCCTTTGCAGCAGACAAACCCTTGTTCTCTATTGATGCCAGCAATGTCGACAAGTACAAGGACAAGCTAACTGCCGGTCAGATCGAGTTGATCAAGACCCGCAAGGGCTACCGCATGGATGTCTATCCGACTCGCCGCAGTTGTGGCTACCCGGATTCCGTTTATGGCCAGACGAAAACCAATGCCACTCTGGCCAAGCTTTCTGCCGATGGCAAAGACAATCTGGCCCAGGCAGTGGGTGGCGGCTTCCCGTTCGCCATCCCCAAAAACGGTGCCGAAGCGGTGTGGAACCATCGTCTGCGTTGGCAGGGTGAAGGTCGCATCGAGTTTTACCAGACCAATTTCATGAATCCGGATGGCAGCTTCTATGGTCTGGCTCAGGATCAGTGGGTGATGACACCGTTTGCCTCAGCCAAGGCCAAGTCGCCGGAAGACGTCGGTGGCGTTCAGCTGAAGCTGCTGAATCTGGCCACCGCACCGGCCGCACGGACGGGGGAAATCATCCTGGCCCATTACTTCCTTGGCAAGTCCAACGATGCCTGGATGTACTTCCCCGGCCAGCGTCGCGTGCGCCGCCTGCCTGCCTTCGAGTACGACAATCCGATCCCGGGCTACGAAAACCTGGAGACGGCCGACCAGTACCCGATGTTCGCTGGTGCCCTTGATCGCTATGACTGGAAGCTGGTGGGCAAACAGGAGCTGTACATTCCGTACAACAGCTACAAGTTCGTCGCCAAGCGCCCGGTCAAGGAAGTATACGAAGGACTTTTCCCGAAACGCGACCTGATGCGCTATGAACTGCACCGCGTCTGGAAGGTTGAGGCCTCCGTCAAGCAGGGCATGCGTCACATGTTCGCCAAGCGCACCTTCTACATCGATGAAGACACCTGGATGATCATGGCGGCCGATCAGTACGACGCCCAGGGCAAGCTGTGGCGGATCATGGAAGCCTCGATCTACCCGGCAGTTGAACTCGGTGCCTGCGTCAGCCAGGAATTCATGTCCTGGGACCTGAATGCCAATCGCTACATGGCCGAGAACTCTACCCAGGAAGCCAAGCACACCGACTGGCTGGCCGGTTCGGAAGGCCGCATCGATCCCAAGCGCTTCGAGTCCGACGAGTTGCGTCGGGCCGGTGATCGCTGATCGTTTCAATTATCTGAATTGAGGGGAAAACAATGAAGACGACAACGATCATCCGCCGGACTTACCTGGCCGTGGCGATAGCAGCCATTGGTGCGGGCATGGCCAGTCCGGCACACGCATTCAAGTTCGATCTGGATAACGGCATCAGCGGCAGCTTTGACTCCACCCTGTCGTTCGGGATGCAGCGCCGCATGCAGTCGCCAAACAAGAGCATGATCGGAAATGACAATGGCGGCAGTGTGCCGACGACCGGCGAACTCGGGGAGATAGTGAATGGTCCCGGGGGTGGGGCCGCCTCGAATCCGGACTTCAACTACACCAATGTTGACGACGGCAATCTCAACTACAAGAAGGGCGACATCGTTTCGGCGGTACTCAAGGGTACCCACGAACTCTCTCTGGGTGAGCGCGGCAATTGGGCGGCGCTCGGCCGGGTGACCTGGTCATCGGACTTTGCTGCCGTCAATACGGATCGCACGCCTTTGGACTCGTCGGCCAAGGACGCGCTACAGTTCGATGCCACGTTGCTTGATCTTTGGGCATCCAAGAATTTCCAGATTGGTGACAACTCGGCGAAGTTTAAGCTTGGTAATCAGGTCATTAATTGGGGCGAGGATATCTTCATCTTCGGTGGCATCAATACCATTCATGCCTTCGATGTACGCAAAGCTCACGTTCCAGGAACGCAGGTCAAGGAAATCCTGATTCCCGCACCCATGGCGTCGATCAGTACCAGTCTGGGCGGTGGCTTCTCGACGGAGGCTTACTACCAGTTCGCCTGGAACAGTTTCAAGTTGGATCCGGCTGGCAGTTACTGGTCAACGGCAGATTTCCTTGGCAAGGGCGGGAAGCGCGGGGCATTCATTCCGTCAAGCCTGGGCGGAGTTGGCGACTACGACCCGACGCAAGGGCGCACATTGGCACTCATTGAGGCCGCGGGAGGACTCATTCCTGTTGAGCGCCAGAAACCAGATTCCGGTGGCCAGTACGGCATCAACCTGCGCTACAAACCGTCGGGCAGCGATACCGAATATGCGGCTTACTATATTCGTTATCACGACAAGCTGCCGTTTGTCGGTTTCCGGGTCAAGGCGGATGGTTCGAACGCTTTCAACGGCATTGTCGCGGTCGAGCAATATGGCCAGGACAAGGATCTGTTCGGGCTTTCAGCCAATACCAAGTTCGGTGATTGGGCTTTTGGCGGAGAAGTCTCGTATCGGCCGCGCGAGAGCGTCGCCGTCGATCCGACCGTGCCGATCGTCGGGTCAAAATCACAGCAGCAATTCAATCTGGCGGCGATTACCAATAACTACTCGCAGCCGGGTATGGCCAATGGCTATGTCAATGAGAAAAAGGTTCAGGCCCATGCAACGGCCTTTACCTTTCTTCCCCAGGAGGTGACACGGGCGCTCGGTGCTGCCGATGGCGCCTTCCTGGCAGAGGTCGCCATGGCCTATTTCCCCGGACTGAAGCTGGATGGCGAAATTCCCTATCTGCTGAACGACTACTCGATGCCGGACAAGTTTTCCTGGGGCTACGTCGCAGAAGTCAGTCTGACTTACGCCAACGTTTTCGGCTCGGGGTGGACGGCAACGCCAATTGTCGACTTTTACCATGACGTCAAGGGTGTCAGCCCCAATACCATTCCTTTCGTCGAGGGCCGCAAGGCGCTTGCCGTTGGGGTCACCTTCGACTATCACAATCAATGGAAAATTGGCTTTGGCTACAGCGCCTTCTTTGGTGGTGGCAACCTCAACCTGATGCGTGACCGCGATATCGCATCGGCCACCATGTCCTACATCTTCTAATTGCTCCGCTCGGGCGGCTCCTGCCATCCCCGGATGCGGGGTCGCCCATTTTTCGTTTTTTGCCGCTTTTTGCGGCCTCATTGAGGCTGGATTTCGATGTCGAGCATCGTTGTTTTCGTAAAACGCCTGGAAGATTTCTTCTTCCGGTACCGCGGGACGACTATCGTCGCTCTCCTGGTGCTGACGGTTGTGATGGGCTTTCTTGCCTCCCGGCTACACATGTCGGCGGGTTTTGATAAACAGCTACCGGTTGGCCATGAATACACCGACACCTTTTTTCAATACCGCACACAACTATTCGGCTCCAACCGCATCATGGTGGTCGTCCGGGCCCGCGACGGCAATATCTGGACGAACGAAGGGCTCAAAAAGCTCCATGAAGTCACCGAGGCAGTTCTCTACCTGCCCGGTGTGGACCGCCGTTCGGTACAGTCTTTATGGACGCCCAACACCCGGGTCTATGAACTGACCGAGGAGGGCTTCCAGGCCGAAGACGTGATCGGCGGCACCGTTACGCCGGACGCGCTGGACGCCGAGAAGATCGCCGTCATTCGCGACCGCGCTGCCCGCGGCGGCTATTCCGGCAGCCTGGTGGCCAATGATGGCGCCGCCGCGATGATTGTCGCCGACCTTCTTGAAGAGGATGCCAGCAGCCACGAAAAACTCGATTACCTGGCCCTGGCCGGCAAGCTGGAAACTGACATTCGCGGCAAACTCGAAACGCCGGCCCATGAAATCGAAATCGTCGGTTTCGCCAAACAGATTGGCGACATTGCCGATGGCGCCAAGGGTGTGGCCATCTTCTTCGCACTGGCTACCCTGCTGACCATTGGCGCCGTTTACTGGTATTGCCGCTCGTGGCTGCTCACCTTCCTGCCCATCCTATGTTCGATGGTCTCGGTCGTCTGGCAATTCGGTACGCTGACCCTGCTCGGCTTCGGGCTGGACCCGCTGGCCATTCTGGTGCCCTTCCTGGTATTCGCCATCGGCGTTTCCCACGGTGTACAGCAAATTAACGCCATTTCCAAAGCGGTCGCCAGTGGCTCCGATTCCATCGGTGCGGCGCGCGAAAGTTTTTCCAGCCTGTTCATTCCGGGCACCCTGGCGCTGGTCACCGCTTTCGTCGGCTTCATCACGCTGGTCGCCATTCCGATTCCGATGATCCGCGAACTGGGGATCGCCGCCTCGATTGGTGTTGGCTACAAGATCATCACCAACCTGATCATGCTGCCGCTGGCTGCCTCCTACTTCCGCTTCTCGCAGCGTTACGCCTTGCACCTCGAATCCCTTCAGGCCAAGCGCGGTGAATTGATCCAGCGCCTTGGCTTCATTGCCGACATCAACCATGCGCGTCTGGTGCTCGCCATCGCGCTGGTTTTGCTCGGCGTTGCTGTCTGGCAGAGCCATGGCCGGCACATTGGCGCCTTGCAGGCCGGGGCCCCCGAATTGCGACCGGATTCCCGCTACAACCAGGACGTCGAGAACATCGTCAAACGCTTCGATCTCGGCATGGATGTGCTGACCATCGTCTTCGAGACACCGAACGATTCCTGCAACAATTTCGAAGTCCTCAACTACATCGAGCAATTCACCCTGCACATGAGCCAGGTGCCCGGCGTGCTCTCTGTTTCATCGCTGGCTTCGATGGCCAAGTTTGCCAATGCCGGCCTCAACGAGGGCAATCCGAAACTGATCGCACTCCCCCGCGACAGCAAGGCCCTGCAGGTCGCCGTCGGCTACCTGCCGGAGGCGGGAGGCCTGTTCAACCGGGCGTGCACGATGATGGCTGCCAACGTCTATCTGGCCGACCACAAGGCGACGACCATCGAACCGGCAGTGCGGGCGGTCAAGGAATTCCGCGCCCAGTACAACCCGGAATCGCTGGGCATGAAGGTCCGCCTGGCATCCGGCAACGTCGGCGTGCTGGCGGCCACCAACGAAGAGGTCGAAGCGCGTGAGCTGCCGATGATGCTCTACGTCTATGCCGCCATTGTCATCCTGGTGCTGCTGGCCTACCGCGACTGGCGCGCCATGCTCGCCTGCTGCCTGCCGCTGACCCTGGCGACCTTCCTTGGTTACTGGTTCATGAAAACGCTGGATATCGGCCTGACCGTGGCGACCTTGCCGGTGATGGTTCTGGCGACGGGCATCGGCGTCGATTACGCCTTCTATATCTACAACCGCCTGCTCATCCATCTCTCCCGCGGCGAGTCGATGAAGGAATCCCTCGAAGGCGCCCTGCGGGAAGTCGGGGTGGCCACCATCTTTACCGCCATCACGCTGTCCGTCGGGGTCGCTACCTGGGCCTTCTCGGACCTCAAGTTCCAGGCTGACATGGGCATCCTGCTCACCTTCATGTTCATGGTGAACATGGTGATGGCCATCACCGTGCTGCCGGCCTTCGCCGTCAAGCTCGATTCCCTTTTCCCGCGTCGAGGTCCGGTCAAGGCACCGGCCATCGGCCACTGATCCGGATACGCATCATGAAAGCGCAAATCAAGACCATCGCTCTCGCCCTGACCGTGGCGCTGACGGCCGGCGTTGCCCTGCCGCTCGTCGCGGCGCCCGGCGAAGCCAAGGCGCCGGCCGCCGACTATTTCCGCAACTCGCCGATGCTCGGCAACCCGGAGAAGGCGCCGATCTATGCCGCCACCCTGGCCGGCAAGCGGGTGGTGGCGGTTGGCGACTACGGCATGATCATCGTTTCGGACGATGGCAAGGCATTCCGCCAGGCCAAGGTGCCAAGCCGCTCGCCGCTGACTGGCGTGTTTTTTCTCGATGCCAAGCTGGGCTGGGCCGTCGGCCACGACGGAACTGTCCTGAACAGCATCGATGGCGGCGACTCCTGGCAAGTCCAGCGCGAAAAGCGTGGCCAGGATCAGGTGCTCATGTCGGTCTGGTTCGAAAACGCCGAGCACGGTCTGGCCATCGGCCAGTTTGGCCTGGCCGTCGAGACCCTCGATGGCGGCAAGAGTTGGCAGGAGCGCAGCCTGGTCGAAGGCGAAGCCGGCGAGCGCCACTTGATGCAACTGGTGGCGGCCGGCAACGGTCTGCTTCTGGTTGCCGCTGAGGCCGGCACCATCCTGCGTTCGGAAGACGCCGGCAAGACCTGGCAGGCGATCCAGACTGACAACAAGGGTTCGTTCTGGACCGGTGCGGCACTGGCTGATGGTTCGCTGCTGATGGCCGGCATGCGCGGCCACGTCTATCGCAGCGAAGACCGTGGCGTGAACTGGAAGGAGATTCCGAGCGGCACGCAGCAATCCTTCACCGGCATTGTCCAGCGTCCCGACGGCAGCGTTCATGTCGTCGGCCTGGCCGGCGCTTCCCTGCTCAGCCAGGATGGCGGCAAAAGTTTCAAGAGCCTGCCGCGCCCGGACCGGATGGCGATGACCTCGGTGGTCAGCGGCCCGGCCGGGGAACTGGCCTTCACCGCCCTGGGCATGGTGTTGCGCCAATGATTTTTTTCGCTGTCGGGTCACCGGCAGCTTTTTTTGCAATAAAACAAATAGAAGGAGACAAAATTGAGCGCACTAGAAAATCTGCCCCTGACGGCACGTACTAGCGAATTTCTGGCCCGGAAGAGCCACCTCATGTTGATCGACGGCAAATGGGTCGCTGCCCAATCCGGGCAGACTCTGGAGGTTCTCAATCCGGCCGATGAAAGCCTGCTGGCAATCGTGCCCTTCGCTGGCGAAGCCGATGTCAATGCGGCGGTTGAAGCCGCTCAGCGCGCCTTCAATTCACCGGGCTGGGCCAAGATGAAGCCCGACCAGCGGCAACGTCTGTTGCTGCGCCTGGCCGATCTGGTCGAGGAACACGCCAAGACGCTGGCCGAAATCGAATCCCTCGACAACGGCAAGTCGGCCGTCATCGCTGAATTCGTCGATGTCGCACTGTCGGCCAGCTACCTGCGTTACATGGCCGGGTGGGCGACCAAGATCGAAGGCAGTACGATGGATCTGTCGCTGGCCTTCATGCCGAACAACGAATTCGTCGGCTTTACCCGCCGCGAGCCGGTCGGCGTCGTTGGCGCCATCGTGGCCTGGAATTTCCCGCTGCTGCTGGCTTGCTGGAAACTCGGCCCGGCCCTGGCCACCGGCTGCACGGTGGTCCTCAAACCGGCCGAACAGACGCCGATGACGGCCCTCTACCTCGGCCAGTTGATTCAGGCTGCCGGTTATCCGGATGGTGTGGTCAACGTCATTACCGGCGACGGCCCGTCGGTCGGAGCTCCGCTGACGCGCCACCCCGGCGTCAACAAGCTGACCTTCACCGGCTCGACCGAAGTCGGCAAGCTGATCGGCAAGGCGGCGATGGAGAACATGACGCGGGTGACGCTGGAGCTCGGCGGCAAATCGCCGGTCATCGTTCTTGAGGATTGCGATCCGGCGGTGGCGGCCGGCGGTGCCGCGCAGGCGATCTATTTCAACCAGGGCCAGGTGTGCTGCGCCGGTTCCCGCCTTTACGTGCACAAGAAGAATTTCGACCGCGTCGTGGCTGATCTGGCTGATCACGCCAAGGCTTTGAAGATCGGTCATGGCATCGATGCCTCGACCCAGCTCGGACCTTTGGTTTCGCAGGAGCAGATGGAGCGGGTGTGTTCCTACATCGATATCGGTCGCAGCCAGGGGGCAGAAGTCGTTACCGGCGGGGCGCGTTCCGGCACCACGGGCTATTTCGTCCAGCCGACCGTGCTCGCCAACGTGGACCAGAAGTCCCGCGTCGTTCAGGAAGAGATTTTCGGGCCGGTCGTCGTTGCCATGCCTTATGACGATCTCGACCAGGTTGCTGCCTGGGCCAACGACACGCCTTACGGCCTCGGCGCCAGCATCTGGTCGAACGACTTGTCGCGCGTCCATCGCCTGATCCCCAAGATCAAGTCGGGCACGGTCTGGGTCAATTGCCACAACATGCTTGATCCGGCCATGCCTTTCGGTGGCTACAAGCAGTCCGGATTCGGCAAGGAAATGGGGCGGGCGGCGCTTGACGCTTATCTGGAACAGAAGTCCGTCATGATGGCGGTGTAAGGTGGGAAGCGCCGAAAGCATCGTTGCCGGCGCGACCAGCGTACCCTTGATCGAAAAGACCATCGGCGCCTATCTCGACGGGGTGGCGTCGCGCTGGCCGGATCGCGAAGCCCTGGTGGTCGGCCACCAGGGCGTACGCTGGACGTACCGGGAATTTCTCCAGAGGGTCAATACGCTGGCCGCCAATCTGATCAATATCGGCCTCAAGCCGGGCGACCGGATCGGTATCTGGTCGCAGAACTGCAGCGAGTGGGTGCTCACCCAGTTCGCGACGGCCAAGGCCGGCCTGGTGATGGTCAACATCAATCCGGCCTACCGCCGGCATGAGCTGGAATACGTCCTCAACAAGGTCGGTTGCACGGCGCTGATTCTGGCGCCCAGTTTCAAGAGCAGCGACTATCTAGATATCCTGCGTTCGCTGGCTCCCGAGTTGGCGGCATGCCCGGCCGGGGCCTTGCAAGCTGAGCGCCTGCCGCAGCTTAAAACGGTAATCCGGATGGGAGCCGAGCGTTCGCCCGGCATGCGCAATTTTAACGATCTGCTGGCGGCGCCGGCGGCGCTTGCCCTGGCCAATCTGGAGACGATTGCCGGCCGACTGACGGCTAACGACCCGATCAACATCCAGTTCACTTCGGGTACCACCGGGGCGCCCAAGGGCGCCACCCTGACACACCGCAATATCCTCAACAACGGCTTCTTCATCGGCGAGGCGATGCGCCTGACCGAGCACGACCGCCTGTGCATTCCCGTGCCGCTCTACCATTGCTTCGGCATGGTGCTTGGCAACCTGGCCTGCGTGACGCATGGTTCGACCATGGTGTTTCCCGGCGAAGGTTTTGACCCGGCCAGCGTCCTCGAGACGGTCCAGAGCGAGCGGTGTACCGGCCTGCATGGGGTGCCCACGATGTTCATTGCCGTGCTCGATCATCCGCAATTCGCCAGCTTCGATCTGGGTTCGTTGCGTACCGGCATCATGGCCGGGTCGCCGTGCCCGGTCGAGGTGATGAAGAAGGTGATCGACCAGATGCACATGGCGCAGGTGACCATCGCTTACGGCATGACGGAGACCTCGCCGGTGAGTTTTCAGAGCTCCTGCGACGATCCGGTTGATCGCCGGGTGTCGACGGTGGGGCGCATCCAGCCGCACGTCGAGTGCAAGGTGGTGGACGCCGACGGCAGTACCGTCGCCCGTGGCGAAAAGGGCGAATTGCTGGTTCGCGGCTATTCGGTCATGCAGGGCTACTGGGGCGATGCCGAGCGGACGGCCGAGGCGATTGATGCCGGTGGCTGGATGCATACCGGCGATCTCGGCGTGATCGATGCCGAGGGCTATTGCAATATCGTCGGGCGGGCCAAGGACATGGTGATTCGCGGTGGCGAGAACATTTATCCGCGTGAGGTCGAGGAGTTCCTCTACAGCCATCCGAAGATTCAGGACGTCCAGTGCATCGGCGTGCCGGATGCCAAATACGGTGAAGAGCTTTGTGCCTGCGTCATCCTGCGCCCCGGCGTGACGGCAACGGAAGACGAGATTCGCGCCTTCTGCCGTGGCGAGATCGCCCATTACAAGGTGCCTCGCTACGTGCGTTTCATGGAGTCGTTGCCGATGACGGTGACCGGCAAGATCCAGAAATTCATCCTGCGTCGGACGATTGCCGAGGAGCTTGGCCTGACGGAGGAGAAAACGGCTTGAAGATGCGCCGGTCAATCCGGCAAGGGCACGGTTTCAGGACTGGCGGCATGCCGCTGACGATGGATCTGGTCAGTTGGCCGGATTCCACGGTCAACCGGAAAAAACGGCCAAAAATGAAATGTTGAGGCGGCGCATGGCAGGTGCTTGTCCAGCCATGCTTCAGGGATGACCGCCGGATCTTTTTGAAGCTGGCGCAGGGTGGGCTGCGCCAGCTTCACGACTCCGGACTTCTCCTGAGTGCCGAGCCATTCAGCTCACGGAACGCGTGCGACGACGAGCAACGCCGCCGACGATGGCGAGGCCGGCCAGCAGCATGGCGTAGGTTTCCGGTTCAGGGACTGCCGGTACAGGCGTCCTGGCCAGCCAGGTATTGAACGCATTCAGGTGGTTGTAGGAGGCATTCATCAGGCTTCCATAGGATGCGTAAAGGGCCGAGTCCGTTGGAATCAGAGCCCTGGCTGCAGTCAGGTCGGCGATGTCGAGCAGTTCGATATTCTTGCCGACGGTCAGCGCGGCAAAGCTCGAGGTGCTGCCTTGCGCCACCAGGTTCAGGTAGAGCGATTGCAGTGCCGGATTCTCGAACTGGCCGGCCGCCAGCGAGGTCAGGTCGCTGACATCAAGCCCGATGGCGTTGGCTTGACCAACCAGTGTGGCCACGTGCATGTCTTCTGATCGGGGGATATTCCTGAACGGCATGATTGTCGGGTAGAGGACGCCGAACGAGCGGTACACGTCGCCAGCCAGCTTTTCCTCCTCGATCATGTAGCGCAGGTTGTCGATTGCCTCGGGCGAATAGCTCTGGGCTTGTGCGACCGTGGTGCCGGTCATGTAAATGGCCAGCGCGGAAATGAGAATCTTGAACGCGTTCAATGTGTTACTCCCTGATGATTTAATTATTGAAATGGCGCCTCAATGTTCCCGCACAGCCTGTCTGGCGAACTGGACGGGGTGCCAGGCCGGGCGATCATAAGGAAAATCTAATGCTTTCGGAATGTGTCAAATTGCCGCATGTCATGGCGCTTGTCTGGCGCAGTGGCGGCGGAAAACGAAGGGAAAAGTAGCTAATTGCCGTGTCGCCGTTTGTCGGTCGATTTGATGAATATAATGTCTCTGTTAAATCGGCTTGTTCCGGGCAATACAGGCCTGGCCGCCGATTCCTTCATCTCGGGGCTTGGCATCATGTTCGGTTTCATCAAACGCGTTTTCGGCATGGGGGGCGAAGAAGCCGCACCCATCAAAGGCGGCAGTTCGTCGCCCGATGTCCAGGTTATTTCGGCACCAGTTGTCGCCGTTCGCAAGGCTTCGCCGGTGGTTCTGCTGCGAGACGAGATCATCGATGCCCGGACACGCATAGCCGGCTACCGTTTCTCAGCCCGCCGGCCGGATTCGGAGCAGGTCGCCGATGCCTCGGCGACGCTGGAAATCCTCACCGCCAACAACGTCGCGGCCTTCGCCGCGCGGCGCCTGGCGCTGATTCCACTGAGCCAAGATGACTGGACGCAGCACGACTACACGCCGCTGATCGGCCCGATGACGACCTTTCTGCTCGCCCTGCCCGATGGCACCAAGGTATCCGACGACTGGAACGCAGTTGCCGCCGCCATTCATGGCGCCGGGGCGAGGATAGCGCTGGCCGCCGGCGACATCGTGACGCATCGGCAAACGATCCTCGAACACGCCGATTATCTACTCCTCGATTTTTCGGCGCTTTCCTTGTCCAGTCTTGAGGTTCTGCTGCGCTCCCTGCGCCAGGAAAAGCCCGGCCTTGAGCTGATTGCCGACAAGGTCAGGCGCTGGCCGGAGCATCGTTACTGCGTTTCGCATGGCATTGCCTATTGCCTTGGCTCATTCACCACCGAGCCGGACGAGGAGCAGCAGGCCAAGGAAATCGGGCAGAGCCAGCTGGTCCTCATTGAAATGCTCAACCAGCTGCGCAAGGACGCAGAGCTGGCCGACATCGCCCAGATTGCCAAACGCGACCCCGGCGTCATCGTCAAGGTGATGGCCATGGCCAACTCGCCGATGGTTGGGTTGGCGCAGCCGGTGACCAGCATTGATCAGGCGATCATGGTGCTAGGCCGGGAACAGCTCTACCGCTGGCTGTCGATCGGCATGTTCCGGGCTGGTGCCGCCTCGCCGCGCGACGAGGTACTGCTCGAACTCGCTCTGGCGCGCGGGCGTTTCCTCGAACTGCTTGGCCAGGAGAAGCACAGCAAGCTGGAGTGCGATGAATTCTTCCTGCTCGGCCTGCTTTCCCTGCTCGACAGCTTGCTCGGCCTGCCGATGAGTGCGGTGGTTGGCAAGCTCAATCTGCTGCCGGCGCTGAGCGAAGCTTTGCTCAACAGCAGTGGCCCGCTGGCGCGCTATCTGATGCTGAGCATCGCCGTCGAAAAGGGCCGTGTCCAGAACGTCGCGCGTCTGGCCGACGAGCTGGGCTATTCGCTCGAAGCCATCGAGTCGGCCTCGGTCGAAGCGATTGGCTGGGCGGAGGAAGCGGTCAATCTGACCAAGTGAGCCGGGCGGCGAGGCTCAGCAGGCCCGACCGCTGGCCCGGGTGAAGCCGAAGCCGCCTTCGCCCGAGCCGGCCGGATTGATGCAGATGCGCATGGTCAGCGAGCGGGCCGCCCTGTCGAGGTCGACCGGGAAGGGCGAGAAGGGGATGGAGCGTTCGACGACGGCCTTGACGAAGGCGATCTCGTCGGCCTGATCGCCGGCATTGATGACCTTGAAGGACTTCATAGTGCCGTCCGGATTGACCTTGAACTCGATGGAAGCCGGATGCATGCCCTTGGCGCGCGGGTCATTCTTGACGAAGCTGGCGCTGCGATTGAGGCGTCTAAGCATGCCTTCGAGGTACATTTCCAGACTGAACGGGTCGGGTGGGGTGGCGTTGGGGCGCAGGTCGAGCAGGGCGCTGCCGGCCGATTCTTCCCGCGCCTGCTTCCACGCTTCCTCGCGCGCCATGGCTTTTGAACGCTGGGCCAGTGTCGGCTTGGGGGCGGATTTGGCGTTGTTGTCGAGCTCGTCGAGAAAGCGGTTCATGTCCGCTTTCTCTGCCGCCGTCCATTGCGGCGCACTGGCCACCGAGGTTTTGCTCCGCTTGTTGGTGGTCAGCAACCGTGGGCGTTCCGGCTTGATTTTCGCCGGCTTCTGGCGCGCCTCGGGAGCGTTCGCCGTTTCGGTCGATACCGGCTTGCGCAGGCGGGCTTCCATGCGCGGTGGACTTGAGGCTTCGTCCGGATCATGCCGGGGGATCATCAGGATCAGGGCATGAATCAGGAGCGAGGCAGCAAACGCGAAAAGCGGAGCTCGCCGGGCCGGAGAGGGATGGGACACGAACATCGCCGGTATTTTAGGCGGCGCAGCCGATGATTGGCTGTAACGATGTGTGGTTTTGTGCGTTGTCGGCGCTTGTTTTGCGGTGGCGCCGGTTGGCGCGAGCAGGGTGGTACTGGTTATTGCTGGCCGTAAGACCTTTCAATTTTGGCCAAAATTTCCGGTCGACCGTGGGATTCCCTGGCTGGCGTCATTTCTCGCAGCCTTTGCGCCATTTGGTGGCCAGCAGGTATAGGGCCCCGGTCATGAAATTGGCGATCAGCAACCATTTGCCGGTCGCCACCAGGCCGGCGATCAGGTAGACGGCCGGGGCGTGGCTTGTCGTATCGGAAATCAACTGGAGGTGAAGCAGGTTTTCGATGGCATCGAGCAGTGCGGCGCCAGGCATGGTCCAGCTCGAAAGGCGCCGGGTCGTCTGGTCGAGTTGCCTGAAGAGACAGCCGTAGCGGACGAGCAGGTAGCCGAAGAGGCCGTAGCTGGCGAGCACCGGAAAGTCGATGCGCAAATGGCGGCGGAAAAGCTCGATACCATCCGGGCCCCACTGGGCAAGAATGGCCTTGAAGGCCGCCTCGTCAAAGGTGAATTGCAGCGCCGGAATGCCCGGTGACAATGGCGCCGAGTGGACGGCCATGGCGATGAACAGGCCGATGGTCAGCGCGCCGGACAGCCAGAGCAAAATGGACGCCATTTGCCGCGTCAAATTACGTCACCCGCTTTTTGCGTTTCCACCACAGGAAACCTTCGACGCCGGTATAGAGCGCCAGCAGGCTGACGATGACGCCACGCGCCAGTTCAAGCTGGTTGTCGGCGTTCGGGGCCAGGGCGCCGATGGCGTATTTGGTGGCCACCACCGCCGCGACAATGAAAATCAAGGCGCGCAGCATCAGCCGCCGCCAGTCGTAGGGACGGCCGATGGCGTCGGCGAGGCGGCCGGCATCGGCGATCCACGCCTCGTCGCGCAGGTTGATGGCTTGGCGATTGACGAGGGCGCGCAGATCGTCGGGCAGGGACGCCGCACTCGGCAATTCGGCGCCCTGGAGCAAAACCGGGATGACCCGCTTGCCGAGTTTTAGCGCGGTGGCGATCTCGATGCGCACGAAGTCAGGGTTTGGCTGGTTGAGTCGGTGGTTCAGTTCGGCCAACCATTTCTTGCCGATGAGGACGACGGTGACCTCGGTCCCGGCCAGTTCGCGCTGCAAAAAGACCTCGAAATCCTCGCCGGCCGGAATATCGTCGGCATCGCGAAAGACGCAGGCCGCGCCGAGCAGGTTTTCGAGCGAATCGGCCAGCCGCCCGGCCTCACCCGTCGTGTCGCTGCGCCGGTAGCTGATGAAGACGGGATTAGCCATGTGCGCGCTCTACGTTCAAAGGATGCTCAGGGGTTCCCAGATGCCCCCCTTGTCGAGATGGGCTTCTCCGGAAACCGGGCTGGGCAGCAGGGTTTTCGCCGGGCCGGATTCGCCCTTCTCGAACTCGTAGATAAGGGCGCGGGCGCGATAGTCAGCGCCATACGGCAACGCGCCGATGGACGCCGGCAGCGCGTGCGCTCCGCCACCGGCCCAGCTCCTGATCTGTTCATCACTCGGAACTGTGGCGGACTGCACCCAGGGTGCGTCGGTCACCAATCTTCCAGCGATCCGCCCCGGGCATCGGCGTGCCATCGGCCTTGATCTGCTCAAGCTGGGTCGCCAGTGCAAAACCGCGCGGCACGGCGTAATAGCTCCGCTGCTCGTAGTGGGCCAGACGCAAGGCCTTCTCGAACTTGTCGGCAACGTCGGCCAGCCGCGTTGCCGGGCCGGTGCGCAGCCATTTGTCGGGTATCGACTCTTCGGCCGAAGCCTTGGGCGGCGGCCAGTCGAACTGCGGGATCGGCGGCGATTCGCGGCCAATGGCCGCTGTCTCGGGGTGCGTCGTGCCGCCATTCTTGGCAGCGGGTGGCGGCTCTGCGGTGGCGGCCGGTGGCGGGGGCGGCGGTGCGGCTTCCACCGATGTCTCGAGCGGGGCGCTGGATTTTCCGCAGGCATTCAACCCGGCCATTAGCAGAAGCGCAAAAAACAGCCGCCATGCATTGCGGCGTCCGAAACCGGAGATGGAAAACAGATTGAGCATGGAAGCCTCCCTCGGTCGAAAGTCTGCCGGCGAAGCAGCCGGCCATCATGGAGCGCTTCCCCTCAAAAAAGAGGGGCTGATCAGCAGCCTACGAACTTTTCAAATGGGATGCAAGCATGTTGTTTGCATGGTGGCGGGAGGTCGAGCCGGCGCCGGATTTCATATTTTGACCAATTTTCCGGTTGACCGTGGTATCGGCTTTGCGCAGAGCGGACAGCGATGAAATTTACGGGCATCAAACGGCAGTGTCGACGGGCCGCATCGGGAGGTATCCGCCGTGCAGCAAGACGGCTTCGATGGCGACCGCCGAGGTCGGGCGGCCGAAGTGGTAGCCCTGCATCAGGCGGCAGCCGTGATCGAGCAGGAAGGCGGCCTGGTGGGCCTGTTCGACGCCTTCGGCAATGACCTCCTTTTGCAGGCTGTCGGCGATGGCGATGATCGCCCGGACGATGGCGACGTCGTCGGTGTCGCCCGGCAATTCGCGGACGAAGGACTGGTCGATCTTGATGCGGTCGAAGGGCAGACGCTTGAGGTAGCCGAGGCTCGAGTAGCCGGTGCCGAAATCGTCGATTGACAGCTTGATGCCCAGGGCGCTTAGTTCGTCGAGCACGGCGACGATGCGCTCGGTGTCGTGGATGAAGGCGCTTTCGGTGATTTCCAGCTCAAGCCAGCAGGGCTCCAGACCCGTCTCGGCGAGGATGGCGATGATCCGTTGGGCGAGGTTGGCCTGGCGCAACTGAACAGCGGACAGGTTGACCGCCATGACCACGGGCGGCAGGCCCTGGTCCTGCCACTGGCGGGTTTGCCGACAGGCTTCGCGCAGCACCCAGTCGCCGATCTGGTTGATCAGATTGCTTTCCTCGGCGATGGGGATGAAGCGGGCGGGCGGGATGTTGCCTTTTTCCGGGTGGTTCCAGCGGACCAGCGCTTCGAGGCCGATCAGGCGGCCACTTTGGGCGTCGACCTGTGGCTGGTAATTGAGGTAGATGTCCTGGCCGCGCAAGGCCCGGCGCAGGGAGTTTTCGAGCATCACCCGTTCGGAGATGCGGGTGTTCATTTCGGGCGTAAAGAAACGGTAGGCGTTGCCGCCGGCGGCCTTGGCCTGGTACATCGCGGTGTCGGCGTTCTTCAGCAGGCTGCCGATGTCCTTGCCGTCCTCTGGGTAGGTGCTGATGCCGATGCTGGCGCCAACCCGCAATTCGTGTCCGGCCACCATAAAGGGCTCGCCCAGTGCGTCGATCAGTCGTTGGGCGATGCTGGCCAGACGTGAGGGCGAACCGTAGCCCTGGATGAGCATGGCGAACTCGTCGCCGCCCTGACGGCTGACCGTGTCGCGCGCATCGAGGCTGCGGCTCAGGCGCTGGGCTGCCTCGCGCAGCAACTGGTCGCCGATCTCGTGGCCGAGCGTGTCGTTGACGTTCTTGAAATGGTCGAGGTCAAGGAACATCAGGGCGACCTCGGCTTGCGTGCCGAAGGTCAGCGCCAGCGCCTGTGACATCAGATCGGCCAGCATGCTGCGGTTGGGGAGCCGGGTCAGCTGGTCGTGTTCGGCCAGGTAGCGGATGCGCTCCTGGTCCTGATGCAGTTGCGTGATGTCGCGGGCAACGCCGGCGACGCCGGTCAGTTCGCCGCGTTCGTCGAGGACCGGGGTCGAGATGAACTCGAAATGACGAATCTCGCCGTCGGCCAGTTGCTGCGTGTCGGTCCGCCGCTGTTGGCGTTGTTCGGACAGCGCCAGGGTATCCTGCCGGACCAGCGGTTCGGCGGCTTCAGCCGGCCAGATGGCAGCCACGGTCTGCCCGGGCAGGGTGTCGGCCGGCTTGCCGCAGGCCCGCGCGTAGGCGTCGTTGACGGCGATCAGACATTGCTGGCGGTCGCTCAGCCAGGCCGGGTCGGGCAGGCTGTCGAGGAGGGCGCGGGTTTGCCGCGTGGTGTTCTCGTAGGCCCGGGTCATGTCTTGCGCCAGCGCATGCGCCCGGTCGTAGGTGCGCAGCCAGACAGCGATCCAGCCACCCAGAACGAAGGCCAGCAGCAGCGTGCTGAGGACTGACCACTGGACTTGCTGGTACCAGTTGGCCAGATAGTTGCTCGGCGCGTGCCCGATCACCACGTACAACGGGTAGTGGGCGACCTGACGGGCGACATAGAGCCGCTTGATGTCGTCAACCGAGGAGCGGTGGGTGAAGCTGCCATACCCCTGCTGGTCGGCGATCAGCGCTGTCAGTGGTGTATTTTCGAGGACTTTGCCCTGGCGCTCGGGGGCGGCCGGGTAACGGGCGATCAGTCGGCGTTCGCGGTCGACCAGGGCAACGCTCTGGCCCGGGCCGAGCTTGAGGCTGGTGAAAAACTCCTGAAAATGATCGGCCCGCACCGCCGCCTGGACGAGGCCGGCGAAATGACCTTGCCGGTCATTGAGGCGGCGGCTCAGAGTGATTACCCAGTTGCTGGTGATCTTGGCAAAGAGCGGCTCGGAGACGACCAGCGCGCTGGCGCCATCGCGATTGCGTTGGAAGTAGTCGCGGTCGCGAATGTGGACGCTGGCGATCTTGCCCGAAGCGTCATGCGTGAAGTTGCCCTCGGCATTGGCCACGCGCAGGCTTTGCGATTCGCTGGCGATCAGCGCCAGATAGCTGGCCAGCGCGGCATTGATCGCAGCCGCATCCGCGGATTCGCCGGCCAGCGTGGTGTTCAGGCGTAGTTGGCTGGCCAGCAGCACGGTGTCGATCTTGTCCACAGTGTTATGGGCATGTGCCTCCAGAACACGGGCCAGATTGTCGAGGTTGCGCAGGGTGAACTCGTTTTCACGGTCCAGTGCCACTTTCAGGCCACCGGCAATGAGCCCGATGTAGGTCAGGAGGGCGAGGAGTCCCAAACCGATCAGGAAGTTGCGACGTCCACCGGGGGTTGCCGAGGAAGGTCGGAGTAACTGCCTGAGGGATGAGATCATGGGGGCGCGGGCCGGGACGGGTTTGAGGCCGCCGAATTATTGCCCGCGCAGAAACAGTTTGTCGAGATCGTTGAGTGATAGTTCCGTCCACGTCGGTCGGCCGTGGTTGCACTGGCCGGCGCGTTCGGTTTCTTCCATCTGGCGGAGCAGGGCGTTCATTTCCGGGACGGTGAGCAAGCGGCGGGCGCGGACGGCGCCATGGCAAGCCATGGTAGCGAGCAGTTCGTTGCGCCGGGCGGTGGCGAGTTGGGTGATGCCGTGCTCGCGCAGTTCGGCGATCAGTGACTTGGCCAGGGCGGCGGGGTCGCCGGATTGGAGCAGGGCGGGGACGGCGCGCACGCCAAGCTGATTGGGGCCGAGCGGCGCGATCTGGAAGCCGAGGTCGGCCAGTGCATCGGTGTGCTCTTCGACGGCGGCGATGTCGAGCGGGTCGGCCGAGAAGACGGCCGGGATGAGCAGCGCCTGGGTGGCGATCTGGCGGTTGTCGAAGGCGGTTTTGAGCCTTTCGTAGAGGATGCGCTCGTGCGCCGCGTGCATGTCGATGAGGATCAGGCCGCGGGCGTTCTGGGCGAGGATGTAGATGCCGTGCAACTGGGCCAGGGCGTAGCCGAGCGGAGGGCCGGCGCTGTCGGGCTGCGGGCTGTCGTTGCCACGGTCAACCGGAAAATTGGCCTGAAATTGAAATGTCGTGGCCGGGCCGGCGGACGACGGCGTGACCTGTTGGGCTGCGCGGGCGAAGGCGAGGTAGGCCGCGGCGGCCGGTTCGGCGACGCCGAGGCTGCCTTGATGACGGAGCGGCGGGGCGTATTCGGAATTTGGCCGATATTCCCGGTTGACCGTGGAAGTCGGGTCTTCGCCGCTCGCTGCGCTGCGCTCAACCAGCGCCGGCACTGCTTCGGCCTGCACCGGCGCGGCCAGCGTACGCTGGATGGCGTGGAAGACGAACTGGTGCATGGCGCGCGAATCGCGGAAGCGGACTTCGGTCTTGGCCGGGTGGACGTTAACGTCGACCAGCGCGGGGTCGATGTTGACGAACAGGCAGACAGCCGGCTGGCGGCTGCCGTGCAGCACGTCGCGATAGGCTTCGCGCAGGGCGTGGCTGATCACCTTGTCGCGCACGAAACGGCCGTTGACGAAGACGTACTGGCCATCCTTGGCATCGGTGGCGCGCGTCGGGTCGATGGCGAAACCGACGATAGCCAAAGGGCCGGCGCCGGCATCGACAGCGCGGGCGGCACCGAGAAAATCGTCGCCGAGAATGTCGGCGATGCGCCGTGGCGCGTCGGCCGGGGCAAGCTGGAACAGGTTGCGGCCGTTGTGGGTCAGGCTGATCGCCACATCCGGCCGGGTCAGCGCCAGGCGCTTGACGGCGTCGGCGCAGTGGGCGAATTCGGTGCTTTCCGATTTCAAAAACTTGCGGCGGGCCGGGGTGTTGAAGTAAAGGTCGCGCATTTCGACGACGGTGCCGGCCATCAGGGCGGCCGGTTCGGGTTCGGCGCCCTGCTCGCCACGCAGTTTCCAGGCATGCGCTGCCCCGCGTTCGCGACTCGTGATACTCAGCCGGGCGACGGAAGCGACGGACGCCAGCGCCTCGCCACGAAAGCCAAGCGTGCCAACGCGCTCAAGGTCATCGAGGCTGGAAATCTTTGAAGTGGCGTGCCGGGTCAGGGCCAGTGCCAGCTCCTCTTTCGCGATGCCGCAGCCGTCATCGGTGATGCGGATCAGCTTGACGCCACCTTCTTCGAGATGCACCTGGATCGCCTTGCTGCCGGCATCCAGACTGTTTTCGAGGAGCTCCTTGAGGACGGAGGCAGGTCTTTCGACCACTTCGCCAGCGGCAATCTGGCTGATAAGGAGGTCGGGTAGGCGGGCAATGGTCGGCATGCACGGATTATCCCAGATTGCCTTGACCGACGCGCGACCAGTGGCTTTATGAGGGGAGGATGCGCCGTCAGGCCGGATGCTAGCTGTGCGGGTTCGCCTGGCCCAACCAGGAGCGAGCTTCGGCGAGCGTGGCGAATATTTTGGTTGGGTAGGCGTTCAGGGGGGAGTTTGCGTACGCGATGGTCAGCGCAATGATTTCCGGATGCGTTGCGACGACGGCTATCCTGATATTGGGATTGGTGCACGCAGCGCCTCTGTCCCTCACGGAAATCTCTTCCACGCTGTCTTTCGTCATGGAAATGCCGGTAATGCCGAGGAAGTCATTGATGACGTAGCGCAACTCGTCAAACCGCGCGTCCTTTTCGGTATCCACGACCGATTGAATCATCTCGTTGTCGGTCACCAGCGCCGAGTAAAGCTTGATGACGCCGCGGGGCTCCCAAATGATTTCGTAACTCACTGCGCCCTCGATATTGGTCTGTTACGCCCAATTTATAGCAACTGGCGACGATGGAAAAGTCGACTGATGAGCGTTGGTAGCCAGCATCTGTTTGCAATATTTCCGACCACGGTACGGACGCTTCCATAAGGTAAAATGCGCCGTCATTCAAACCCCGGCGCCCCGCATGGAACTCCTCACCCAATTCATCGATATCGTCCTTCACCTCGACAAGCATCTGGCCGTGATGGTGCTGGAGTACGGGCTGTGGATCTACGGCATCCTGTTCTTCATCATCTTCGCCGAAACCGGGTTCGTTGTGACGCCCTTTCTGCCGGGCGATTCGCTGCTTTTCGTGGCTGGTGCGCTGGCTGCCATCGGCGAGGGGGGCATGGATATCTTCACGCTGATGGGCGTGCTGATTGCGGCGGCGGTGCTCGGTAACACGGTCAACTACCAGATCGGCCGTTTTCTCGGGCCCAAGGTTTTCCAGTGGGAAAATTCGCGTTTCTTCAACCGCGACGCGCTGATCAAGACGCACGCCTTTTATGAAAAACATGGCGGCAAGACGCTGATCATTTCGCGCTTCCTGCCGTTGTTCCGGACCTTCGCGCCCTTCGTCGCCGGCATCGGCTCGATGACCTATGCGCGTTTCACGATATTCAACCTGATCGGCGCCGTTGGCTGGGTCGTTTCGCTGTGTGTGGCCGGCTACTGGCTGGGCAACATGCCGTGGGTCAAGGCCAATCTGTCGGTGATCATCATCGGCATCATCGTTTCCTCGCTCATCCCCATCGGCTGGGGCTACCTCAAGAGCAAGGAAGCCTGATGCGCTGGCTGGCCGTCATCCTCGTGCTGGCGCTGGCAGCCTGCACGACGAAGATGGACAAGGCCGGCCGGACGGAATCCACGGTCGACCCGAAATATCTGCTCAAATCGGAAGTCGACCGCATCGCCGATACCAATCGTGCCGAGGTGGTCACTGGCCTGCTGCTGATTGCCGAAAAGCTCTACAAACGCAATCCGAAGGAATGGAAGAAGAGTGGCGCCGTCAGTCGTGAGGCCGCAGTCGAGCGCCTGCGCCAGCGCCAGTTCCGCAGCTGGCCGGAGTTCACCGGCCTGCGCGAGGGGGCGGTGGCTTCGCTGGCGTTCACCGAGGTGTATGCCGGCGACCGCGTCATGGCCCTGATGTTCGGGCTGCTCAGCATGGTCGACGCTGCCTTCGAGC
The DNA here is from genome assembly GCA_008080565.1 of Rhodocyclaceae bacterium. Lineage (GTDB taxonomy): Bacteria > Pseudomonadota > Gammaproteobacteria > Burkholderiales > Rhodocyclaceae > Azonexus. The sequence goes on along the minus strand of VIKE01000037.1, from coordinate 23,437 downwards.
ACAAGGACGAGTTCTACATCCTCGACAGCCTCAACGAAACGAAGCTCTACAACAGCGCCCGCAACATGGATGTCGCGATCTGGAAGCTGGGCCACGACCGCAATGCAGCCGGCGAGCTGTTCCTGCTCTCCAACGAGCTCGACCCGGCCAACCGCAACCTCTCCTACGAGCGCGAATTCGGCCGCGTCATGGGCCTCCTCGATTTCATGGCAAAGGTCGTCGCCGACCGCAATGGCCGCACTTTTTCCCGGCTGAGCCAGTCCGTGGCCAGCGCCATCTTTTTACCCGTGAGTTTTTTGAAATGAAGAAGATCGTCATCCTGATTTCCGGCCGTGGCAGCAACATGGAGGCGCTGATCGCCGCCCGCGACGCCGGAACGCTGCCCGTCAATATCGTCGCCGTGATCAGCAACCGGGTCGAGGCCGAGGGGCTTGAAACAGCGGCAAAATCGGGCATCACGACGCACTTCATCAACCACAAGGCCTTTGCCGGGCGCGAAGCCTTCGACAGCCGGCTGGCCCAATGCATCGACGAATTCGAGCCCGACCTCGTCGTCCTCGCCGGCTTCATGCGCATCTTGTCCGACGGCTTCGTCCGTCACTACGAAGGCCGGTTGATCAACATCCATCCCTCGCTGCTGCCGTCCTTCCCCGGCTTGCACACGCACCACTGCACCGTGCATTTCGTCACGCCGGCCCTCGATCACGGCCCGGTCATCATCCAGGCCGCCGTACCGGTGCTCGATGGCGACGACGAGGCCAGCCTGTCGGCCCGCGTCTTGCAGCAGGAGCACATCGTTTACCCGCAGGCCGTGCGCTGGTTTGTCGAAGACAAGCTGACGCTGGAAAACGGTCGCGTCCGGATCGCCGCCGAACTGGCCGAGCCGCCCGTACTGATTTCTCCCGAAATCCGCTGACTGGTCGTGCCGCTCGCCCTCGTCATCGCCCTCGCCGCTTCGCTCGGCATTCATGCCGCAGCGCTGTTCGGCACCGATGTCGAGATCTTCGGCGGGGCGGATGAGCCGGTTCCCCTGCGTGCCGAGTTGCAGCCGCCACCACCACCGTCGGCAGCCGAACAAAAGCCGGTCGTCAAACCTCGCCCGAAACCCGCCAAGCCAGCCCCGCTGGCCTCCGCCAAGCCTTCGCCAACGGCCGAAACCGTGGCGCCGGCGCCGGAAACCAAGCCTTCCGAAATTGCTCCGAATTTGCCGTCGACCCTAGGGCCAGCCGTTGATTCGGTGGTCGTGGCAACGAAGGAGCAGGAGCCGGCCAAACCCCTGCTGCCGGCCAAAGGCCGCATGCGTTTCGTCATCTATTACGGCACGCAGGGATTCCAGATCGGCCGCGCCGAACACAGCTGGGAGTTCACCGAGGACGGCCGTTACCGGCTGACCGGCATGACCGAAACGAGCGGTTTGGTTGCTCTCTTCAAGCCGCTCGTTTTCGAGAACGAAAGCAGCGGTCGGCTGGTCGCCGGCGGCCTGCAGCCGGAAACCTACCGGACGCGCAAGAACGGTAAGGACGCCAATGAAAACGCCGATTTCGACTGGTTGACCGCCGAAGTCCGCCTGTCGCGCAGCGGCGCCGTGCAGCCGGTCAGCCCCGGCTCGCAAGACATCCTGTCGCTCAACTACCAGCTCGCCTACCTGCGCAAGCCGGAAGGCGGGGCGACGGTCGGCGTCGTCACCGGCAAGAAATACGACCGTTTCGCCCTCGACTCGCTGGGCGAAGAGGAAATCGACATCCCGGCCGGCCATTTCCGCACGCTGCACCTGCGGGCGATGGGCGATACGGTCACCGAAATCTGGATTGCCCTCGACCGTCACCGCCTACCGGTTAAAATTCGCTACACCGATAAAAAAGGCGACATCTTCGAGCAAGTCGCGACTGAAATAGGATCACCATGAAAGCCCGCTTCACACCCGCCCTGTTTGCCCACGCCGAAGCCGTTCTCGGCCTGCTGCTGCGCTTCGATTACCCGGCTGACGCTGTCGTTTCGCGCTATTTCCGCGAGCATCGCGAGCTCGGCCACGCCGACCGCGCTTTCGTCGCCGAGACGGTTTTTGCCGTGCTGCGCCGTGGGCGCAGCCTCGAAGCGCGCTGCGCTGGCAAGCTCTCCGATCGCCGTTTGCTCGTCGCCTTGGCCGTGACGCGCGGCTGGAGCCAGCGTGAACTCGCCCCGGTGTTGAAGGCCAGCGAAGAAGAATGGTTGGCCGCCGCCAAAGCCATGCCGGAAGCCGACTTCCCGCCGGCTGTTCGCTGCGACCTGCCGGACTGGCTGTACAACCGCCTCGAAGCCCAGTTTGGCGCCGAGCAAACGCTGGCCCTGGCCCACGCCCTCAACCAGCCGGCGCCGCTCGACCTGCGCGTCAATACGCTCAAAGCCAATCGCGAAGACGTGCTGGCCAAGCTGGCCGCCGACGACATCGCCGCCATGCCCGGCCCGCTCTCGCCGATCGCCGTCCGCTTGCGCGACAAGCCAGCGCTGGCCAAGCATCCGCTGTTCATCGAAGGCGCCGTCGAGGTGCAGGACGAAGGCAGCCAGTTGCTCGGCTACCTGCTCGAACCGAAGCGCGGCGAAATGGTCGTCGATTTCTGCGCCGGCGCCGGCGGCAAGACGCTGCTGCTCGGCGCCCTGATGCGCAATACCGGCCGGCTCTATGCCTACGATGTCTCCGACAAGCGCCTGGCCAATCTCAAGCCGCGTTTGGCCCGTTCCGGTCTGTCCAATGTCCATCCGGCCCGCATCGAGCATGAGCGCGACACCAAGATCAAGCGTCTGGCCGGCAAGGCCGACCGCGTGCTGGTCGATGCGCCGTGTTCCGGCCTCGGCACGCTGCGCCGCAATCCTGACCTCAAGTGGCGTCAGGACGAAGCCTCGGTGGCCGAACTGACCGTCAAGCAGCTGTCGATTCTCGAAGCCGCATCGACCATGGTCCGCCCGGGCGGCCGTCTGGTTTATGCCACCTGCAGCCTGTTGACAGCGGAGAACGACGACATCGTCGCTGCTTTCCTGGCCAAGCATCCTGATTTCACGCTGGTTCCGGCCTCGGCCATTCTCGCCAAGCAAGGCATCGCCTTCGACGGCGACATGCTGCGTCTGCTGCCCAATCAGCACAACACCGACGGCTTCTTCGCCGCGGCGCTGGAAAAGAAGGCATGAGCGAAAAAAGCCAGGCCTTGCGCCTGATCAACGACCTGGTAGCGGATTTTCGCGATCCGGATTTCGTCTGGCAGGTCGTCGCGCTGGTTGCCTGTATCGGCCTCGCCGCGCTGATCGCCCGCTGGTGGCGCGGCCGCCACGAAGAGGGGGCCGGCCGCCTGTCCGACGCCAGCTCCCGTCTGGCTTTCCCGCTCACCGGCATGGTCCTGACCGGCATCGCCATCGCCACGCTCGGTTCGCTCATTCACGTCAATCTGCTCAAGCTGGCCATGCCGCTGCTCGGCTCGATGGCCCTCGTGCGCAGCGTTATTTTCGTGCTCCGTCAGGCTTTTCCGCGAGCCACCTGGCTGACTACCTGGGAACGCATCATCGCGGCCATCGTCTGGGGCTGGCTGGCGCTCTACATCACCGATCTGGCCCCATTCGTCATCGAGGCCATGGAGTCGGTGGAGTTTCATATCGGCAAGCAGCACGTCGATTTGTGGACCGTGCTGCGCGGCGTGGCGACCATTTTCCTGACCGTCGTCTTCGCGCTGTGGATCGCCGGCGTCATCGAAGCCAGGCTGATGCGCGTCCAGACCATCGACGCCAACCTGCGCATCGTCGGCGTCCGCGTTGCCAAGGCCGGCCTGACGGTCATCGCCATCCTGACCAGCCTCGGGCTGGTCGGCATCGACATGACAGCGCTCTCGGTATTCACCGGCGCCCTCGGCGTCGGCCTCGGTTTCGGCCTGCAGAAGATCGCCAGCAATTACGTTTCCGGCTTCATCATCCTGCTCGACCGTTCGATCAGCATCGGCAATGTCGTCCAGGTCGGCACCGATGCCGGCGAGGTGACGCAGATCACGACGCGCTACACCGTGCTCAAGAACCCGGGCGGCAGCGAGTTCATCGTGCCGAACGAAACGCTGATCAGCAGCACGGTGCAGAACCAGACCTATTCCGACGCCCAGTTGCGTCTGACCACCACGGTTGGCGTCGCTTACGACAGCGATCTCGATCTGGCTGTCCGTCTGATGACCGAAGCCGCCGCCGCTCAGGAACGCGTGCTGGCCGACCCGCCGCCCAAGGTTTTCCTGACCCAGTTTGCCGACAGCAGCATCAATCTGGAGCTCGGCTTCTGGATCGACGACCCCGAAAAAGGCAAGGGCAATGTCATCTCCGACATCAACTTCGCCATCTGGCGCGCCTTCAAGGAAAACGGCGTTTCCATTCCCTTCCCGCAGCGCGAAGTCCGCATCCTCAACGAAGCGCAAGTGCCCGCCGCCAGCGCATGAAAAATGGCGCGGGGTGAGCGCGCCATTTCATTTTTGGTCATTTTTTCCGGTTGACCGTGGAATCCCGGTTACGGAACGAGAGGGCTAGCTGAGCAGCATCATCTGCCGCTCGTAGTTGCGCAACAGGCGTTCCTTGCGTTTCTGGTCGAAAGCCTTGCTGGCGTGGGCAATGCGCTGCCCGAGCTTGTCCAGTTTGAAAAACTTCTTGAGTTTGCGCTTCGTCTTTTCCATCGTGATGTCTCCGTGGGGGATGAGGACGAATTCACTTTATCGGGCGGTGCCGGCAGCGTCTGTGGCGGTCGTTTGCATGATTTGTAACCAATTCTGACGCCGCTCAGAACAGCGTTGTCGCCCGCACCCAGGCATCCGGCAGCACGTTTACCACCTGCGCTTCCAGCCATTTGTCGGCGCCGGACAGGATGGCGATACCGGTGAGCAGGATGATCACGCCGAAGGCTTTCTTGATCCCGTCGATACGCTGCAACACCCAGCCCCTTGCCGCATTGAAGCCCTTGCGCGAAGCGTAGGCGACCGCGACCAGCGGAATCGCCGCACCAATCCCGAACAGGCCGAGAATGACCCCGCCGCGCAGCGCACCGCCCTCGCTGGCGACCAGCGTCAGCGCCGAGGCGAGCAGCGGGCCGGAGCACGGACTCCAGACCAGACCGAGCACGCCGCCGAGCAGCAACGCGCCACCCAGCGAGCCGCCGTCGAGCTTGGCCGAAGCCGCATTGGCGCTCGAGGCGATGGGCAGCATCCATTCGGTGAAGCGGCGGTTGAGCACCGGCACCAGCATGACGAGGCCGAAGGTGATCAACATCCAGGCGCCGAACAGCCGCACGCTGTCCGAATCGATGCCGAGCGCCGGGCCAAGGGCGCCGAGGACGATGCCGATCAGCGCAAATGAAATCGCCATGCCGGCGCCCATGGCCAGCGGCGCCAGCCGGTTGGCCTGCACGGCACCGCCGAGTACGAGCGGCAGGATGGGGAAAACGCAGGGCGACAGCGTCGTCAAACTGCCGGCGACCAGGCTCAGGCCAAAGTGGGCAAGGGGAATGTCCATGATGCCTACTTCGTGCTCTCGAGCACGGCGCGCAGCGGCGCCGGGTCGGTCTCACCGGCCAGACGCCCGGTTTCCTTGTTGCCCTTGTAGACAATCACCGTCGATTGCGTGCGCACGCCAAGCTGGCGCTTCAGTTCGCGCTCCTTGTCGTAATTGACGATGAGCAGCGTGCCAGGCACCGTGGCGTCACCCTTCCAGCCGTTGAACACCTTTTCCTGAGCGCGGCAGGTCGGGCACCAGTCGGCGTGGAAATGCAGGGCGACAGCTTCGCCAGCTTTCTGTTTGGCCGCCAGCGATTCAGGCGAGTAGGGCTGAATGTCGAGGGCGACGGCGAGGCTGGCGGCGGCCGAGAGGGCGAGGCCGGCGAGAAGCTGGATGGTTTTCATGATTATTCTCCGTTGAGGTGGGGTAATCATTAGTCGCGGGGGTGGCGAAAAACTTACAAGGCAACGGGTAATGGCTTCAGCCGTGGAGAATTCGTGCTGCTGGCTGTTCGATCACATCGGCTGAATGGCTCAAAGGTGCCCGTTGCTACAGCTCCGTTTTTTAGACTCCAGCGACAGCAATGCAGCGTAGGCGGGACACTTGACTACGATTACTCGACATGGCCTTCAAATAATCTAATCGGGCTACAAAATATCCATTGAGACTGAATGCTTCGTAATATTTGAATTCCATAATTGCTTAGGAAATCTGGTCAGGGAGAGGTTGCAGTGAAACAAATGGCACTCGCGATATTTGTTGTTCTGGTCCTAGCAAGTGGTGCCGCGCAAGCGGCGTTAAACGACCGTGGTGGCGGTCTGCTCTACGATGACGTACTTAACGTTACGTGGCTGCAGGATGCCAACTACGCCAAGACCAGTGGTTACGATAACGACGGATTGATGGACTGGAATGCGGCCAACACCTGGGCGGCGAATCTGACTTTTTACGACAGCGTGCGCAACGTCAACTACAGCGACTGGCGACTGGCCAGCAATAGCCCGGTGAATGGAGCGAACTGGAACTACATCTTCGCGGACAACGGCAGCACTGATGTTGGCTACAACATCACCAGCCCACATAGCGAAATGGGCTATATGTACTACGTGAACTTGGGTTTAAAGGGTTTTCTCTCGTCTAGTGGTATCGCACAATCGGATTACGGTATTTTCGGCAATGGCAAGACTTATGGTCAGAATAACTTAGGGCCGGTCAAGAATCTCCAGGGTTTCAGTTATTGGTCGGGTACGGCGGCCTCGCAGAATCCGGCACCCAATGCGTGGCGCTTCTATACCGACAAAGGAAACCAGCGCAGTAGCTATCAAGGCAATTCATCCTTTGCCTGGGCTGTTCGTCCTGGCGATGTAGCCGCCGTTCCGGAACCGGAATCCTACGTGCTGCTGATGGCTGGGTTGGGGCTTCTGAGTGTTGCCGCACGTCGTAGGAGACAGACGGCAACAAAATCAAAGGGGCCAGGCTCGAATTTTCACCGGTGCCCGAACCGAATAACGCCGGAAGCATACACGCAGTAGTCGATTGTCCGCTTGAGAAAACAGTGGTCAGCGATTGCTCGTGGCCGATTGTTGTCTAATAAAACCCGCTCAGGACAACGAAATCGCGCTGATCAAACTGCCCAGCACGATACCCTGCCGGTGCAGATCGTCGAGCAGCGCGGCGCCGTGGGCGAGGAGTTGTTCGGGGGCGGGGTGTTGCAGTTCGGTGGCGATCTGGCGGATGGCGGTTTCGCCGGTGGTCGGTGTAGCGGCGAGCAGGCTCAGCAGGCGACTGGTGACGGCGTTGATCTGGCTGAATTGCACGCCGTCGTTGGTGTCGCGATAGACGGCAAGGCAGGTTGGCTGCGGCTTGCGCGGCCGGTAATCCGGGCCGATGCGGTGCACTGGCCAAGTATAGGTCAGGCTCAGCATTGCCGGGTTGAGGGCGACCGGCTTGGTCAGCAGATTGCCGGCCGGGTCGTGTGCGGGTGTCGATACATCCATGATGTCGAGCGCCAGTTCGGCCCATTCGTAATGCGCCAGCTCGGCCAGCCAGGCGGGTAGCGGCTGGCTGATTTCTGCCTCGGCCAGATAGCGGACGAATTCGCGCGGTATCTCGCGGAACCATGGCGTGTGGCTTGGCCAGTCGCGGAAGAAGCTGCGGTTCAGGCGGCGCCAGCGTTTTTCACCTAGCGTTTCACGGCTGACCGGGAAGCAGCTGTCGAGAAAGCCGCAGATATTGTTGAACAGCAATTCGTTGTAAACGGCCATGCGGCGGGCCGGAACGCCGGCCGGCCGGGGTGCTTGTCGCGGGTCGCGAATATGCCGCCCGAAGGCGCGCTGGAAATCCTGGAAATCCGGGGTGCTCATCATGCAGCCTTTGCTTCTGTCGCCGGGATTGCGGACTGCAGGCGGGCGATGGTGCGGACTTCTGCGGTCAACCGGGAAAGATCGGGAATATTGAAATCGCGCTCCAGGCAGGTCGGCACGTTGCCGGTGTGCCGGTAGGCGGTTTCGAGCAGCGACCAGACCGGGTCGATGACCTCGGTGCCGTGCGTGTCGACGAGCAGGCCGTCCGGCTCGACGTAGTGGCCGGCGACGTGGATGTAGCAGGTGCGTTCGAGCGGCAGCGCGGTCATGAAGTCGACCGGGTCGAAGCCGAAATTCCGGCTGTTTACGTAGATGTTGTTCACATCGAGATGGAGCAGGCAGTCGGCTTCGCGAATGATGTGGCTGATGAATTCGGTTTCGCTCATGTCGGCGCCGGGCGGGGCGACGTAGTACGAGGCGTTTTCGATGCCGATGCGCATTTCCAGGATGTCCTGCGCCTGCCTGATGCGGTCTGCAGTCCATTTCACGGCTTCTTTGGTCATCGGGATCGGCAGCAGGTCGTAGAGGTGGCTGTCGTCGGCGCACCATGAGAGGTGCTCGGTGTAGAGGCTGATGCCGTGTTCGGCCATGAAGGCCTTGATCCGGCGGAGCAGCGCGACGTCCAGTGGCGCAATGCCGCCCAGCGACAGCGACAGGCCGTGACAGACGAAAGGGTGGCGTTCGGTGAAATGGCGCAAATCCTTGCCGGATTTGCCGCCCATGCCCGCCCAGTTTTCCGGGGCGAGTTCGAAGAAGGCGATTTCTTCCGGAACCTGCGATTTGAGCGGGGCGATCAACTCACGGCGAAAGCCGAGACCGGCGCCGCGAAGGGGACGATGTGTCATGCTCTTGCTCCTGGCAAGGGGGCGACGGGCAGGCCAGAGCCTGCACCGCCGGCCGGATGCAGAAATTACTTCTTGTCAGCGCCGCACTTGGCCTCGCCGCACTTGCCATCCTTCATCTTCTTTTCGCCGGCCGCCTTCTTGTCAGCGCCGCACTTGGCTTCACCGCACTTGCCGTCCTTCATCTTCTTTTCGCCTGCGGCCTTCTTGTCGGCACCGCATTTGGCTTCGCCACACTTGCCGTCCTTCATCTTGGTGTCGGCCTGGGCCAGCTGATAACCGGCTTCGAGCTTGGTCGCGCCAAACGGGTTTTCGGCGGCGTGGGCGACCGGGGTCAGGGCAATGGCGGCGAAGGCGGAACCGACAGCCAGTGAAACTAGATTTTGTTTTTTCATGATTTTCTCCGTTGAGATTGAGGTTGGTTGGATCAGTCTTTGTGACTCATCCAGGCACTCGTCGCCTGACGCATGAACTCGAACTGCTTTTCAGCCCGTCGGCAACCCACACAAAACGCCAGGTGAAACCGAAACTGGAGGCGCTCCCAAAGGCTGAGCGGGCGTTCCAGTTGTAACGAGGCGAGGCGGGTGGATTCCTTGCAGCTGATCATTTCAGTTCCTGTTTTACGTGTCCGGCTTGGTGGCCTGCTCAATTAGTCGGGGCGGTCATAAAAACCTTACAAATTTTTTTTAAAGTATGATTCTTCGCCATAACCTGATCGAGTTGCCATGGCTTCTGACCCCTTGCACGACCCTGAGTTTCTCACAAGCCTGCGCCGCGACATGTTGCGTTTCGCCGACATGCAGCTACGCAACCAGGCGCAGGCCGAGGATGCCGTGCAGGAGGCGCTGGCCGGCGCCCTGGGCGGACGCGAAAAGTTCGCGTCGCGTTCATCGCTGCGCACCTGGGTACTCTCCATCCTCAAAAACAAGATCGTCGATGTGCTGCGTGGTCGTGTTCGCGAGAATGCGACGGTCAACCCGGAAAATGATGAAAATTTGCAAGGCTATTTCAACGACCGCGAGCACTGGGCCGAAGACACCCGCCCATCAGAATGGGAAACGCCGCAGCAAGCCATGGAAAACAAGCAGTTCTGGGAGGTCTTCGAGGCCTGTCTTTATCGCCTGCCGGAAGCCAGTGGACGGATTTTCACCATGCGCGAAGTGCTTGGGTTCGATACCGACGAAATCTGCCAGACCCTGGGCATCACTACCAACAACTGCTGGGTACAACTGCACCGGGCACGGCTGGCCCTGCGCGCCTGCCTCGGTGCCAACTGGTTTGGCGAAGCGGCCTGAGGTTCTCAGGCCGTATCAGTCGGCTAAATTCGCTCCCAGACGGTGACTTCCGACAGCGTGTGCTGGAATTTGCGTTTCGTTTCACGAATGACAAAAGGCACTGCTTCAGGTCCGCGCACCAGACGGAAATGCTCGCCCAGCATGGCTTTCAGGCCATCGAAGGTGGTGAAGTTCTCGCCATCCTTCTTGAAGCCGCCGATCCATTCCTCACGTTTGGTGTGTTCCGGCAGCCAGGTGTAGGGCGAGGTCAGCATCAGTAGCCCGCCCGGGTTCAGGCGTTCATGGACGGTTTTGAGGAAGAGCGCCGGGCTGTACAGGCGGTCGATCAGGTTGGCGGCCAGGATAAGGTCGTAGCCTGAGAAAACCGGCTTGAGGTTGCAGGCGTCACCCTGGAAGAACTCGACCTTGGCCGCGACGTCGCCCAGACCCAATGCGCCCAGTGAGCATTCCTTGTAGCTGACCAGTTCGCCTTCTTCGGTCAGCGTGTAGCGCAGCCGGCCTTGTTCCGCCAGTTGCGTGCCAACGCCGATGAAGCGGGCCGAGAAGTCGATGCCGGTGACCTGATCGAAATGGCGGGCCAGTTCGAAAGTCGCCCGGCCGGTGGCGCAGCCGAGATCGAGCGCCTTGCCGGCCGGCTTGTCGCCCATCGTTTCGATGGCCAGTTGGGCCAGTGTTTTCGGGAAATTGGCGACGCCAAAATAGTCGTCGCCGTAATGGAATTCGATGTATTCCGAAATCAGCCGGTCGGTTTCGTAGTGTGAAGTCGGCTGGGTTGCCATCGCATCGGCCACGACATAGCGGAAACCGGCGTGCTGGAAGAAGTGGCTCGTCGAAAGTCGGCGTCGTGAAATCGTCGTAAATCGGATGGACTTCAAAGCCGGCGAACGGGTAGATCGGCGTTTCCAGCCATTGCCAGACATTGCCGATGACGTCGAAGAGCGGGCCGTGCGCAAAACGATTGACCGGGCAGCTCGACGCCTCATGGCTCAGGCCGATGTTGGCTGGCGGGCTGGCGTGCAACTCGTCGGGCAGGTCGGCAATGCCGGCGAACTGGCGCAGTGCATGCCATTCATCCTCGCTCGGCAGACGCACGGTCTGACCACTCTCGCGTGCCTTCCAGTTACAGAAAGCCTTGGCCTCGTGATAATTGGTTTCGACTGGCCAGTCCCAAGGCATGGCGATTTCTTCGAGCATCAGGCGCAGGCGCCATTGCGTGCCATCCTTGATCCAGAAAGTCGGGTGCTCGGCCTTGGCGAATTTCTTCCAGGCCAAACCTTCCTCCGGCCACAGTGAATCGTCGGCATAGCCGCCGGCCTCGACGAAGGCGAGAAACTCGTGGTTCGACACCAGATAACGGCTGGCCTGGAAGGCTGCGGTCGACGCCTCGTGACGGCCGAATTCGTTGTCCCAGCCGTAGATTTTCGGGTTGCTGCGGTCGCGGCCGAGGCGCAGTTCAGCCACCGGAATGTCTACCAGCGCGTTCTCCGGCGCAATACCGCTATCGCGACAGGGCGCCCAGGCCGGATGTTTCTGCACGTATTTGAGCTGATGCTGGCGGATCAGCACCGACGAGGTTTCGAGGTGGATGCGCTCATGCTCAATGCCCATCATGATGATCCAGAACGGATCTTCCCAGCCGATGGGCAGCGTTAGCGATTTTGTGCGAATTATCCGGTCGACCGTGGCGCGCACGCTTTGCCGATAGGCGCGCACCTCATCGACACGCGGCCAGTCGTAACGCTGATCACTGAGGTCGTCCCAGCTCATTTCATCGACCCCGATGGCGAACATCGACTCGAAACCCGGGTTGATACGCTGCTCGATCAAGCCGGCCAGCACCAGCTTGTTGATAAAAAAGGTGGCGGTATGGCCGAAGTAGAAAATCAGCGGATGACGCAGCGCAATCGGTTTGACGTAGTAAGCCTCGTCGCAGGTCAGCACTTCGAACAATTGCTCGTAGCGGTCGAAGGTGGCGTGAAAGTAGTCGAGGATCTGCTGGCGCTTCTGTTCGGCGTCGGCGCCCGTCAACAACGGCGTGGCGGGAAAAGTGGCTTGCTTCATGCGGTTACCGGTCGAGAATGTGTTCACTGGTCGGAAATGATGACCTTGCTGCGTTACGGCCAAAAGGCGAGTGGGTGATTAGACAGGGATATTGCTGCGAAGGCAAAAAAAACCCCGCCACGAGGGCGGGGTAACAGGGAGTTTCTCGAATCGGGGGAAATTCGAGAGGAGGGTAAATCGGTTCAGTCTCGTCGGTGTTTCTTCAGCCAGTAGCGGGCAACGGCGATGAGTGCGCCGGCAGCAACTGCGGTAACAGCGGCCTTGAGCGGTTCAGCCTGACCTTCCGACAGCCAGTCGAATCCCGTGATGCCAATGAAGACACCGAGTGATTCGCTGATCGGCAGGTTGTCCGCAAAGGCCATCAGCGATCCGCGCGGACGGGAATCGGGACCAGTGCCGGCTGGACTTGGGCAGTAGCCAGTTCGAACAGGTAGTGGCGGGTGGCTTCGATGAATTGTTTGATGTTCATTTTGATCATTTCCTTGTTGTCCTCTTGATGGGATTGGTTTGCTTCCATGCCTCGCATTCTAGGGACGCACCGGACCTGCGTCTGTGGCGCAAGCGTGGCTTGGAGGTAACAGGTTTTGATCTTGTGTGACGCTTTGTGACGCCGCCGAAATCGCCTATTGGCGGCCTTTCCAGGTCAGCGTGAAGCGGGCGCCACCGAGTGGCGAGGCGTCGGCCGTAGCGGTGCCGCCATGCAGTTCGAGAACGCGACGGGCGATGGCCAGGCCGAGGCCGTAGCCTCCGGTCGACCGGTCGCGCGAACGGTCGAGGCGGGTGAAGGCCGAGAAGATGTGTTCGCGCTCTTCCGGCGGGATGCCGATGCCGTCGTCGTCGACGTGTATCCGGATGGTTTCACCGACTTGCTCGGCATCGACCGAGATTCGCGTGGCAGCGTACTTGAAGGCGTTGCGCAGCAGGTTGCGCAAGGCATAGGGCATGGCCTTGCGGTCGAGGTCGACGAACAGGTTTTCCGGCAGTTTTTCGGTATTGACCGTGACATCAAGCTTGCGGCCGAGCAGGCGGACGGAATCGACCTCGTCGGTCAACCACTCGGCCAGCTTGACGCTGGAAAAATGCGCTTCCGTGGTCGAGTTCGTCGAGATCGGCTTCCATCATCGCCCACAGGCGTTCGCGTTCTTCTCGTTGCTCGGTTTCGGAGAGCATTTCCAGGGCAAAGCGCATGCGGGCGATCGGCGTGCGCAATTCGTGCGAAATGCCGCAGGAAAGCTCGCGGTGGGTGGCAAGCAACTGACGGATCCGCTCCGCCATGCTGTTCATCGTGTCGGAGAGCGGTGCGAAAAGCTGCGTGCGGACAGGCGGCGAAACGGCATCGAAATGGCCGTCGCCAAGGTCGAGCGCGGTCTGGCGCAGGCCTTCGAGATCGCGCCAGACCGGGCGAATCCAGAACCACAGCGCAACTGCAAAAATAAGTCCGATCAGGCTCCAGGTCAGCAGGCGCAGCCGCAGTTCGAGGGGCAGGCGGTCCTTCAACTCGGGGTTGCGGTTGGCGGCGAGCGGGCCGACCACCAGCACTTGGCTGGAAGTGCCGAGGCGGTGGTACATGATGTCGCCGTCGTGGTCGATGGCGATGTCACCGGCGTCGAGTTTGATGACCTGGCTGGGTGTCAGCATGCGGTCGAGGCTCATGCGCTCGACGATGCCCAGTTTGTAGGAAAACTTGTCGTCGATTTCCTTGAGCCGCTTTTGCCACTCGCGGCGCGGCTGACGGAAGAGTTCATCCTCGATCAGGGTGATCGTGCCGCGCATGAAACGGCGCGCGTAGTCGTCGGTAATGCCGCGCTGGGCAGTGGAAATGACGAAGTCGGCGGTGAAGGCAATGGCGACGAAGGAGCCCATGGCCAGCAGGTAGAAATTGAAGAACAGCTTGGACAGGCTGTAGCGCTTGCCGCGCCAGCGCGGCAAGGCAACCCGGATCAGCGAGCGGGCCAGACCCTCGTTCTTTTCCTTCGGCCTTGCCGCCCCGGCTTCGGGTTCAGTTCCAGTCATGCTTGCTGAAAAGGTAACCCTTGCCGCGCACGGTCTTGATGCGTGTCGGATTTTCCGGGTCGTCGTTCAGCTTTTTGCGCAGGCGGGAGATGCGGGCATCGATCGAGCGATCCAGCCCGTCGAAGCCGATGCCGCGCAGCTCCTGCAACAGATCGTCACGCGACAGCACATTGCCGGCGTGCGAGGCGAGCAGCCAGAGCAGGTCGAACTCGGCGGTGGTCAGGTCGATGGTCTGCCCGGAGAGCGAGGCAGTACGCGTCGCCTGGCTGATCTTGAACTGGCCGAAGACCATGCTCTCCGATTCGCTGTTGCTGCCAGCTTCGCCGGCCGTCGGCAGACGCCGCAGCAGGGCCTTGATGCGGGCGAGCAGGACGCGCGGCTGGACCGGTTTGGCGATGTAATCGTCAGCGCCCATTTCGAGGCCGAGAATCTGGTCGAAGTCCTCGTCGCGCGCCGTCAGCATGAGGATCACGCCGCGATACTGTGGTCGGACGGCGCGGCAGACTTCGAAGCCGTCCTTGCCGGGCAGCATCACGTCAAGAATGACCAGGTCGGGCTGCTCGGCCAGAATACGCGCCTCGGCGGTGTCGCCGCGGGGCTCGATGCTGACTTGCATGTCGTTCTTGGTCAGGTATTCAGCCGTCAGTTCGGCCAGGCGTTCGTCGTCTTCGACTAGCAGGATGCGTGTATTCATCCGCCAATCTTAACCACCTGCCGGGCAGCGGTCCACCTTCCCGTGTCTTGGCCCGGTTTCCACGGTCAACCGGAAAAAAGGCCAAAATTTCAAGTCTCGCCAGCGATGGCATAGAATCCCGGCTCATCGTCACTTGAGGAATTGCCTTGATGAATTGGTCTAAAGTGCCCATGCGGGCCTGGTTCGCGACATTGGGGCTGGGTTGCCTGGGACTCGTCGCGGTGGGTATGGAGTTGCAGACGCTACTGCGTCTGGCGCCGTGCCCGCTCTGTATTTTCCAGCGCCTGCTCTACATCGTGATCGGCATCATCGGCCTGCTTGGCTTCATCTGGCCGGCCGGAAGAATGGTGTGGGCCGCGCTGGCTGGTGGACTTGGCGTATTTGGCTTTGGCGTTGCCGCCTATCAAACCTGGATGCAGGCTTTTCCCGACCTGGCGCCGGAATGCAGCTTCACCGATCCCAACGCCATCGAGCGCCTGGTCGACTGGCTCGGCATGGAATGGCCGTCGATGTTCCTTGCCACCGGCTTCTGTACCAGCCGGGACTGGGAGTTCCTTGGCCTGTCGATGGCTAACTGGTCGGTGGTGATGTTTGCCGGCATCGTGGTCTATGCGGCATTGCTTTTCAGGCACAAACAGCAGGCCTGAAAAAACAAAACCCGCCGAAAGGCGGGTTTGTCGAATGCTCGGGAGAAGCTGAATTACTTCAGCTTGACTTCCTTGTAAGCAACGTGCTTACGAGCCTTCGGGTCGTACTTCATGAACTCCAGTTTGGCAGGCGTCGTGCGCTTGTTCTTGGAGGTGGTATAGAAGTGACCGGTGCCAGCTGTAGATTCCAGCTTGATTTTTTCGCGACCGCCTTTAGCCATTTTATATTTCCTTCTTTATCAGACTTCGCCGCGAGCACGCAGGTCGGCGAGGACGGCATCGATGCCGTTCTTGTCGATCAGGCGCAGACCGGCGTTGGAAACGCGCAGACGCAGGAAGCGGTTTTCAGATTCGACCCAAAAACGACGGTACTGCAAGTTCGGCAGGAAACGGCGTTTGGTTCTATTGTTGGCATGGGAAACAGTATTCCCAACCATCGGGCCTTTACCCGTTACTTGGCAGACACGCGCCATGATGGTGCTCCAGAATTCGCTAGAAGAGAGCCCACAAGTATAACCAAAAGTACTTAACCGTTTCAAGGGGTTTATTGAATTTTATAGCAAGCCCCGTTCGGCGAAAGAGAGTGGCAGGGTGTTGCCGGCCACGATGAAGTGATCGAGAACCTTGACGTCAACCAGCGCCAGAGCTTCTTTCAGTGATCGTGTGAGCATCTCGTCGGCGCGTGAAGGCTCGGCAATGCCGGACGGATGATTGTGGGCCAAAATTACGGCCGCCGCATTGTTGGCCAGCGCCGCCTTGACGACTTCGCGCGGGTAAACCGAGGTCTGGGTCAGTGTGCCGGAGAACAACTCGTCGGCTTTGAGCAGGCGGTTCTGGGCATCCAGCCACAAGGCCATGAAGACTTCATGGCCGCGGCTGGCCAGCTTGAGGCGCAGCCAGTCGCGGACCTTGCCCGGCGAGGTAAAGCTGTCGCGCGTTGCCATGTCCTGAGACAGGGCACGGCGGGCCAGTTCGAAACTGGCTTTCAATTGTGCGGCCTTGGCCATGCCGATACCCGATACGCTGGCCAGTTCATCAAGCGACGCTTCGGCCAGGGTGCCGAGTTGGCCGTCGAAACGTTGCAGCAGATCGCGCGCCAGATCGACGGCGCTTTTGCCACGGACGCCGACCCGCAAATAGATGGCCAGCAGTTCTGCGTCGGAAAGGGCTTCCGGGCCATGTGCCAGCAGACGTTCGCGCGGTCGTTCACCTTCGGGCCAGTCGGTAATCGCCATATTCTTTTCCGTTAGAATGTGCGGAGTCCAATTCTAATGGCAAGACAATGGAATTACAGGGAAAACGCATCGTTCTTGGCGTCACCGGCGGCATCGCTGCCTACAAGGCGGCTGAACTGGTTCGCCTGCTCGGCAAGCAGGGCGCCGAGGTGCAGGTGGCGATGACCGAAGGGGCGACGCATTTTGTGACGGCGACGACCTTTCAGGCATTGTCGGGCAAGCCGGTCTACCTTGATCAGTGGGATGCCAGGATGCCCAACGCAATGGCCCACATCGACCTGTCGCGGCAGGCTGATCTGATTCTCGTGGCGCCGGCTTCGGCTGATTTTCTCGCCCGCATCGCCCACGGCATGGCCGACGATCTGCTGGCGACCATGGTGCTGGCCCGCGATTGTCCATTGCTGGTGGCGCCGGCGATGAACCGCCAGATGTGGGAAAACCCGGCGACGCAGCGCAATGTCGTTCAGTTACAGGCTGATGGCGTGCAGATGCTCGGCCCGGCCAGTGGCGAGCAGGCCTGTGGCGAGGTTGGCGCCGGCCGCATGCTCGAACCCGAGGAGATTCTCGAAGAAGTCATCACCTACTTCACGCCAAAACTGCTGGCCGGCCGCAAGGTTTTGATCACCGCCGGGCCGACCTTCGAAGCCATTGACCCGGTGCGCGGCATTACCAATCTGTCGTCCGGTCGCATGGGTTATGCCGTCGCCCGTGCGGCGCGGCAGGCCGGGGCAGAGGTGACGCTGGTCTCCGGGCCGGTCGGGTTTTCGGCTCCGCAGGGCGTCGACCGTATCAACGTGCAGAGTGCGCTCGACATGCACGCTGCCGTGATGGCGCGTGCTGCTACGTCGGATATATTCATCGGTGTCGCCGCGGTGGCCGATTACCGCGTCGCCAATTCGGCTGAACACAAGCTCAAGAAGGATGCCGGCGGTATTCCGCCCATCGAGTTGATCGAGAATCCGGATATTCTGGCCGAAGTGGCTGCCATGTCGGGTGGCCCGTTCTGCGTCGGTTTCGCTGCAGAGAGCCGCAATCTGGAAGAGTATGCGCAGACCAAGCGGCGCAAGAAGAATATCCCGCTGATTGCCGGTAACCTGATTCAGGATGGTTTCGGCGGCGAGGACAACCGGCTTGTGTTGTTTGACGACACCGGTGTCCATCCGCTGACGCCTGCCCCCAAGGCAGCGCTGGCGCGCCAATTGATTGAACACATTGCCACCCTGATGGGGAGAAACTGATGCATCAAATCGACGTGAAAATTCTCGACAACCGCCTGCGCGAAACGCCCCCGCACTACGCCACGCCCGGTTCGGCCGGCCTTGATCTGCGCGCCTGCATCGAGGCACCCATTCATGTGGCGCCGGGCCAGACGACGCTGGTGCCGACCGGCATGGCGATCCATCTGGCTGATCCGGGACTGGCCGCGATGATCCTGCCGCGTTCGGGTCTGGGCCACAAGCACGGCATCGTGCTCGGCAATCTGGTCGGGTTGATCGACAGCGACTATCAGGGCGAACTCATGGTGTCGGTCTGGAATCGTGGCAGCGTAACCTTTACGCTCAATCCGCTGGATCGCATCGCGCAGTTGATCATCGTTCCGGTCCTGCAGGTTGGATTCAATATTGTTGACGATTTCGACGCGAGTCACCGTGGCGAAGGCGGTTTTGGCAGCACGGGCCACGCCTGACGCTTGCAAGCACGCCGTAAGAAAATCATGATTTAATGATTTACTTTTTTGCGGGGAGGTGGGGGAAATGAAAAAAATTGCAACACAGATCGCCGGGGTTGTTCTTGCTGCCCTCTGTTCCATGTCTGTGTCGGCTGCCGAGGCGGTCGATCTGGCTCGCGCCGAAGAGATCGTTTCCGGGCGCTGTTTTCTCTGTCACGGCCTGGAAGGCGAATCGGCCAGCCCGGTTTTTCCGCGCCTGGCCGGGCAACATGGCGAGTACATCGCCAGGCAACTGGCTGATTTCAAATCCGGCAAGCGCAACAGCGACACCATGAAGCCGCAGGCTGAGGAGTTGACGCCAGCTGAAATGAAAGCGCTCGGCGCCTTCTTCCAGGCCAAGGTGGTCGGGCCTCGCGCAGCAAGAGATCAGGAACTGCTCGCTGTTGGCAAATTCGTCTTCAACCGCGGCAATCAGTTCACCGGCTTGCCGGCGTGTTCAACCTGCCACGGTGCCAAGGGGCTGGGTACGCCGCAGTTGCCGCGTCTGGCCGGCCAGCATCCGCGTTACATCGAGGATCAGTTGAAACAGTTCAATAAGCGCGAGCGGACCAACGACAACGCGGTTATGCACACGATCGCCTCGAAGCTCTCCGAGCTCGAGACGCACGCTGTTGCCGAGTACATCGCGACGCTGGACTGATTTTCCCCTCCGGCAAAGCAAAAGGCCGCCTGATTGGCGGCCTTTTGCTTTCGGTGGTGGGTTGTTGTGGCTAACCACCTTTCAATTTCAGGCAAAATTTCCGGTTGACCGTGGAAGGTACGCCCGGTACTCAAACGGCCGGGTACGGAAGGTCAAATCATCCCGACCATGGTTGCCGTGATTTGCTCATCGCGATTGACTCTGTTTGTTGTGGCTGCTGGCAGCGTACCCAATGGCAAGGCGGCTTATTGGGCGACATCCACGTTGCCAGCGATCGTATCGAGGGCGGCGAGGACAATATTGAGTTGCTCGTGAACCTCCCCGGGGCGACCGACGATATCCGAAATCTTTCGGCGCAGATCGACCAGGTCGCCGATCAACTGGTTTTCGATGGCGGGCTGGATGCCGGTATGCAGAAAGGCTTGCTCAAACTCGTCGATGACTTGGCTGATCAGTCTCCGCGAATGGGTCAGGTCCTCCATTTGGCGGGCGTGAAGGTTCTTCACGGAATTGCGAATTTCGTAGGCGGCGTAGCGGATCCCTTGCTGCTTCAATGTGTTGTCATGTTCGAGCAGCAGGCCGGTGATGCGCGACTCGATTCCCTCGGCCAGTGTCGCGATGTTGTCGCGGATTCGACCGAGCCGCTGCGCATCGTCTTCCGGCAGATTGCTCACCAGTACAGTGACGTGGTCGAAATTGACCACCAGATTGCGGTCGATTTCGAGGATGCGGCCAAGCATGCGTCGCTGCTCTATGAGGCTGCGCTGCGTTTCTGGAAGGGCCGTACCTTCCGTGGTCAACGCGATGCCATCGCCTTCCCAGATGACATATACGGCGCCCTGCAGTTCGTATTGCCGGAGCGATTCGATAGCCAGTGCGGTGATCGACTGGATGTTGTGGCAGGCAAAACTCTTCGACAGGAACTGCATCACGACGCCGAGTTCGCCCATGGCGGACATTGAGGTAAAGGCGACGTTCTGGGCGAAAGCCATCTGGTCGCGGACCGCCGCTTTTTCTCCGAAAGTCTTGCCCAATAAGGTCAATTTGTACTGGAGCACCTGATCATCGACCGGTTTGACCAACAGGTCATCCGCCTCGAAACCGTCCCGGGCAATGTCGTCCGCCGTGCAGATCAGCACCTGGTAGAGGTCAGCCAGCTCGAAGTCGTCCCGCAACTCGCGGTGCAGTTTGAAGCCCTCATCATTGGGCAGTCCGGTGTCCAGCAGGATCAGGTCGGGGCGCCGCGAGGCCAGGGCACTGCGACAGTCCGCGGCGCTGCGATGGACATTCAGGTCAACTTCGCGCGAAAGAAGTGCCTTGTGCTGCGCAATGAAGGCCTCGTCATCACTGACCAGAAAAACGAATAGTTTTATGTTCATGGGGCGCCTTGGGTCGTCCTGGTTGCCGCGGATATCCGCAAGCCGATTGCGAAGCTGCTGTGCGAAATGTACTGGAGAAAAAGCGAACAGATGGAAAAACGGCATGGAGTATGCGCCGCGTCGGTTCCATTGCAGATGACAAGCAACAAAAAAGGCCGCCAGATTGGCGGCCTTTTGCTTTTTGTTGCCGGAATATCAGGTCAGCATGTCGGCCCATATATTCTTAGCCCAGCCCATTGCCACCTTGCCTTCCAGTTCGTTGCGGGCCGCAGATACGCCGCCGGCGCCCTTGACCGGTTGCACGGTCTTGGTGGCTGCGTCGTATTGGTGCACCGACGAAACGTGGATGACGTTCTTGGCATTCCAGGCCGGCCAGCTGGTTCAGGATTGCTGCAGCGGCCAGCTTGCCGTGCTGGTTGGCCATGTGACCCGACTTCGGCATGGTCGGCGCCGGGAAAACGGCATCGCCGAGCACGTGGATGCCCGGTGTGCTGGTCGATTCCATGGATAGCCAGTTGATGTCCACCCAGCGATTGTTGATCAGCTTGATGCCCGATTTGGCGGCAATGTCGCCGGCGCGGTGCGGCGGAATGACGTTGAGCACGTCGGCCTTGAACTTGTCGAATTCGAGCACGGCGGTGTTGGTGCCGACTTCAACATCCTTCACTTCGCTGTTGTTGCGGTATTCGATCATGCCCTTGTAGAGATCGGTCCAGGCTTTGGTGAACAGGCCTTTCTTGGACATCACGTCTTCGTTGGCATCGAGGATGACAACCTTGGATTTCGGCTTGCTCTGCTTGAAGTAGTTGGCGACCAGACAGGCGCGCTCGTAGGGTCCGGGCGGGCAGCGGTAGGGTGCCTTGGGGATGGCGATGGCGTAAGTGCCGCCGTCCTTCATCGACTCCAGTTGCTTGCGCAGGGCGACGGTCTGGGCGCCGGCCTTCCAGGCGTGAAGAATCTTCGACTGGGCATCGGCGTTGTTGAGGCCGGGGATCTGGTCGAACATGAAATCGACGCCCGGTGAGAGGACCAGACGGTCATAGGACATGGCGCCGCCAGCCTTCAGCGAAATGGTCTTCTTGGCGGCGTCGACCGCAACAACGTCGTCCTGGACTACACGGACGCCCCATTTGCTCTTCAGGCCGTCGTAGCTGATCGTGATGTCTTCCATGGTCTTGGTGCCACCAATGACCAGATTGGAGATCGGGCAGGAAATGAAGGTCGGGTTACGCTCGATCAGCGTCACTTGCACGCCGCCTTCGCTCCACATGCGCAAGTACTTGGCGACTGTGGCGCCGCCATAGCCGCCACCAACGACGACGACATGGCCGCTGGCCTTGCCACCGCCGGCGCAGCCGTAAATCGAAGCCATTGCGCCGGCTGCCGCACCGACTTTCAGGAAATCACGTCTTTTCATCAGCATCATGGTCATCTCCCCTTATTTTTGTGCGGCGAAATAGCCGGCGATCAGGTCCAGCTGGGCTTCGGTGTAGCCCTTGGAGATCTGATGCATGATCGAAGCTGGCTTGTCGCCGCTCTTGTAGTCAGCCAGTTTCTGCAGGATCTTGGCTTTTTCCATGCCGGCCAGGGCGTCCATGCCGGAGCCTTTGAGTGCATTGCCGTTGGTGCCGTGACAGTTGGCGCAGGTGGCGGCCAGATTGCGGCCGAGATTTGGATCGGCCGCCTGCGAGGCGCTGGCAAAAGCCAGCAGGCACAGGGCGGCTATGGGAGCAAACGGTTTCATCGATACATCTCCTCTAGTGTTGTCGATACGCCATATATAGCCAAAATTATTTTTGATTTGCCCGTATCAGCGTAGTGCCAAGGTTATAAGCCTTTGGCACAAATTGCATGCTGCATTGCAACAATATTAGTAGTTGACTATATAAGTACGCAGTTATACATTGATTCTTGATTGAAATCAAAAGAACGAATTGGACGAGACATTGGACGAGACATTACAGGTTTTCGAACAGGTGGCGCACTACTTCGGATTGCTCGCCGATCCTACCCGTTTGCGCATCCTTTCGTGCCTGTGCGCAGAGGAGCGTCCGGTTCATGAAGTGGTGGAAAAAATTGGGCTGACACAAGCCAACATTTCGCGGCATCTGAATATCTTGTACCGGGCCGGGGTGGTCGACCGGCGGCGCGAGGGGAGTTCGGTGATGTACCGCGTGATCGATCCGAATTTCGTCGACATCTGCCGAACGGTCAGCATCTCGGTGGCAAGCCGTGATCTGGGCGATGAGTTGGGGGTGTCGCCGGCGAATTGCAGTACTGACGTCAAATAAGCAGAGGGGTTTCTCAATATGGGTGACATCGTTAAACAACCGGGGCGTCTGCGGCCCGCTCCGGAAAACTTCCTGACGGAAGAGCAGGTTCAGGCCGTTGCTGCCGGGCGCCGGGATTTTCTCCGCAAGAGCCTGTTCGCAGCTGGTGCCGCACTGGCTGTCCCGAAGGTCGTTCGGGCCAGCGAGGGTGACGTCAATATCCTGGAAAATCCGGCGTGGACAACCTCGCTCGGCCAGCCAGTTGCAACCAACCCCTACGGCATGCCGTCGAAGTACGAGAGCCAGTTGCTGCGCCGTGAGTCGCCGGGCCTGGCCCGCGTTGGCGGTGCCTCTGTTCGGCATCATCACGCCGTCCGGCCTGCACTTCGAGCGCCATCACCAGGGCTGGCACGATATCGATCCGTCCAAACATCGCCTGATGGTCAATGGTTCGGACGATTCGCTGCTCAAGAAGGCCAAGGTTTACACACTCGACGAGCTGATGCGTCTGCCCTCGGTGTCGCGCATCCACTTCATTGAATGCGGTGCCAATACCGGTCTGGAGTGGGGCAATGTTGCGGTGCCGACCGTTCAATACACGCACGGCATGCTGTCCTGTTCCGAATTTACCGGTGTGCCGCTCAAGGTGCTGCTGGAAGATTGCGGCGTTGATTACAAGAAGGCCCGCTACGTGCTGGCCGAGGGGGCAGATGGCTCCTCTATGACCCGTACCATTCCGATGGAAATGGTCGAGTCGGGTGAAGTCTTTGTCGCCTACGGCCAGA
>VIKE01000036.1 GCA_008080565.1 Rhodocyclaceae bacterium | reverse complement strand
GGCTAAAAGCCAACGAAACCTGGGCCTTGGCCCCCGCCTACGACATCACCTTCGCCCACAACCCTGCCGGAGAATGGACCAACCAGCACCTCATGTCGGTGAATGGAAAGTTCAAGAACTTCAGCGAAGACGATCTATTGGCCGAAGCGGACCGCTTCAAGATCGGCACCGCGCCCAAGGTGATCAGGAAAGTGAGGGAGGCGATAAGGAGTTGGCCTGAGTTTGCGCGGGAAACCGGGGTGTCTGATGCCGAGATTGGAAACATTGCGGACCAGCATCTGCTACTGGAATAGTTTTAATTCGAGCCAAGCCCTTTATTCTTCGACGCTGAGCCCTTTTGGTGCTCTTCAAGGTTATGTCCTACGGGTGCCATTGGCGTTTGGGGTAACGAGATCGTGCCACCGCTTGTGGCATGAGGGGCACAGGAACGACTGTGGCCAACGGTTGGCCTCGTTTCCGAAAAGATAAAACGGTGCCCAATGATGATTTTCGGCACCTTCAGAGCCGCACACCTCGCATTTGTGTCGTGGGTGTCGCGGCTCAACTTCGCGAGCCTCAATTCCAGCTGCCAAGATTAGTTTCTTGGGGATGAAGTGCGTCGTGCGGTGCCCACAGTTGCACATGTAGAAGTACTGAATGGACCCGCCTTGGTTCTTGCACTTAACGACTTCCCATGCCTTAAACCAGCCACACTCAGGGCATGGATAATCAGGCCATTCAAAGGAGTTTGCTACCATGAAGACGTGCCCATCGTGCGTTGGTAACCGAAGGGGGTAGCTTCACACAACTTTTGAGCCAACGGAATATTTCATTTTCGCCCATTATTTCCGGTTGACCGTGGAAATAATGCTTGTGGCGTAAATCCCCTATCCGGCCGACCATTCCGGCGTCAGCCAATAAAAACCCGGCTCGAAGCCGGGTTCTGGTGGTCCTGAACGGGGTTATCCCTTGACGTGTAACCCGCATTCCTTGGTTTCCGGATTCTCCCACCACCACCGTCCGGCGCGGACGTCTTCGCCCGGTGAAATGGCGCGGGTGCAGGGGGCGCAGCCGATGCTGGGGTAGAACTTGTCGTGCAGGGCGTTGTAGGGGACGGCGTGTTGCTTGATGTAGGCCCAGACTTCCTTTTCGCTCCAGTCCGACAGCGGGTTGAATTTTTCCAGGCCGTTGCCTTCGTCGTATTCGCGGAAGGGCAGGCCGGTTCGGGTGGCGGCTTGCTGGGCGCGCAGGCCGGTGATCCAGGCACGTTTGCCGGCCAGGGCGCGTTTTAGCGGTTCCACCTTGCGGGCGTGGCAGCAGGCTTTGCGCAGGGTGACGGAGTCGTAGAAGCCGTTGATGCCGTGGTTACGGACGAAGGCTTCGACTTCTTCGGCTTGCGGGAAGTAGATTTTGAGCTTGAGGCCGTAGTGCTTGCGCAGGGCGTCCATCAGGTCGTAGGTTTCGAGCGGCAGGCGGCCGGTGTCGAGGCTGAAGATTTCAATCGGCAGCTTGGCCTTGACGATGAGGTCGGTCAGCACCATGTCTTCGGCGCCCAGGCTGTTGGCGAAGGCGGCGGTCGACCAGTTGGCGGCGATGTCGGCGAGCAGCGCTTGCACGGCCTTGGTCTTGGTGGCGACGCTGGCGGTCAGTTCGGGCGTGATGTTGAGCAGGCTGGGGGACATGGCTGTTCCTAGGCGCGACGGCGGAAGTGGGGTTGCGGCTGGGTGGTCGAGGCCTGGTAAGCATCGCTGAAGGTGCTGAAGCCGGCTTCGATGGCGTAGATCGCGTTCTTGCCATCCTTCAGCGCATAGCTGTCGAAGCCGACGCGCTGCATGTAGAACAGCTGGTCGTGCAGCACGTCACCGACGGCGCGCAGTTCGCCTTGATACTTGTAGCGCTGGCGCAGCAGGCTGGCCGTCGAGTAGCCGCGGCCATCGACGAATTTCGGGAAATTGACGGCGATGACGATGAAGTAGTCGAGATCGGCTGCGATGTCTTCGACCCGCTCATCCGGCTGGATGAGCAGGCCGATGCGCTTGTGGCAGGAGATGATTTCGGCCTTGCGCGCCAGCCAGACAGCGACCGGGAAGATGACGTCGCCGGCCGGCAGGGCGACCGTTTCCGGCGTTTCGCCTTCAGCGATTTCGAGCGTTTTCCAGGTGTCGACCGTAGCAGTGCCTTGTTTGATCAGTTGCGCCATTATGCGGCCTCCTTTTGTGCTGCCTTGGCCTTGCCGTGGGCGCGGCCTTCGTAAACGCGGTTCTTGAACGGGTCGATGCCGATGCGATCGAAGGTGTCGAGGAAACGCTCGTCGGGGTGACGGCTTTCGATGTAAACCTTGATGATCTTGTCGACGACATCCGGCATTTCATCAGCCGCGAACGACGGGCCGATGACCTTGCCGAGCTTGGCATCGTTGCCCTGACGGCCACCCAGCGTGACTTGGTAGAACTCGTCGTTGTTCTTGTCCACACCGAGCACGCCGATGTGGCCGACATGGTGGTGGCCGCAGGCGTTCATGCAGCCGGAGATGTT
Organism: Rhodocyclaceae bacterium; assembly: GCA_008080565.1. GTDB lineage: Bacteria > Pseudomonadota > Gammaproteobacteria > Burkholderiales > Rhodocyclaceae > Azonexus. The sequence goes on along the minus strand of VIKE01000036.1, from coordinate 31,815 downwards.
GAGGTCGATCTCGCCGATGTCGAACAGGTAGTCGAGATCGTCGAAGCGGGCCTGGATGGCGGTGGCGATGGGGATCGACTTGGCGTTGGCCAGATCGCAGAAATCGCCGCCCGGGCAGCAGATGATGCCGGTCAGCAGGCCGATGTTCGGTGTCGCCAGGCCGGCCGCTTTGGCCTTTTGCCAGACGGCGTAGAGGTCGGCCAGCTTGACGTCGGCGAGGATGATGTTCTGCTCGTGGCTAATGCGTAGTTCGCCGAAGCTGAACTGGTCGGCGAGGTCGGCGACGACGGCCATCTGCTCGGAAGTGATGTCGCCCGGCGCGATGCCGTGCTTTTTCAGCGACAGCGTGACGGCAGTGTAGCCCGGCACCTTGTGCGGATGCGTGCTACGGTCAACCCAGTTTTTGAACGATTTTTCAAGTGCCAGCTTTTCGTTGAGGCCGGCATCGTCGGCGCTCAGCTTTTCGTAAGCCGGCGCGCTGAAGTGGGCGGCAACCCGATCGAATTCAGCTTGCGTCAGGGTGGCCGGGCCATCCTTGCCGTGCGCCCATTCTTCTTCGACCAACTGGGCGAAGGCTTCGACGCCAAGCGCCTGCACCAAAATCTTGATACGCGCCTTGTAGGCGTTGTCGCGGCGACCTTGACGGTTATAGACGCGGAGGATGGCTTCGCAATAGGTCAGGATGTGCTGCCAGGGCAGGAATTCGCGGACGATCTGGCCGCGGATCGGCGTCCGGCCGAGGCCGCCACCAACGATGACGCGGAAGCCGACTTCGCCGTTCTGCTCCTGCAACTGCAGGCCGATGTCGTGGAACCAGGTCACGGCACGATCTTCCTTCGTTCCCGAAATGGCGATCTTGAACTTGCGCGGCAGGAAGGCGAATTCCGGGTGGAAGGTCGTCCATTGACGGAGGATTTCGGCCAGCGGGCGCGGATCGATCACTTCGTCGGCAGCAACGCCGGCGAACTGGTCGGTGGTGATGTTGCGCAGGCAGTTGCCCGAGGTCTGGATGGCATGCATGTCGACTTCGGCCAGTTCGGCCAGCATCTCCGGCACGTCCTCGATCTTTGGCCAGTTCAGTTGCAGATTGTGGCGCGTCGTGAAGTGGCCGTAGCCGCGGTCATACTTGCTGGCGACCTGGCCTAGGCGGCGCAACTGGGCCGAATTCAGCATGGCGTAAGGCACGGCAATGCGGAACATCGGCGCGTGGCGCTGGATGTAGAGGCCGTTCTGCAGGCGCAGTGGGCGGAATTCGTCGTCGCTCAGTTCTCCGGCTTTCCAGCGGCGGACCTGATCGCGGAACTGAGCGACGCGCTCGTTGATGAGCTGGCGGTCGATGGCATCGTATTTGTACATGAAACGTCCTTGGGGAAAACGTCAGGCAAAAACCAGCTTGGTGCCGATGAGCACCAGCATGGCAGCCAGAAGGCGGCGCAGGATATGTTCCGGCACCTTGGCAGAAACCTGTGTGCCCAGCCAGATGCCGGGCAGCGAGCCGAGCAGCAGCGCACCGAGCAGCGACCAGTCGACACCGCCGAGCATCCAGTGACCGAGGCCGGCAACCAGCGTCAGCGGCACGGCGTGGGCAACATCCGATCCGACAATGCGGACCGGGGAAAGTTTTGGGTAGAGGAAAAACAGCGCAGCAACGCCAAGCGCGCCAGCGCCGACCGACGAAATGGTGACCAGAACGCCGAGAATCGCGCCCACGCCGACCGTAATCTTGCCCAGGCAACACTGGCGCAGCGGCGAATCTTCGTGCTTGCTGGCGTACTCGCGCAGCGTGCGGCCGAACAGGATAGCGATGGCCGTCAGCATGAGCGCGAAGCCGAGGCCGTGCGAGATGATCTGGCCGATGACATTGCTGCCCTTTGGCAACTGCGACAGGATATAGACCGTAATCGCCGCCGCCGGGATGCTGCCGAGCGCCAGCCGACCGGTGACGGCCCAGTCGATATGGCCTTTCCTGCCGTGCGCCACGGTGCCGCCAGCCTTGGTCATCGCCGCATAAAGCAGGTCGGTGCCCACGGCGGTGGCTGGTGGCACGCCGAACAGCAGCACGAGCAGCGGCGTCATCAGCGAGCCGCCGCCGACGCCGGTCAGGCCAACAATGGCGCCAACGGCAAAGCCGGAAAGGGTGTAGAGGTAGTCCATGGCAGCCATGTTAACCGCGGCCAATTGAATCAAAAAGAATATTGAGTTAGATTGTTATATCGTTAAGTTATTAAGTCGCCCCATGAAACTCCAGCAGCTACGCTACATCGTCGAAATCCAGCGTCAGGGACTCAATGTCTCGGAGGCGGCCGAATCGCTCTACACCTCGCAGCCCGGCATCTCCAAGCAGGTCAAGCTGCTCGAAGACGAGCTCGGCATCGCCATCTTCGAGCGCAGCGGCAAACGTTTCACCGGCGTTACCGAGCCGGGCAAGGCGGTGCTGACCATTGCCGAACGCATCCTGCGCGAGGCGGAAAACCTCAAACGGGCGAGCGGTGAGTTCGCGACGGGAAATTCCGGCCGGCTGATCCTGGCCGCGACGCACACCCAGGCGCGTTATGCCCTGCCGGTGGTGGTCCGCGATTTCGTTGCGCAGCACCCCGACGTCAAGCTCGAAATGCATCAGGGAAGCCCGATCCAGATCGCCGAATGGGTGGTCGCCGGCGCGGCCGATATCGGGATTGCCACCGAATCTCTCGACCAGTATCCACAGCTGATCACGCTGCCGGTGCGCCAATGGACCCATTGCGTGATCGCGCCGGAAGGCCACCCCATTCTCAAGTCGCAGCCGCTGTCGCTCAACGAACTGGCGAAATGGCCGCTGATTACCTACGACACGGCATTTACCGGCCGTTCGCGCATCAACCGCGCCTTCGAGCGCATCGGGGCGCAGCCGAATGTGGCGCTGACCGCCCTCGATGCCGATGTGATCAAGACCTACGTCAGCCTCGGTCTCGGGTTGGGCATCATTTCGGCGCTGGCTTTCGATGCCCTGCGCGATACCGGTCTGGTGGCGATCGATGCTGCCCACCTGTTCGAATCGAATACCACTCGTCTCGCCCTGCGTCGCGGCACCTATCTGCGCCGCTACGACTACGACCTGATTTCGCTGTTTGCCCCCCATTTGTCGAAACGGGTGGTCGAAATGGCCATGCAGGGCGGCGGTGACGAATATCAGTTGTAGGCTTTGGCCGGCTGCATGCGCGGCGCCGTGTCGCGCAGAATGAGGGAGGGCGCCGAGAATGGCGCCAGTCGCTCGAGGAAGTCGAGCAGTTCAAGCACTGGCGAGTTGCGGAAGAACGTGACGCTTGGCGTTTCGATCCACAGGCGATCCGCGTAGGCGTGCAGTTCGTGCGGCTTGTCGCCAAAGCCGTCGCCATCAAGGTCGAATCCTTCGTAGGTATCCCAGGTATTGCCCCACCAGGTATCGTTCATCGGGTCGCCATCGCCGATGGCCGTGACGGGCCACAGGTTGCTGCGGAAGGTGTTGTTGATGGCGATGTGGCCGCCCTTGGCGCCATAAAAATAGATGCCAGTGATGTTGTGGGCGATGACGTTGTTGATGAAAACGATGCGATTGATGGCGTCCATCGGCGAATCGGCCATGATGCCGTGGGCGCAGTGCACGATTTCGTTGTCGACGACCAGGGCCGCCGATGTTTCCTTGAGCGCGATGCCGGCGCCGGAGGCATCCATGGCGTGCAGGATGCGGTTGTTGCGGATGATCAGGCCATCGGAGTTGAGGGCGATGATGCCCGTCGAGTTCTTGTCGAGAACGTTACGGTCAACCAGACTTCGGTGCGAAAAAAGGAAATTGAAGGCGCGCCGGCTGTCGCGGATGGTGTTGCCGGTGTAGCGGTTGTGCGGCGAGTTGCTCACCGTGATGTCGCGAATCTGCGCAATGTCGTTGTTCTCGATGCGGTTGCCCGTGCTGTACCACAGGCGCAGGCCGTCGCCACGGTCGGCCGAGTTGACCGGGCGCGAGCGGATGCGGTTGTGGCGGACGACGCTGTCGGTCGTCCGGTGTAGCGAAATGCCGAACAGCACGTCCTCGATCACGTTGTGCTCGATGAGCAGGCCGTTGCCTTCGGCTACCATGATGGCGCCGTCGATGGCATCGTGCGAATCGCCGCTGGCGCGCAGGGTCAGGCCGCGAACGGTCACCCGGTCGGCCTTGATGGTCAGCACCGTCCCCTTGCCGCCGCCATCGACGATGACCTTGCCGTTGCCTTCCAGCGTCAGCGGCTTGGTGATGCTGGCCGGGCCGCGATAGGTGCCGGGCGGCAGGCGCAGGATCGTGCCCGGTAGCGCAGTATCGATCCAGGCTTGCAGGGATTGGTCGGCGTGGGCCGGCTGCCAGAAAATCAGGCTGAGCGCGGAGAAAAATAGACGAATGGCCATTGCAGCGGATTTAGCCACAGCCGGCCAATTACGGCCTCGACCTGCATCAATTTTTCCGGCGAATGTCAGCCAGCCAGGCTTATTCCCAGTATTCGGTTACTTCACTTGCCCAGGCCGTCGCGGCAAGCAGGGCGCGGTTGACCGTTTCCGGGGCAACGCCAGCGGCCAGGGCTGTCTCTCTCATGCGCGGCAGGTCGAAGTCTTCGCTGGCCTCGGCAACGGCCAGGAGTGGGGCATAAGGGCCGCTGCGTTCGAGCAGGGCGTTCTTGATGTCGTCCGACAACAGCATGTCGTTCAGCGTTTCAGCCAGCGGCCGATGCAGCAATTCGCCGAGGCAGGAAAAAATTCCAGTCAGGAACAGCGGGTCATGCGCGACGCCCGGCATCGACTGCTCGCCAAGGACCTCCATCAATCGGCCACGCGTCAGCGCGTTCTCGACCAGCAGCCAGTCGCCGAAATGCGGGTCGCGTACCGAAAAGAGCAGCACGGATAACCAGCGGGTCAGCCGTTGCCGGCCGAGAATGACCAGCGCCTGGGCCAGCGAGTCGATGCGATGGGTCAGGCCGAGGGCCGGGGAATTCAGGTAACGCAGGATGCGGAAGCTGAGCAGCGGGTCCTGCTTCATGGCCGCTGCAATCTCGGCGTTTTCAGCATCGCCTTGTACCAGGCGCATCATGTTCAGCAGCAAGGCCTTGTGCGGGTCGCCACTATTCTCGGCCCGGACACCCGAGGCTGAACTGGCGAACTTTCCGTGGAAATTGTCGAAATGCCACTGCTGGCAGAAGCGCAGGTCGTCGAGCGTTTCGACGTTGCAGGCCAGTAGCCTCTTTGGACGCTCTCCCGCGCTGGCTCGCACCGCCGCGGAAAAATCGCGGGCGGTATCGGCCTCGTTGGCACCGATATCAATCGCGGCGAAATCAGCCAGCTGGATGACCCTGGCGAAAGCCGGGTTCTTTGGTTGACGGAAAACCCCGATCTGGATGCCGCGCTCGTGCAGCCGGTCGATGGTCTCGCAAACGATGTCCGCTTCGGCGTCGGTAGCCAACTGGACGAGCAGCACGATATTTGACGATTTGAGACGGTCGACCGCAGCAAGGTCGAGGCTGGAGGAACTGAGCGGAATGAAGGCGAGGCTGGTGTTCCAGGCGTCGGTGCTGGTGTTCAGTGTGTCGAGCAGGGTTTCGTCAAAACTTCGTTGGCGAACAGCATCGGCATCGGCCAGCGTCGTCGATTCCTGCAGCGTAAATACGTGGCCGGAAAGACGATTGTTGCGGTCAAAAACCGCTTCGCGGCGCAGAAACTGGGTGCTGGCGGCGGTGGTTTGCGCCGCCGGAACGGTGCGGGAGGAGGCGGTTTGCCCGGGGTTGCCACTGAACAGTTTTTTCAGACTGTTGAACACACTCGTCTCCCACAAACAAAAATGCCCACCGCAGGGTGGGCATTCTCGCATCTCGGCGAAGGTTTAGTCGACCTTGGCCTTGCCACGCAGCTCCTTGACCAGGTTTTCAACCTGTTGCTGGCTTGCGCGCTGTTGCAATTGCGGCTTGACCTGATCGAACGGCGGCGGGGTCATCGGACGGGAATCGTCGAGCTGGATGACGTGGTAGCCGAAGTCCGACTTGACCGGGGTCTTCGTGTACTCGCCCTTCTTGAGCTTGCCCAGTGCCTCGCCAAACGGCTTGACGTAGGCGTTCGGGGAACTCCAGCCGAGTTCGCCGCCCTTGTCCTTGGAGCCCGGATCCTTCGAAGCCTTGGCCAGTTCGGAGAACTTCTCGCCCTTTTCGAGCTTGGCGATAATCGCCTTGGCTTCGTCTTCCTTCTCGACCAGCACGTGGCGGGCCTTGTATTCGGTGGCGCCGAGGTTGGTCTTGATCAGTTCGTACTCAGCCTTGAGCTGGGCATCGCTGATCGGGTGAGCCTTGACGTAGTCGGTCAGGAAGGCGCGAATGAGCACGGCCTGCTTGGCGAGCTCGATCTGGCCCTGGATGTTGGCGGGTTTGTCGAGGCCCTTTTTCTTGGCTTCCTGGGCGAGGATTTCGCGGCGGACGAGTTCTTCCTTGACGGCATTTTGCAGTTCAGCGGAATCAGGGGCGCCCTGAGCCTTTTGTTCGTCTACGAAGGCGTTGTAGACGTTTTGCGAAATCGGCTGGCCATTGACGGTGGCGAAAGCCTTGCCCTTCTCGGCAGCAAAAGCCGGGGCAGAAACGATGGCGCCAGCGATCAGCAGAGCGGCCAGACGGGAGAGCTTGAGCATGTATCTATCCTTGGGTGGAGGGAATATCAAAAATTATACGTTGCCGGGTACTTCAGCGCGAATGCTGAGCGCATGAATCCTGCTGCGCATCAAATCACCTGCAGCATCATAAATCATGCGATGACGGGCCATGGTACTTTTACCGGCGAATGCCTGTGCAACAATTTGTAACTGGTAGTGGCCGCCTTCGCGCGCACCGGCATGGCCGGCGTGGCGGTGCGACTCGTCGACGATGGTGATTGACGACGGTTGCAGCACGGCCAGGCGCTGGCGCAATAGTTCGATGGTTTCGGCGCTCACGCCGGCAACACTTTCTTGAACGGCTTGATGACGACCTTTTCATAGACGCCGGCGACGATGTAGGGGTCGGCATCGGCCCAGGTCCGGGCGGCTTCCAGCGAGGCGAATTCGGCAATGATGATGCTGCCTGAAAAGCCGGCCGGGCCGGGATCGGGCGAGTCGATGGCCGGGCAGGGGCCGGCCAGGATCAGGCGGCCTTCAGCCTGCAGAGCCTGCAGTCGTTCGACGTGGGCGGGGCGGGCACCCATGCGCTGGTCCAGCGTGCCAGCCTTGTCTTCAGCGATGATGGCGTAGAGCATTATTTTTCTTCCTCGACGTATTTCGACAGCAGCATGCCCTGGCCGATCACGAAGACAAGCATCAGGCCCATGCCGCCGAACAGTTTGAAATTGACCCAGATATCGGTCGGGAAATTGAAGGCGATGATCAGGTTGAGGGCACCCATGACCAGGAAAAAGGCGATCCATGAAAGGTTGACCTTGCCCCAGATTGGTTCGGGCAGCGTCAGTTGCTCGCCGAGCATGGCCTTGATGGCGTTTTTCTTGAGCACGTAGGCGCTGAAGGCCATGCTGCCGGCGAAAACCCAGTACAGGATGGTCGGTTTCCATTTGATGAAGGCTTCGTTCTGGAAGGCCAGCGTCAGGCCGCCAAAGACGACGACGAGGACGAGGCTGACCCAGAGCATCTTGTCGACCTTGCCGTGGCGGAAGTGTACCCAGATGATCTGGGCGACCGTGGCGACGATGACGACGACGGTGGCGAGCAGGATCGGCGCCATCTTGGCGTCGTCGGGGACGAAGCCGAGCAGCGAGCCCATCCAGCCGGCCGCGAGTTCGGGGCTCTTTTCCGCATACTTGAAGGTGGCGAAAAAGAGAATGACGGGGAAGAGGTCGAAGAGCAGTTTCATGGCGGGGCATTATATACTGCCGGCAACAACTATCCGGCAAGCAGGGAAGTACATGCACAACGTCCTGATCATCGATGACAGCGACATCAATCTGACGCTGATCAAGGCGTTGGTGCTCAAACTGGGCGATTGCAGCCCGACCTTGTTCGATCATCCGGTGGCGGCGCTGGAATGGTGCCGCAGCAATGTGCCCGACCTGGTCATCGTCGATTACATGATGCCGGACATGGACGGCCTCAAGTTCATCAGCGCCTTCCGCGCCTTGCACGGACGCAACGAGATTCCGGTGCTGATGATTACCGCCAACGACCAGAAGGACATTCGCTACGATGCCTTGCTCGGCGGTGCCAACGACTTCCTGACCAAGCCGATCGACCGTATCGAATTTTCAGCCCGAGCCCGCAACATGTTGTCGCTGCGTACCGGTCAGAAATACCTGGCGGACCGCGCCGAGCATCTGAGTTCGCTGGTCGAAGAGCGCACGGCTGAAATTCGCGAGCGCGAGAAGGAGCTGATTTTCCGCATCTCGCGGGCGGCCGAGTTTCGTGATCCGGAAACCGGCGCCCACATCCAGCGCATGGCCCATTACTCGCAGATCATCGCCCTCGGCCTTGATCTGAGCATTGCGCAGCAGAAGCTGATTCTCGAAGCAGCGCCGATGCACGACGTCGGCAAGATCGGCATTCCCGACTACATCCTGCTCAAGCCGGGCAAGCTGACCCACGAAGAATTCGAGGTCATGAAGGGGCATGCGCGGCTCGGCCAGGAACTACTCAAGAACAGCCGTTCGGAAGTCATCCAGGCCGGGGCTGAAGTGGCGATCTCGCATCACGAAAAATACGACGGGACGGGTTACCCGTATGGTCTCAAAGGCCATCAGATTCCGCTGTTCGGCCGGATCGTCGCGGTGGCCGATGTCTTTGACGCACTGACCTCCGAGCGGCCCTACAAGCGGGCGTGGTCGCTGGAGGATGCCTGCCAGTTTCTTGAAGACGGACGCGGCAAGCATTTCGATCCGATGTGCGTCGAGGCTTTCCTGGCAGGCTGGGAGCATGTGCTGGACATCCGCCAGCGCTTCCGCGACGAAGAGATGCCGCAGATCTGAATTTGCTAGACCCGGCCGATTTCCTGGAGGGCAGGCGGGTTGAATGGAGATAAATATGGCAGGGGCTTTCGTGTTGGACAAAGCATCGATTCTTGATCGCCTGGGGGGCGACGAGGAGATATTCGCGATGATGGTCGACATGTTTGTTCAGGATGTCGACAGCAATTGCGCGGCTCTGGGGACTGCCCTGGCCTCTGGCGATGCTGCGGTGCTGCGCCGCGAGGCCCATACGGTCAAAGGTTTGATGGCCACGTTTTCCGATGAGGCTGGTGCGGCTGATGCCAGTGTTGTCGAACTGCGGGCGCGCGATGGGTTTGTCGACGATCAGGCCGAGGCTGTAGCCGGCCTGCAGCAACGCCTGCGCGAAATTGCGGCGGTTTTAAGCGCCGGGTAGTTTAAGGAAAGCGGCGGCGCCGATGGCGCCGTCCTGCGGCCCATGCGGTACGACGCCGAGCAGCGGGGCCGGTAGCAGCGCTTGCAGCGTTGCCAGATTTTCAGCGAAACGCGACATGGCCGGATCAATGCTGTTGGCCACCCAGCCGACCAGCTTCAGGCCGCGGGCGGCGATGGCTTCGGCCGTGAGCAGCGCGTGGTTGATGCAGCCAAGACGCATGCCGACGACGAGGATGACCGGCAGGCCGAGGTCGACGGCCAGATCGGCGGCGTTCCGTTTGGTGCCCAAGGGCACACAGAATCCGCCGACGCCTTCAACGATGACCAGATCGGCCTGCTGCTGGGCCTCGTCACAACTTGCTCCGATCGGGCCGAATTCAATGCGCACGCCGGCTTCAGCCGCGGCGATGTGCGGGGCGATGGCAGGCTTGAAGCAATAGGGGTTGATGATCTGGCGCGGCAGTTCGACATTGCTGGCAGCGCGGATGGCTTCGACATCATCGTTCAGCCCGGCGGCATCGGTGCCGGCGGCGATCGGTTTGAGGCCGACGGCTTTGAGGCCATCAAGCCCGGCGCGGTGGAGCAGGGCGCAGGTGATGAAGGTCTTGCCGATTTCGGTGTCGGTGCCGGTCAGGAAATAGGCGGAACTCATTTTTGGGTGCTCATTTGCTGGCGTAAAGGTAGATCACGTCGTAGGTCAGCGGCAGGCCGGCCGGGGTGCGCAATTGTTCATAAGCCGTCTCGGCACGCAGGAAGGTGGTGCGGCTCATCAGGCTGGTCCGCCGGCCGTCGCCGAGCTGGTTGGCGCCAATGGCCTTGACGGCGCGAAGCAGGGTCTTGAAGTCCGGGTAATGTGCGGTTTTTATGCCTTTTTTCGTGTTGACCGTGGCAAAGCCGAGATTGACGGCGATTTTGCGGATTTCGTCCGGGCTGTGGAAACTCAGCGTGTGGCGATAGTGATCGACGTCGGCAAAGGCGTGGCGAAGTTCGTGGAAGGTGGCCGGGCCGAGGCTGGCCAGGGCGACCAGGCCATTCGGGCGCAGCGAGCGGTGGGCTTCACGCAGTGCCGTGGCGAGGTCGCACCACTGGACGGCGAGGCTCGACCAGTAGAGGTCGAGGCTGGCGTCGGTCAGCGGCAGGTTTTCGAGATCGCCGGCGATGCGGCAGCAGGGTGAGCTGACCTTGCCAAGCATGGCCGGCGAGAGGTCGAGGGCGACGGCATGGGCATCCGGAAAACGGGCCAGCAAGTCGGCCTGGGCAAAACCGGTGCCGCAGCCGGCATCGAGCAGGCGGGTTGGGGTGATGGCCGGCAGGCCGTCGGCCAGTTGCATGCAGATGCGGCGCTGGATGTCGGCGGCGCTGTCGTAGGTCGGGGCGGCGCGCTCGAAGGATAGACGGATGCGCGCCTTGGACGGTCTAGTCATTCAGGAATTGGTGCACGGTGGCGACGAAATCGTCAGGCCTGGACATGAAGGGAGCGTGGGCGCAGTCGTCGAAGACGGCCAGTCTGGCGCCGGGAATCAGGGCGGCGAGTGCTTCGGCGGCACCCAGCGGCATGAGCGGATCGGCGGCGCCGTGGATGAGCAGGGTCGGCGCCTTGACCTGCGGCGCGAGACCGCGCAGGTCGATGTCGCGCAGCCAGTTCAACCCGGTCGCCAGGACTTCGCCGGACGGGCGTGGGTCGGCCAGTTCGAGGAGTTTGAGGGTGACCGCCTTGGCGCGGGCGTCGCCGCGATTGAAGCCGCCGACGAAGCGCGGCAACATGGCTTCGACATCGGCGGCGATGCCGGCGGCGAATTCGGCCAACATGGCCGGTGCCATGGCGTGCGGCCAGCCATCGCGCTGGACGAAGGAAGTCGTGCCGGCGACGAGAATGAGCTTGCCGACCTTGTCCGGATGACGGGCGGCGACGGCCAGCGCCAGTTGGGCGCCGAGCGACCAGCCGGCCAGCGTGGTGCCGGGCGGCAGGCGGGCCGCGATGTCGTCGGCCGCGGCGTAGAAATCGGTGATCAACGGGGCGCTGCCGTAGCCCGGCAAGTCAAAAATTTGACCATTTATCCGGTTGACCGTGGCATTGAGCGGGCCGCGGCCGACGCACCAGCCGGGCAGGAAAATGAGGGGAGCGGTCATGCCAGTTCCTTCAGGGCGGTAATCAGTTGGTTGATATCAGCTTCGCTGTGCGCGGCGGAGACCGAAATGCGCAGTCGCGCCGTGCCTTTCGGCACCGTCGGCGGGCGAATGGCCGGCACCCACAGGCCACGTTCCCAGAGGGCTTTGGCGAGGGCGACGGCGGCGTCGTTTTCGCCGACGATGAGCGGCTGGATGGCGGTCAGCGACGGCAGCAGCTTGAGCGGCAGGCCGGCCAGCCCGTCGCGCAACTGGCCGATGCGGGACATCAGGTTGGCGCGCAGGGCGTCGCCGTTTTCGATCAGTTGCAGGCTCTTGCTCAGCGCACAAGCGATGGCCGGCGGCTGGGCGGTGGTGAAAATGTAGCTGCGGCCTTTTTGCAGCAGGTATTCGATGGCTGTGGCCGAACCGGCGACAAAGGCGCCGCCGACACCGGCCGCCTTGCCCAGCGTGCCCATGAGCAGGATGCGTGGCGAGGCGGGCAGGTTGAAGTGGGCGAGGCTGCCTTTGCCGTGCGGGCCAAGCACGCCAAAGCCGTGCGCGTCGTCGATGACCAGCCAAGCGTCGTAACGCTCGGCCAGCGCGAAGATGAGCGGCAGCGGGGCGAGGTCGCCGTCCATGCTGAATACGGCGTCGGTGACGATCACCTTGTGGGCTGCCGTGCTGGCGGCCAGCAATTTTTCGAGCGCCGCGACGTCGTTGTGCGGGTAGCGCTGGACGTCGGCACCGTTGGCCTTGGCCTGCTGCATGGCATCGATCAGCGAGGCGTGGTTGAGCTTGTCGGCAAACACCGCATCGCCCCGCCCGGCCAGGGTCGGCGTCACGGCGAGGTTGGCCAGGTAGCCGGTGGAGAAGGTCAGGGCGCGCGGAAAGCCGGTGAAGGCGGCGATTTCCTTTTCCAGAGCTTCATGCGGCGCGAGGTGGCCGCTGACCAGATGCGAGGCGCCGCTGCCGGCGCCCCACTGGATCGCGCCATCGGCCAGCGCCCGGGCGATCTCGGCATTGCCGGCCAGCCCGAGATAGTCGTTGGCGGCGAAATTCAGCACATTTTTACCGTCGACCGTGGCAAGCCGGCCGCACGGGCTTTCCAGCACGCGGCGACGGCGGGTCAGGCCGGCGGTTTCGAGTTCGGCGAGTTCGGTACGCAGGCGGTCTTCGAGTGGGGAATTCGTCATAGCCTGCTATTTTCCCGCAGCCGGGCAGGAATGTCGCGTTTTGCTTTGACCACGTGCCGAACATCGATATTCTTCCGCCCCTCGCCTTTGCCTGGAAGGTTCTTTCGCGCCTATGGATTTTTACGGTGCTATCGGCTCAGCAAGGGCGATCCGCTTATTCCGGGGAGTCAGGACTGTTCGGCATCGAGTCCGCTGCCGAGGAGTTTGCACAGTTCGACAATGGGCAACGGTCGGGCGAACAGGTAGCCCTGGCCTTCATGGCAACCGAGTTCCTGCAGGATTGTGGCCTGATCGGCGTGCTCGATGCCTTCGACCGTAATCTGCATCGACATCGCCTTGCTCAGGGCGACGATGGCTTCAACGACGGCCCGCTGATTCTGGCTGGCGGGCAGATTGACGATGAAGGAGCGATCGATCTTGATGCGCTGGATGGGAAGATCGCGCAGGACGCTCAGCGAAGAATAGCCGGTCCCGAAGTCGTCGATGCTGACGGCAACGCCCAGTTCATTCAGGGCGTTGAGTATGGACAAACTCCGTTCGGTCGCCTGCAGCGTGCTTTCCGTGATTTCCAGTTCGAGTGCGCTGGGTGGAAAGCCCGTTTCGCTCAGTACCGAGCGGACAGTTGCGACGAAATCCACGCCGAGGAATTGCCGTGCCGAGACGTTGACCGCAACGTGAAAGATTTCCCCGGCAGGTTTGCCAAGGACACCATCGAGCATTTCGCGGCAGGCGCGATTCAATACCCAGCGACCCAGTTGTTCGATGATTCCACATTCTTCGGCGATGCCGATGAAGTTTGCCGGGGAAATGATGCCGCGTTCCGGGTGTTGCCAGCGAACCAGTGCTTCGACGCCGACGAAGCGGCGAGTGGCGAGATCGACGCGCGGTTGGTAGTGCACGACCAGGCCATCGTTCGCCAGGGCGCGACGCAGGCCCTGTTCGATGTCCATCCGCTGGCGTGCCCGCTCGGACATGTCCTCGGCGTAGAAGTGATAGCGGTCGCGCCCCTCGGCCTTGGCCGTGTACATGGCCATGTCGGCGGCGCGCATCAATTGCTGGCTGTCGGCACCGTTGTCCGGATAGACCGCGATCCCGATACTGCCGGTGACGGAAAGCATATCGCCGGATAGCGGGATGGGGATGCGCAACTGGTCGAGAATCTTGTTTGCCAGTCGCGCCGCGTAGTCAGGATTGAAACTGCCGGCCAGAATCACGAACTCGTCACCGCCCAGGCGGGCGATGGTGTCACTGCTGCGCATGACACTTTTCAGCCGGTCGCCGACGATGCGCAGCATATCGTCACCGACGGCATGGCCGAGCGTGTCGTTGATTACCTTGAATCCGTCCAAGTCGAGAAAGAGCAATACGCAGCGCTGTTCGTTGCGTATGGCGTGCTCGATGGCGTATTGGAACCGTTCGTCGAACAGGATACGGTTGGGCAAGCCGGTCAGGGGGTCGTGATGGGCCAGGTGCCGAAGTTGTTGCTGGGCATCGTAAATTGCCGTGACATCGGAAAAGGCCGTAACGAAATGCGTCAGCTTGCCATTGGTGTCGTGCACGACGCTGACACTTTGCCAAGCCGGGAATGTGCTGCCATCGCTGCGGTGGCAGCGCACCTCCCCTTGCCAGAATCCTTCGCCGCCATTCTTGAAGCTGTCCTCATACTGATCGTACGGTGGGCTGACCCGCAGCAGAATGTCCGGGTCAAGGCCAAGCACTTCGGTTTCCTGATATCCGGTGATGCGTGAAAACGCGGTGTTGGCGGCAACGATCTGGTGTCTGGCATCGGTGATCACGATGGCTTCAGCCGTGGTGCGAAAGACGACGCTCGACTGGCGCAGCATGGCTTCGTCGAGGTGGCGCTGCGTCACATCCTGAAGGATGCCGACCACGCGCTGAACGGCTCCGTCCGCGCCGTAGGCCTTGGCGTGGGCTTCCATGCGCCGGTGCGGGGGGGCGTTGCCAGCCAGTTGAAATTCGACACTGATCGCTTCGTTACCCGGCAATTTGGCGGTCAGCGCATTCGTGACGCGTTCCCGGTCGGCTTCGGCAACTCGCTCGATGAAGGCTGCCCACGGCTCGTCGAGCGGTTGTGGCCGGTTGCCGAACAGCATGCCGAGGTAAACGTCGCCCTTCATTCGGTTCGATAACGGACACCATTCAAGGACGCCGAGCGAGGCGGCATCCAGCGCCAGTTTGAGGCGCTGCTCGCTTTGCTCGATGGCGACTTCATCTTCCCGGCGGGCCAGCGCCATCTGGATCGTTGCATGCAGTTCGCGTCCTTCGCAAGGCTTGATCAGGTAGCCGAACGGGCGGCTGTCCAGGGCCCGCCGCAGGGTGTCGTCCTCGGCGTAGGCGGTCAGGAAGATGACGGGTACCTGATGTTGGGCGCGAATCGCCGTGGCTGCTTCGATGCCGTCCATGCCGCCCTCAAGGTGAATATCCATGAGGACGAGGTCGGGCTTGTTCTTGGCCACCTCGCTGATGGCTTGTTCACCGCTGGCTACGACGCTTTCGACGTGGTAGCCGAAGGTCTGTAACTGGCGCTTGAGGTCGAAGGCAACAATGCGCTCGTCTTCGACCAGCATCAGATTGATCGGTAATCGCGCACTCATGAAGGCTCCTTGGCTGCGATATATTTTGGAAAACGCATGGCAAACCGCACGCCGCTCCCCCGCTCGACATCCAGCGTGCCGTGCAGTTGCTCAACGAACAACTGGACGAGTTGCAAGCCCAAAGACGATCCGTGGGCCAATTCGCTCTCAGGGGGCAGTCCGACGCCGTTGTCGGCCACGCTGACGCAGACCATGCCATCGAATCCTTCTTCCAGTTGGATGACAATTTCTCCCTGACGTTCCCCCTTGAACGCGTGCTTGAACGAATTGGTGACGAGTTCATTGACGAGCAGGCCGCAGGGAATTGTCCGCTCGAGGTCGATCTGGACATGGGCATCAGGCCGAACCATGCGCAGGGTGATGCGGTCGCCGGTGGCGCGGTAGCTTGAGCGGATCGACTGAATCAGGCGGTCCAGATAGTCCCCTAGGTCAAGGCGGGAAAAGTCCTTGCGTTCATAAAGCAGTTGATGGGTCAGCGCCATGGCCTTCACCCGCCCGCAACTCTCGGCCAGAATCGCCCGCAGGCGCGGATCGGCGGCAAAGTCGGCCTGCAGGTTGAGCAGGCTGGTGATGACCTGCAGGTTGTTTTTGACCCGATGATGAACCTCGTTGAGCAGCACGGTTTTTTCGCGCAAGGCGTCTTCCAGCCTTTGCTGGGCGCGTTGGCGCTCGGTGATGTCGATGATCGACGCCAGAACCATGACGCCGGCTTCGGTGGCTATCGGATTGAGGCCGATTTCAATCGGAAACTCGGTGCCATCGGCGCGGCATCCCGCCAAATCACGACCGACGCCCATCGGGCGCGGCTGCGGGTCATTGAAATAACCGGTGCGGAAAGCACTATGGTGTTGGCGGAAACGCTCGGGAACGAGGATTTCGACCGGTTTTCCGATCAGCTCATCGCGTCCGTAATCGAACATTCGCTCAGTCTGGGCGTTGACCAGCACCATGATGCCTTCGAGGTCGATCATCACCATGGCGCTCGGTGCCCACTCGACTACCCGGCGGAAAGAGTCTTCCCCGAGTAACGGACTGACGGCAAGCATGGGCGCGACAGGGCAAGAAGCTCTATCCGGTGCGCCTGCGGGCGGCAGATTGACGGGGGCATCCATGGCGACTCCTCAAAGCGGGCGGCCATCACCAAACCGCGAACTTGTGGGAAGGTCAGGGATGGCGCCAATGCGGATTGGACAACGCTTCGCAGGAAAATATCTGCCCGGAAAAAGAGTATTTGCATGTGGTTGCCAGAGGTCGATGGCAAGTTGAAATGCTTCTTCCTGGCGATTTTTACGCGGATTTTTCCTGTATTTCGGCGAGAGATTCGCTGATTGCCTTACTCAGGTGCTCGATTTCTTCGTCGCTGACGATATACGGCGGCATCAGGTAGACGGTATTGCCGATCGGCCGGATCAGCGCTTCGCGTTCCAGGGCGGCACGGTAGAACTTGCGCGAGAAGTGCGGGTCGGCTGTTTCGACATCGAAGGCGGCAATCATGCCGCGCTGGCGCAGGTGTTTTACCTGCGGATGCTCGGCCAGCGGAGCGAGGGCGGATTCGATTTTTTGCGCTTTTTTCCGGTTGACCGTGAGAACGTCGTCGGACTGGAAAATATCGAGCGTGGCCAGCGCGGCGCGGCAGGCCAGCGGGTTGCCGGTGTAGGAATGCGAGTGCAGGAAGGCGCGAGCCACCGAGTCGTCGAGGAAGGCGTTGTAAATGGTGTCGCTGGAGAGGACGATGGAGAGCGGCAGGTAGCCGCCGGAAATGCCCTTCGACAGGCACATGAGGTCGGGCCGGATTTCAGCCTGTTCGTGGGCGAAGAAAGTGCCGGTGCGGCCGCAGCCGACGGCGATTTCGTCGCAGATCAGGTGGATTTCGTAGCGGTCGCACAGTTGGCGGGCGAGGCGCAGGTATTCTGGGTCGTACATCGCCATGCCGGCGGCGCCTTGCACCAGGGGTTCGACGATCAGGGCGGCGATGCTTTCGCCGTGACGTTCCAGGTGACTTTCCAGCGCGGCAGCGGCGCGGCGGGCCACATCGGCCGGCGATTCACCAGCTTCAGCCTGGCGGAAATCCGGCGAGGGGATCACCGTCGCGGCGCGGACGAGCGGCGCGTAGGCATCCTTGAAAATGGCGACATCGGTGACGGCCAGGGCGCCGACCGTCTCACCGTGGTAACTGCCCTGCAGGCAGAGGAATTCAGCCTTTTCCGGCCGGCCGATGTTGCGCCAGTAGTGAAAGCTCATCTTGAGCGCGATTTCGGTCGCCGAGGCGCCGTCGGAGGCGTAGAAGGCGTGGCCGAGGACGCCGCCGGTCAGGGCGCTCAAACGCTCGGAAAGCTCGACCACCGGCTGGTGCGTGAAGCCGGCCAGCATGACGTGTTCGAGCGTTTCGAGCTGGTCGCGCAGCGCCGCGTTGATGCGCGGGTTGGCGTGGCCGAAGAGGTTGGTCCACCACGAGCTGATGCCGTCGAGGTAACGCTTGCCGTCGAAGTCGTAAAGCCAGGCGCCCTCGCCGCGGGCGATGGGGACCAGCGGCAGGTGGCCGGGCGTGCCGGTCTGCGCGTGGTGCTGCATCTGCGTGCATGGGTGCCAGACGGCCGACTGGCTACGCACCAGCCAGTCGGCGTTCGACGGTTTTTCCATCAATGCAGGACTTGCGACGTCGCCGCCGGCTGTTCCGGCATTTCGGCGTGCACCAGTTCGGCTTCGCGGTTGGGGAAGAGTGGGGCGCCGCAGTCGTCGCAGAATTCCATCGGGAAGTGATGGTCGAGGAAGAGCACGTCCTTGACGCCGGCTTCGCGCAGCACGGCCTCGATTTCGCCAGCCGCGTCGGTCGCTTCGTCTTCGGCGCCGAGCAGCGGCCAGACGATGCCGTGATAGACCTCATCACCGGTCGTCGGGCCGAGCCCGACGCGGTATTCCTCCATCCGGCGGTCGTAGCACGGGCCGACGACGGCGCGGATGTCGGCCGGCATGAGGCCGAGCATGCTTTGCAGGAAAGCGACCGAGGCCTTGAGCGAATACGGCCGCGACAGGCGATCGGCGTTGCGGCAGGAGGCATGGTAGGCATCGGGCAGCAGAGGTTGCCAGGCGCAGCCAGTGAGCAGCGGCTCGATATTCGGGCTGCCCTGCTTGATCCATTCCTTGAGTGCCGTTTCCTTGTTGCCGTCCTTTTCGTTCCAGCGGAACAGCGGCTTGCCGCGCGGCACGACGACGGTGCCGACGATGTAGCGGACGTCGGACAGGAAACGGTTGGTTTCGGCCATGCCGGCGGTGTCCACAGCCAGATGTTTGCCGCCCAGCGCGGCTTCACCGAGCAGTTTGGTCAGTTGCCAGGTGTCGCAGAAGCTGCGCGGCAGTTGGTCCGGGCTGAACAGGAAATCGGCCAGCGCGACGCGCGCATCACCGCCAAAGACATGGGCACCGAGATGCACGTGCAGGGCCTGCAGTGTGCTCTTGGGGAGCGGACTGGCGGGGATGGAAAAGCGTGACCAGGCAAGGATGGGCGCGGCGAAGAGCTGGATGTCGTATTCCTGGCCTTGGGCTTCGACGCGGTTGGTTTCGGCACGTGATTCGACCATGTCGGCCAGTTCGTCATGGGCGCGTGGGTTGGCCTCGAACAGGCGGTCGAGCGCGGTGTTGATGTCGTCCTCGGCACCGTTTTTGAGGAGGCTGTCGACGACGTCGGCGAGTTGCGCTTCCCAGTAGGCGTCTTCCAGCTTGCCACCGGATTCGGAAAGGCCGGTGGCCAGACGTTGCAGTTCGGCCGCATCGCGGGAAAGACGGTCGCGAGAGCCAAAGCGGGTGCGTTTCATCGGGAGTCCAGAAAATTCAAAGATCGAATTTTACCAGCCGGGAAACTCCTTGAGCGTCTCAATCCGAGCTGCGGCCGTCACTCAAGCGACGACATGCATCTCATGCCGTTCAATGGTTTTCCAGCCGGCTGTAATCGAGAATGCCGAATTCGACGGGGCGGCTGGCCTGCTGATAATCATGGATGGCATCGCTCGTGGGCCAGAACCGCGGGTCGGTACGGCGGATGCCGTAAGCGTCGGTCACGCGTGCCAGGTCGGATTCGCTGCGCAGGGCGGCGACGGCATCGGCGAATTTGGCGATGTTTTCCCGGTTGACCGTAAAAATCGCGTTCGGATAGGCGCCGACAATCCCGTTCAGGGCCAGCAGCGTATCTTCCTTCGGCAGGCGGCGGTCGGCTTCGCTGAACATTTCGGCAACGTTGGTATGGGCACTGTTGCGGAGCAGCGAAAAGACCAGCGGCCTGCCCGTCGGCTGTTGATAGACAATCAGGCTGTCTTCCGGCATCCGTGAAGCGGCGATGCCGCGGATGGTGGATAACCGATGCAGCGCACTGAGGTCTGCCGGTGGCAGGCCACTGGCCTCCAGCTCGCGGGAGTGATCGCGGGCCTTGGCGGTGTGCTGGTGGAGCAGGTCATACAGTTCATTCAATGTGTCCGTGCTGCGATAGCGGATGCCGGTTTCCTGTGGAAAGTACCTGGCGGCATTGGCCAGGTAGTCGCTGTGCGATGCGCTGCGCTGGCGGTACCAGTAGTCGAGGACGGGCTGACGGTCGTTGATTGGCAGCAGAGCGAGGAAGTTCAGTTCGCCCTCCATGCGCAGAAAATCCATATACAGCCGCGTTGCCAGTTGGTGGCCGACATTGCCATAGACGTCGAAGCCGGCAACCAGCAGGTAATGCATGCGCTCCAGTAACGGGTAGCCGATCACGAAGCTGGTTTGCGGTCGTTGGCCGGCCAGCCCCTTGATGACCGAGGCACTGTCAAAATGGCGGAAGATGGTGAGCGTCAAGTTGGCATTCCGGCCATCGCCATCCCATATGTCGTTCAGTGTCGGGCGAATATCGTGCTGTTTCAGCTTGGCGGTGACGCGACTGCGCGACTCGGTATATTGGCGTTCGAGGTTGGAGTAGTCCTTCCAGGCCAACAGGCCGGCCGTGCTTTCGCGTTCGGCCGGCAGGCGCAATACCGGGCTGGCGGCTTCGATGATGGCCTGCATAAAATTGGCGCTCCTGTCGTTGGGCGCGACGAAATAGACCCAGAAATGGTCGTTGATCGAGTTGAGTGCGAACTGGCCACGGCAGACAGGCCCTTTCATGAAGCCGGCCAGGGTGAATTGGGCTTCATCCAGCATCAGGCGATAGCGGGCGACGAGTGGCAAATCGCGGAAGGTGATGAAGGGGTTGGAGGCTATTTCCGGCTCGTAGCCAGGCAAGCGGCCGACGGAGTAATCAGGCATCAGGAACCACTCGCGCAGCCGTCCCATCCGCTCTGCATCCAGCCGCATCGGCATGTGGGTCTTGGCGACTGGCGTCGATTCGATGCGGCGCAGCCGGTACCAGACGCGATCCACACCCGGGGCGTCGTATGGCCGAAGCGTGGCAATCAAGTCGATGGGCTGGCCTGGCGGCGTGCGGCTACGCACCAGTTCAAAATACAGGCCGGGCTGCTCGGCGAACCAGAGCTGGCCGATGAACCAGTGTTCGTAGATATAGCGGGCGGTGAGCTGGCTTTTGCTGTCGTTGGCGTTGAGGAAGTTTTCCCAATCGGCAATCTGCTGGCTGACTTTGGCGGCTGGTGGCAAAGGCGGGCGATATGGGGCGCCGGCTTTCAGCCAGTTAGTTAGTGTGGCGTTTTCGCCGGGGCTGAGCGGTGGCAGACCAAAGGGCATGCCGCGTGTCGGATGACGGCGGGTGTATTCGTCCAGCCCTTCGGCCGGTGTGCAGACTTGCGTGCGATTGAGCGAGAAATCGAAATCCTCGTCATTCAAGGGGCCGCTGATTGGGCCGGGGTGGGACTGCTTGAGCGCCAGCAGACGGGCCATCACGCTGGCGTCGATGTTGGCCTGGGGGGTCGGGCTGCGTTCGTTGAGCACCGGGAAGAAACCCTTTTGTCGCCACTGCGCATTGCTTTGCGCATCAATGCCAAGACGCGTAGGCTCGCCAGCGATCAGGCGGTCGGCAAAAACCTGGGCCGTGCTCGCGCCGCGGGTCAGCCCAGCGTAGCTGGCGAGGTTGAGCTGGCAGGGGGCGTCATAGCACGAATGACAACTGACGCAGCGGCGGTCGAGTACCGGGCGGACGTCTCGCCAGTAATCGGGCGCCTGTGTGGTGGCAGGGGAGAGACGGTCGAACCGGGCGGGGTCGGCCGGACCGAAACGGTCATCAAGGCGCAACGAGGCGACAGTCGTACAGGCTGCGAGAAAGACGTACAGGAGGAGGGCGAACTTGCGCAAGGCAATCTCCGTTGAACACCTGGAAATGCGCACGACATGGGCGCAAACGACGGCATGCTATCAAAGTCTGTGGTGTGTCTCCAGATCATCCAACGATCCTCTGCTTGCCTTTCGTGGGTTGGCCCGGCTGCTCGATAGTGTGCGGGGAATGCTTCCGGGCCGTTAAAATGGCGCTCAGCAAACATCTTGAGTTTCCCTGAGTTACGACCATGCTGATCTTCCTGTCCCCCGCCAAATCGCTTGATTACAAGACCCCGCCGCACGTCGCCAAGCACACCCAGCCGG
This sequence comes from Rhodocyclaceae bacterium, assembly GCA_008080565.1. Taxonomy (GTDB): domain Bacteria; phylum Pseudomonadota; class Gammaproteobacteria; order Burkholderiales; family Rhodocyclaceae; genus Azonexus. Next base: position 9,995 of record VIKE01000036.1, on the reverse strand, counting down.
CCTATCTGAAGCACTCGGAAGCCTTGATCAAAAAGCTGCGCAAATTGTCGCCGGCCGATATCGCCAATTTGATGGACCTCTCCGACCCGCTGGCGCTGCTCAATTTCAATCGTTACGCCGACTGGTCGCTGCCTTTCACGCCGGAAAATGCTAAGCAGGCCGTGCTCGCCTTCGACGGCGATGTGTACGATGGCCTGGCGGCAAAAACGCTGGGCGCCGACGATCTCGACTTCGCCCAGCAACGCGTGCGCATCCTTTCCGGCCTCTACGGCATCCTCAAGCCGCTCGACCTCATGCAGCCCTACCGGCTGGAAATGGGCACCAAGTTTGCCAACAAGGCCGGCAAGGATCTTTACGCCTACTGGGGCGAGCGCCTGCTCGATGCGATCAATGCCGAACTGGCCGAGATGCCGCGGCCGGTCGCGGTCAACCTGGCTTCGGAGGAGTATTTCAAGGCCGCCGTCGGCCGCAAGATCAACGGAACCGTGATTCAGCCGGTGTTTGAGGACTGGAAGAACGGCAAATACAAGATCATCAGCTTCTACGCCAAGCGGGCGCGCGGCTTGATGACGCGCTACGCCGTGGTCACGGCTACGCTTTCGCGCCCGAAGCTTCCGACGACAAGAGCTGGGTTTTCCGCCGGCGCCAATGACATGAGCTATCGGGCCAGCGTCGGTTCGCAAGGCTATCGCTTCGCCGATCTGCGCGAGGTGCTGGCCAAGGCCAGCCCGGCCCGTTCCGGCGACGCGCTGGCCGGCATCGCCGCCCAAAGCGCGGCCGAGCGGATGGCGGCCCGGCTGGTGCTGGCTGATCTGCCCTTGCGTTGCTTTCTCGATGCCGCGCTGATCCCCTACGAAATCGACGAAGTCACCCGGCTGATCGTCGATAGCCACGACGCCGCTGCCTTCGCGCCGGTCGCGTCGCTGACGGTCGGCGAATTCCGCGAATGGCTGCTCGACGCGACGACGGGCGAGGCCGAACTGGCGGCGCTGGCGCCCGGCATCACGCCGGAAATGGCTGCTGCCGTCAGCAAGCTGATGCGCAATCAGGATCTCATCGCGGTGGCCCGCAAGTGCCGGGTGGTCACCGCTTTCCGCGACACCATTGGCCTGCCCGGCCGGCTGGCCGTCCGCCTGCAGCCGAATCATCCGACCGACGACGCCAGTGGCATCGCCGCTTCGATGCTCGATGGGCTGATGTACGGCGTTGGCGACGCGGTGATCGGCATCAACCCGGCGTCGGACAGCCTGCCGGCGCTGGCCAGCTTGTGGCGCATGCTCGACGAGTTGATCGGCCGTTTCGAAATTCCGACCCAATCCTGCGTGCTGACCCATGTCAGCAGCCAGATCCGCGCCATCGAGGCGGGCCTGCCGGTCGATCTGGTCTTTCAGTCCATCGCCGGCACCGAGGCGGCAAATGCCGGTTTCGGCATCAATCTGGCTCTGCTCCACGAAGCGCGCGAGGCGGCCTTGTCGCTCAAGCGCGGGACGGTCGGCGACAACGTCATGTATTTCGAAACCGGGCAGGGCAGCGCCCTGTCGGCCAACGCCCACCACGGCGTCGACCAGCAGACCTGCGAGGCGCGGGCCTACGCCGTGGCCCGGTATTTCAAGCCGCTGCTGGTCAATACCGTGGTCGGTTTCATCGGCCCGGAATATCTCTACGACGGCAAACAGATCATTCGCGCCGGGCTGGAAGATCACTTCTGCGGCAAGCTGCTCGGCCTGCCGATGGGCTGCGACATCTGCTACACCAACCACGCCGAAGCCGATCAGGACGACATCGACAACCTGCTCGTGCTGCTCGCGGCGTCAATTTCATCATGGGCGTGCCGGGGGCGGACGACATCATGCTCAATTACCAGAGCACCTCCTTCCACGACCAGCTGTTCGTCCGTCAGGCGCTCGGTTTGCAGCGGGCGCCGGAATTCGAAGCCTGGCTGGAGAGCATGGGTTTGACCGACGGGGCCGGGCACCTGCTGCCGGCCAGCCCCGATCATCGGTTGCTGGCCGATCTGCGGCGGCGCCTGCAATGAGCCGCCCGGACCCCTGGCAAGCGCTGGCGACGCTGACCGCCGCCCGCATCGCTCTGGGCCGTGCCGGCAACAGCCTGCCGACGGCCGCCGTCCTCAGTTTCGATGTCGCCCACGCGCTGGCCCGCGATGCCGTGCATCAGGCGCTGGATGTCGACGGGCTGGTCGCCCGCTGGCGCGAGATGGGCGGGGCTGAACCGCTCGTTGTCCATAGCCAGGCCGTTGACCGCCACACCTACCTGCAACGCCCGGACCTCGGCCGCTGTCTGGATGAGGCCAGCGCCGTGACGCTTCTCGCCCGGTGTCTTTCCGAGGCGCCCGATGTGGCCATCGTGATCGCCGACGGCCTCTCGGCGACCGCCGTGCATGAGAACGCCTTGCCGCTGCTGGATGCCCTGTTGCCCTTGCTCGACGGTTTAAGGATTGCGCCGCCGGTTATTGCCCGTCAGGGCCGGGTGGCGCTGGGCGACGAGGTCGGCGCCGTGCTCGGGGCGCGGCTGGTGCTCGTCATCCTCGGCGAGCGACCGGGCCTTTCGTCGCCCGACAGCCTTGGCGCCTACCTGACCTTCGCACCAAAAATCGGCCGGCTCGATGCCGAGCGCAATTGCCTTTCCAACATCCGCCCGGCCGGGCTGACGCCGGCCGCTGCTTCGGTCAAGCTGGCCTGGCTGATTCGTGCCGCCTTGGCCCGGCAATTGACCGGGATCGGTTTGAAGGATGACAGCGAAATACACACGCTGTCGGGGAGTCCGGGAGAGGTTTGAAGGGCAAACCAAAGTTCGCCAGTCATTTTGATTTTGGCTATTTTTTCCGGTTGACCGTAGGATTCAGCGCTCCGGCCAAATCTGTCAGGTGTCCAACATGGTTCGCATCGTTTTCTTCATGGTCGCCGTCAGTCTTCTCGCTGGCTGCGCGACGCGCCAGACGACGCATGCGCTCGATCTCGAACCCGGCCGCCAACCGCAGCCCAGCGTCACCATCAACATTCCCGGCCTGGGCCCATGCACGGACAATCCGGATCGAAGCTTGCGATTTGATGCGAGCCAGCCGATCAACGTGCTCGTCCATGGCTGTTTCGGCTCGTCGGGCCAGTTTCGCGGTCTGGCTCAGGTGCTGGCCTTCCATGGTCAGCAATCGGCCTGCTTTACCTACGATGACCGCGCCAAACTGGCGCACAGTGCGGCTGCATTGAGGACCGCAATCGAGCAACTGGCCGAGCAATCGCACGTGCCGCAGGTAACGGTGATCGGTCACAGCCAGGGTGCGCTGATCGCCCGCGGTTCGCTGACCGAATCGACCCGTACACCGCACGTCGATTTGCGCCTGGTCACCGTCTCAGGGCCATTCTCGGGAATAGAGGCGGCCCGCACCTGCGGCAAATCCTGGTTGTACCCGCTGACGCTCGGGTTGCTGCCCTTGAGTTGCTACGTGGCGACCGGCCCGAAGTGGGCAGACATCACCTACTCCTCGCGGTTCATTCGCGAGCCGGGCGCATTGACCGATCAAGTCGCCCGCTATCTGAAAATCGATACCGATGAGCGCGATGCCTGTCGCCATGAGGAGAACGGCCGCTGCATCGAGGACGACGACATTTTCTCGCTGGCCGAACAGCGCAATTCAATGGTTGAAGACGATCACCGGCTGACGCGCGTCGAAGTGCAGGCCGGGCACGTCGAGATCGTGGGTGACAAGCGCGTTGCGCCAATGAAATTGATCGCCGTCCTGCAGGAACATGGCGTTGTTCGCCCGACCGAGCCGGCGCGCACCTCCGCATTCCGCCTGCTGCTTTCGCAGATATACGAAATTGGCGGCAAATAGCGCCAACGCGAACCGCCCCGCTTTTCGATTTTTGCCCTTTTTTCCGGTTGACCGTGGGATTCTGTTCCAGCGCCCACCAGAGACTAAATTTGCCTCACATCGCCAGCAATACCGATGCCGCTGCCGGCTTGACGATCTGGAATCCCAGGGTAGTCCGTCCGCGCAGCCTCAGCAGCGCCTTGTCCTTGCTGACCAGCAGGTTGGCACCGCAGCGGGCGGCCAGCTCAAGGAATTTCTGGTCGTCCCTGTCCTTGCAGCGCGGCAACTTCGGCGCTTCTCCTTCGGGGAAAACCTCGACCAGCTTCGTGTAGCGGGCGTAGCGCTCGGTCATCATCTCGGGTGTCAGCTTGAGTTGCGGATAGGTCAGCACGCGTTGCAGCTCATCGAGCGTGCGGGCGTCGACGACGCATTGAATCCGCCCGGCCTCCAGCGCCGCCATGATCGGCACGGCATCGGTGTTGCCCCAGTGAAAAAGGTCGAGGACGACATTGGTATCGAGAACTAAGCGCAGCATGGGGCGGGATTATATGCGCCAGGGCACAGTTCCTGCCGGCGGTCGGGGGCAGAATCCAGTCGCCGGTCGCCCCGTTGCAGAGCGCGAAATACTTGCCGGTCATAAACCTTTGTTACCATGTCGTCCCCGCTGCCGGCAAATGCTCGGCAAGCACCTCCTCCATAGGACATCACCATGGCGCATCCCCTTGCCGGCCAGCCGGCCCCGAAATCCAGCCTGACCGACATTCCCGCCCTGCTGGCGGCCTACCGGACTCTGCCGGACGCCAGCGATCCGGCACAGCGCGTTGCCTTCGGCACCAGCGGGCATCGCGGCACGGCGTTCAATGGCAGTTTCAACGAGGCGCACATTCTCGCCATCGCCCAGGCCGTCGCCGAATACCGCGCCCAGGCTGGCATCCGCGGCCCGCTCTTCCTCGGCAAGGACACCCACGCACTGTCCGGTCCGGCCCAGCAGACCGCCCTCGAAGTTCTCGCCGCCAACGGCGTGCTGACGCATCTCCAGGCCGATGACGGCTACACGCCGACGCCCGTCATTTCGCGCGCCATCCTCGTCCATAATGCCGGCAATCCGGCCGACCGGGCCGACGGCATCGTCATCACCCCCTCGCACAATCCGCCGCAGGATGGCGGCATCAAGTACAACCCGCCGCACGGCGGCCCGGCCGACACTGACGTCACAGGCTGGATCGAGCAGCGCGCCAACGCCCTGCTGGCCGATGGCAATCGCGGCGTCAAGCGGCTTCCCTACGCGCAGGCCCTGGTCGCACCGACGACCCGGGCGGTCGACCTGATGACGCCCTACATCGCCGAACTCGGCGAGGTCATCGACATGGAGGCGATTCGCCGGGCCAAGCTGCGCATCGGCGTCGATCCGCTGGGCGGCGCGGCGGTCGCCTACTGGCAGCCGATTGCCGATCTGTACGGCCTCGACATCGAGGTGGTGAATCCGGCGGTCGATCCGGCCTTCGGCTTCATGACCCTCGATCACGACGGCAAGATCCGCATGGATTGTTCCAGCCCCTACGCCATGGCCAGCCTGGTCGCCCTCAAGGACCGCTTCGACATTGCCTGGGGCAACGACGCCGACGTCGACCGCCACGGCATCGTCACGCCCTCGCTCGGCCTGGTCAATCCCAACCATTACCTCGCCGTCGCCATCCAGTACCTGCTGGCCCATCGTCCGCAATGGTCGGCGGCCTCGGCGGTCGGCAAGACCCTGGTGTCGAGCGGCCTGATCGACCGTGTTGTCGCCGGGCTGGACCGCACGCTCTACGAAGTTCCGGTCGGCTTCAAGTGGTTCTCGGCCGGCCTGCTCGACGGCAGCATCTGCTTCGGTGGCGAGGAAAGCGCTGGCGCCAGTTTCCTCAAGCGTGACGGCACGGTGTGGACGACCGACAAGGACGGCATCATCCTCGGCTTACTGGCCGCCGAAATCACTGCCGTCACCGGCCAGGACCCGGGTCGCCATTACCAGGAACTCGCCGCCCGTTACGGCACGCCGTACTACACCCGCATCGATGCCCCGGCCAGCCGCGAACAGAAAGCCGCCTTCAAGCAACTGACCGGCGACAAGGTCAGCGCCGCCAGCCTGGCAGGCGAAGCCATCACCGCCCGCCTGACCACGGCCCCCGGCAACGGCGCCGCCATCGGCGGCCTCAAGGTAAGCACCGCCAACGGCTGGTTCGCCGCCCGTCCATCGGGCACCGAAGATATCTACAAGCTCTACGCCGAAAGCTTCAAGAGCGCCGAACACCTCGCCGAACTGGTCAGCGAGGCGCAGGCGATCGTCACGGCGGCACTGGCGGGGTAGAGCGTCGGACGGACTGCTTCGTGCCCAAAGCTGTCATTCGCCCCGTTGCCGCTTCAATGGCACCTATCTGATGACAGCAGCCGCTTGCAGACGACTGCTCACTGCCAAATCATCAGCTGGCATATCCAATTGGGGCTGGCGCTAACTCCAGAATTCGTTGATAGAGCAGCTCTGCTTCCTCCTTCGGTTTAATTCCGAACAAGGGGTTGTCGTTTTCCAGGAAGGTGGCATCAATCTCGGCCCAGTCTTCTGGCTGCAGTAAGGACTCGGCCAAGGGAATCAGGACCTCTTCCTCAGTTTTCATATGGGCGTACTCGAAGTCAATGTAACGCACGGCGGTGAAAAAGAAATCCTCTTTGGCGCCCGGGTCATTCGCCTGATAGCAAAGCAATTGTTGCTTCATGGTTTCGATCATTGGATAACCAAGTGCGTGTTCGCGCTCAAGTTTTGCCACCAGAGCTTCGGTATCGGGAGAACGGCGCCTGACTGCGGCGAATAGATACTTGTCCTCTTTTGGGTGATGCCAGTGATCCGGATAGGCGACGATGTAGTCGAGAATCGCCTTGAGCAAAGGGAAATTCGGCTCGGCACCGGCGTGGATCTCATTGATCAGATGACGCAGGGTGTGGAGAACCGCCGCGATCGCGAAATGTTCGTCTTTGATAATGCGGATGGCTTCGGGATACATAGAGCTTCCTTCAATAAAATTATCGGTACAGGATCTGAGGACCAACGGATGCCAAATCACAGGTCCCAGTCAGGGCCATAGATACATCGAGTTCCTTGCGGATTAGGGCCAGCGCAAGTTCCACACCATCCTTGCCCATGGCCCCCAGGCCGTAAAGAAAGGCCTTGCCTATCATGACACCCTTGGCACCGATGGCTAGCGCTTTGAGAACATCCTGTCCGCTTCTGATGCCGCCATCGAAAAGAACCTCCGTTCGCTGGCCAACGGCGTCCACGATAGTCGGCAGTGCAGCAATGCTCGATATTGCACCATCCAGTTGCCGCCCACCGTGATTCGAAACGACGATGGCATCAGCCCCGGCATCGAGCGCCAAATTGGCGTCCTCGGGGTCGAGCACCCCCTTGATGATCAACTTGCCTGGCCACTGAGCCTTGACCCAGGCCACGTCATCCCAAGTTATCGCCGGCTCAAACTGCGACATGATCCATTGCCCCACGCTGATTTGCTTGTCCTGCCTGGGCAGAAAGCCGGCCAGATTCCCGAAGCTCATCCGTTGCCCTAATAGTTGCTGGATGCCCCAAGCCGGCTTACATGCCAGGTCGAAAAAATTGGCGACGGTCAGGCGCGGTGGCACCGTCAGACCATTCTTCAAGTCGCGGTGGCGCTGACCCTGAATCTGCAGGTCGGCGGTCAGCACCAATGCCGAACAGCCGGCCTGCCGGGCGCGATCAATCAGGGAGCTGACGAAATCCCGATCACGCATTACGTAAAGCTGGAACCAGAACGGTTTGGCACAATGCGCCGCAACATCCTCAATCGAGCAGATCGACATGGTACTCAGGGTGAAAGGAATGCCTGCCGCCTCGGCCGCCTGCGCCGCCAGAATCTCGCCACGTGCACGCACCAGCCCGGTCAGGCCGGTTGGGGCAATGGCCACCGGCATGGCAGCCTTTTCACCGACCAGCGTACAGGCCAAATTGCGTTGCGAAACATCCACCATTACCCGCTGGCGAAGGCGCAGGGCCAGCAGATCGCGACGATTGTCGTTGAGCGTCTGCTCGTCATACGAACCGCGATCAACGTAATCGAAAATGGCTCGCGGCACGCGTCGTTTGGCCAACTCACGCAGGTCTTCGTTGCAGGTGATGACACCCATCTCAGGCCGCCTTGTCGGCAGCGAGATGGTGGTAGCCGCGATTGAAGTACACCAGGCCCGGTTTGGCATCGCTCTGCTGCATTTCAAGCACTTCGCAAAAGAAAATGGTATGCGAACCGATTTCCTGCACCAGGGCGATCCGGCAATCGAAGCAGACCAACGCCTCGGCGAAAGCCGGACTACCAGTCTCCAGCGGAGACCAGTCAGTGCGGGCAAAACGCTCTTCCATCGGGATATCTCGATTGGCGAAAACGCCTGACAGTTCCTGCTGCACAGCCGCAAGCAAATTGACGCAGAGCACGCCGTTCTCAACAAAAAATGGATGGGCGTAGGAAGAACGATTCATGCACACCAGCAGGGTGGGCGGCTGATCGGTCACGGTGCACACGGCGGTTGCGGTAAACCCGGCCTTGCCGCGCGGACCGTCCGTCGTGATGACATTGACGGCCCCTGCCAGCATGGCCATACCGTTGCGATAGCGGGCAATATCAAGCATTTGCAATTCCTTTCGTTCCTTAAATATCGAGAACCAGCTTGGCGGTCTTGGCTCGCGAACAACACAGCAGGATCTGGTCGTTGTCCGTCTTTTCCTCATCGGTTAAATAGACGTCCCGATGATCCGGCGTTCCTTCGATCACATCGCACAGGCAGGTACCACAGACGCCTTGCTCGCAGGACACCTTGATCTTGATACCAACCTTGGCCAGCGCATCGACAATGCTCTGGCCTTCCTCGACCTTGACCGTCTTGCCGCTGCGCCGGGCTTCGACCTCGAAGGCGGCGCCCGAACTGTCGGTATCGACCTGGAAGAATTCGCGGTGAATCGCCTCGTCGGCGAAGCCGAGTGCCTTGGCACTGTCGATCACCCAGCTCATGAAGCCGGCCGGACCGCAGACATAGACATGTGTGCCGGCCGCCGGATCGCCGAGAATGGCCGCCAGATCGAGGCTCTCGGCGCCATCTTCACCGAAATGGGTATGCACCCGGTCGCTGAAGGCGCACGCCGCCAGCTCGTCAAGAAAGGCGCAGGCGGCACGATTGCGACCGCGGTAATGCAACTCGAAATCGGCACCGTCGGCCGACAGGGCGTAGGCCATGGCGATCATCGGCGTGATGCCGATGCCGCCACCGATCAGCACGCTGCGCCGGGTGCCGCTGACCAGCGGAAAATGATTGCGCGGCAGGCTGACCCAGACTTCGTCGCCTTCCTGCAGCGCGGCGTGCGCGGCCAGCGATCCGCCCCGGGATTGCGGATCCTTGAGGATGCCCAGGCGATAGACGTCGCGCTGCGCCGGGTCGCCGCACAAGGAATATTGCCGCACCAGTTCGGGCGACAAGTGGATATCCACATGCGCGCCGGCCGAAAAAGGCGGCAGGGCGCCGCCTTCCGAATCAACGAGATCCAGCACCAGTACGCCGTGGCCCTGTTCCTGCCGTCGTTTGACGACAACCTTGATCTTGTCTTCTGCCATGTCGATCTCTTTTCTCTGTTGGTCTTGATGAATGACGCCTGCGCTTAGCGCATGAAGATGCCGCCATTCACATCCCAGGTCGCCCCGGTAGTGAAATCGGCTTCCGGGGAAGCCAGTTGTACGGCCAAAGTGGCCACGAACTTCGGGTTGCCCAAGCGCTTGACCGGAATGGTCTCGATGATTTGGGCCAGGCGCTCGGCCGGCACCGCCGCCCGCACCGAGGGCAATTCCATCGGGCCGGGGGCTATCGCATTGACCGTCACATTGGCCGCCCCGAGCTCGCGGGCAAAGATCTTGGTCAGCGTGATGATGCCGGCCTTGGACGACGCATAGTGCGCGCCGGAAGCCGTGCCGCCGTTCTGCCCGGCCAGCGAGGCCAGGTTGATGAGCCGGCCGTAACCGGCCTTGGCGAAGGCGGCGCCGAAAACCTGGCAACTTAGGAAAGTGCCGCGCAGGGCTTGGGCCAGATCATCGCCCAGGAGTTTCTCGACGCCGGCTATAAA
>VIKE01000035.1 GCA_008080565.1 Rhodocyclaceae bacterium | reverse complement strand
TCGCTGCCGCGTCGCATCCTGCGTCGTGACGGTTCCGATGTCCCTTTCGAGGTCGAGCGCATCGCTTCGGCATTGGCTCGCGCCGGTGCCGCCAGCGGTGAATTCGATGGGGCCGAAGCGCAGCTGCTGACGGCTCGGGTTCTCAAGGTGATTCGCCACCGCTATGCCGATTCGGCGCCGACCGTCGAGCAGGTGCAGGATATCGTCGAACAGACCCTGGTCGACGCCAACCACTTGCGGACTTTCCGCGCTTACGTTGCCTACCGCGACCAGCATCACCGGCTGCGCGAGGACCGCCGGACGCTGGTGGACGTGGCGACCGCCATCGACGAGTACGTGGATCGCGCCGACTGGCGTGTGCGGGCCAATGCCAACCAGGGTTATTCGCTGGGCGGATTGATCCTCAACGTGTCGGGCAAGGTGGTCGCCAACTACTGGCTGTCGCATGTCTATCCGCCGGAGATCGGCCAGGCGCATCGCGACGCCGACATCCATATCCACGACCTCGACATGCTCTCCGGCTATTGCGCCGGCTGGTCGCTGCGCCAGGTGCTGTTCGAGGGGTTCAACGGCGTGCCCGGTAAGCCCGAGGCCGATCCGCCCAAGCACTTCTCAAGCGCCCTCGGCCAGATGGTCAATTTCCTCGGCACGCTGCAGAACGAATGGGCCGGGGCGCAGGCGTTCAGTTCCTTCGACACCTACCTGGCGCCTTTCGTCCGCAAGGATGGCCTCGGCTACGACGCCGTGCGCCAGGGCATGCAGGAATTCGTCTACAACCTCAACGTGCCTTCGCGCTGGGGAACCCAGACGCCCTTTACCAACCTGACTTTCGATTGGGTCTGCCCGGAAGACCTGCGCGACCAGGTGCCGGTCATCGGCGGCGCGGAAATGCCCTTCGCCTACGGCGAGCTGCAGGCCGAGATGGACCTCATCAACCGGGCCTACATCGAGGTCATGAGTGCCGGCGACCGGCGGGGCAGGGCTTTCACTTTCCCGATTCCGACCTACAACATCACCGAGGATTTCCCGTGGGAGTCGGACAATGCCGAACGGCTGTTCGCGATGACGGCCAAGTACGGCCTGCCTTACTTCCAGAATTTCCTCAACTCGGACATGAAGCCGAACCATGTCCGTTCGATGTGCTGTCGCCTGCAACTTGATCTGCGCGAGCTGCTCAAGCGCGGTAACGGCCTTTTCGGCTCGGCCGAGCAGACCGGCTCGATCGGCGTCGTGACCCTCAACTGCGCCCGTCTCGGCCATTTGCATGCCGGCGACGAGGCGGCGCTGATGGCCTGCGTCGACCGTCTCGCCGACATGGCGCGCGACAGCCTGGAGATCAAGCGCAAGGTCGTCCAGCGCCTGATGGACGACGGCCTCTTTCCCTACACGAAGCGCTACCTCGGTACCTTGCGCAACCATTTCTCGACCATCGGCGAGAATGGCATCAACGAAATGGTACGCAACTTCACCGCCGGTGCCGCCGATATCGTCAGCCCCGAAGGCCACGCGCTGGCGCTGCGCCTGCTCGACCGCTTGCGCGACCGGATGCGCGACTACCAGGAAACCACCGGCAACCTCTACAACCTGGAGGCGACGCCGGCCGAAGGCACCACCTACCGTTTCGCCAAGGAGGACCGCAAACGCTGGCCCGGCATCCTGCAGGCCGGCACGGCGGACAAGCCGTATTACACCAATTCGTCGCAGTTGCCGGTCGGTTTTACCGACGACCCTTTCGAGGCGCTGATGCGGCAGGACGAACTGCAGACACGCTACACCGGCGGCACCGTGCTGCATCTCTACATGCGCGAACGTATCTCGACCGCTGCCGCCTGCAAGCAATTGGTGCGTACGGCGCTGTCGCGTTTCCGGCTGCCCTACATCACGATCACGCCGACCTTCTCGATCTGTCCGAAACACGGCTATCTGGCCGGCGAGCATGAGTTCTGCCCGAAATGCGATGACGAAATCCTCGCCCGGCGCGGCCAGGCGCATTAATCCCCTTCACTGCAAAAGGAAAAAAACCATGTCTGAAAAGAAACTCCAAGCACACCTGAACGACGCCGAACGCCAGCGCTGCGAAGTGTGGACCCGCGTCATGGGCTACCACCGGCCGGTGTCCGAGTTCAACCCGGGCAAGCAGAGCGAGCACGGCGAACGCCGGCACTTCGCCGAACCATGCCCGGCATCGGCCGCTGGTGTCTGACAGGAAAACCCTGGCGGTGGGCGGGCTGACGCCATTCACCACCATCGACTTCCCCGGCCGGCTGGCTGCCGTCGTCTTCTGCCAGGGTTGCCCGTGGCGCTGCGGCTATTGCCATAACCCGCACCTGCATTCGCCGCAGGGCCGGGAAAGGCCCTGGAGCGAAGTGCTCGGCTGGCTGGAGACCCGGCGGGGCCTGCTCGACGGCGTCGTTTTCAGCGGTGGCGAACCGCTGCTGCAACGCGGCCTTGCCACCGCCATCGGCGAAGTTCGGACGCGGGGCTTTGCCACGGCGCTGCATACCGCCGGCATCTACCCGGAGCGTCTGGCTGCCGTACTGCCGACACTCGACTGGGTTGGTTTCGACGTCAAAGGGCCGTTCGAGGACTACCGTCGCATCACCGGCGCCGGCGACGGCGAAACCGCGCTTGCTGCGCTAGATGTTCTGCTCAAGGCGGGCACGGACCACGAAATACGCTGCACCGTCGATACCGAACTGCTGGATGCCGACGCGATTGCCCGGCTGGCATGCCAGCTGGCGTGTCGGGGCGTCTCGCGGCTGGTTCTGCAGTCTTGCCGCGGGGTCGGGCAGCCGGCACCACTGCCCGAAGCACTGCTCGACGCAGCGGCGGCCTATCTGCCGCAGGTCGAATCGAGATAAACGGATCAATCCATTTCACAGAAAGAAAGCACGTCAATAATGAATGCCCCATCGCCCAATGCCTTGTTCAATGACTGGGAACTGCCGACACCCACGGTCGCCCCTGAAAAACAGGCAAAAACCGAAGTCGACCGTAGCATTTTGCCGGTGGCACCAGCCCTTGCCCCGATCAACGCCGCCGACAAGCGCATCGTCAATGGCAAGGGCGACATCAACCAGCTCGCGCCGTTCAAGTACCCGTGGGCCTGGGAGTTTTTCCTGAAAGCCAACCGCAACCACTGGACGCCAAGTACCCGTGGGCCTGGGAGTTTTTCCTGAAAGCCAACCGCAACCACTGGACGCCGCTGGAAATCGGCATGGCGCAGGATGTGCACGACTACCATCACAAGCTGAGCAGTGCAGAGCGCCACGTCTTCGAAAACGTGCTGGCCTACCTGACGACGTCTGACATCCTGGCCATGCGCAACATCGGCCTGGCCGTCATGGAAAAGATGAGCGCGCCGGAACTGCAGATCTACCAGGCCCGCCAGGTCTATGAGGAAGCGCTGCACACCTGGACCTACCAGCACTGCATCGAAAGCCTCGGCCTCGACCAGCAGGAAATCTACAACCGCTACCGCGTCGTGCCGGAAATCCACGGCAAGATCGCGCTCGCCAATCGCCGGCTGGAGCGCGTCATGCGCGCCGATTTCGACCTCACCGACCGCGCCAACCTGCACGAATTCGCGCTCTCCTATTTCTTCTTCGCCGTTATCTTCGAGGGCTGCTGGTTCTACAACGGGTTCACCCCCATCTTTGCGCTGCAACGGCGCGGCCTCATGAAAGGCGCCGCCGAGCAGCTGCAATACATCATGCGCGACGAGGTGCTGCACTGCGCCTGGCATCCGCGTCATCCGCGAACTGCTGATCGAGGAAAACCTGACGCTCGACCCGGCCGCTCTGCGCGAGCTGTGGGACGAAGCCGAAGCGGCCGAAACCGCCTACGCCGGCTACATCCTGCGCGAACCGATCCTCGGCTACAACGCCGAACTGCATGTCCAGCAGTTCCGCTTCATCGCCAACCGTCGGGCCCGCCAGGTCGGCGTCGCCGAACCTTTCTCCGGTGCCGAAAACGTCCTGCCCTGGCTCGACGAGCAGGCCAATCTGCGCAAGGAGAAAAACTTCTTCGAAACCCGCGTCACCGAGTATCAGACGGGTGGGGCGCTGGCTTGGGATTGAGTGGAGATGGCGAGCCGCGCCGGCTGACGGCGGCGGCCCGCCCGGCGGTGCTGGCGCATCTGCTGGCCCTGAGTGCCGATGACCGCTATGGCCGCTTTGCCACGGCGCTGTCCGATGTCGGCATCGTCGCTTACGCCGGGCGCATCGACTTCATCAGCGATCTTTGTCTGGCGACGCAGGAAACGGATGGCCGGCTTTCCGGCTTCATCCACTTGGCGGTGCATGGAGCGGTCGCCGAACTGGGTGCCAGCGTGCTGCCGCACTGGCGTCACCAAGGCCGGGCCAGGTTGTTGTTCGGCGCGGCGCTGGCCGCCGCAGCGGCCGGTGACATACGCGAAGTACATCTCGCCACCGGTCACCCGGCGGCGCGCCACATCTGCGCCGGACTGGGCTATGCGATGAAGGAAGGGGCGAGCTATCCGCGGGTGCGGGTCGAGTTGCCGCAATTGGGCAGATTCATCGGATTTCAATCCATCTGTAAGGAATCCCTGTCGCCAGCGACTAATGGGAACCACTGAGAAATCAGATCGTCCACTTCAGGCGGAAGGCGGTGATCAGGCGTATTGGTCCGATCAGCCTCCCTAGCCAGCGAAAGGCAAGCAATGTCACCCCGAGGATTCGTTCAAGGACTAATTTTGGCCATCTCCAGCAGTTTTCTGATCGCCGGCTGCACCGATGGCGAAGCCGCCGCCAAGGTGGCCAAACCAGCCATGCCGGCCGTTACCGAGAGCATCGTGCTCGGCATGGGCTGTTTCTGGGGCGCCGAAAAGCGCATGTCAGCCATTCCCGGTGTGCTCGATGTCGAAAGCGGCTACGCCAACGGCGACATTGCCGGAACCTACGATGCAGTGCTGGCGCATGAAAAAAAGCTGCAATGGGGCAAGACAACCCAGCGCAACCATGCCGAAGTGGTCAAGGTCACTTTCGATCCGGCCAAGGTCGATGTCGAAAAAGTTCTGATCCAGTTCTGGGAAAGCCATGACCCGACGCAGGGCAACCGCCAGGGCAATGACGTCGGCACCAACTACCGCAGCGCGGTGTACACCAACAGCGATAGCCAGCAGGCCGTCGCGCTTAAAACTCGCGACGTTTATCAAGGCGCCCTGAGCGCGGCCGGCCAGGGCAAGATCACCAGCGAAATCGCGCCGCTGAAAACGTATTTTTCGGCCGAGGAATACCACCAGGATTACCTGCAGAAGAATCCGAACGGCTACTGCGGTCTGGGCGGCACGGGTGTCAAATACCCGGTCGCCGGCGCCGCGACGCCGATGCCGAACGCTGCCGTCAAGGCGCCACGACTGGACGCCAAGGCGCTCAACTTCGAGCGCCAGCTGATCGTCTTCGAAGGCGAAGACTGCGCCTACTGCCGCAAGTTCAAGGCCGACGTCCTCGACCACTGGCAATCGCCGGTCGCCGTCGTCAGTACCCTGAACCCCGAGCCGCCGGCCGGCTGGACTCTGGAAAAAGCGCTGTTTGCGACGCCGACCATGGTGCTCTTCGAGAAAGGCAAGGAGGTCTCGCGTTACACCGGCTACAGCGGCGAAACACCGCGTTTCTGGAAATGGCTGGGCTTCCACCTGCTCACCCCGGCGCAGCAGAAAATCGCCTTCGAGCAGGGCACCGAGCGCCCCGGCACCGGCTCCAATCTCGATGAAAAACGCCCCGGCACTTTCGTTGATCCGATCAGCGGCGTCGCGCTGTTCCGCAGCGACACCAAGTTCGAGAGCGGCACCGGCTGGCCCAGCTTCTTCAACCCGCTGCCCGGAGCCATCACCCTGCATGAAGATATCAGCATGGGCATGAAGCGCGTCGAAGTGCGCAGCGCCAGCTCCGGCATCCACCTTGGCCACGTCTTCGACGACGGCCCGCCACCAACCCACAAGCGCTATTGCATCAACGGCAACGTGTTGAAGTTTGTCCCGGACAAGGGGGCGTAAGGCTCGTGCGAACCACCAAACGGCGCTAAAGCAAACCGGGATAAGGTGACGGCAATCGGCTGGCCGATTTGGCAGCCCGTTGCAAAAATCAGCTGCGCAGGACTTGTGCCCGGATAGCGACCTGTAGCTTAATGAGGTGCCTTGCAGTGGCCGATTTCTCTGGCTGGCTGTCGGCCTTTCCTCAATAACTCCTGCCGCCTATCCCGATCATGAGAAAACCCACCCTCTACCAAAGCGTCAAGGCCAAGCGCCGCACCCAGTCGCTGGTCATTGGCGTCACCTGGTACACCCCGGAAACCTGGGCCGAGGTCAAGGCCACGGCCGTCGATCCCGACTGTTTCGAAGAGTCATTCGAAAAATGGAAGGCGATGGCCGTTCTGGCCCGCCGCAACTTCCAGCGCTCCGGCGTGCTGGCCCTGGAATACCAGATCGTTCCCGAAGAGTTCTTCGCCTGGTGTGTCACGAACGGCCAGGAAAACAACTCGACGGCGCGCGGCGAATACGTTTCCGAGCGCCTGAGCGCCGTGCATAACGGCGAGGCGTAGGCAATCCTGCTGGCTGAACCAGCGGGATTTCAGCTTTCTAATTGCAGTTGTAGAAAAGGGGAAAGGCAGCGCCCCGCAACTCCGGACGAAAGCGCCATTCGGCGCCCACCGTCAAGCCAGCCCCGGTTTATGGTGGCGAGGACAGCCAGGAGCGCCAGCTTGTCTGGTTACGGAGTGGAAGGATATGGGGCGGAGCTGATGTTCGACAACGCTCGCGACAGTGCCGAGGGGCTGGTGTAGCCGGCATCCCGTGCTGCTGCCTTCAATCCTTTGCCCGACAGCACGGCGCGCTGGGCAATCGCCAGACGGATGGTCGAGAGATACTTGCCCGGAGTAGTCCGCATGACTTCGCGGAAGGTGTTGGCGAATGCGGTGCGCGACATGCCGGCTTCTTCGGCCAACGATTCCAGCGTCCATTTATCTTGCGGTCTGGTATGGATTGCCACCAGGGCGCGGGCGATGCGCGGGTCGGCCAGGCCATTCAACAGGCCGCCGGCAGTTTTCGGGTGGGCGATCAGGTGGCGCAGCAGGCCGATGAACAGGATATCCCCGGCCCGGTCGAGCAGTGCCGGCTGGCCGCAGCGCGGCGCCTCCAGTTCTGAGGAAATAAGGTTGATGACATGGCGCAGTGAGGACTCGGCGCCGTCGACCGGAACCACCAGCGGGGCAGCGAATTCGTTGAGCAGCAGCGGGGCGACGGGGCCATCGAGCCAGGCGCGGGCGCACATCAGGCGCCTGAATGTTTCTGCCGAGGGAGTCTCGAGCGCATGCGCGGTGTCTGAACGGCAGACGACGATGCACGGAGCCTGAAGCGCAAAGCTGGCGGCAGACCGCAGCTGCAGGCGCATCTCACCTTCCGCCAGCAAGTGGATATGCAGGAAGGGCGGCGCTTCCGCCGCGAATGTAAGGCTGGCGATGCCGGCTGGCGGCAGGTTGACCTGCACGCGCGGCGCCAGGCCTTGGAGCAGGGCGGAAAGTCGGTCGAGGCGTTTAGCTTGCATCTGTACGAATTGCAAATATAAGTGAACGAATGATTGCGATCAGTTCAACATAATGGCGCGTATCGGTCAACGAATCACGTTGCGCAGCCCCGGCCTGCCACGCTGTTTCCAAAGCCGCCAGAAATTCAACGAAAGGATGCCTGATGACTGCAACCGCCCTGATGCCCCGCCACCCCGTTCCCGCGCTCAATGTGGCGCTAACCGACGGTAACCGTTTCGTGCTCGGCGCCGCTCCGGGAGAACGCTTTGACCTTGTCGTCTTCTATCGCGGCCTGCATTGCCCGATATGCGCCAAGTACCTGCTGGAACTCGAACGCCTGGCGCCCGAGTTTGAAAAACGCGGCGTTCAGGTCGTCGCCATCAGCAGCGACGATGGCGAGCGCGCCCACGCCATGGCCGACAAGGTCAAGGCCGGTGCGCTGAATATCGGCTACGGCTTGAGCCTCAAAAGCGCCCGCCAATGGGGGCTGTACATCAGCGCCTCGCGTGGCAAGACCTCCATCGGCATCGAGGAGCCGGCGCTATTCAGCGAGCCGGGTGTCTTTCTCGTTCGTCCGGATGGCACGCTGTATTACGGTGCGGTGCAAACCATGCCCTTCGCTCGGCCGCAGTTTCAGGACCTGCTTGGCGCTATCGACTTTGCCATCGCCAATGACTACCCGGCACGCGGCGAATATGCCGGTCCCGTCTGACTACTCAAGGAGAATCCGCTCATGAAAATCCTCATTCTCGGCGCCGGAGGGATTGGCGGCTATTTCGGTGCCCAGTTGCTGCGTAGCGGTGCTGATGTGACGTTTCTCTTGCGCGAAAAACGTCAGGCCATGATCGCCAATCAGGGCCTGCACATCGAGACGCCCCGCGGCAATTTCGTGGTGCAACCGGCAACGGTCACTGCCGCCAGCGTGACGCCGATTTACGACCTGATCATCCTGGCACCCAAGTCCTATGATCTGGATGACGCCCTGGCTTCACTCGAAAACGCTCGCGGCAGTGCAGTCGTGCTGCCTTTCCTGAACGGCATCGAACATCTGGTCGTCCTGGATCGAAAATTCGGTCGCGCCGCGGTGATGGGTGGCGTCGCCCATATCGCCGCGACAATTACCGAAACTGGTGCCGTTCGCCAACTGAACGATATGCACAGCCTGACCGTCGGCCCACGTGACCCAGCGCACGTTGAATTGGCCCGGGAATTCATTGCCCTGTGCAGCAAAGCGCCGTTTACCAGCGTCTATGCCGAGAATATCGAGCAGGCCCTGTGGGACAAATGGGTTTTCCTGGCCGCGTTGGCCGGCATGACCACGCTGTGCCGCGGCTCGGTCGGCGAGATCATCGCCACCCCCTATGGCGAAGCCCTGATCCGCCAGATGTACGACGAATGTTGCGCAGTCGCCCGACTGAGCGGCTATCCAACCGGTCAGGCCGCCACGGAAAAGGCCCTCGGCATGCTGATTGCGCCCGGCTCGCCGTTTACCGCCTCGATGCTGCGCGACCTGCTGGCCGGACAACGTACGGAATACCAGCACATTCTCGGCGCCATGGCCGAACGCGGTATCGCCCTCGGTTTGCCCATGGATCTCGTACGCCTGGCGTACACGCATCTGGCGGTGCAGGCGGCACGGTCAGCCTGACGCCATGGCGCCGTGGCCGAAGGGGGCTGAATGAAGCAGGAGCGGAGCAAATCCGGATTCGAATTTGCTCCGCCCGTTTTGATTGCTCACCCCAAATCCGAAAAACTGGCCATGGTCACAAAAATACGCCCACGCCCCCGAGGGGGCTTCGGGAAAGTGGGCGTAAGGGAAGGATTCAGACTTAGCTCATGATTTCTTCGATGGTGATGTAATCCCCGACGCGGCCAGTCATTTTTTCCGCGTCGGTATTTACGGGCAGAGTCTTCTTGCCGGGGCGCCAGCCAGCCGGGCAGACTTCGCCAGTCTTGGTGGCGTGTTGCCAGGCTTCGACCTGACGAATGAACTCATGCACGTTGCGGCCAACCGAATCGGCCTGAACTTCCTGAGCTACACAAATGCCATCCGGGTTGAACAGGAAGCGGCCGCGCAGCGCAACGCCTTCCTCCTCGATCAGCACGCCGAACATCTCGCTGACTTCCTGCGTGGTGTCGGCCCCGATGGTCAGTTGGAGTCCCTTCAGAATCGGCTCGGTCTCGACGAAGCGTTTGTGGGAGAACTTGGAGTCGACTGAAACGGCAAGGATTTCGACGCCCATTTCCTGGAAAACGTCGTACTTGGCGTTCATGGCGGCGATCTCGGTCGGGCAGACAAAGGTGAAGTCAGCCGGGTAGAAGCAGACAACTGCCCACTTGCCCTTGTAGTCGGCGCTGGAAACCTTGGTGAAATGGCCAGTCTTGGCATCGTAGGCTTCCATGGTGAATTCGGGCATTTCACGGCGAACCATAGTGGAGCTCATCGCTTTTTTCTCCTGAGAAAATTGTTGGGCAGGGTTTTGATCAATCTTGACTGTCTTGCGCGGTTTGATACCGGTATCACAACTCATGACATCTCCCGTATTAGCGGAATCGTCCAGACGGGAAACCCGTGGAGTCATCCAGATCAACACAAACACCAGAGCGCCCATCATCCCGATTCGCTGCAAAGTGTCGCCGGTGGCGGCTGCTCTGATGCATCTTGCTGCTGACATTGTTTATCAGCATATGCTTATTTTCTATCTAAAGCCGTCGGGTAGGCCAATCGCAAAAACGGATGTGTGTCATTGTCGAAAGCTATGACTGCCCGGCCGGAAAATTAATGCAAGCTAAGTACTTCCTTCCAGCGACCGCCCGGTAGGCATTCGGTCTGACCGCCGTATCGCCGGTCAGAATCCGGAAGCCACCGAGCTTTTTTGCTCTTGCCGTGACACCTGTTGATGTCCGCGGAAAGCAATTGCCTGATGCCTGAAGATCAGCAAGACACATACCAACTCGAAGAAAGGCCGCTTATTCAATGAAAACAATCTGTTTCTCTTGAAAAGCAGCAAACGAGTGAGGTTTTGATGTGACATATTTGTCAAACAATGCCAGTTGTGGCATTTATGCGCTTTGGAAGATAGCTTTCGACCGGTCTGGCCAATTTAAAAATTGGTCTATTAATGTTTCACGTCGTAACCCCCGGCCGACCGTCGAGTTCGGACGCCGAGGTGGACGGACAGAGGCAGACTGGCCGGGCGAGGGCCGAGAAGAAGATTGCTACGGTCGACCGGAAAAAAGCAGCAAAATCAAAAATGGCCCCGATCAGTGCAGCGCCATTTCATTAAGCAAGACAGGAGGCTTCAACTGTCAGAGACCCGCTTAGGCGAGGGCTTCCAGCCATTCCCCAAGCCTGTCGGCGGCATCAGGCCATGTTGGTTGCGGTCCAAATGAAAACCGAGCCTGGCCCGTGGAATTCGCCTGGCAAGGTAGATGCTCGCCTGGCTCGCCCCTGGTCATTGCGGCGCCAGCATCCAGAAAGAATCAGCCGAAATGGCCCGGCTGCTTTCGGCCAAGGCTTGCCGGGGTGTTTTCTGGTTCTGCTCATCCTGGAAAATCTCCTGGATCTCTCGAATCTTTTCCTTGTTTTTCATGAAGACGGCCACGCACTTCGGGTCCAGCTTCCAGGTGGCCAGTTTCCTCAGCTCGGCAAAGGCTTCCTCATTGCTCCAAGCAGGCTTATAGGCGCGTTGCGAGGTCAGGGCGTCGAACACGTCGGCGACAGCGACGATCCGCGCCTCGATGGGAATATCGTCACCTTTCAAACCTTTTGGGTAGCCGCTGCCATCGATGTTTTCATGATGAAATTCGGCAATGTTGCCGATCATCGTGACAAACCGTGAATCGTCCAGATTGAAATTCTCCATCATCGTGTTGATGATTCTTCGCCCGTGGGTGGTATGTGTCTTCATGACCTCGAACTCTTCCGGCGTGAGGGCTGCCGGCTTGCGGATAATGTGGTCCGGGATCGTGATCTTGCCGACGTCGTGCATCGGGGCAAACCAGAAAATGGCTTCCACGAGCTCATCGTTCAAACCGAAGTCGGCGGCAATATCGTTGGCGATCAGGCGCGAAAATCGGGCCATGCGCTCAAGGTGCGCCCCCGTTTCGGGATCTTTGTGACTGGACAGACAGGCTGCCGTTTTCAACGCACCCCGCAGGGTGTTGACCTGGTTTAACTCAACGCTGATCAGCAGGGAGATGAGCCGCGCGATCATGTCCAGATAGGCCAGGCTGCCTTCCTGGAAACAGTCGGAAAAACGCGAGTTGAAAAAGACGAATCCGGTCAGTCGTTCATCCTGATACATCGGGACCGTATAACTGGATCGATAACCATGGTGGTTGATGCGCTTGGTGTGTTCCCGAGAGCCACCGTCCAATACAGCAAGATCGTTGATCAGTCGTGGTTTGCCTTCGAGATAAATCCGGTAAAGCGACTTGGCCTCCCGGAGTCTGCATTGGTAGTAGGGCAGCGGGTTGTTGCCATCGGAGCTGTGGGCGAAGGTTTTCAACGAGTCCGCCTTGGCATCATAGACCGTCACGCCGATGCGATGAATGAAGTCACAATGCTGATGCACGACGCGATGAAGGAAGGTTATCTTCTCCGAGACTGTGTTTTTCCTGTTCAGCTCATTCAACAAATCCGGATGATCGCAGTCAATATTGATGGCCATTTCTCAACCCCGTTTGCGTTCGATGGCTCACTTTATAACCAACGATGCACCGTCGTCGTCACCCCATGGGGTGATGTTTGAGCATTCTTCCCCACATATAATTCAGTGACTTGGAAAACCTCCCCATTGCCGGCGCCTCAATGACGATCAATCTCACCGGCCACGCCGAAATAGATCAGCAACATGACCTGCTCGACAGCATGGTCGGACAATTGGCAGAGTTTTGCTCAGAAGCCGGGCAGAACCCGGACGCCAATTGTGATGGCTGCAATGCGTTCAAGCAAAAGCATTGTCGCAGCGTCCTCGCCAGCATCGCCGGGGAACTGGCGGCCTTCCTGGCGGGGCACTCCGCCTACGAAGAAAAAATGATGGAACTGTTGCCAAATACACCCAGTTGCCAGTCGCACATAAAAGCCCACAAGGCTGCCCATGAGGGCATCGCAAAGCAATTGAAAAAACTATCGCTGGAGGGCAGCTTCGACAGTCCGCGCAAGGTCGGCACCCAGATCTGGCAGGTTGCTGGAGATTGGCTCGGCGATCACAGCACCCTGTTTGATACTCGTCTGGTCAGCCTCGGAAAATCAGACTCGCCGAAGATCGATTTCGATGGCGAACTGGTGACGATGCTTGATCAGCACGTATTCCCCAACCGCCCCACGCGGGCAAAAGCATCATCCGCGACAAACCTGGCATTGAAGGGGAAAAAGCTGGAGATACGCGGCCGCTTTGAATCGCTCTCGCCGGCGCAACGCACGGTATTCTGGCTGGTCGTCAGCGGCAAGACCAATCCTGAAATTTGCATAGAACTGAGTGTATCGATCAATACCATCAAGACCCACCGCGCTGCCATTTTTCAAAAAATGGATGTGAAAACGGTGCTTGAATTGGTCAAGAAGGCCGATATTCTTCGGTAACGCCAGAGGCCGGCGCCTCAACTGCGTGGTTAAAACAGGGGGCTCGGCCTGTTTCCATTCTTCAAAATTCGACGCTTTTTGCCGTTGACCGTGGCATTCGTGCGCAAAGGCAGATATCCGGCTGAGCGGGCCACGGCGAGTTGAGCGACTGGATCGGGCGGACCCTTCGTGCCCACGGCAGCCCGGTAAAGGCTACTTACGCAAGCCTCTGGCTATCAGCTTGTCGTTCAGATTCTGCACCTCAGGCGAGGGCTTCCAGCCATTCGTGAAGCTTGCCGGCGGCGTCCGGCCATTGCGGATCGAGCATCAACATGTGGCCGGCCCCGTCGATGATCTGTGTTTTGGCATTCCAAGAAGCTGCGGTGAAGTGAAGCATCGAGGCCGGGAAAACCTGGTCGGCCGAACCACCCATGACCAGCGCCGGAATGCGGGCACGGCCACGGGCGATGCGAAAGGGCGCGGTCAGCATTTCGGCAACCGCCTTTTCCGATTCCGGCTGGATAAGTGGCAGGTACTCGACGGTTTCTTCCGGCGCCATGCTCGGCGAAAAATAAACCCGGGCCATGGTCCGCATGGTTTGTTCGCTGGCCATGCCGTTGACCGCATTCGGCAACTCGGCAAAAAAATCCGGCATGGTCAGCGCCAAGCGGCTGGCCGTGCCCCCCGTTCCCGTTGGCGGCACCGGCGCCAGAAAAGCCACGGCACGCGCCGTGCCCCGTTCGAGAAAACGCTGGCTTACCAGGCTGCCCATCGAATGGCCGATCAGCACCGGCGCAGCGGGCAGGCTGGCAACGGCAGCCACCAGATCGGCGACGTAATCGTCGAGGCCAAAATCATCGAGATCCACCCGATCCGCCGGCCGGCTGCCGTGGCCGGAAAGCTCCAGCGCGTAGCAGTCGTAGCCTTCATCCTGAAAATACGGAATGAAGCGGACACCCCACAGCGCAGCGTTGCTGTAACCGCCGTGGATGAAAAGCAGGGGCGGTTTGGTGCTGGGTTGATGGGCGGGGTGATGGTGAATGACCGGGGTTTTCGCGGGCATCTGTATCTTCTTGGAAAAAATGGGGTCAGCGGATTAGGAGGTCAGGGCAATTTGGATTTTCAGTTCACTCCGCTCCCTTCGATTGCGGTTAGCTCATTTCACCGAAGCCCGTCGCGCAGCAAGCGCCGCCATTGCTTCGTCGCCGGAAACTACCAAGCCAAAACATTCGCCAACCATTGAGAATATGTGTAGGCCAGAGCTTTGCATAAACTGCATATCGTCCTCGATGGACTCAAATTCCCAGCTTCCATCCGCTGCGTGAACAACCCTATGGCGGAGTTCATCTAGCTCTCGAAGTCGCCCGCGATCAAAACGAAATCCGGTTGTTAGGTATTCCTGCTTTTGCGGACGACATACCTGAAACACTCGGTCGACCTTTGCCAGCAAGGACTCGCGTTCAAGCCGGGACACTTCTATTTCAATGGCTTCAGAAAGGAATTCTGAGTATGGCCTCTTGGCGACGTCGCCAAGAGCTACCTTTCGATTTGCCAGCTGCTCGCTCCATTCTGCAGGTGCTGCCAGAGCGCAAATTCGGACACAGTCAAAGATTGCAGCATCAAGAATTGAGTGGGAAAAAACGAGAGTTGACGCATTTAGTGTCCGACGAAACTCAGCGACCGCGGATTCAGTCATCAACTGAGGGATCTTCTGATGCATGCCATCACGGATGAATTGATCGCGATTCTTTATGAGGTTGTGGTGTTCGCCGTGTAACAACTGGTTTTGAACGAAGTAGGTGTTACTCTGATGCATCGCATCACGAGCTGCATCTTCCCCAAGAACGCCCATCTTTCGGAACGTCGTGAGTCTTGACCAATCAGCAGTCAGGCGATTCCAAACCTCAGCAAACAGGCGATCGGTAGCGTTCATTTGCAATGCATAACAATTGGGGTCAGAAACATTCGTCTTTTTAAGTGGTAAATGCCTCCTTGATTCCGTGGTTCTAGCGATCAAAAAGCAAGTCGCAGCTTAGTTGACTGATATATATGGCGCAAGCATCGGATCTTCAAAAGAAACTAGTGTGACAACTGGCTGAGCAGGTACAAGTTCTGCGGTCGACGGGAAAAAATCCTGTTTTTTATGACGACCACTGCAGCACTTTTCCGCCTAAATCCTCAACCTCGAATACCCAACCCCGCCCCCCTTCTCAACCCGAATCTGCGCCGGGATGCGTTCTTTCATGCCTTCGACGTGGCTGATGACGCCGATCATTTTGCCGCTGGCGTTGAGGGTGTCGAGGGCGTTGAGGGCGATTTCGAGGGTGTCGGCGTCGAGGGTGCCGAAGCCTTCGTCGAGGAACAGCGAGTCGATGCTGGTCTTGTGGCTGACCAGGTCGGAGAGGGCGAGGGCGAGGGCCAGGCTGACCAGGAAGCTTTCGCCGCCGGAGAGGGTGCGGGTGTCGCGGGCGACTTCGCCTTGCCAGCTGTCGACGATGTCGAGTTCGAGTTCGCCGGTGGTTTTGCGGCGCAGCAGGTAGCGGCCGTGCAGGCGGGCGAGGTGGGTGTTGGCGAGGTGCAGCAGGTGGTCGAGGGTCAGGCCTTGGGCGAATTTGCGGAATTTGTCGCCTTTGGCCGAGCCGATCAGGCTGTCGAGGCGTTGCCAGAGGTCGGCTTCGGTTGTTTGGGCGGCGATCTGGGCGAATAGCGTTTGCTGGTTCTGGCGGGCTTGTTCGTCGCGGGTGAGCAGGGCGCGCTGGGCGCCGAGTTGTTCGCTGAGGGTGCGGCGCTGGGTATCGAGTTGGGCTAGGATTTCTTCCAGTTCGGCCAACTTCGGTAACCCTTCCCCCTCCCAGCCACCCCCTTGCTGGGGGAGGAGCATGGCCGGCGGGCCGCTTTGCAGGCGAGTCAGCTTTTCGCTGGCGGCCTTGAGGACGGCGGCGGCTTGTTGCTGCGCCAGTTGCCGGGTTTCCTTGATTTGCTGCAGACGCTGGCGTTCTTCCGGCGGTAGCAGCGCGGCGCTGTAGGCGGCGAGGTTGGCGAAGGGGCTGGCGGCGAGGGCGGTTTGCCAGGCGGTTGTGGCCTCGGTGAGGGCTTTTTGCTGTTGGGCGAGATTGGCGTCGAGTTGCGTCTGGCGGCCTTGTTGGGCGGCGAGTTGGCGGGTCAGGTCGGCGATGGCATCGGCGCAGTTGGCGAGGGCAGTTGCGGGGTCGTCGGTGATGGTTTCGGGATTTTGATTTTGGCCGAAATTTCCGGTTGACCGTGGCAAGCGGAGGTTGGCCAGTTGTTCTGACCAGTGCGTTGCCTGGGCCTGCGCTGCGTTGAATTGTTCCTGTTGTTTGACGAGGATTTCGGCGACTTCGTGGCGGCGTTTCTGGGTTTGCTGCCAGTGCTGCCATTCGCTGTCGCGTTCCTGCAGCCAGGCGGCGGGTTCAGCGGGGGTGTCGTAGTTGGCGGCGGTCAGCGTGGCGCTCAGTTTTTCGTCGAGTTCGGCTTGTTCCTGAACCAGTGCCTGCGCGGCTTTGGCGATTTCGTTCTGGCGTTGCTGGCCGGTTTGCGCGGTCTGTTGCAGCAGATTGAGTTGGTTGCTGGCGTTGAGCAGGGTTTGTGCGGCGTCGGCGGCGGTTTTGCGGGCGGCGTTCAGGGCTTGTTCGCCCTGGTCGGCGGCTTGCAGGCGCTGGGTGAGTCGGGCCAGCGCTTGTTCGGCGGTGCTGCGGGCGGTGGCGAGGGTTTCCGGTTCCTGCCATACGCTGTCCTCCAGCGGCGTAGCGTTGGCGAGGCCGGCAAGAAGTTCGGCCCATTCCGTTTGCAGGTGGCTTGTTTCCTGCGTGGTCTTGGCCTGCTGGGCCTGCCATTCCTTTTGTGTGGCCTGGGTGGCCGCTTGCTCTGCCCTGGCTTGCTGGCCTTTCTGGACAAGGGCGTCGAGCGCCGCCTGTTTTTCCTTGAGGGCGGTTTCGGTGGCGGAAACGTCGAGTGCGGCGTAGTCGGCGATGGCCGGGTGTTCGTGCGCGCCGCACAGCGGGCAGGCTTCGTCCGGTTGGAGTTGGCGGCGATGCGTTTCGAGGCTCTGGATGCGGCGTTCCTGGTCGAGCAGCTTTTGCTTGTCGGCGACCTGGGCGGCGAGTTCCTTGTGTTGTTCGCGCAGGGTGGTCAGGCCTTTTTCCTGGGTTGCGATCTTTTCCTGAATCTGTTGCAGTTGCGTGCTTTGCGTCGTTTGTTGGGCGGCTAGTTCGCGGCGGCGCTGGGCGAGGGCTTCGAGTTGTTGCCAGCGATTCAGGCCGGCTTGTTCGCGTTGCCAGTGCTGACGCAGGTCGGCCAGGGTTTGGCCGGCGAGGCGTTGGTTCTGCTCGGTCTGGGCTTTTTCCAGCGCGGCTTCGGCTTTGGTTTTTGCCTCTTTTTCCCGGTTGACCGTGGCAGTCTGTTTTTCGATCTGTTGTGCGGTTTCGGCGAGTTCCCGGGCGAGCTTTTGCTGCGCCTGCTGCTGGGCAGCGAGGTCGCGGACCAGCTTGGCCCGCTGTTCGAACTGCTGGCGCCAGACGCCGAGGCGTTCGCCGAGTTGGGCGCGTTGCGGCTGGGCGGCGCAGAAGTCGTCGAGTTCCTTGGCTTCGCGCTGGCTGAGTTGCAGGGCTTGCTGGGTCTGGGCGGCGAGTTGGGCGCTGAGTTGACTGGCGGACTGGTGTTGCGCGAGTTGTTCGGCTTGCCGCGTTTCGCGTTCGGCGTGCAGGGCCTTGAGTTCGGCTTCGCTTTGCCGGCAGGCGGCGTCGGCTTGTTGCCATTGCTGGTGCAGCGGTTTGAGGGCTTCGGCCGGTTCGCTGTCGGCGAGTTTCTTGAGGTCCGGGGCGGCGGCGGTCAGTGCGGTGTCAGCCTCAAGTAGCTTGCCTTCGGCGGCTTTGACTTCCTGCTCGCTCTGCGCCAGATCGAGGCGCCACTGGCGTTGGGCCTGGGTTTGCTGGTGGCGGCGCTGGACGTCGGTGAGTTGGCTGTCGAGGCGAGTGACTTCGAGCTGCATCGCGGCGCGTTGTTCATCGCTGAGCAGTTCCATCCCGTCGGCGCGGGCTTTGATCTGGTCGAGCTGGCTTTTGGCCTCGCGGGCCTGTTCGAAAACCTTGCGCGAAATCTCGCCGTAAATTTCGGTGCCGGTCAGTTCTTCGAGCAGCTCGGCCCGCTCGTTGGCGCTGGCGTTCAGAAAGGCCGCGAAGCCGCCCTGGGCGAGCAGCATGGACTTGGTGAAACGGGGGAAATCGAGGCCGGTTATCTCGGCGATGCGTTTGAGTTTGTCGTTGGTCTGCGTGCTGAGGATGGTGCCGTCGCCGGTGGCCAGTTCAACCTTGGGGGCCTGCAACGCGCCGTCGATCTTGTCGCGCGAGCGGCGCTGGCTCCAGAAGGCGCGGTAGACGGCGCCTTTGACCTCGAATTCCACCTCGGCCAGGCAGTCGGCGGTGTGCCGCGTCATGATGTCGTTGTCGGAGGCCGAGATGGTCTTCAGGCGCGGTGTCTGGTGGTAAAGCGCGAGGCAGATGGCGTCGAGCAGGGTCGATTTGCCGGCACCGGTCGGGCCGGTGATGGCGAACAGGCAGTTGTCGGTGAACGGCGGCTTGGTGAAGTCGATGGTCCATTCGCCTTTGAGCGAATTGAGGTTTTTCAGGCGCAGGGTGAGGATCTTCATGCTTCTTCACCTTGCAGGCTGGTGACGACGGCGCGGTAGCGTTCATTGAGTGCGGCTTGCAGCTCGTCGCCGAGTTCTTCCTGCTGCAGGCGGCGGGCGAAGACGTCGTGCGGGCTGAGTTCGTCCAGGGTTTCGCTGGCTTCTGCCGCCAGGCTGGCGACCGCGTTGCCGCGCTGGCGGCGGATGCGCAGGACTTCGACCGGCCAGCCTTCGGTGAGCGCTTCGATGCGGGCTGGCAGGTCGGCCAGATAGTCGTCTTCGGCGACGGTGACTTCGAGCCAGGCCGGGCATTCGCGGGTGCCTTGGGCGGCTGCGGCACCAATGGCGCCGGCCAGCGTTTCAAGATTGCCGCTGACGGCGACCAGGCTCTGAAAGCGCGGCACGGGAAGGACGGTGACGGCTTTGAGGCCATCGCTGTCGAGGTCGACGAGCAGCATTTCCTTGGTTTGTTTCGCTTCGTCGAAGCCGAGCGGGATGGGCGAGCCGCAGTAGCGGATGTGTTCAAGGCCGCCGACTTTCTGCGGCCGGTGGATGTGGCCGAGGGCGATGTAGGCGGCCGGCGGGAAGGCGGCGGTCGGGAAGGCTTCGAGGGCGCCGACGTAGATTTCACGGACCGATTCGCTGGTGCTGGCGCCGACCGTGGTCAGGTGGCCGGTGGCGATGATGGGCAACGGGCGGCCGAAATTCGGGCCGAGTTCGGCGGCAAGTGCGCTCTGGCGTTCGACGGCGGCAGCGAAGACGGCACCGTAGTGTTCCTGGATGGCGGTTTGCAGCGATAACTGCTTGTCTTCGGCACTTTGCCCGGCCTGGCTTTGCAGCACGTCGCGCGGGCGGATGAAGGGAATGGCGCAGACGATGCAGCCGGGTTCGCCGTTGCGCTGCGGCAGGACGATGACTTGCGTCGTCGGGTCTTCGTGCGTCGCGGCGATGACCGTGGTGCCCAGATGGGCGAGCAGTTCGCGGCTTTCACCCAGGGTGGCCGGCGAATCGTGGTTGCCGCCGAGCACCAGTAGCGGGACGCCGGCCTTGTACAGTTGCCCGACGAGCTGGTTGTACAGCTCGCGGGCGTAGGAGGGTGGTGTGCCAGTGTCGAAAATGTCGCCGGCGACGAGCACCGCATCAACCGCCCGAGCCTCCACCTGTTCAAGCAGCCAGACGATCAGCGCCTGATGCTCGGCCTGCCGGCTCTTGCCCATGAAATGCTGGCCGAGGTGCCAGTCGGAGGTGTGGAGGAGGCGCATGCCGGGCTGCCGAATGGGAAAGGGCGAAGTTTAAACGGCAATGCGCCCGTGCTGCAGCCGGCGTTGTCCGCCTTAGCCCGGCCGGCGCCGCCTCAAGTACTCGTTTTTGTGCCCGAACTGGCGACGTAGCGTTCGCTGATAAT
Organism: Rhodocyclaceae bacterium; assembly: GCA_008080565.1. Lineage (GTDB taxonomy): Bacteria > Pseudomonadota > Gammaproteobacteria > Burkholderiales > Rhodocyclaceae > Azonexus. The sequence continues at coordinate 23,494 of VIKE01000035.1, read as the reverse complement.
ACTTTCGACGGCTTGCAGGAAGCTGTTGCCCGAATAATTGCCGGCCAGCTCGCGCGCCTTGGCGAGGAATTCGTCTTCGCCGATCCCGGCGGCTTTGGCCAGGCCGAGCCAGATGGATTTCGGGAAGGTCGTGGTGGCGGATTCTGGCATGCTCAGGCCGGCTTCCTGCCAGCGCTGTTTCAATTTGTCGGGGACTTCCCCGGCCAGTTCCTTTTCGAATTGCGCCATGGCGGCCTGGTTCTTTTGCAGTTGTTGGGCTTCGCTGAGCGGTGCCTCGCTCGCGGCCGGCGCCAGCTTGGCCATGGCCTGCGCGATGTCGACTTCGCGCTGCGCGTCTTCCATGCTCATCGGCGTTTTCCAGCCTTCGCTCTGGACGGCCTGGATCAGGCGGACGTAGGGCGTCAGGTTGGTCATGCCTTCGGTGTTGGCGGCGTGTGCGGCGTGCATTTCGCTCTTGATCTGCGCTATCAGCGCCTCGTTTTCCGGCAGCAGGGGCAGGTTGCCGAGGCCGGGCGTGGCGCTGCTGCTGCCGCTGATGCCCTGGTTGGCGTCGAGCCGGGCCTTGGCTTCGTCGAGGATGTCCTGCGGAAAAACCCGGTTCAGTTCGGCCAGCGCGTCCTGGCGGATCGATTCCGGGACGGCGATGCCGCCACTGGCGGCCGCCTGGCGGGCCTGGTTCGATATGCTCACCGTCGTGCTTTCGCTCGTTGCCGTGCTTGCCGTACCTGCAGTGCGCTGGCTGCTTGCCACGCTGCCGCTCGTACTGCGCACTGCGCTTGCTGCGCTGGAGCCGTAAAAAGATGCGATGGTCGTGATGCTCATGGTTGTCCTCCCGTCAAAATTTTCTGCTCGTTGCCGAGTGCAACAGCAATATCGATGCCATGCTGGATGGGTCTCCAGGTTTTGCCGCAGATCCTTGTCCGGCAAGGAATTTCGGCTGCGGTGGCGGGCCTGGGCGAGGTAATAACGAGCGGCAATTTTTACGGTTGACCGGAAAAAATCCCGGTTTTGGCGGTCGACCGGACAAGCCCGGGCTTGTGTCGTTTGCCGGCGATTTTCGCTCTAAGCGCGAATTCGCACAGACGGCGTTGGCGCCGCCGACTAGTCTTGGTTTCGCATTCCGGAACGCCCAACAGACATTCCGGTTGCCGCTTCCGATCTGCTTTCCGGTCGGGGCGGGCGCCGGGCAATTTCGCCCGGGGGCCGAATACAAGGAGTCGGATATGAGCTGGGATATTGATGCAGCAGGCTGGACGTCGGTTGGCGTGAAGATCAAGTCGCGTTGGGGCAAGATCAACAATGCCCGACTGGCACTCATTGACAGCAAGCGCGAAGTTTTGGTCAGCCAGGTCCAGGAACTCTATGAAGTGACCCCTGAGGAAGCCGAAAATCAGGTCGCGGGCTTCGAGAAGCACACCAAGGAACTACGTCCCAAAGTCGCCGCCTGATTGGCCTTGATGGCCGGACGACGGCGTTCGCCGTTGTTGTCCGGCCAATCAGCGGTCAGTGGTCGTTGCCCGGTTTTGCGGCGGCGTCCTGGCCAACGGGCAGGTCGTCGATGAACTGCCGATAACGAATTTCCGAATGCTTGAGTGCCCGCAGCGCGCTGTGCTGTTCGGTCATGTCCATGAGCACCATCCGGCATTCGGTGCCATGTTCATCCGGGACAGCTTCGACCCTGAGCGTTGATGCCGGGCGTTGCGCGCTGGCCGTCAGCGTAATCTCGCAGAAGCCGCTTTTTTTCTCGGCCAGAACTTTGTCGACGAATTGCGTGAAAGCCGCCTGACATTCGGCCGCCAGATAATTGATGAAGCGATGCCGGCTTTTCTGCGAGCGCTTGAGCCCGAGCAGAATGGCGCCGGCCAGATTGAGGTCGAGGATGTTGCCCTGGGCGTCGAGCGTGAAGTAGCCGATCGGCGCGAAATCGTAGATGTCGGCATAGCGCTCGCTCAGCGCATCGGCCTGATCGTTGGCTTCGTGCAGCGCTTCGTTGTCGATTTCCAGTTCGATCTTGCGAATTTCCAGTTCATGCCGCAAATACGCGGCTTCGCTCGGGTCTTCCGGCGCGCTTTCCGGCAGTTCACGCCAGCGGGCCTCGGCGCGATGGCGCAGGGTGAGCGGGTTGGGGCGCAAGCGGCTGGGCAAGTCGGCTGCCACGGTCGACCGGAAAAAACGCTCAAATTCCAAATGCACCACACCATGGCACTCGCAGCCCCGTGCCTCGAGCGCCGGCCGGTCGAGGACGTCAATCTGGCCGCGGGCGTAGCGGATCAGGCCGGCCGCCTGCAGCTTGCCGGCCGCGTCGGTGATCGCCTCGCGGCGCAGGCCGAGCAGGCTGGCGATGCGCTCCTGGGTCATGGCGATCCGGTTGTCCGGGCGCCGATCCAGGCAGAGCAACAGCCAGCGGCCCAGTTGCTGTTCGACGCTGTGGTGCCGGGCGCAGAGCAGGGCCTGTGCCGTCTGGACCATCAGGGCTTGGGCGTAACGCAGCGCCATCTGCTGCAGGCGCCCGCCCGCGGCCAGTTCCCAGCGCAGGGTTTCGGCTTTCAGGCGATAGGCGTCGCCGCCAGCTTGCACGACCAGTTTGTGGCCGGACAGTTCGTCGCCGAGAACTGCGGAGATGCCGGCCAGCCCATCGTTGCCGACCATCGCCAGTTCCGTGGCAGCGCCATCGCGGGTGGTGGCGATCAGCGAAATGACGCAACTGGTCGGGAAATAGACCTCGCTTAATGGCTCGCCGGCGTTCTGCAGCACGCTGCCGGCTTCCAGCGAAACGGGTTCCAGATCGTCATGCAGCCGGGATTCTTCGGCCAGGCTCAGACCGGCCAGAATCTGGTTCTGGCGTTGATCAGGCCGTGTTGCGGTGGGCATGGCGCTCCTTGGTGGGCTGCCGGCGGCAGTCGGGACAGCCTAACCGGAAATGGGGCGGCCGGGGATGATTGGATTGGCGGCTGTAACGTGTCGTCCAAACCCCTCCCCTGACAAGGGGAGGGGTTTCTTTGGAGATTGTCGCGAAGGCTACAAGTCAGGGCGCCAGGTAGCTGGCAATGCACGGAAATTCCCTGTTCTCCACGATTCCAGCGGGTGGCATTGCTCTTGCGTCGGAAGGTTTATTGCCTTTTACCGCCGCCAATCATGAACGCCGTTGAAAAACCCGCTTTCCGTTGTATTTCCGCCCGTGAGGCGATCTCGCTGCTGCGCGGTGAGCCGCCACCCATCGTTTTTGATGTGCGCGACATGGCCAACTACCAGAAGGCGCATCTCGATGGTGCTGCGCACCTGTCCGAAGATCGCCTGCTGGCCTGGATGAAACGACTGCCGAAGGAGGCGCCGGTGGTGATCTATTGCTACCACGGCAACGCCAGCAAGGTTTTTGCCCAGATGTTCATCGATTTCCGCTATTCACAAGTGTTCAGCGTCGATGGCGGCTACGAGGCGCTGGTCGCCGCCCAGGCCACGCCGGTCGCGGCATGACGGCAGCGCGTGTTCGCGACTGGGTGCAGGCGCATCCGCTGTCGCCGAGCGATGTCGATTGCGCCACCACGGTCATGCTCAAGATCCTCGATGGCAAATGCAAGATGGGGAGCGTTGACAAGATCGTCATGGAGGCGCTCTACGACGCGGTCAAGGACAGACCGGGCCGGCGTTTTGGCGACGAGTTCCACGCCCTGATCGCCGAGGCCCGGCGCGAGTCGAGCGAGGCGCTCAAAAATTTCATTTACGAAAAACGCGTGCTGGCTGAAACCGAACTCTCCCGCCCGGTGATGAAGGCCTTCAAGGCCATGATCCGCCAGGAAGGGCTGTTCGCTGGCCTGGCCATCGAGGAAGAAACCGAATGACCATGAAGTTCTATATGACGCCGGGTTCGTGCTCGACCGGGATCCACATCCTGCTCGAAGAATGCGGCCTGGTTTTCGAGGCCTACGTCGTCAATCTGCTGGCCGGCGACCAGTACAAGAAGGAATACGCCGCGATCAATCCCAAGGGCAGCATTCCGGCGCTGGTGCTCGATGACGGCACGGCGCTCACCGAGTTTTCGGCCATCGCCTGGTGGCTCGGGCGCAATTACCCGAAGCGCAAGCTGCTGCCGGAGGCCTTGAGGGACGAGGTACAGGTGCTCAGCGTCATGAACTACGCCGTGCATACGCTGCACACGCAAGGCTTCGCCCGTATATTCACAACCGAGCGCTTCGCGCCGAGCAGTTCGGACCACGAATCGGTCAAGGCGCAGGGCCGGCAGATCATCGACAAGGCTTTCGCCATCGTCAATCGCGAACTGGCCGGGCGGCAATATGTCGTTGATCATTTCACGATCGCCGATGCAGCGCTGTTTTACGTTGAGTTCTGGGCCGATCGCATCGGCATTCCGTTGCCGGAAAACTGCGAGGCCCACTATCGGTGCATGCTGACCCGGCCCGCCGTGCGCCAGGTGCTGGCGGAAGAGGGCTACGCTTCGGTGCTGCGCTGAGCGCTGCCCGGGCCAACCTGGTCGGGAAACCGGGCTGGCCGAGCAGTTGTTGTGTCGATTAGCGGCGGCGGTTGCGGATGCAGCCGGTGCCGTTGAGCTGGAAGGTATTGAGATTCTTGTCGGGACAGAAGCTGATGCTGCCTTCGCCGACGACGTCAATGGTGGCGCCGTTGAAAATACCCGTGCCTGAGCGAATTCTGGTCATGTGCTCGGTGACCGAGAAGGCACAAGGGTTGCCGTCGGCATCGGTGTTCAGAACCCCGGTGATCTGGGCTGCATCCTGATAGGTCTGGAAGGATTCGAGGAGTTCGAAGACGGCGGTGTGGTTCAGCGTGCTGGCACCGGTCGCGGTGTCCATTGCGGTTACCTTGCCGACCAGCGCGCCGCAGTCGTCAAACAATTCACGGCCGTCGGCGGTGACCATGACCAGGCAGACCTGGCCGACTTGCCGGGTCTGGGAAATATTCATCGTGGTGACACGGCCGGTTACGGTGGTGGCTGTATATCCAGCAGGGCATTGTTGGGCCTGGCTCACGGCGGGCAGGCAGGCGAGTGCGGCAAGTAAGGACAAAACCAGTCTTGAGTGCATGTGTGTTCCCTTGGATTTGGATGGAAGCAGGACGGCGCCTACGGTCGTTACGCGCCGTGCATGAGTATATCCGCCTGTGCTATGCGTTGTGGTTGAGAGTTGATTCCATGCCGCCACGCCTCCGCGATGGAATTCAAAAGCCCTGTTACATTGGCGGGGCTTTTCGACCCAGCCAAAAACGCCGCCACGAGAATTCAATGATCGCCAACCTGGAACGCTTCACCAAAACCATCGCCCTGTTTGACGCCGCCAATGCGCAAGATCCGAATCAGGATGAAGGGCTGCCCAAAGAACTGCTCTACGCGCAGCGCATGACGGAGATGATCGGCCGCTTTGCGCCGGATGCCAGCGAAGTCGCGCAGCTTGCCGTGCGTGCCCAGCACATAAAGCGATGGACGGTGCCGCGCAGCAACTATCCGCTCGGCAAGCCCGGCTACTTTGCCTGGCGCACCGGGCTCTATAAATTTCATGCCGAGACGGCCGGTGAATTGATGCGCCAAGCCGGGTACGACGAGGCGATGATCGAGCCGGTCAAAGCTGCAATCGGTAAGGTTGGACTCAAGACCAACCCCGATACGCAGTTGCTGGAAGACGTCAGCTGCCTCGTCTTCATCGAGCACTACATGCTCGGCTTTGCCGGCCAGCAGGCTGATTACACCGAAGAAAAGTGGCTCGGCATCATCCGCAAGACGTGGAAGAAAATGTCCGACACCGCCCATGCCTTCGCGACGACCGGTGGCATCAAACTACCCGAGGCGTTGGTGCCGTTGATACTGAAAGCGGTTGCCGAAGGCTGATCGCGGGCGTGGCATCCGGTTGCCACGGTCAACCGGGAAAAATGGCCAAAAATGAAATTGCTGTTTCCCTGAACGCGGCTCAGGCTCGACGGTCAGTGCCCGGCCGTGGCTGGCTGCGGCGCTCTGGCCGTGATGGATCGCGCACGCCGCGGCCACGCAGGATCAGCGCCGGCACCAGGAACAGGAATAACAGGATGAGGGCTGAAAGGAGCAGGTAATTGTCAAGAATGGCTTGTAACACAGAGCGCTCCGTGGGCTTGTTGCAAAGCTGTCCTCAACCCATTCTAGGCTATTGGTGCACTTTTGATTATCAAGTAGTTGGCCCGAACATCGCCAGGAGCGTCAAGTCGTCAGTGATATCGAAAAACGAATGTTTCGTAGTCGCCTGGATGAAAAGAATAGTGCCAGGCCCAACGTCTTGCTCCTGAGTGTCGACGCGAACCCTGGCTTTGCCTTCCAGCACCATATATACCTCGTCTTCCAGATGAGGCGCCTGCATATCCTTTGAGCCTGCGGGGAGCCTGTAGACGGCACAGGACATTTGAGAGCCTCTCAAAAACTCGAAGAAACTAGGCTCCGAACCTGCCACCTTTGCCTTCAGGTCATTTATGTCGAATACCTTCCACATAGCGATACTTCCCCTAATCGTTGACGTTGTACGAAGGCATGTTGCCACACGCCGAGTTGCCCCAAGCAGAAATTCGGAAACGTCTGATGGACTAACCACGCCTTGGGAGAATGGGATGTCCAATCAATATCCGGACCGGGACCCCACCTGTCCACACCGAGCGCTTAATCTGAAGCGTCTGGAATAGCTCCGCGCTGCGTTGATCATCGCTGTCAGTTGCTCTGGCGATAGTAGTAATTCTTCAACGACTATCCCGGCAATCCGTTCGATGGTCGCTTCGGCGGCGGTAGCATCGTGGAACAGGGCGCGTGTTCGGCGGGCCAGGATGTCTTCGATGGTCCGCGCTGCTTCGTGGCGGATGGCGAAGCGAATCATGGCTTCGGTGTAGGGCAGGTTCGGATGCAGCAGCGCGTCGTGGCCGGGCAAGGTGGCAAGCTGCAGGGCATCGGTGCCGTAGCCGATGCTGGCGGGGGCTGTTGTGTAGCCATGCAGTTGCAGCGTTTCGGTCGGGCATGGGACCTCCGGCAAGCCCGCGACCTCGATGGCTCGGTCGATGACCTGTTCGGCCATCAGCCGGTAGGTTGTCCATTTGCCGCCGGTGAGCGTGATCAGGCCGCTCGGGCTGACCAGCACGGCGTGTTCGCGTGACAGGGCTGCGGTGTTTTTCTCGTCCGTGTTGTCGGGATGAATGAGCGGGCGCAGGCCGGCGAAGGCGCTGCGGATGTCGGCGCGGGTCGGCGGCCGGGTCAGGACGCCGGCCGCCGTGCGCAGCAGGAAGTTGATTTCCTCTTCGAGCGGTTGCGGGTCGTTGAACTGCTGCAACTCCGGGCGCGGCGTGTCGGTGGTGCCGAGCAGCACCTTGCCTTGCCAGGGAATGGCGAACATGACCCGGCCGTCTTCGGTTTTCGGGATCATGAGCGCCTGCTGGCCGGGCAGAAAATCGGCATCGAATACGAGGTGGATGCCCTGGCTGGGCGTCAGCAAGGGCGGTGCTTTGGCGTCGTCCAACTGGCGAACGCTGTCGGCGTGCACCCCGCTGGCGTTGATGATGGCGCGGGCGGTGACCTCGAATTCCTCGCCGGTTTCGGCATCGCACAGCATGGCGCCGGTGACGCGGTCGTTGGTTTTGAGCAGGCGGATGGCCGGCAGGTAATTGAGGCAGGTGGCGCCGAGTTCGGTGGCGGTGCACATCAGCGTGATGGCCAGCCGGGCGTCGTCGAACTGGCCGTCCCAGTAGCGGATGCCGCCGCACAGGCCGGCGCTTTTCAGACCGGGCAGGGCGGTGATGACGTCCTGCCGGCTGAGGCTCTGCGAGGCGGCCAGGTTGTGCCAGCCGGAAAGCAGGTCATAGAGCTTGAGGCCGGCGGCAAACATCAGGCGGTCGATCTGGTTCCAGGCCGGGATGATGAAGGCGAGCGGATGGACGAGGTGCGGCGCGTTGCGGAGCAGGAAGGAGCGTTCGCGCAGGGCGTTGCGGACCATGCCGATGTCGCCCTGACGCAAATAGCGCACGCCGCCGTGAATGAGCTTGGTGCTGCACATCGAGGTGCCGGAGGCGAAATCGCGGGCCTCAACGAGCAACGTTCGATAGCCGCGCGCTGCCGCGTCGACCGCAGCGCCAAGGCCGCTGGCACCGCCGCCGATGATCAGAATGTCCCACGGGCGCTGATCGCGCAGGGCGGCGAGTTTGTCTTCGCGGCTGGTCATGATTCGGCCCTGGCCCAGCCGAGGGTGCGCTGGATGGCGCGACGCCAGTCGGCGAACAGGGCCGCCCGATGATCATCAGCCATGGCCGGCTCGAAGCGGCGTTCGGCTTGCCACAAGGTGGTGAGTTCGGCTTCGTCCTGCCAGAAGCCGACGGCCAGCCCGGCCAGGTAAGCGGCGCCGAGGGCGGTGGTTTCGGTGACTTTCGGGCGCACGACGGGCACGCCAAGCAGGTCGGCCTGGAATTGCATGAGCAGGTCATTTCGCGCAGCACCGCCATCGACGCGCACTTCCTTGATCGGCTGGCCGGCGTCGTTTTCCATGGCCTGCAGCACTTCGGCGCTCTGGAAGGCGATGGCTTCGAGCGCGGCGCGGGCGATGTGGGCGCGGGTCGTGCCGCGCGTCAGACCGAACAGCGCGCCGCGCGCGGACGGATCCCACAGCCATTGCACGGTGGCGCCGCCCATGAAGACGCTGCCTTCGAGCAGGTAGGTGGTTTTGCCGTTACGTCGCCAGCCGACGGTCGTGAGCAGGCGATGTCGCGAGGCCATGGGCTGCGGGCCGGTGTTCATGAGCAGGAAGCAGCCAGTGCCGTAGGTGTTCTTGGCCATGCCGATGTCGAGGCAGGCCTGACCGAAGGTCGCGGCTTGCTGGTCACCGGCCATGCCGGACAGCGGAATCTCCGCACCCAGCCACTCGGCACTGATCGTCGCGATCTCGCCACTGCTGGCGACGAGACGCGGCAGCAGGACGGCGGGAATGCCTAGCAGCGCCAGCAACTCGTCGTCCCAGCATTGGCGATGGATGTCGAAAAGCAGGGTGCGCGAGGCGTTCGACGGGTCGGTCACGTGCTCGCCGGACAGCTTCCAGGCCAGCCAGCTGTCGATGGTGCCGAAGGCCAGTTCGCCGCGCTCGGCCCGGGCGCGGGCGCCGGGGATGTGGTCGAGCAGCCACTTGAGCTTGGTGCCGGAGAAATAGGCGTCGAGGACGAGGCCGGTGCGTTGCTGGAAGAGCTCGGCGTGGCCGGCGGCAGTCAGTTCGTCGCAAATGCCGGCGGTGCGCCGGTCCTGCCAGACGATGGCGCGGTGCAGCGGCTGGCCGGTGGCGCGATCCCAGAGGACGGTGGTTTCGCGCTGGTTGGTGATGCCGGCGGCGGCGATCTGCGTGGCGGACACGCCGTTGTCGCGCAGCACGGCGCGGGCGACGGCAAGTTGCGCCAGCCAGATTTCATCGGCGTCATGCTCGACCCAGCCAGGTTGCGGATAGTGCTGGGTGATTTCCTGCTGGGCGAGGCAGTGGATGTTGCCCTGGCGGTCGAACAGGATGGCGCGCGCACTGGTCGTGCCCTGGTCGAGCGCGAGGACGAACTGCTCGGAAGGTGCAGGCATGGCGAACTCCGGCAAGCGGGATGCGGCCAGTATAGCCGGCTGGGTGCGGGCTTGGCAGGGCTTTCGCGCGTGGCAGGAGTTCGCAGGAGCTTACAGAATCGCCAGCACGTTTTCCGGTGGGCGGCCGAGGGCAGCCTGATTGCCGTTGACGACGATGGGCCGTTCGATCAGCTTGGGGTTGGCGACCATGGCTTCGATCAGGGCGTCCTGCGACAGCGACGGGTCGGCCAGATTGAGCGTCTTGTATTCGGCTTCACCCTTGCGGATCAGGGCGCGGGCATCGGCGAAGCCGAGTTTCTTGAGCAGGCCGCGCAGCGTGGCGGCGTCGGGCGGGGTTTCGAGATAGGCGACGATCTCGGGTGCTATGCCTTTTTCCTTGAGCAGGGCGAGAGTGTCGCGGGATTTTCCGCAGCGGTTGTTGTGGTAGATGGTGACGGTCATGGATTGAGGGCGGTTGAGGATTTCAATTTTGGTCATTTTTTCCGGTTGACCGTGGAATGCACATTCAGGCCAGTTTTTTCAGCGCCAGGGCGTTGATGCAGTAGCGCAGGCCGCTCGGTGCCGGGCCGTCGGGGAAAACGTGTCCGAGATGGGCGTCGCAGACGGCACAAGTGGTTTCGACGCGCTGCATGCCGTGGCCGGTATCGAGGATGTAGTTCACGAGGCCGGGCGCAACGGCCTGGGTGAAGCTGGGCCAGCCGCTGCCGCTGTCGAATTTGGTCTGTGCGTCGAAGAGTTCGGTGCCGCAGCAGGCGCAGGCGTAGCGGCCCGGTTCGAAGACGGCGCACATGCTGGAACTGAAGGCATGCTCGGTGCCTTTTTGGCGCATCACGTAGAACTGGTCGGGCGTCAACACGGCTTTCCAGTCGGCCGGGCTGCGCTCGTCGCGACGCGGTGGCAGGGGGTTGCCGTTGCGGATGATCTCGATGATGCCGGCCCAGTCGAGTAGGTCGGTCGTGGTTTGGGGCATGGGGGTCTCCAGGGGTCAGGTGCCGCAGAAGGTCATGTAGGTGGTGGTGAATTCGGTCGGTGCCGGCTCGGCGTATTCGGCATCGGCGGGGCGTTCGTCGAAAGGGGCCTGGATGACGGCGAGCAGGCGTTCGAAGGGAGCGAGATTGTTGTCATCGACGGCGGCATCGAGGGCCGCCTCGACGCGGTGGTTGCGCGGGATGTAGCAGGGGTTGGCGTGCCGCATGGCAGCAAGCAGCTCGGCCGGGCGTACCGGCTGGCGTGCTTGCCAGCGGGCGCTCCAGTCGGCCAAGTCGGACGCTTCGCCCATCAGCGCGTCGAGGCGCGAGGGGTTGCCGGCTGCGGCGTCGAACAGGGCGCGGAAGGCGACGGTGAAATCGAGACGGTTTTGCTTGAGTAGGCGCAGGAAATCGTCGATCAGGGTGCGATCGGCTTCGGCGTCGCCCGATTCGTCGATGCCGAGCTTGGCCCGGAAGACGCGCAGCCAGTGCACGGCCTGGCGCTCGGGCAGGGCGTCGATGACCGCCGTGGCGGCCTGCACGGCGCGCTCGGCGTCAGTGTCGATGAGCGGCAGCAGGGTTTCGGCCAGCCGGGCAAGGTTCCAGCGGGCGATGCCGGCCTGCTTGCCGTAGGCGTAGCGTCCGGCGCTGTCGATGGAACTGAACACGGTGCCCGAGCTGTAGGTTTCCATGAAGGCGCAGGGACCGTAATCGATGGTTTCGCCGGACAGCGTCATGTTGTCGGTGTTCATGACGCCATGGATGAAGCCGACGCCGAGCCAGCGCGCCACCAGTTCGGCCTGCCGCTCGCCGACGGCGGCCAGCAGGTCGAGGTAGGGCTGCGGGCTGGCGGCCAGCGCAGGGTAATGGCGGGCGATGACGTAGTCAGCCAGGCGCTTGACCTGTTCCGGCCCCTGGTGGGCGGCGAAATACTGGAAGGTGCCGACGCGCACATGGCTGGCGGCGACGCGGGTCAGCACGGCGCCGGGCTGGGCGCGGTCACGGCGCACCATGTCGCCGGTCGCCACGACGGCCAGAGAGCGCGTGGTCGGGATGCCCAGGGCGTGCATCGCCTCGCTGATGATGTATTCGCGCAAGGCCGGGCCGAGGGCGCATTTGCCGTCGCCATTGCGTGAAAACGGGGTGCGTCCGGAGCCCTTGAAAGCGATGTCGCGGCGCTCGCCGTTACGGTCGATCACCTCACCGAGCAACAAGGCACGTCCATCGCCCAATTGCGGTGAAAACTGGCCGAACTGGTGGCCGGCGTAGGCCTGGGCGATTGGCTCGGCACCTTCCGGCAACCGACTCCCGGCCAGGGCTTCAATGCCTGCCGGCGATGCCAGTTCTGCCGGATCGGCCCCCAGCTCGCGGGCCAGTTCGTCGTTCAGACGGATCAGGACCGGCTTGGTAGCCGGCGTCGGCTTCCAGTGAACGTAGAAATCTTCCAGATCCCGGACGTAGGAGTTGTCAAAGGTAAAAAAAGGGGGCGCAGGGGCGTTCATTGAAATCGTCAAAGGAAGGTTGGCTAGCGGGAAAAGTTGCAGTCAGCAGGGATTTTGTCGGAAATCTCCCTGCGGCGACCGCTTCAAGCAATTTCGATGCTAATGGGTGGGTTTGGTTCCCAGCCGACCGAGAATGGTGAGGGAGCGGGCAAACCGGGATTCTTCGATTTTGGGCAAAATTTCCGGTTGACCGTGGAAAGGCGACAAAGATTTGTCCGTTGCGGGGCTGCAGGTCGTGCTGCAGCCCGTTACGCTTTGCCTGTCCCGGCAGAGAAGACCTGTATCGCGCTTCAAATGCTCCGCAAGCCGTCCACCACCACATACAGTTGGGCCAGGGTTTGCGCGAGACATATCGCGCATGCGTCGCCATCCTTTGAGTCGGCAGCCAGCTCGAGTTGCGCCGCCGCTTCGCCAAGGTCAAAAGCGCCCAGGGTGCGGGCGACCCCTTTCAGGGAATGAGCCATCCGTAACTGCGTTCCCCAGTCGTCAGCATTTCTCGCCTGGATGAAGTCTTTTTCGAATACGGCGCCGTGCGTATCGCGAAACTTGGCCAGCAACCGCAGATACAGCGGCATTTGGCCGACATGGGTCAATCCGACTGCCACGTCGAGGCCTGGAAGTTCAGGGTAGGGTGCGTTCCCGGCATTCCTGTCATCTCGGTGAGCTTCCGGAGGTTCTGGCGGTGGCGCATGGGGCCGCCAGTCCGGGATGCAGGCAACCAGCTGCTCGTAAAAATGCTCCATTCGCACTGGTTTTGCGATATGGCCATTCATTCCTGCCCGGAGGCAATGCTCCTTCTCCTCGAGTAGTGCATTTGCGGTCAGTGCGATGATCGGCAGATCGACATATTCGGATTGCTCGCGCAACCGCCGGGTGGTCATGTAGCCGTCCAGGATCGGCATTTGGACGTCCATCAAAATAACGTCGGGGCGCTTTTCGGATACGGCTTTCAGGCATTCGTCGCCATTCACGGCGAAGCGGGCCGTCAGCCCGGCGTTGGCGAGCAGCTCGCCGATGACTTCACGGTTGATTTCGACATCTTCCGCAATCAGGATGTCCAAGCCGCTAAAGCGCGACCATTGCCGGACGGCAACCTTGCGCCGTTCGACCGGAGGTGATTCCGGTGTGGAAACACCCAGACAGTTGGCCAACTCAACATAAAGATGGCGGGCGCAAACCGGCTTGCTGAGCAGGCCGTCGATATCACTGGCAACGCCGTCAAGTTCGCTGTGGTGGCTGTAGGCCGTGATCAGAATTGCCCGTGGCGCGCTCTTGTTCCGCTTGGCATATATGGCGCGCATTTTCCGGATGGTTTCGATGCCATCCATGCCCGACATGCGCCAATCGACGATGCACAACAAGTAGTCCGACGGCACCTCGACATCCATTTTCCGAATGGCCTCGTAGCCGCTGGCGGCGATTTCAGCTTTCAGACCAAGCTGGCTGGTCAGATGGCACAGTATGTTCAGCGAAACCGGATTGTCGTCGACGATCAATACTGGCCGCTGCGCCTGCTCGGCAAGACGCAATCCGAACTCGCGAAGGCCGATACGCCGATCGGGGCCGAGAATTCTGAGGCGAACCGTGAAATGGAAGGTGCTCCCATGTCCCAGTTCGCTTTCCACCCAAATTCGCCCGCCCATCAGTTCGACCAACTGTCGGCTGATCGACAGACCCAGCCCCGTTCCGCCAAAACGACGCGTTGTCGAGGAGTCGGCCTGAGTGAACGGATCGAACAACCGGCCAACCTGTTCTTCGCTCATGCCAATGCCTTCGTCACTGACCGAACAGTGAAGTTCGAGATCGTCCTCGCCGAGCGTCGTGGTTCTGACTTTGACAATGACGCTGCCACCGGTTGAAAACTTCAGGGAGTTGCTGACCAGGTTGGTAAAAACCTGTCCCAGTCTTAACGGATCTCCCTCCAGCAGGCGCGTATCTTCGTCAATATCATAATAGAGTTCGATTCCCTGATTCTCTGCACGCAGGGCGACCACGCTTGAAAGGCGGTCAAAAACGGACTCGAGTACGAAGGGCGTCTGGTCCATTTCCAGTTTGCCGGCTTCGATCTTCGAAAAGTCGAGGATGTCGTTGATGATGGTAAGCAGGCTTTCCGATGCCGACTTGATCTTCGACACGTAGTTGAGTTGTCGCGCACTAAGATCGGTGGCCAGGGTCAATTCCGCCATGCCGATAATGGCATTCATCGGTGTCCGGATTTCGTGGCTCATGTTGGCCAGGAATGCGCTTTTTGCCCTGGTAGCAGCCTCGGCGTCGGACTTCGCTTCCTGCAGCTTGGTAACGTCGAAGAACCAGGCGAGGACAGTTGGACTTCCCTCGTAATCGATGTTCATGTAAGAGCCCATGGCCCAGACATGCGGTTCGTCCGGATTGTCGGGAAAGTGAATTTCGACCAGGCGATTGAGTACTGACTCGCCACGGGCAAGGGTGGCGCGGATTTCTTCGAAAACATCCGGATCGGCGTAATAGTGGCTTACCTCTTCGTTATTCACCTCTTCTTGGGTTCTGCGTACCAGATCGCAATATGCCTTGTTCACGAACAGGATGTGGTGGTCTTCAACGCGGGCAATGCGAACAGCCATCGGTGAAGCGGCGAGTACCCGCCCCAGCGTTTCCTGCTGCCGACGCAGTTGTGAGTAATCAATGATTGCTGAACGCGTAGAGATAAACCGGCCGGCGTCATCGAGGACAGCCGATGCCGACAGCAGCACAGGAAAGGTGCTGCCGTTCTTGCGTATCAATTCCAGCGGCAGTTCGCGTATCGCCTCACCGGCATGGATTTTGGGGAAGTTTTGTCTGAATGTCTCGACTGCCGAAGGCGTCAGAAACTCGGTGATTTTCCGTTGCCCGACAAGTTCCTCGCGGGTGTATCCCAGCCAGGCCAGTTCAGTGTCGTTGATTTTCTGGATGAAGCCATGCTGATCCAGCGAGTGATAGCCGCAAGGTGCATGGTTATACAAGTCATCCAGTTCATCTGCTTGGCGCTGGATCTCCTGCTCGGCTGCTTTCAGTTCAGTGATGTCGTAGAGCAGGACAAAGATGCCCTTCACCGATCCTGGAGGACCATCGGGAATGTAATGGGCCACAATATGTCGCCCGACTTTGCCCTGATTCGACAAGACGCGTTCAAAGCATTGTCGTTCACCGTTCAGGGCGGCTTGTACGTGTGCTTCTCTGAGGCGGTAGGTCTCTTCGCCAAGTAGCTCCTGCAACTGCATTCCCTTGATTTCTTGAGCGCTTATTCCATACAACTCCAAATAGGCCCGGTTCGCGAAACGATTGCGCAATTCGGTGTCCCAATAGGCAATCATGCTGGGCAGCGCATCGGTGATCGCGCGGGTAAATTGCTCGGTTGCTGTCAGCGCCTCGGTTCGTTGATTGACTGCTAGTTCCAGGTGGTCCCGCTCGTTTTGCAAGGCGAGAATTTGTTCACGAATGACCTGATGAAGGCGGTTGAAATGCTGCAGAAAGGTGCGGATCTCACGGCTCCCACTTTCGGGTAGCTCTATCAGTTCCTTGTTTGGCAGAAGGCTGGCAATTTTTGTTGCGGCGTTTTCGAGTGGCTTGAGCTGACTATTCAAAAGTCGTAGAACCACAATGCCGGTGATGAGCATGGCCAGTATGGCACCAATCCAGATGGTTTGCGTAAGGTCTGCCAGCGGCGCGAGCGCCTGCTTGACCGGGACGTAGGCGACCACCAGCCAGTTGATGTCCTTGATGATCGTTGCGTGGGAGATCAGTTCGTTACCTCCTTCACCTATCGACCACCCGGCACCGGTGAACCCCTCGTTGATCCTGCGCTCCATGAGCGGGTCGGCCACTTCCCCCACAACCTTGGTCAAAACCTTCGATGCATCGGTGCTGGCGACATAGCTCCGTTCGTCGAGCGAGATGACCTGATAGCCCCCAGACGGACCGTTATGGGCAAAATCGGAAATATAGAACTGGCTGCCGGAGCCCAAGTCATCCGAGCCGCAAATAACGGCGACGACGGCTCCCGCCTTGTCCAGCACAGGAACCGCAAAGATGAGATTCGGACGTCCGGAAAATCGTCCGATCAGCGGCATGATGACCGGACGGCGCGTCTCGATGGCGCGAGTCAAATAAGGTGCTGCGCTGTAATCCGCATTGACCTTCTGGCGCTGCGGTACCTCGGCAATCCGGGTTCCTTTTGCCGAAATGACATAAACATCGCGCGCAAAGAAGCGATTGATACTGGGCTGGCTGGACAGGTGATGCTGGACGGTATCGCGGTTAGTCCAGTCTTCGGGTGTCAGACTTTCGGCCACAGCCTGAAGCAAGCCGATTCGCTCCTTCACGCCGTGATCGATCCAGTTGCTAACCAACCCGAGATTGCTTTCCTGTTGCTCCTGCAATTGATCGAGGAAGCTACTCTTGAGCTGGTTTTCGGCAATCAACGCAAGCGAAGCGAGGCACACAGCCTGTAGCAGCAACACGCCAAAGGTCAGCTGGATTCGAAGCGAATCCCAGTAGTCAGATATCCGTTTCCGGCCCTTCGATTCCATCCGATTTCCTCTGATTTGCGTGGTGAAGCAAGGGTCAGAATAGGTTAGCACCAATGTAACCGCCCTGACATTAGGGATATCGCCAGAAATAACAAAAATATCTGGCGCGTATTTCGCCTAATTTTCACCTCCGTAGGCAGAATGGGCCGACTCTGTTCCACCTTGAGCCAGGTTTGCTTTATTGAAGCGCTGTGATCACTTGTGGCTGGAAATCAAAGTGCGATTATCGTTTGATCGCACCACATCGAGCCGTTCTCTGTTTTTCTCCACTTCGCCACCTGGCAACTGTCCACCCATCGCTCGCGTCGGGGCTCCGTGGATGAGCCAGACCAGTGTGTCAATGTAGTGACATCAAGGCAATAAAGGATTGCGCAAAAGAAAAAGGCAAGGAGATTGATCTCCTTGCCCTATCAGCGTAAACCTCTAAGTTAATTGAAGAGAGTTACACGTTCCAGATTGTTGCAATTATTGATTGCTGCTTTTTTTCTCCGGTACAGAAAGAGACCAGAGAGACCAAGGCCCAGCAGGGCCAACGAACCGGGTTCTGGTACTGCGCTGCTTCCAACCATCAGGGCGGCGCCGCTGTCTTCGTATGTGAAGCGGTCGACGACAAGGTTCGTACCATCGTAATCGAGAGTGATGTAACCAAACAGATTGCCGAGACTGAAGTCTTGTACTGCAATGTAATTTGAGCCAACGATTTGACCACCAACTGGCATGTACCCACCAGTTGTGCTCCACGGCAGGGAGTTGTTAATGATGGCACCGACCGACAGCCAGTTCAACGACACTTGAGTCGTGTAGGCGCCAGCAGAAGTCCATGTATTGTTCGCGGAACAGCAATCCTCAGCAAGCCCGATGTCGTTTATCGAGTCACCATTGAGGTCAACAGCAAGGGTTCCTTGTGTGGGGAGCAGAATGTTTAGGTCTTGAGTGACGATTGCTGCGTTTGCTCCCGCTGAAAGCAGAAGACACGACAATCCCAAAGATGCGACTGATAGTTTTTTCATTTTTACCCCAAAGTTTGATGATTTATTGATTTGTCGAAAACGCGATCCTCTTAAGCAATAATTAAGCCATGTTTACATAGCGTTGTTTTTAAATTAAATATTTGTATATTGTGACCACTTGATATGCCTGATGTAAAAATTTCCGACATCAATTCCCCGGTTTTTATGCTTTTAAAGAAATTTTGGGAATATATCCAAATATGAACTCCGTTTGCTCTGTGATGGGCGGGTTACAGGGCTGTCTGAACATGTAAAGAAGATGAAACTGATCGTTGAACAAACAGAGTTTCATGTGCGGGGATTTTCAGCTGGCGCGATCAACGATTGGTTGTCGCAAGTATAGATAGCTAGTAGTCAGCTACCGCTTTGTCGTACGGCGCGTTCCGGGGCGCGCGGGTTTTCCTGCGTCACCCGCGGATATCCGACCTGCCATTGCCCGCGTTGAATCTGCTTGTTCAAGCCAGATCAAGGTGTCGATGTAGCTCATGAATCCCTGCAGGTAGTCCGGCGCAATGTCGCGCATGCGTTCCAGGCTGCGCAGGACGAGGTGCTGGGAGTTCATGGGGCCGGCGTTTTCCGGGGCCTGGGCCAGGGTCTGGGTGAGTTGTTGCTCAGTGCTGAGCTTGGACCACTCGTTGCGGAAGATGGCGACGGACTTGAGTTCCGGGCCTTGCTGGCGGGGCTCCGCCGATGCGGTTTTCGATTTTGGGCGATTTTTCCGGTTGACCGTGGAAGCCTCGTTGGCGGGCGGCGTGGCGTCCTGCTGGCCGTGGGCTTGTCCGCTGATGTAGGCGAGGAGGTCGGCGAGCGGGCTGGAGTGGCTTGTCTCGGTGCTCTCGGCTGGCGCCGGGGTTGGGCGGCTGGCCAGTTCATACATGGCTGCGCTGATTCTGGCCTTGAGCAATTGGCGGATGGCTTCCGGTTGCGTGGCGGCACGGCGACTTAGTGCTTCGAGGTAGGCAAAACGTACCGGGTCGCGGTCGGCGGCGCCGCTAGTGCGCAGGGCGCTGATTTGAGCCGGGATGTCATCCGTTGCGCCCATGTCGCCCGTTTCAGCCATTGGCGTCCTTGCCGTTGGTCCGCGACTTGGGCACTGGCGCCATTTCGACGCGGCGGTTGCGGGCGCGGCCATCGGCATCGGCGTTGTCAGCGACCGGCTGTTGCGCCCCGAAGGCAGCGGCGAAGATGGACGACGAGGGCACGCCGTCGTCGATCAGCGTGCGCGTCACGGTCAGGGCGCGCTGGGCCGAGAGTTCCCAGTTGTCGGCGAACCGGCTGTTGCTGCCGCGCACCGGCATGTCGTCGGTGAAGCCGCTGACCATGAGCATCTGTTCGCTGGCGCCGAGGTAGGCGGCGATGGGTTGCGACAGGCTCTTGAGCAGCTGTTTGCCTTCCGGTTGCAACTGGTCGGAGTTGAGCGCGAAGAGCACGTTGCCGCTGATGCCGATCTTGCCGTTGTTGAGCGTCACGCGGCCGGAGGCGAGCGGGCCGGCCAGGGCTTTTTCGAGCGCTTCGCGGCGTTGTTCTTCCTGCTGGCGTTTCTGGATTTCGGCTTCGAGGCTGGTGACCAGTTCGAGTTGCACGCCGAGCACGCCGACCAGGATGAGCACGAAGGCGCCGAGCAGGCCGGCCATGAGGTCGCCGAAAACCGCCCAGACAGGCGTGCTGTGGTCGACGCTGGCGTCGATGTCTTCCATGGTTATGCCTCGCTAGCGGCGACGCGCTGCAGGTCGTCGACCATCTTCTTCTGCGACATGATGCTGAGGTCGATGATTTCGCGGGCCTGCGCGACGTAGTAGGCAAGCTGTTCGTCGCTGCGCGTCAGCGACTTGGTCAGCCCGCCTTCGATGCGTTGGAGCGCGGCCATCATCTTGTCGTTCGATTCGGCAAAGAGCTTGACCGCAACACCGAAAGCCTCACCCAGACTGGCCACTTCGAGGGCGCCGCCGGTGATGCTGGTGCCAATGTCAACGAGCTTGCCGGCTTCGCTTTCAACCTTGGCGGCGAACTGGCTGCCGGCGCGTTCGAGCAGGTCGGCCGAGGAGGAAACGAGCGCGTCGATGGCGCTGCGCTGCTCGGTCGACGCGTGGTTGATGGCGTCGAGCAGGGCGCCCAGTGTTTCCATGATGCGGCTGCGTTCTTCGAGCAGGCTGTTGTCGCGCGCCATGCTCGCCGACAGTTCGTGGCGCAGCTGGCCGATGACTTCGGCCGCGGCCTTGGGCGCTTCGGCGGCAGTCTGCATGAGTCGGGTGACTTCAGCAATGGTCGTTTCGGCCTGGCGCTGATGGGTGGCAACGAGGTCGCGGGCGGTGTCGCCCAACGTCTGCGTGATCTTTTCCTGCTGCGCCAGCGTGGCGTCCCCGGCATGCTGCCATTGCGCTTCGAGCTTGCCGGCCATGGCGGCAAGAGCATCGGTGAAGCTGGCCTGGCGGGTTTGTTCGCCGGTCGCCCAATCGCGTTGCCAATCAGCCTGCGTGGCGCGCATGTCGGCGAGCAGCGCAGCGGTACGTTGCGCGAAGGTGTCGGTGAGGCTGGTTTGCGTCTGTTCCAGCGCTTGCGTCAGGCGGTCGCTGGCCTGTTCGTGCTTGGCCAGCGCGCCAGTCCAGGTTTCGGAGACGGTCTGCACGGCGCCGTCGAAACGCTGGGCGATACCGTCAAGCTGGCTGGCGACTTGCTGTGTTTGCGCGGCCTGTTGTGCCTGCGCAGTCTGGGCGAAGGCGGCGTGGCTGGCGTCTATGGACGTCAGCAGCGCCTGAGTGCGTTCGCCGAAGGTGTCGGCAACCTGGCTGACTGCTTGATCGAGGCGGGCGGTGACGCTGTCGAACTGGCTGGCCAGCGTGGTGGCGAGTTGCTGCTGGCTGGCGGCGGTGGTTTCGGCCAATGCGGCGTGCTGTTGTGCGGCGTCGGCCTGCAATCTGGCCTGGGTGTTTTCGACCGAGGCGAGCAGCGCGGCGGAACGTTGCTCGAAGGTTTCGGCGTAGGCGGTGAGGGCGGTTTGCAGGTGCTGGTGCTGGGTGTCGGTGGCCTGTTCGTGGCCAGGTGTCGCTGACGGTGGTGACGGTCTGCGCGAACTGGCCGGCAATGCCGGCAAGCTGGGTTTCGACGGTGCCGAACAGCTTGTCATGCAGGCCGCGCGTTTCGTTGGCGATACCGGCCATGGTGGCGGTAACGACGGGCTGGATGGTTTCGGCAGCGACCGTCGCGCTGTCCTTCAGGCTGGCCTTGAGCGACTGGTCGACGGATTGGGCGAGATCGGTGTACAGGCCCTTGGCTTCTTCGTGGAAGCGTTGCTGACCGGCTGCCAACTGCTCGCCAAGCAGGCGGTTCTGTTCGGCCATCTGGCTCATCATGGCGTCGAGCTTGCCGACCAGTTCGGGCAGCGCCTGGGACTGGGCCTGCAGGGCCTTGAAGGTTTCCTGGCGCTGGTAGGTGAGCGAGAAATCGCGCAGCACGCTGGCGATTTTGCTGTCGAGCAACTGCCCGACTTGCAGGCGGTCGCGCCGGCACAGCGCCGAGATCAGGCCGAGCATGGCCGAGGTGGCGACGCCGGCCACCGAGGTGCCGAAGGCGACGCCTAGGCCCTTGACCGGTGCGGCCAGCGCCGAGCGGATGGTTTGCAGGTCGGTCGTGCTTTCCAGCGCCAGCACGGCGCCGTTCAGCGTGACGACCATGCCGAGGAAGGTGCCGAGCATGCCGAGCAAAACCAGCAGGCCGACGAGGTAGGGCGTGATACCTGGGCCGGGCAGGGCGACGCGCTCGCCTTCGATGCGCAGGCGGACGGCGTTTTGCAGCGCAGCCGGCACCAGTTGCAGCCATTCGCCGAGGTAGCCGATGTCGTCCGGGATGTTGCCCAGCGCCTTGGCCAGCGCCGTGGTGTTGTCGTGGAAACGCCTCATTTCGAGGGCGCCAGCGACGTAGACCATAGCAATGAGGCAAGACACGCTGAAGGCGAGTGTATGGCCGCCGATGTAGCCGATGGCGACCCAGACGACGGCAAACAGGCCGAGGATGAAGGCGAAGAGACTGAGATTGCGGTTCATTGTGGCTTTGTTTCCTTGATTTCGGCCGAGCTGCCGAGGGCGGCGATCAGGCCGGCGACGGGCTTGAGGCGCAGTTCCAGTTCGGCGAGCAGCGCCGTCCGGGCGTCGTGGCAGAAGGCTTCGAGCCAGCTGCCCGGCTGCGTCCAGGTGGTCGGATCGTCGGTGGCGCCGTTGGCAAATTCGTCGGCCAGCGCGGCGCGGTGTTCGGCGTAGCGCTGGTCAAAGCGCTTGCCGAGCATGATCGGGATGTTCGATAGCAGGTTGCGTTCGCGCACGCTCAGGAATTTCTCGAAAGCGGCGTCGAGGTCGGCCAGTTGCTTGCCAGCTGCCGACTGGCCGGCCAGCGCCTTGCGGGCATTGGCGCGCAGGGCCGTGATGGCGGAATTCATGTCGCGCTGGTGGGCGAGGTAATAGCGGTGGTAGGGCGAGAAATCGGCGGCGCTTTCCGGTGTGGCGTTGGGCAAGGGCGTCGGGAACGGGATGCGCGCCGGGGTGTCGGAATCTGTGCTGAAAACGCCGTCGTTGTGGATTGAATCGTACAGATTGCGGCGGACGCGGGCCAATTGGGCCGGCAAGTCGCTGTTGGCCGAAGCGATGGACGTGCCGCTACCGGCCTCGGTGTTGAGGACCGAAAACAGCGTCAGCGCATCCGAAAAGTCCAGCCACTGCCCGAGCCGTTCGCCGAAATCGTATTTCGGATCAGGGACTTCCGGGAGGGTGTCGGACAGGACGCGGACGAGGGCAGAGCGATTGAAAGTGGCGCGTTGAAATTCACGCGTCATGATCATGACCTGGTTCGACGTCGAAAGGGGTGGCAAGGCTACTACAACTTTGCGACGCGGTCAGCGGTCCGCGTTTGCCCTTGTGCGAGCGGCGCTGCCGACGGAAGGCGTCGAGCATCCGCATGAGGAGCTTGTTTTGCGTGGCATGGCGAATTTCAATTTTGGCCATTTTTTCCGGTTGACCGTGGAATTCCGGGGTTTTCACTGCCCCCGCAGTCGCGTTGTATTGCTGATTAGGCGCCGAGGAGAGGGCCGGGCTCGGGTATAATTTCGCCCTTTCCGCTACCGCCGAATTCATCCCATGGCCGACATTCTTTGCCTCAAGGGCGACGCCGCCTTTTCCGCCTTCCGTCTGCAACGCCTGCAAGCCCGCCTGGTTGCGGCCGTGTCGGATATTGAATCCGTGGTGGCCGATTACTGGCATGTCGTGGCGCAAAAGCGCGCCCTGAATGCCGACGAGCGCGCCAAGCTGGCGACGCTGCTCGAAGAGCAGGCGGCAGGCAGTGAAGCCGGCGAGCTGTTCCTCGTCGCGCCGCGCATCGGGACCATTTCGCCGTGGTCGTCGAAGGCCACCGACATTGCCTGGAACTGCGACCTCGATGCCATCGAGCGCATCGAGCGCGTCATCGCCTTCCACGTCGTGGTCAAGAACAACCGCGCGCTTAGCGCCGACGAGAAGAAAACTGTCGCCGGCCTGCTGCACGATCGCATGACCGAATCGGTGCTGTCCGGCTTCGACGCCGCCGACGAACTATTCCGCCATTTCGAGCCGAAGCCGCTCAATACCGTCGACGTGCTGGGTGGCGGCAAGGCCGCTTTGATCGACGCCAATGGTTCGCTCGGTCTGGCGCTGTCCGACGACGAAATCGACTACCTGCTCGACGTCTTCACCAAGGCCGGCCGCAACCCGACCGACGTCGAACTCATGATGTTCGCCCAGGCCAATTCCGAGCACTGCCGTCACAAGATTTTCAACGCCTCCTGGGTCATCGACGGGCAGGCCAAGGACAAGACGCTGTTCGGCATGATCCGCGAAACCCATGCCGCCGCGCCGCAAGGCACGGTCATGGCCTA